>NZ_CAWVHE010000001.1:0-141186 GCF_963929015.1 uncultured Merdimonas sp.
ACACTAGATCGCGTGTTCCCACTGATCTCCTTTGCGATCGGCCCTGCCATCACGATCGCCACCGTGTTGATTGGCCGTACACAGATCCACCAGAGAAGGGCAAGTCCGGCAATCCCGGCTTCCGCGCCTCTCCGGCCGCGGATACGTCTGCGGATCAGATCCAGGATAAACTGGATCCCGCCATATTCTCTTACCAGAGACACAATACACGCCACAACGATAGAGATGACCGTAATATCATACAATCCCTGTTACACCGTCGCCCACAGCGATAAACATTTCCCCTGCGGCCAGACTGCCCGTGCCCACGCCAATGACCAGGGAAAGCACTGTTCCTGTGACCAGGACCACAAACACGTTAATCCCGATCAGCGCCCCTACCAGCACCACCAGATAGGGGATCACCTGCAGCACATGATAGGGCAGCTCCTCGGTCATCTGAAAACTTCCGTTTCTGGTTACTGCCCAGAAAATGACGATAGTAAGGATCGCTGCCGGCAGCACGATCTTAAAATTTTCCCGGAACTTGTCCATTCATCTCGCACCCCCTGGGTCTTCACGCCGCCGCAATGGTGGTGTCCGAGATCATGGGACAGATTGTCGCCAAACATAGCGCCGCAGACTACCGCTCCGATGCAGATCGCCATGGCAAATCCGGTCTTCTCGCTGATCCCTGCCGCAATCGGCGCAAGAGCCGCAATGGTTCCCATCGAAGTTCCCATGGAAACCGATATAAAGCAGCCGATCACAAAGAGCCCCACCACCGCGATGTGGGCAGGCAGGACAGACAATCCCAGATTCACGGTGCTGTCCACGCCGCCGGCAGCAGTTACTGCCCCGGAGAAGGCCCCGGCGCTTAAAAAGATCAGGCTCATGGTGATGGATATTTTCATCGCCTACGCCTTTGGATATGATCGCGATCTTTTCCTGGAATCCCAGTTCCCGGTGCTGCAAAAATGCCGCCAGCAAAGCGATCAGAAATGCGACGATGGCCGGCATGGCGTAGAAGTCTCCGGTTACGATCCCTGATCCCAGAAAAATCACCAGAAATATACCGATCGGCAGCAGCGCCGCCGCATTTCCTTTTTGCTCCCTCATACCATTACCCTCTTTTATCTCTTATTTTATCTTACTTTTTCTTACTGTTCGTATAATTTACCAGACCGCCTGCAGCGATCAGGCTTCTGCATAAATTCCGGGAAGGCCTGTCCCTGATACTCGGTTCCTTTGGTACGGTCATAGATCCTGCCGCTGTCAAAATCTACTTCCACCTCATCGCCGGCCTCGATCCCTTTTGCCGCCTCCGGACATTCAATGATAGGAAGGCCGATGTTGATCGCATTGCGATAGAAGATTCTTGCAAAGGTCTCTGCGATGATACAGCTTACCCCTGCCGTTTTGAGGCACAGAGGCGCATGCTCTCTGGAAGAGCCGCAGCCGAAATTTTTATTTGCCACGATTGATATCTCCGGGCTGCACCTTCTTTACGAAATCCGGATCAATATCCACCATGGCATGACTTGCCAGTTCTTTTGCATCAAAAGAATTTAAGTATCTTGCCGGAATGATCACATCTGTATCTACATTGTCTCCATATTTAAATACATGTCCTGCCGCTCTCATGATCTGTCACCTACTTTCTCCGGATTTGCAAATATAACCTGCGATCGCGCTCTGCAGCCGCCACTTCCGGTGACGCAAGATAGATCAGGGAATCCACATGGCCCATACGGCCGACAAAGTTACGGTTGGTGGTAGACACGCATTTCTCTCCTGCGGCCCATGACTCCCATATGGCCTCCCATACAGGGCCCGCAGCTTGGCGTAGTCACCGCACAACCTGCGTCCACAAAAATGTCTACCAGACCTTCGTCCACACACTGCTTATAAATCTTCTGGGTTGCGGGAACAACCATAACGCGTACATCCCTGTGCACTGTATGGCCTTTCAGGATGGCCGCTGCCTTACGCATGTCTTCCATTCTTCCGGTTGGTACAGGAACCGATCACCACCTGGTCGATCTTGATGGGTTCCATTGCCTCCACCTCGTCGATGGTCTTTGCATTGCCCGGAAGATGCGGGAATGCCACGGTCGGACGGACTTCGGAAAGATCCACGGTGATCACTTCATCGTAAGGAGCGTCTGCATCCGCCTCGTAAATGGTATACGGCTTCCTGGAATGCTCTTTGATATAGGCAAGGGCCGTTTCATCCACCGGGAAGATCCCGTTCTTTGCCCCGGCTTCGATCGCCATATTTGCCATGGTAAACCGGTCGTCCATAGACAGGTGTGCGATGCCGTCCCCCGTAAATTCCATGGAACGGTACAGGGCTCCATCCACGCCGATCTTTCCGATAATATGGATGATAATGTCTTTTCCGCTGACATATTTCCCCGGCTTTCCGGTCAGGACAAATTTGATGGCGCTTGGCACCTTAAACCAGATCTCTCCGGTGGCCATGCCGGTAGCCACGTCCGTTGTTCCCATACCTGTGGAAAACGCTCCCAGCGCTCCATAGGTACAGGGTGTGAGAATCCGCGCCGATGATGCACTCGCCTGCTGTCACCACGCCGGCCTCCGGAAGGATCGCATGTTCCACGCCGGATTTTCCCCATGCTCAAAATACCAGGAAAGCCCCTGTTCCTTTGCATATTCCCGGATCGCCTTTGAATTCTCCGCAGATTTGATATCCTTGTTGGGCGTAAAATGATCCGGCACAAACACCACTTTATCTTTATCAAATACATGATCCGACATCTGGCGGATGATGGGCAGGGCCATAGGCCCGGTAATATCATTTGCCATCACAATATCTAACTTCGCTTCGATCAGCTGGCCCGCCTCCACATGGTCAAGACCTGCATGAGCCGCCAGAATCTTCTGCGTCATTGTCATTCCCATTTCGACAACCTCCTCTTTTTCTTAGTCTTACTGGATATTTTAACACATTCAAATAAGCCGGCGCAAGAAAGTTCGTCCAATAAAATCGCCGTGCCTGTCTGACGCATCCCTTTGTCTATCGCTCCTGACGGATTCTTTCCCTTATCCGCTCCAGAAGCTCTTTGTGACGCCTGGACTGTATCCCCGGGAATGCCCGCACCAGACGTCTGCCATCCCGCAGCGTCCGCTCTGCAAGAGCCCGGTATCTTGCCTTAAGTTCTTCTGCCTGAAGGATCCGCTCCTGCGCCTGACGGAAATGCTCTTCCGCCTGATCTTTTCGCTCTTCTACCGCAGCATCCAGTTTCTCGTGCAACTCTATAGTATCCATCACATTTTCATAGATATTTTCTCCCATGTATCCGGACAGCTTCCGAAGATCAGCGGCAATCTTATCCAGCGCATCCAGCTGCCGGTTCCACTTAAGGATCCCGTTCACAGTTACCGCAAGATCAGCTCCAAGTCCGCAGCACATCAGAAGAAGCAGGATCATTCCCGGCAGTTTCGGCAAAAACGCCACCAGATCTTCCACCGCCGGATGGATAACCTTTACGATCGCCACGCAGGCCGCGCCCCACACCAGCGAAAAAGGCAGACATACATACCCTCCGATATTCAGCGGCATCCCCGTATAATCCCACCACTTATGATGAAACAGCCGGTCCAGCGCCCATCCGGTCAGCCCCTCCATGACTGTAGTCAGAACTGCCGATGCCAGATAAAGCAAAAGCAGACGGTCGTGAAACGGCTCCAGAAGCACCGCCACCGTCACCACGCCCGCCCCGTAGATCGGACAAAGCGGGCCGTTTAAGAATCCCCGGTTTACAAACTTTCGCTCCTTTACCGCGGCAAACGCAACTTCCGCACACCATCCAAGTATCGCATAGATAAAGAAATATAATCCGGTCTCGTAGATACTCATTTTTCTTCCTCTCTGTCTGTATTTTCTGTTTGTAAACTAGAGTATACTTCACAATTGATATCCCCGTCAATTAGTGCTATAATCATTTTGCTAATGATAAATGTTATCAATAATGCACAGGAGATGTACGATATATGACGTTAAAACAAGGAAAAAGCAATCAGACCTACCGTGTCAGCTCCATCCACACTTCCCTTGACCTGGAACGCCGTCTGGAGGCACTGGGGCTGACCGAAGGATCTTTGATCACCATTCTTAACAATGATAAAAAAGGCGCTCTGACCGCCCGGTTCCGGGGTACACGATTTGCACTGGGACGCAATATTGCAGAAAACATCCTGGTCTCGGAGGTGGATAGCCATGAATAAGATCATCCATGTAGGCTTCATCGGCAATCCAAACTGCGGGAAAACCACTCTTTTCAACGCATTTACCGGCGCCAACTTAAAGGTCGCCAACTGGCCGGGCGTCACAGTCGAAAAAAAGGAAGGAACCGCTCACTATAACGGTCAGGAATTCCGGCTTATTGATCTTCCCGGCATCTACAGCCTGACCTCCTATTCTATGGAAGAAACGGTTTCCAGAGAGTGCATCCTAAGCGACGAGGTGGATGTGATCGTCGACGTCATCGACGCTTCCAGCCTGGAGCGCAACCTCTATCTGACGCTGCAGCTTCTGGAACTTGGAAAACCGGTGGTTCTGGCGCTGAATATGATGGATATTGTGGAAGAACGGGGGATGGAGATCGACCTGCACCGTCTTCCGGAAATGCTGGGGGTTCCGGCTATTCCGGTATCTGCCAGAAAGAAAACAGGTCTTTCCATCCTGATGCACGCCGTGGCGCACCACAGCGAGCTCCAGACCCAGGGACCTCTGATCCACCACCATCCGGGCATGCACTCCTCCCACCGCCATGACCACCATGCGGAATACGCCATGGTCTATTCAGACGAAATCGAGGACAAGATTGACGCGATTATCGTCCGGCTGAAAGAATCATATCCGGATCTTCATAACAAGCGCTGGCATGCCATCAAATATCTGGAAGCGGACGAAGCAGTGATGAAGCAATACCCGATTGATCTTACGGGGATTGCAGATCGAAGCTACGAGAAAGAGATCATCAATGAAAAATATGATTTTATCGAAGAAGTGATCGGCGAAATCCTGGTAAATAAATCCCGGAAAGCCGCAGTTACCGATCAGGTGGATCATTTTTTGACTCACCGCTTCCTGGGCCTTCCTATTTTTCTGGCAATCATGGCTCTGGTCTTCTTTCTGACCTTTGCCATTGGAGACTGGCTGAAAGGATATTTTGAACTTCTTCTGGAAATGTTCTCCGCAACAGTGGGAAATTTCCTCACAGCCTTCCATGTAAACGACATGCTCCAGTCCCTGATCCTGGACGGTATTATCTCGGGCGTAGGCGGTATCCTTACTTTCCTCCCCAACATATTTATCCTCTTTCTGGCCCTTGCCATCCTGGAAGACAGCGGATACATGTCCCGGGTTGCCTTTGTCATGGACGATATTATGAGTAAACTTGGTCTTTCCGGCCGGGCCTTCCTGCCCCTTTTACTTGGATTTGGATGCTCTGTGCCAGCAGTTATGGCTTCCCGCACCCTGGAGGATCCCAAAGACCGGTTTAAAACAGTTCTTGTTACGCCCTTTATGTCCTGCAGCGCAAGACTTCCGATCTATGTACTGTTTTCTTCCCTGTTTTTCGGGAAACAGGCCATGCTGGTCTGTTATTCCCTCTATTTGCTGGGAATCCTTGTGGCGATCGCAACCGCCTTTGTTCTGTCAAAGCTTGACGGCAGCAAAGCCTCTCACGCTCTTTTGATCGAACTTCCGGAGTATAAATCGCCCAATGCCCGTACCATCGCCATTTATGTATGGCAGAAGGTAAAAGATTACCTGACCAAGGCCGGCACCGTCATCTTTGTAGCGTCTGTGATCCTGTGGGCGATCCTGAACTTTGGTCCGTCCGGATATGTAACAGACATTACCCAGAGCTTCGGCGCTATGATCGGAAAAGCGGCCGTGCCTTTATTCCGTCCGACCGGTCTTGGCTACTGGCAGATCATCGTGGCACTGATTTCCGGCATTGCCGCAAAGGAGGTAGTCGTATCCAGCTGCAGCGTCCTCTTCGGCATCCAGAACCTCACTACCGCCCACGGAATGTCGGCCATGTCCGCCACATTAACAGCCATGGGCTTTGGCGCAGCCAACGCTTACGCACTCATGGTCTTCTGCCTGCTGTACATCCCATGCACTGCCACCATCGGCACCATGCACCGGGAGCTGAAAAGCTGGAAAACAACCCTTGGCATCATCCTCTTTCAGTTGGGCATAGCCTGGGTTATGAGCGCACTCATCTATCATATCATTCTGCTGTTTTAGCAGTCGGGTACACCCTGAAATTCATTTTGGGACACCCTGAAACGCAATTTGGGACGTAGACCTTTGCAAAAGGTCTACGTCCCAAATTTATTCGTGCAGATGTTTCTGCAGATACGGAATCTCGATCGGATCAATCGGCGACGGCGGATTTTCTACCTCTCCTTTTACTTTTCGCTTTCTTCTCCGCAACAGTTCTCCGCCTTTATTGTAGAACCAGAAGGAATAGGTCAAAAGCTTTCCTGCCTTTCCCATTTTTTCTCTGGTGGTCTTTCCATAATAGACGCCGCCTGCCTCAATGGGCGCTTTCCTGCGAATCAGCGAGATCAGTTCTGTTTCGCAAGTAACGTATTCCGGAAGGATGGTGTACCCCTTGGACACACATTCGATTTTGTGCGCGTCGCTTCCGCCAATCCCCGGCTTTTTATACTTCTGCGCCACTTTCATGGCGCAGGCATTAGAATCTTCCTGCTCGCAGGCGTTAAATACTTCTATAAAATCAAAACGTTTTATAATTTCCGGAGACTGATAATACTTTTTGGTATTGGTAAAGCTTAAGTATTTTTCTCCGCAGGGATGGGCCGGACCCAGGATCCCTCCATGCCGGTGAACGAAATCTATGAGCGCCGTCACCGGCAGTCCCCGAAGCTCCAGGAGACGCATTTTCACCCCTTCAGGCATGATGCAGATAATATGGCCGCCGTCACAGGTATCGTATTCGATCCCTTTAAGCACCACAAAATCTTCATGTACCTTCCCTTTCATATTATACTTCCAGTGACGGTATCCTTTATAAGTGTCGTGATCCGTGATCAGCATCCCGTCAAATCCATGCTCTTTCAGCTTTGTAATGTATTCATCCAGTGATACTTTGCTGTCGGGTGAGCCTTCCTTAATGTGACAATGCATATCCAGCTTCATAGGTATGCCTCCTTTTCGATCAAGATAGAAACCGATCTGATAAATCATAAGCGGGGCAAAAATCCCCGGCATAAAGCCGGGGAAATATTTTTATTCCTGCGGGCCTGCGGCAACCAGCGCTTTACCAAGCTCATTGGTCTCATATTTCTTGAAGTTCTTCCGGAATCTTGCCGCAAGATCCTTCGCCTTTGTCTCCCACTCTGCCGCATCAGCATAGGTATCGCGGGGATCAAGGATGGCAGGATCAACGCCCGGAAGCTCTGTCGGCACTTCAAAATTGAAATATGGGATCTTCTTGGTCGGTGCGGTCAGGATCGCGCCATTGAGGATCGCATCAATAATGCCTCTGGTATCTTTAATGGAAATACGCTTGCCGCTTCCATTCCATCCGGTATTCACCAGATATGCTTTCGCTCCGCTTGCTTTCATTCTCTTTACCAGTTCCTCCGCATATTTGGTCGGATGCAGTTCCAGGAAGGCCTGTCCGAAACAAGCAGAAAACGTGGGAGTAGGCTCTGTGATGCCGCGCTCTGTTCCTGCCAGTTTTGCAGTAAATCCGGACAGGAAATAATACTCTGTCTGCTCCGGAGTCAGTACAGATACCGGAGGAAGTACGCCAAACGCATCTGCGGACAGGAAGATCACATTCTTCGCTGCCGGAGCTGCGGATACCGGACGCACGATTTTTTCAATATGATCGATCGGATAAGAAACACGGGTATTCTCTGTCACGCTCTTATCATGAAAGTCAATATGTCCTTCTGCGTCAAGCGTTACATTCTCAAGAAGCGCATTTCTCTTAATCGCGTTATAAATATCCGGCTCTGAATCCTTGTCAAGGTCAATCACCTTGGCATAGCAGCCTCCCTCAAAGTTAAATACACCGTTATCATCCCATCCGTGTTCGTCGTCGCCGATCAGCAGTCTCTTCGGATCTGTGGAAAGCGTAGTCTTGCCAGTTCCGGAAAGTCCGAAGAAAATAGCGGTGTTCTCACCATTCATATCAGTATTGGCAGAGCAGTGCATAGAAGCGATGCCCTTCAGCGGCAGATAGTAGTTCATCATAGAGAACATACCTTTCTTCATCTCACCGCCGTACCATGTGTTTACGATCACCTGCTCGCGGCTGGTAATATTAAACATTGCGGCTGTCTCGGAACGCAGTCCCAGTTCTTTGTAATTTTCCACCTTTGCCTTGGAGGCATTATAAACCACAAAATCCGGTTCAAAGTTCTCCAGTTCTTCTTCGGTCGGACGGATAAACATATTTTTTACGAAGTGAGCCTGCCATGCCACTTCCATAATAAAACGGATCGCCATACGAGTATCTTTGTTTGCGCCGCAGAACGCGTCGACAACAAACAGACGCTTGCCTGAAAGTTCTTCCAGGGCGATCTTTTTTACCGCATCCCAGGCTTCCAGGGTCGCCGGATGATTATCATTGGGATACTCTTCCGTCGGCCACCATACCGTGTCTCTGGAATTCTCGTCCATGACAATATACTTGTCTTTGGGGGAACGGCCTGTATAAATTCCGGTCATAACATTGACTGCGCCCAGCTCGCTGACCTGTCCCTTGTCAAAACCTTCCAGCTCCGGGCTGGTCTCCTCCGCAAACAGCATTTCGTAAGAAGGATTGTGAACAATTTCTGTTGTTCCGGTGATACCGTACTTTGTTAAATCGATCTTTGACATGATTCGCTCTACCTCTTTCTTTCTTTATTATAGTTTTAATCCGTTCACATTATACAGGATAATTGACAAAAAATCAACAAGCAAACTCTCATTTTGCAAGTTTTTAATCTTCATCCTGCAAATCATCATCTTCGTCATCATCTAACATGTGACGCGCTTTTTCCACTTCAGACTCCATAGAATCAAGCTCTTTGACCTTTTTTGAGTAATTCTTTTCCTTCTTCCCGACCTTCCTGGAATGCATCATAAATTGAACAATTATTCCTGCCACCGCAATAACTGCGCCAATTCCAACGCCGATCCATCCGTTATCGGCAAAACCTGCCAGGAGGCCGATATTGGTTCCTGCCGCCAGGCCGCCTGCCAGTCCGGACACCACCATCACAAATGGCTCCACAAAAATCACCGCAAGGATCGCAAGCACCAACGCCACTGCCAGAACTACCACCAGAAGGATGGAAGACGACGGCTGAAGGAAGGCTATCCCGATGCTAAACACTTGCGCCAGCACCAGAAAAAACACACCGATCCGGTAGATAAACCAGGAAAGGATTCCCAGGATAAACCCGCCGACGATCACTACGCCTGCAAAAACAAGACCCTCCAGTCCGGCCACAAGGGCAATCACGCCTCCGATCGCCGCTCCAAGGAAGAATCCGATCAGCGCCCCCAGAAACTTCACCAGCTTCAGTCCAAAAAAGCAGATCAGAATCCCTACAACAATCGCTGCAGCTGCCGCCCCAAGACTTACGGCCGCATCGCCTCCAGTAAGGAAATCAAGCTGACGGCTGTCCACCAGCTGGTTCACCTGTTCCTGAATATGTTTGAATTGTTCCATTTTTCATGTTCTCCTTTGTCCCTTATTCTTACATTGCTTTTCTATACCCCAGCCTTTATTACTTTACTATTATACCAATAAAACACGGATCAGTAAAGATACGGCCGCAGAGTTTCCCATGAAAAAAGGGCGCCTTCCAAAAAGGCGCCCAGTTCTTTGTGCCATTAGAATAAAGCGACGGCTCCTGTGTCAATCCCGTTGATCACATAATATACCGCACTTTCTTCCGGCTTGATGTACAGATCCATGGTCTTGATATCTCCGACTTTTCTTCCGGATTTTGTCCATGCTTTCTTCACATTTGCAACAATGGTCTTTTCGTCCATCTGCTGTCCATAGTACTCTACAATCGCATTTACTTTAATTTCTTTTTTGGCCGCCGTCTTCTTTGCTGCCGTTTTCTTTTCCGCAGTTTTTGCCGGTGCTTTCTTTTCTGCCGCTGGCTTTGCTTCGGTTGTCTTCACCGGTTTTACTTCTGCTGTCTTTACTTCGGTTGTCTTTGCCGGCTCTGCCTTTACCGGCGCTGCCTTTGCCGCGGGAGTCTTAGCTGGCTCTGCCTTTACTGCAGCCTTTGTTACAGTCTGTGTTTTCTTGGTTTCTGTACTTACACTTGCTTTCTTTGTAGCCATGATAATTCCTCCTCATTTGCCAGGCCTTTTCACCTGACCATGAAATATTATAACACATTCTAATAAAAAAGCAATTGTGAATCAATTGACAAACTGCAACAACAATCCTGCAACAACTGCGGTCAAATACAGCATAATCATGATTTTTCCATTTTCTTTCCGATTCTGGTTCACCTTAAAGAGGACAAGAAGACCCGCTCCTGCCCCGGTGCAAAGTCCTGCCACCACAGACGCAAACGAAATGGCCTGTTCCAGATACAGTTCCGTCAGGATCACAGATGCCGCGCAGTTGGGGATCAGCCCGATCAGCGCCGCGATCAGAGGCTGAAAAACCGTGTCTCCAAGCAGGAATCGGGAAAGCCCCTGGATGCCAAAGATTTCCACACAAAAGTCCAGGATCCAGGTGAACAAAAACAAATACATAAACAACCGGAAGGTATGTCTTAAGGCTGGAAGAAGGATCCTGCCATGGCCGTCATGACATCCGCAGTGTTCACACAGGATCCCTGCTTTTTTCTTTTCCTCCGGCCTCTCCTTCAGAAAAAACAGATCCGCCGCATATCCTCCTGCGATGGCGATCACCACCTTAGCCGCCAGAAGTTTTCCCACCACAGCGGCCGAATCCGGATTTCCCAGAATGATAAGGACCGCCTCGTCGGAAGTGGCAAGAAACACCGCCAGCAGAGTTCCTGCAGAGATTACGCCTCCTGCGTACAGATTCGCCGCCATCACAGAAAAGCCGCACTGGGGCACACATCCTGCCGCCGCGCCTGCCACCGGTCCTGCTTTTCCTACTTTTTCCATGATCTTCGCCGTGTGCTTCCCCGAATAATGTTCCAGTCCTTCTATCAGCAAAAAAGCAGCAAATAAAAACGGCAGCATTCGCAGACAATCTGCGAATGCATGCGCTAACGTGTGAACAATAATTTCCATCCAAATCCTTTCCAGTCTACATTTACAGGCTCCTTTTTTCCGGAAGACAAAAGCCTTTTACTTCCGGGAAAAAATATGTTTTAAAAACACATACATGACAATACAGAATGCAATCACATAGCCAAAGGCTCCAAGCGCCGGAATACCCATGATCTTTGGCTTCATATCTGTGGTACAGATGATGCTCGAACTGATCAGAAGGGCCATCACCCACAGTCCCATCACGATATTGCGGACCAGTCTGCGAAGCAGCCTCTCCAGTTCAATTGATGCGTGCAGATCCAGATTGATCTTGGTCTGTCCCTTCATATAACCATGCAGCATATCAGACAGAAGCGCAGGGATATCCAGCGCCTTATGTACGGAACGAAACAGGGTTTTCCCGGTATTCTTAAGTTCCTTCTTCCAGTCTCTGTTCATCAGATACCGGCCTGCCATCCTGCGCGAAGCAATCTCGATCATATTAATATCCGGAGCAATGTCTGCCAGCACGCCTTCCATATGAGTCAGCCCCCTGGCCAGCATAGTCAGCCCGTGAGGCATGATAATCTTATTTTCCTTCATGACCTCCATCAGATCCATCATCACTTCAGCGATGTCAATCTGTCCCAGATCCAGCGCGCCATATCTGCTCATCAGGCCGCTGATCCCTTCGTACAATACACTGGGATCCGGTCTCTCTTTGAATTCTCCAAGCTCCATGACTACGTCCTGGATCACACCGATATCATTAAGAGCAATCCCTTCCACCGCTTTTCCGATCAGCTCCCGGTCCCGGTCCGTAAGCCTGCCCATCATGCCCATGTCCATCCAGACGATCTTACCTTCTTTAACCTTTACATTTCCCGGGTGTGGATCTGCGTGAAAGAACCCGTCCTCCATCACCTGCTTGATATAATTATCCACAAGTTTGCTGCCGATCTCTTTCAGGTCATAGCCGTTCTCTGTCAGATATTCTTTGTCATTGATCCCGCAACCCTCCACATATTCCATCACCAGCACCTGCATGGTGGTGTATTCGTGATAAACTTTCGGAGTATCCACATAAGCCACATCCTGGTTATTTTTCCGGAACTCTTCCATATTGGCCGCTTCCGTCAGGAAGTTCATCTCCTCCCTGGTCACACTCCACAGCTCATCCAGGACCATGTTCAGATCCACCATCCCCTTAATGCTCACCGGCGGCACCAGCTTTACCGCCTTGTGAAGAAGAGCAATGTCTCTGGCCATAGTGGCATAGATACCTTTTCTTTGCACCTTCACCACCACAGGACTTCCGTCCAGCAGAACCGCCCGGTGCACCTGTGCAATGGACGCAGAACCAAGAGGTGTCTCATCAATCTCCAGAAACACCTCTGTAAACGGCTGCCCGTAAGCGGACGCGATCACTTCCGCCACCTCTGTAAAAGGCATGGGAGCCACATCATAACATAAATGCATCAGTTCATCGCAATATCGTTTCGGGAGAACATCTGAGTGCATGGACATGATCTGGCCGATCTTAATAAAAGTAGGGCCCAGATCTTCCAGGATCATCCGCAGTTTCTCAGGCGTCACGCCTTTGGTGATATTATGCTTCCGGAGAACTGCAGTAATCTCTCTTAGTCTCCCTGTCTGCTCTGCAGACGGCTCTCTACTCATCCGTATTTTCTTCCCTGCTTCCTTCTTCTTTTGCCAGGATCCGTTCTTTTAAGCGGGCAATCTGTTCCGGTGTCATCTCATCCAGCAGCGTATCCAGATCTTCCGGTGAAGACGCTTTTACCGAAACATTGACCTTCTCCTTCATGGTCTTTTTGATATTATGCTTCAGTTCTTCATTGAGTGCTTTGCCCTGCTCGACCGTAAGCTCTCCTTTTTTTACCATTTCATCCAGCAGTTCCTTTGACTTTTCCCCTGTCACGGCAACTGCCCCGATTCCGGCAAGAAGCACTTTCTTAATGTTATCTCCAAAGTTTTCCATCTCATCTTCTCCTTTCTGATGTTCCTGTATGGACCTTATCCTTTACATCATTTCCAAAAACCGATTATTTTATCCACAGGACTTCTGCAAACGCGGCCACTTTCGGCAGAAAAATGATGCAGCCAATGACCGCCGCCATAATGGCCGCGATCAGCACCGCCCCTGCCGCCGTATCTTTGGCGATCTTGGCCAGAGGCTTTCGCTCCTCCGTTACCAGATCCACCACCGCTTCCACCGCCGTATTCACCAGCTCCAGCGCCATCACCAGTCCGAAAAGGACCAGGCAGATACACCACTCTGTGGCAGAAAGCCCCAGAACCGTGCCGAAAAACACCACCAGGATCATGGCCGCCGTGTGGATCTGCATGTTGCGTTCCTTGCGGATCCCGGTCAGGATTCCTTCAAAGGCATAGCCAAAGGTCCTGCGAAGCGGCGGTTTTTTCTCTCGTTTCATATCCGTCACCTTAACTTTCCCTACGCGTCAAACAGCTCGGTAGAAAAATAGCGTTCTGCCGTATCCGGCAGGATGGTAACCACCGTCTTGCCCTTCCCCAGCTTCTTTGCCATCCGAAGGGCCGCCGCCACATTGGTGCCGCCGGTGATGCCGCACATCAGACCTTCCTTTGCCGCCAGCTCTCTTGCCGTTGCAAGCGCCTCCTCATCGGTCACGATCACGATGTCCTGGTACACATCCTGATGCAGGATCTTTGGGATCACGCCGTCTCCGATCCCCATCTGGATATGGCTTCCCACTTCCTTACCTGAGAGGATCGCCGCATGCTCCGGTTCGATCGCCCAGATCAGGATATCCGGATTTTGCTCCCGCAAAGCCTCGCCCACGCCGGTGATGGTGCCGCCGGTGCCAATACCGGAGCAGAATCCGTGGATCGGCTTTCCTGCCTGCTTTAAAATTTCCTGTCCGGTCTGTTCCCTGTGCGCCTGGCTGTTGGCCTCATTTTCAAACTGCTGCGGCACAAAGACATTCGGATCGTCTTTCGCCATCTGAAGGGCCGTCTGCATACACTTCTCAATGCACGCGCCGATATTTCCCTCGTCATGGATCAGCACCACTTCCGCCCCATAATTCTTCACCAGCTTCCGCCGTTCCTCACTGACAGAATCCGGCATAATGATCCGGGTCTTATATCCTTTCACCGCGCCGATCAGCGCAAGGCCGATCCCCTGGTTACCGCTTGTCGGCTCCACGATGATCGTATCCGGCCCGATCCTGCCGTCCTTCTCGGCCGCCTGGATCATATTCAGGGCCGTACGGGTCTTCACAGAACCGCCGATATTCACCGCCTCAAACTTCACCAGCACTTCCGCATCCTCAGGATCTGTCATCCGGTTCAGCCGGATCAGGGGTGTATTTCCTACAGCTTCCAAAACGTCGTGATATATCATAGTCTTACCTTCCTTACTGAAAAAATACTTTTTAACACGTTGCTTCTTCCTAAAATAATAGACCAAATCATTGACAAAGGCAATTCCATTTGTTAAATTATATTCGAAAAGTTCACAAATGGTTATTTGCCGCCGGGTAATCCAAGCGCTTGCTCTGTATCGTTAGGCCATAGAAGATACAGTCCAGACGCTTTTTCTTTTTGCAAAATACATGCTCCCGGCAGGCTTTTCTGCCATCTGAAAGGAGAAAAAAATATGGAATGGTTTTATCTTGTCATCGCCGGAGGACTGGAGGTCTTCTGGTCCACCTGTCTGAAATTTTCCGAGGGATTTACTGTCCTGAAATTCACGATCCTCACCGTGATCGGCATGATCTTCAGCTTTGTGTTTCTCTCCCAGGCCACCAAAGTCCTGCCCCTGGGCACCTCTTATGCCATCTGGACCGGCATCGGAGCCCTGGGCGCTGTGATCGTAGGAATCCTGCTGTTTAAAGAATCCGTTTCCCCGATCCGGCTCTTCTTCGTGGCTCTTTTGCTCATCGGCATCATTGGGCTCAAAGCCACATCCAGCAGTTAAACCGGAATAAAACCGACTTCTGTAATAAATTGTTTCAAATAATATACTTGGTTTTCCGGCATTTATCGCCTATAATGTTAGCAGAAACTATTCTGAATGTTATTTTTATAAATATAATGAAGGGAGATCTTACGATATGATTTCAATCACAGACGCCATCCGCTATGCAGGAGTCAACGACCACCAGATAGACCTCTTTGAAGGACAGTATCCCGTTCCCAATGGAATGGCCTACAACTCCTATGTGATCCTGGATGAAAAGACCGCAGTCATGGACACCGTAGATATCCACTTTACAGAAGAATGGCTGAAAAATATAGCCGAAGCACTCGGCGGACGCAAACCCGACTATCTGGTGATCCAGCACATGGAGCCGGACCACTCCGCCAGCATCGAGGCCTTCTTAAAGGTTTATCCGGATACCACCGTAGTGGCAACCGCCAAAGCATTTGCCATGATCGGCCAGTTCTTTGACCTGGATCTGGAAGGCAGAAAACTGGTGGCAGAAAACGGCGCTTCCCTGTCTCTGGGTTCCCATGAACTCCACTTCGTCTTTGCACCCATGGTACACTGGCCAGAGGTTATGATGACCTATGAAAGCACTGACAAAGTCCTCTTCTCTGCAGACGGATTCGGTAAATTCGGTGCCCTGGACACAGAAGAAGACTGGGACTGCGAAGCCAGACGCTACTATATCGGTATCGTAGGCAAATACGGCGCGCAGGTACAGAACGTATTAAAGAAAGCCGCAGACCTGGACATCCAGATTATCTGCCCGCTCCACGGACCGGTATTAAAGGAAAATCTCACTCATTATCTGGAGAAATACGACATCTGGTCCTCCTACCGGGCAGAGTCCGAAGGCGTCATGATCGCCTATACCTCCGTATACGGCCACACCAAAGCTGCTGTAGAACTTCTGGCGGACAAGCTGAAGGAAAAGGGCTGCCCCAAGGTTGTGGTATGCGACCTGGCAAGAGACGAGATGACCGAAGCGGTAGAAGACGCTTTCCGCTACGGCAAACTGGTGCTTGCCACCACCACCTACAATGCCGACATCTTCCCGTTCATGAAGCACTTTATCGATCACCTGACCGAACGCAACTACCAGAACCGCACCATCGGCCTGATCGAGAACGGCTCCTGGGCGCCTCTGGCTAACAAGATCATGAAAGGGAAATTCGAAAAGAGCAAAAACATCACCTGGCTGGAGACAGAAGTCACCATCAAATCCGCTCTGAACGCTGAAAGCAGCGGACAGATCGAAGCCATGGCAGACGAACTGTGCCGGGGATAATCCAAAAAAGCCTCATGGACACCAGTATACATCTGCCATCCATGAGGCTTTCTTCTCTTTTTTAGTCCAGCATCCGGCTGCATTTTTCCAGAACACGCAGGATCGGATGGAACAGGACCAGGCACAGGACAAAGTTCCCGGCTCCGTGGATCAGGTCATACGGGATCCCCGCCACCCACCAGGACACCATCATCCCCGGCCCTCCGATAAACAGGTAGGGGATCGCACACAGCGCGCCGAATCCCAGGCCGAAGGCCCCGCTCATTACTGCGTAGACAAGGGCCTGCCGGCATCCGCTTTTTTGCATGATCAGCGTGATCACCACCAGCAGGGGCCACACATACAGATAGTTGATGACCCACAGGTTCATCCCCCACACCAGGCATTCCACGCCTACGAATGCAAATACGGCAGGGAGCGTCTTTTTACCGAACACAATGGTGTAAACAATAAACAGAAAACTCACCAGTTCGATATTTGGCAAAAATGCCAGCGCAGTTTTTGCCGCTTCCACTGTGGCCGTCATCATTCCGATCAGAACAATATCTTTTGCTTTCCAGTTCGTCCTGCTATTCATAAGACATTACTCTCCGGCAGCAACCTCGTAAGCCAGACGGTATGTTCCGCCGTCCTCTACCGGCTGGGTGTCCGCGCTGTACTGGCCGTACTCGCCGTCGACATAGATCGCCCAGTATGCGCCGTCCGTATCATAATCCGCGGTCAGGCCATTTACGGTATTGATGTACAGCCCGTAATCATCTTCGTCGCCCTCGTAAGAAAAGTCTTCGCTTTCCGCCGCTTCATCCATAAGCTCACGCAGCGTCTCCACATCGGTGGAAAGTTCATAAGACGTTACCTCTCCGGCGTCATCCATGACCTCCAGGGTACAGGTTTTGGAGCCTTCTTTTGTCTTTGGCCCTGCAACGAAATAAACGACTGCGAAAATAACCGCGATCACGATCACTGCCGCCAGGGCAATCCAGATTTTCTTTTTGCTTTTCTGCATCTTCTTTTCTCCTTTTCTTCTTTGATGAAGTTGAAAGGTACTAATCCATTTCCATTTAGCAAAAACGCCCGCTTCCACAGGGAAACGGGCGTACTTCACGCATGATTACCGCAGTTTGCGGCGGATGTACAACCAGTTACTCGTGGTTTGGAAAAGATCCTGTACAGCAACAGGCAGGTCTCCTGGCTCACAGATCATCATGCATATCCGCCTTCCCGATCTCTCAGTGGCATCGCCGGTTACGCACTCCCTGATTACAGTGACGAGTTCGCACAGGATTTGCACCTGTTTCCCTTTTCACCAAATCAGCTTCCTGAATTGACACCTGTCGCTTCTTTCATTCAACTATGTTCAGTTATAACATATTTTTCCAGAAAAAACAACGCCCTGTTCAAAAGAACAGGGCGCTGCGGATCATTTGTGATTCGATATCGCTTCCGCTTATTTGTGAGCGATCGCTGCCTGAGCTGCTGCCAGTCTTGCGATCGGTACACGGAACGGTGAGCAGGATACATAATCCAGTCCAAGGCTGTCGCAGAATTCAACAGAGGACGGATCTCCGCCGTGCTCGCCGCAGATACCAAGGTGCATGTTCGGGTTGCTGGATTTTCCAAGCTCGATCGCCATCTTCATCAGCTTGCCAACACCTACCTGATCCAGTTTTGCAAACGGATCGTTCTCGTAAATCTTAGCATCATAGTATGCATTCAGGAATTTTCCTGCGTCATCACGGGAGAATCCGAAGGTCATCTGTGTCAGGTCGTTGGTACCGAAGCAGAAGAAGTCAGCTTCTTTTGCGATCTCATCGGCTGTCAGAGCAGCTCTCGGAATCTCGATCATGGTACCTACTTCGTACTTCAGGTCGATGCCTGCTGCAGCGATCTCTGCGTCAGCAGTCTCAACTACGAATTTCTTCACATATTTCAGCTCTTTGATCTCTCCAACCAGCGGGATCATGATCTCCGGCTTGATGGTCCAGTCCGGATGAGCCTTCTGTACTTTGATGGCTGCGCGGATGACAGCTCTTGTCTGCATCTTTGCGATCTCCGGATAAGTAACTGCCAGACGGCATCCACGGTGACCCATCATCGGGTTGAACTCGTGCAGGCTGTCGATAACGGCTTTGATCTGCTCAACGGTCTTGCCCTGAGCCTCAGCCAGTTTCTTGATATCCTCTTCCTCAGTTGGAACGAACTCATGAAGCGGCGGATCCAGGAAACGGATGGTTACCGGATTTCCTTCCAGAGCCTCGTACAGCTCTTCGAAGTCTCCCTGCTGATACGGCAGGACTTTCTCCAGAGCCTTTTCTCTTTCTTCCTCGGTCTCAGAGCAGATCATCTCGCGGAATGCGTCAATTCTGCCTTCTCCGAAGAACATGTGCTCGGTACGGCAAAGGCCGATACCCTCTGCGCCAAGCTCTACTGCCTTCTTAGCGTCTGCCGGTGTATCTGCATTGGTGCGGACTTTCAGTCTTCTGTACTTGTCAGCCCATCCCATGATACGTCCGAACTCGCCTGCGATTGTAGCGTCTACGGTCGGGATGATTCCATCATAAATGCATCCTGTGGATCCATCCAGGGAGATCGGATCTCCTTCGTGGAATTCTTTTCCGCCCAGTGTAAATTTCTTATTTGCCTCGTCCATAACGATGTCGCCGCATCCGGATACACAGCAGGTACCCATACCACGTGCAACAACGGCTGCGTGAGAAGTCATACCGCCACGAACTGTCAGGATACCCTGAGCGCTCTTCATACCGGTGATATCTTCCGGAGAGGTCTCCAGACGAACCAGAACAACCTTCTCTCCTCTTTCTGCCCACTCTACAGCATCGTCAGCGGTAAATACGATCTTACCACATGCAGCTCCAGGAGAAGCGCCAAGAGCCTTGCCCATCGGGGTAGCTTTCTTCAGTGCGTCGGCGTCGAACTGCGGATGAAGCAGAGAGTCTAAGTTTCTCGGATCGATCATTGCTACAGCTTCTTCTTCCGTTCTCATGCCCTCGTCAACCAGGTCGCATGCGATCTTCAGAGCAGCTTTTGCAGTTCTCTTACCGTTACGTGTCTGCAGCATGTACAGTTTGCCGTGCTCTACGGTAAACTCCATGTCCTGCATGTCTCTGTAGTGAGTCTCCAGAGTCTTGCATACATCTTTGAACTGTGCAAATGCCTCCGGGAATTTTTCTTCCATTTCGGAAATGTGCATCGGAGTACGAACTCCGGCAACAACGTCCTCGCCCTGTGCATTGGTAAGGAATTCTCCGAACAGACCGTTTTCTCCTGTAGCAGGGTCACGGGTAAATGCAACACCTGTACCACAGTCGTCTCCCATGTTACCAAATGCCATCATCTGTACGTTGACAGCAGTTCCCCAGGAGTACGGAATATCGTTGTCACGACGGTATACATTGGCTCTCGGGTTGTCCCAGGAACGGAATACAGCCTTTACAGCGCCCATCAGCTGCTCTTTTGCGTCAGCCGGGAAATCTGTTCCGATCTTCTCTTTGTACTCTGCCTTGAACTGTCCTGCCAGAGTCTTCAGATCTTCTGCTGTAAGCTCAACGTCCTGTTTTACTCCTTTTTCTTCTTTCATCTTGTCGATGAGCTCTTCAAAATATTTCTTGCCGACTTCCATAACAACGTCGGAATACATCTGGATAAATCTTCTGTAGCAGTCCCATGCCCAGCGCGGGTTTCCGGATGCTGCAGCAAGTGTCTCTACTACTTCTTCATTCAGACCAAGGTTCAGGATGGTATCCATCATACCAGGCATAGAAGCTCTTGCACCGGAACGAACAGAAACAAGCAGCGGATTCTCTTTATCTCCGAACTTCTTTCCTGTAATCTCTTCCAGCTTTGTCATAGCCTCCATGATCTGTCCCATGATCTCATCGTTGATCTGTCTGCCGTCCTCATAATACTGAGTACAAGCTTCTGTCGTTACAGTAAATCCCTGCGGAACCGGCAGGCCCAGGCTTGTCATCTCAGCCAGGTTGGCACCCTTGCCACCGAGAAGGTTTCTCATATTTGCATTACCTTCGGTGAACATATACACCCATTTTGCCATTTGTCATGACCTCCTAAACTAATTTTTTCTAAGTCGCACATCTATTTTACTGGTTTTACCAATATTCGTCAAGGGTTTTAACAATGTTGAAACACTGTCTCTACATATTTTTAAGGAAGGCAAGGTATCCTCTGTATGCCTCGTATACATCTGCCTTGCTGGTGGTCTCCCAGGGTGCGTGCATGGACAGTACCGGCACGCCGCTGTCGATCACTTCCATGCCGTAATTGGCCATGATATAGGCAATGGTTCCGCCGCCGCCCACATCTACTTTCCCAAGTTCCGCAAACTGGTACGCCACCTGCTCTTCGTCCATAGCACGGCGGATCTGTGCCAGATACTCGGCATTCGCATCATTGGATCCGTTCTTTCCACGGCTTCCGGTAAATTTATTAAACACCAGTCCTTTGCCGAAAAATGCGGAGCTTCTCTTCTCAAATGCGTCCGCAAACATGGGATCGTAGGCTGCACTGACATCGGAAGACAGCATTTTAGAATTCTGCAGGGCTCTTCTTACCTTCAGTTCGGACTCGCCGGACTCCATAGCGATCAACTCTGCCACCACATTTTCAAAGAAACGGGAGTGCATTCCGGTGGCTCCGACGCTTCCGATTTCTTCTTTGTCCACCAGGATACAGCACGCGGTACGGTCCGTCACCTTTGCATCCAGCATTGCAAAAAGAGACGTAAAAGCACATACTCTGTCATCCTGCCCGTAAGCCAGGATCATGCTGCGATCGATCCCGCAGTCTCTTGCTTTGCCTGCCGGCACAATCTCCAGCTCTGCAGAAACAAAATCTTCTTCTTCAATATTATAGGATTCTTTGAGGATCTTCGCTACATTTGCCTTAACTGCGTCCTTTTCCTCGTTGTCCAGTCCCTCTGTTTCTTCAAGCGGGCAGCTTGCAATGATCAGATCCAGTTTCTCTCCTTCGATCACTGCGCTTGCCTTCTGCTCCATCTGCTTGGCGGCCAGGTGCACCAGAAGATCAGAAATCACAAATACCGGATCTTCTTCTTTCTCACCGATACTTACATTAATCACAGTCCCGTCCTTTTTCACCACAACACCATGCAGCGCCAGCGGGATCGTAAGCCACTGATACTTCTTAATGCCCCCATAATAATGAGTATCCAGGTACGCGAACTCGTCGCTTTCATAGAGAGGATTCTGCTTCACGTCAATCCTCGGAGAATCAATATGCGCGCCCAGAATATTCATTCCCTTCTCCAGCGGCTGCCTGCCGATCTGGAACAGCGCGATACTCTTATCCATGCACACCGCATAGATCTTGTCGCCCGCTTTCAGCGGAGCCTTTACTTCCTCAAGACTGACATACCCGGCCTTCCTGGCTTCCGCCACGGCAAGAGCAACACACTCCCGCTCGGTCTTACCGGCATCCAGACACCCCTTATAACGCTCATTGATCTGCTCAAGCTCCATTTTCCGGGCAGATGTGTAGCTTTTCCAAACATTTTTTCTGTCCATGTTTTCCACTCCTTTCTTTGACAACAGTATAACAGGAGACGTAGACTTTTGCAAAAGGTCTACGTCCCAATTTGCATTTTACCCTGTACCTTTTTGTAAATCAGGGTGTACCCGACTCATTTTCCTACTTGTTCTGCAGCTCATTCATCAATGTATTGCAGTGTTTCTTTGCAATCTTTTTTGAGATTTTTAGTGTTTTTACTAAGCACGAGATATACGAGTCCTGAAGTTCGCTTTCCTCAAATACCTGGAGGAGCGTCATAAGATTCCGCTCCTCACAAATTTCTTCAGCGATTAGTAATGCCGCGTCTTTCTGCTTCGCCAACATTTCTTCTTTTATATCTGCAAAAACCTGTACGTCTCTGGATCCGTGAAATTTTTCGAACTCTTCGTATTCTGCAAAAGTACTTGTATATTTTTTTATTGCATTGGAATGGATGATCCCGGGCGTTTCCAGCATGTATTCAGCCATACTGCTGTATTTATAGCGCTCCGGATGCCTTACCATCCCCGCCTTTACTGGATTCAGATGGATATACCGCATACAATTCCAATAATATGCATCTGTTTCAATACATTCACTAATAAATCTGTTTTGAAATACATGGCCATTCCTGTGATGCTTGTAATTGTAATAATTCGCATACTCGGCCAAAACGACTGCCATAAATAATGATAAAACCTGGAGTTCAGCTTTGATAATCAGATGTGCGTGATTTGACATGATACAATATGCGTAAATTTCTACGTCATATTTCTTTAGATATTTTAGAATAATTTTTTTGAAATAAATCTTTTCTCTTTGCTGATTATAGATTTTCTCTTTGTTGATTCCCTTAACAATAATATGGTAAAAATCTGTGAGACTTTTTTGTCTTCTTGTTGTTGGCATTCAGCTCCTCCTTTCGGATGCTGAACTCCGTTCGGGTACAGGGTAAATGTCAATTGGGTACACCCTGATTTTCAATTTGGGACGTAGACCTTTGCAAAAGGTCTACGTCCCAAATTGTTTGTTGTTATTTCAATCCCATCTCTTCTCTTACTTCGATGAAGCATTTTACGATGAAATCGATATCTTCTTTGGTATGACTTGCACATACCTGTGTACGGATTCTTGCTTTTCCCTTCGGTACTACCGGATAGGAGAATGCTACGACATACACACCCTTGTCCATCATGCGGCTTGCGAACTCTGCTGCTGTCTTCTCATCATACAGCATAACCGGTACGCAGGGATGTGTTCCCGGAATGATGTCGAATCCGTTGTCTACCAGTTTCTGACGATAGTATGCGGTTACTTCCTCCAGGTGATCGCGAAGCTCTGTGCTCTCGTCCAGCATGTCAAAGAGCTCCAGACTTGCGCCGACGATCGCCGGTGCCAGAGAGTTGGAAAAGAGGTACGGACGGCTTCTCTGACGAAGAAGATCAATGATCTCTTTACGTCCGGATGTATATCCGCCGGAAGCTCCGCCAAGCGCCTTGCCCAGGGTTCCTGTGATGATGTCAACACGTCCCTGCACGCCACAGTACTCCGGAGTCCCGCGTCCTGTCTTTCCTACGAATCCAACTGCATGGCTGTCGTCTACCATTACCAGTGCATTATATTTATCTGCCAGGTCACATACGCCCTGCAGATTACAGATGATACCATCCATGGAGAATACACCGTCTGTTGCGATCAGTTTGATCCTTGCGCCGGCTTCATCAGCCTCTTTTAATTTCGCTTCCAGATCTTCCATATCATTGTTTTTGTAACGGAATCTCTTTGCCTTGCAAAGACGAACACCATCGATGATGGATGCGTGGTTCAGCTCATCACTGATAACTGCGTCTTCTGCTGTCAGGATCGTCTCAAACAGACCGCCGTTCGCATCGAAGCAGGAGGAATACAGAATCGTGTCGTCTGTTCCCAGGAAGTTGGAGATCTTCTTCTCCAGCTGTTTGTGGATATCCTGGGTTCCGCAGATGAAACGTACAGAAGCAACGCCAAATCCTTTCTGGTCATAGGTTTTCTTTGCAGCCTCGATCAGACGGGGGCTGTCACCCAGACCCAGATAGTTGTTTGCACACATGCAGAGGAGTTCTCTTCCGTCTTCCATCTTTACTCTTGCACCCTGGGGAGATACAAATGGAGCCTCACCTTTAAAAAGTCCGGCTTCTTTAATTCCCTCTACTTCTTTTGCGTAAATGTCCAAAATATCGTTTTTACGAGCCATTTCGTTCAAATCCTTCTTTCTTATAAATAGGTAGTAACTGTTCGCCGCGTCTTCCGTTCCGGATAAAATCCAACCGGCTGCGGGAACTTATGATACAGCTTTTGTACAGCTGTCCGCCGCGTCGTTTAAGCGCGGCCTGTCCTGACTTTAGTCGTTGATGTGAGACCAGTCAAGGATAACTTTTCCGGACTCTCCGGAGATCATAGCCTCAAATCCCTTCGCAAAGTCTTTGATGTCAAAGTGATGTGTGATAATCTCTGAAATGTCCAGTCCTGCCTGCAGCATGGTTGACATCTTGTACCAGGTATCCCATACCTTTCTTCCATAGATACCGCGCAGGTTCAGTCCGTTGAAGATCACTGTCTCAAGGTCTACGGTAGCGTCTGTTCTCTGCAGCCCCAGAAGAGCGATCTTTCCGCCGTGCTTCATGTTGTGGATCATGTCATGAAGCGCAGCCTGGGAACCGGACATCTCAAGACCTACGTCGAATCCTTCGGTCATGCCGATCTCGTTCATAACATCCGGCAGCTTCTCTTTTGCAAGGTTCACAACTCTGGTGGCGCCCAGCTTCTTAGCCAGCTCCAGACGATATTCGTTAAAGTCTGTCACTACAACGTGTCTTGCGCCTGCAAATTTAACGATAGCCGCTGCCATGATACCGATGGGGCCTGCACCTGCCACCAGCACGTCCTCGCCTAATACATCGTAGGAAAGTGCGGTGTGAGTTGCGTTCCCAAACGGATCAAAGATCGCGTACATCTCTTCCGGGATGTTCGGGTTGCAGGGCCATACGTTGGAGGAGGGGATTACCAGGTATTCCGCAAATGCGCCGTTGCGGTTTACGCCCACACCTTTGGCATCCTTACAGTTTTCTTTGTGTCCTTCCAGACAGTTGCGGCATTTTCCGCAGGTGATGTGTCCTTCACCGGATACCAGGTCGCCGATATTGAAGCCCTTGACACCGGATCCAACCTCAACAACCTCACCAACATACTCATGTCCTGCTGTCAGGCCGATCGGAATGGTGTGCTGTGCCCAGTCATTCCACTGCCAGATATGTACGTCTGTTCCACAGATCGCGGTCTTGTGGATCTTGATCTTGACATCGTTCGGTCCAACTTCCGGGATCGGAACCCGTTTCATCCACAAGCCTTCTTCCGGCTTCTCTTTGACGAGCGCCCACATCATTCCATCATTTTTTTCACTCATGTTGATACCTCCCATATCTTCGTCTCCCCAGACGATTCTTGTATTTTCGCTACTATTATATCATTCATTTTCACGACACACAATGGATATTCATGAGTTTCATGTGTACAATTTGTTCATTTTTTTGTACATAACCCCTGTTTCATAAGTTAATATTTACAAATCTTCACATTTCTTTTATAATTGTAGTTAGCATTATTATTGGGGGACCATAATCCGAAATCTAGAAGAAAGAGAGGATGCAGATATTGTGATGCGAAATATCTGCGAGAAAAGATGCAAACAGTTAAAAACATCATTAGCAAATGGAACAGCATCAGTCTGGTCAAACGTATCATTTGTGGATTGATCGTCGGTATCATCCTTGGACTTGTTGTTCCGCAGGCATCCGGAATTTCGATTCTCGGAGACCTGTTCGTAGGCGCCCTTCGAGGCATCGCTCCCGTACTGGTATTCTTCCTGGTTATGAGCTCGCTCTGCCACATGGGGAAGGGACAGAAGACCAACATGAAAGTGATCGTGATCCTGTACATGGCCGGCAATATTCTTGCAGCAGCCTGTGCCGTAGCAGCAAGCTATGTATTCCCGATCACCCTGACCTTTACTGAGAATACAGACACCAGTGATGTTGCTCCTCCGAGCGGCGTGACCGAAGTCTTAACCAACCTTCTGATGAACCTGGTTGACAACCCGGTAAATGCCATCGTACAGGCAAACTACATCGGTATCCTGTTCTGGGCTATCATCTTTGGTGTTGCTCTGAAAGGGGCAGGCGAAGGAACCAAAAATGCACTGGAGCATATCTCTGATGCAGTATCCATCGCCGTACAGTGGGTGATCAGCTGTGCACCGTTCGGTATCATGGGCCTGATCTTCACCACCATTTCCGAGCAGGGACTTTCCGTTCTCCTTGGATACGGACGTCTGATCCTGGTACTGGTTGGAACCATGGCCGCTGTTGTATTCATTGTAAACCCGATCATCGTGTTCCTGTTTATCCGCAAGAACCCGTTCAAACTGATCTTTACCTGTCTGAAGGAAAGCTTTATCACTGCGTTCTTCACCAGAAGCTCCGCTGCGAACATTCCTGTTAACATGAAGCTTTGCGAAAGACTGGGCCTGGATGAAGATACTTACTCTATCTCCATTCCTCTTGGCGCTACCGTAAACATGGCTGGTGCGGCAATCACCATTTCTACCATGGCACTGGCAGCAGCCAACACCCTGGATATCCACGTTTCCGTCGGCAGTGCACTGATCATGTGCGTACTGGCAGCAGCCAGTGCAGCCGGAGCTTCCGGTGTTGCAGGCGGTTCCCTGCTTCTGATCCCGCTGGCATGTAGTCTGTTCGGTATCCCGAATGACATCTCCATGCAGGTAGTCGGTGTCGGATTCATCATCGGTGTAATCCAGGATTCCTGTGAAACAGGCGTTAACTCTTCTACAGACGTTCTGTACACAGCGATCGCAGACTTCCGCGACCGCCGGATCCATCCGGAGCACTACGCAGACAAACCGTTTGATCCGGAGATCAAGATCCTGTAATTTTCAGATTACACGCAGACAAAAGACTTACAATTACATACGGATTCAAGACAGGCAGATCTTCTGCCTGTCTTTTTTGTCCCTATACCTGTCAGTCCTGCCAGTAACACGTCATCTTTACCTGCGCCTCCTGTATGCGGAAGATGCAAAAAACACATACAGGCGCGCAGACAGTTCCTTAGCGTGCCATTAGCACTCTTTGTGCATTTCGACGAAAAACATGTTTTTTCAATATTTTCCATCGTCATCATTTACAAATCATCCAAAATCTAGTATATTAAAAGCATCATTATTTTAGCGTTATCTTAACACGCTACAGGTAACGTGTCAAGAAGAAAGAGAGGGAAAATATGGAAAAACTCAAAGGCATCATTCAAAAATGGAACAGCATCAGTTTGGTAAAACGGATCATCTGCGGACTGATCATCGGTATCATTCTCGGTCTGGTCGTACCGCAGGCAAGCGCGATCTCTATTCTGGGGGATTTATTTGTCGGAGCTCTGCGCGGAGTTGCACCGATTCTGGTATTTTTCCTGATCATGAGTTCTCTGTGCCGTATGGGCGAAGGACAGAAAACCAACTTAAAAGTAATCGTCATCCTTTATATGGCGGGCAACGTGGTGGCTGCAGCCTGTGCCGTAGTGGCAAGCCGGCTGTTTCCGATCGTTCTTACCTTTTCTGAGAGCACGGACACCAGCGATGTTACCCCGCCCAGCGGAGTTACAGAGGTCATCACCAATCTTCTGATGAACCTGGTGGACAATCCGGTCAACGCCCTGATCAACGCCAACTTCATCGGCATCCTTGCATGGGCCATTATCTTTGGTATCGCGCTCAAGGGCGCCAGCGAAGGAACCAAAAATGCGCTGGACAATATCTCTGACGCAGTTTCTACCGCTGTCAGATGGGTCATCAACTGCGCTCCCTTTGGTATCATGGGCCTGATCTTTACTACCATTTCTGAACAGGGTCTGTCTGTCCTTCTTGGATACGGACGTCTGATCCTGGTGCTGGTCGGAACCATGGCGGCCGTAGCGCTGATCATCAATCCGATCATCGTATTCTTGTTCATCCGCAAAAATCCTTACAAGCTGGTATTTACCTGCCTGAAGGAAAGCTTTATCACCGCATTCTTCACCAGAAGTTCTGCGGCAAATATCCCGGTAAATATGGGGCTGTGCGAGCGGCTGGGACTGGACGAAGACACTTACTCCATCTCCATTCCGCTTGGAGCAACCGTAAATATGGCCGGCGCAGCCATCACTATTTCTACGATGGCGCTGGCAGCGGCGAATACTCTGGATATTGAAGTATCCATCCCCAGCGCTCTGATCATGTGTGTACTGGCAGCCGCCAGTGCGGCAGGCGCCTCCGGCGTGGCAGGCGGATCCCTGCTTCTGATCCCTCTGGCCTGCAGCCTGTTTGGTATCCCCAACGATATCTCCATGCAGGTGGTAGGTGTCGGATTTATCATCGGCGTTATCCAGGATTCCTGTGAGACCGGCATCAACTCCTCTACGGACGTACTTTACACCGCCATCGCAGATTTCCGCGACCGCCGGATCCATCCGGAACGCTATGCGGACAAGCCGTTTGATCCGGAGATCAAGATTTTATAGAATCTTTTTTTGAAGTACAACAAACTACCCATTTTGGTTGTCATACTTTCACGAAAGAAGGCGCCCGCCAACCGGCGGACGCCTTCTCTGTTTTACTTTCTGAATATTTTCAGCACTTTTTACCACTCGAATTTCTTCTCGAAATAGCTTTCCAGATCTTCGATCTTTACTCTCTCCTGCTCCATGGTATCTCTGTCACGAACGGTCACCGCGCCGTCTTCCTCAGACTCGAAGTCATAGGTAATGCAGAACGGTGTTCCGATCTCGTCCTGGCGGCGGTAGCGTTTTCCGATATTGCCGCGCTCATCGAACTCACAGTTGTACTTTTTGGACAGTTTCGCATAGATCTTCTCCGCGCCCTCGCTCAGCTTCTTGGACAGCGGCAGCACACCGATCTTGACCGGAGCCAGCGCCGGATGGAAATGGAGAACCGTACGCATGTCTCCGCCTTCCAGCTCTTCTTCATCATAAGCGCTGCACAGGAAGGCAAGGACCATACGGTCCGCTCCCAGTGACGGCTCGATCACATAAGGAATGTATTTGATCTTCTTCTCATCATCAAAATAAGACAGATCCTGTTTGGACACGTTCTGATGCTGGGTCAGGTCAAAGTCTGTACGGTCTGCGATTCCCCACAGTTCGCCCCATCCAAAGGGGAAGAGGAATTCCACGTCTGTGGTTGCCTTGCTGTAATGACTCAGCTCCTCCGGAGAGTGATCGCGGTACCGCATTTCCTCATCCTTAATGCCCAGGGTCTTCAGCCAGTCCAGACAGAATTTTTTCCAGTATGCGTGCCACTCCAGATCCGTATCCGGCTCGCAGAAGAACTCCAACTCCATCTGTTCAAACTCTCTGGTACGGAATGTAAAGTTTCCGGGTGTGATCTCATTTCGGAAAGATTTTCCGATCTGGCAGATTCCAAAGGGAATCTTCTTTCTGGAGGTACGCTGTACATTTTTAAAGTTTACGAAAATACCCTGTGCCGTCTCCGGGCGAAGGTAAACCACGCTCTTGGCGTCTTCTGTTACACCCTGAAAGGTCTTGAACATCAGGTTAAATTCACGGATCTCGGTGAAATTGTGTTTGCCGCAGGTAGGGCAGGGAATCTGATGCTCCTCGATATACTGCTCCATCTGCTCGTGGCTCCAGCCGTCGATGCTGTCCGGAAGCTCCAGGCCGTTTTCTTTTGCATAATCCTCGATCATCTTGTCAGCACGAAAACGCTCATGGCACTCCTTACAGTCCATCAGAGGATCGCTGAATCCGCCCAGATGTCCGCTGGCCACCCAGGTCTGCGGGTTCATCAGGATCGCGCAGTCCACGCCTACGTTGTAGGGAGACTCCTGTACGAATTTCTGCCACCAGGCTCTTTTTACGTTATTCTTCAGCTCAACTCCCAGATTTCCATAGTCCCATGTATTTGCCAGCCCGCCGTAGATCTCGGATCCCGGATAAACGAATCCTCTTGATTTCGCCAGCGCAACGATTTTGTCCATTGTCTTTTCTACCATGCCCTATTCCTCTCTTCCATATGTTTATCTGTATTTTCTATAAATACAATGATTGTTAATAATTATACAGTTTGCAGCCTGTGTTTTCAAGCCTTATTCCACATTTGTTTTCAGGATTTATTCTACGATCATTTTCAGGATTTCCAGAGATTTAAAATGTCTGTCCACATACTTTTCCAGATAATCCGCAACGATCTTTTCCAGCTCGCCTTGCACCTCTTCTTTTACCACAAAGGTGTACAGTTTTTCCACCGGGGAGGATACAATGTACTGCAGGGTGTAGGCCGTAGAAGGGAGAAGCGTCCTGGCTCCATTTTCCAGGCGGCCGCAGTTTTCGCAGAGAAAGCCTCCCCGCCGGACGCTGAAGCGCCAGGGTCCTTCCTGCCTCCCGCAGGCCATGCAGGAAAATACCTGGGGGCCTTCTCCATTTACCGTCACGGTCTTGAGTTCGTAGATACAGCGCACCAGCCGGTTGGGGATATGGGGATTCAAAAGCGCCCGCAGAGTCTGGTAAAGAAGCCCCAGAAGCTGCGTCTCATCATTTCCTTCTCTGGCGTAGTAGCCGGCCAGATCCATGAAGTAGAAGCCATAGTACGCTCCTTCCATATCCTGGCGGAGCTCAGAAAAGTAATTGGAAATAGAGGCCGACATCAATGTGTAGGATGTCCGCCCCTCGTAGATCGCAAATGTGCCGAAAGCAAAGGGTTCCGTTACGCCCATCAGCGCATTTCCCGCTCTTCTGGCTCCCCTGGCAAAGGCAGAGATCTTGCCTCTCTCCCTTGTCAGGATCACGATCCGCTTATCATATTCCCCCATTGGCGCCGCTGTCAGCACCATGCCAGTTACCGTGATCTGATTCAACTTTTGCCTCTCCTTCACCAGGCATACCGCCTTGCCTGCAGGCAACTCTGTCCGCCGCTCCATTCTGCTGCCGCAGATTTTCGGCGTCCGTGTTTCTGTAGGTAAGATAATCTCTTACACTGCCGGTCTTAAGAAATTGTTTCCAGTACTTTTCTTCCATCTCTGATCACCTCATCCTCTGTTCTCTTATAAGGATAGGTTCTCCCGGAAAACCATTTCTTTATTCTTCTTCCCGGTATCCAAAATTTTTCATCAGGAACTCGCTGTCGCGCCAGTCCTTTTTCACTTTCACCCAAAGCTTGAGATTTACCTGGCAATCCAGCATTTTTTCAATCTCATACCGGGCCGTGCTTCCAATTTTTTTCAACATATTTCCTTGTTTACCAATAATAATCCCCTTGTGAGAATCCCGCTCGCAGATGATCGTCGCATCAATGTGCATGATCTTATTCTTTTTCTGCATCCGGTCAATGGCCACAGCAATACCGTGAGGGATTTCTTCCTGCAGGCTGTGGAGGGCCTTTTCGCGGATCAGTTCCGCCACGATCTGGCGCTCCGGCTGGTCGGTCACCGTGTCCTCATCATAAAACTGCGGGCCATAGGGCAGATATTTGAAAATCTCCCGCACCAGCTCATCTGTATTATCCCCGTTTCTCGCGGAAACCGGCACGATCTCCGCTAAATCGCAGACATCCTTGTACGCCGCGATCACCGGAAGGATCTCCTCCTTCTTCACACTGTCAATCTTATTGATCACCAGGATCACCGGTGTGTTCACCCGACGAAGCTGATTTGCGATATGCTGCTCGCCGGCGCCGATAAACGTGGCCGGCTCCACCAGCCAGAGGATCACATCCACTTCCTTCAGCGTCCGTTCCGCCACATTTACCATATACTCGCCCAGCTTATTCTTCGCCTTGTGGATCCCCGGCGTATCCACAAACACGATCTGCCCCTCTTCGGTAGTCAGGATCGTCTGGATCCGGTTCCTCGTCGTCTGCGGCTTATTCGACGTAATCGCAATCTTCTGGCCGATCAGCTGATTCATCAGCGTAGATTTTCCCACATTCGGCCGGCCGATCAACGTCACAAAGCCAGATTTGTAGTTATTGTTCATATTTTCCTCCCAATGGGGACGTAGTCATTTTCAAAAGGGGACAGGGTAAAGTGCAAATCGTCTACGTCCCCTGTTAAAAACTTGTCACTTCGCCAAACATTTCTTTTTCTTCTTCAATCTTTTCTTCGCTGCCGATGACGCATACCTGCTCGGCGGCCAGCACAGCTTCTGCTACGTCTGCCAGCGCCCGGATATCTTCCTGTCCTGCTTCCAGGATCTCTTCCCTCTCTTTACGGATCATCTCTTCGCTGACATGATTCATGTAGAGGTTCATGGAGCGGTCGCCTTTGGCGGCCGGCGTCATGGGCTGGTCTATATTGCTGATAGTGCCGATGATGTATTTGGTCATGTCCCGTTCGCTGACGGTGAAGTTCCGGAGATATTCCGGAACGCCTTTGTAGACTTCCATAGTGCGTTTCAGGTGTGGATCCCGGTAGGAGACGAAATATCCCTCCCCGATCCTGTTGAAGTTGCTCATGCAGCCGTAGGCTCCACCTTTGACACGGATATTCTGCCACAGGTATTCATAGCTCATGATCACTTTCAGGATCTGCAGTGCCCCGGTATAGGACGCACCCTGGTCAATAAAGTTACCGGCTCTTGCCACATACTGCACTTTGGAAGCTGTCTTGAAGCCTTCGTTCTTTTTCTCACAACGCAGGACACAGGCGCCGGTTTTTACCGGATCTTTAAAGAGCTTTTCATTCAGCCCTTTCACCTGTTCTTCCATCCTCTCCAGACCCTCCTTTGCGGCAGTGTAGCTGATCATCATGTTGTCCGCGCGGAACAGCTGTTTTGCCAGACTGCAGAGTTTTTGGATCATATCGCCTTTTTCTTCCTCATAATGACCGGCGATCCGGGAAACCACCCGGTAAAATTCTACGCCGCCTGTCAGATCTTTTAACCTGGCCGACGGAGACGCATAGGCCATAGCTCTTAAAGCCGCTGTGGTGTGGCCGGCAGACTGGAAGCGCATCAGCAGCCTGGATTTTAACATTTCCAGGATTTCCAGAAGCCGCTTCTCATCTGTAAGCTTTGATTCCGTCAGGATCTCTGCCATCATAGCGAATGCCACAGGCAGCTTCTCATAGAGGGCCTTGGTTTTGATCTCAAATGTCGCCTTAAATGCTTTTTCTTTTACTTTCGTCACATCCGGATACAGTTCCAGTGAAGTGCCGATACCGCCGGTGTGCACATTGATCTCGTTAAACAGTTCGCCGTATCCATAATGTGTGGTGTCTATAATACCAAGCGACGCCTGCAGGATTCCCACATAGGGCAGAAGTTCTTCCGAAACGCCGGACATATCGAACAGAAGATCCAGATATCCGATACCGTTGGTCTCAATCTCATGGAATACCACCGGGATCCCCGCCACTGTCCTTTCTTCGTTAAAAACAGGCGCGATCTCCCGGGAAATGTCTTCTCTTTTCAGCACCGGGATCTTCTCCAGGTCTTCCGGGCTGTCCTCGCGGGTCTGGTACTCCTCCAGCCCACGGGTTTTTCTCACCAGTTCTTCCCTTTCTTCCCTGCTTAACTGTTCTTTCCGGGCCGCAAGCTTTTCCTTTAATTCCCGATCAAGTCGGGCAGTCCTGCCTTTTTCCGGTTTCACCACCACAATGGCTCCGTGCGGATTTTCAAGAATATAACGACGGATCAGATCTTCATAGTAGCCGGTGCCGATCTGCTTTTTCAAAAATTCAAAAGTATCCAGCGCCTCGATATGGATAAAGGGCTTTTCATCGTCATAAAGCCAGCTGTCCAGAATCTGCAGTCCATACATCAACCCCTTGGGATAGCTGCCAAAATCCGCCTCCCGATATCGGAATTCATGGTAATTGATCCCTGCTTCCAGTGCCTTGCTGTCCATGCCTTTTTCCACAATCTCGCCCAGCACTTCTTCAATCTTCCGTACAAACGCATCTTTCTGATCTGCATTTGCATTTTTGGAAACCACAGAAAACACCGGCTGATAAATTCCATTATCATAGGAACCCATAATATCTTTGCCAATGCCTGCCTCTGTCAGCGCCTTCTTAAGCGGCGCCCCAGGCGCAGACAAAAGCGCGTAATCCAGAATCTGAAATGCCAGATACAGCTCTCTGTCCAGGCTGGTTCCGATCACTTTGTTGTAAGACAGATAGGTGTTATCTTCTTCCGGCTCATCACTTGCGACTGAATAAGGCAGTTCTTTTTCTATCACCCCGGCAAACGGCTGCTGCAGCGGAATTTCAGATTCTACAGTGATTTTATCAAAATGGCACAGATACTCCTGATCCAGCCAGTTCAGCTTCTCCTCCATGTCCATATTCCCATACAGGTAAATGTAACTGTTGGAGGGATGATAGTAGGTTCTGTGAAATTCCAGGAACTGCTCATACGTCAGTTCCGGAATGTGTTCCGGGTCGCCGCCGGATTCATTGGCGTAAGGTGTGTCCGGGAAGAGTGTATTTAAAACTACTCTGTCCAGTACGCTTTCCGGAGAAGAAAACGCTCCCTTCATTTCATTATAGACCACGCCATTGTAGCTAAGCTCGCCGTCCGGCTCGTTCAGCTGATAGCTCCATCCTTCCTGCCGGAAAATCTCATCATGACGATAAATATTGGGATAAAGTACTGCATCCATATATACATGCATCAGATTCTGAAAATCTTTATCATTGCAGCTGGCTACCGGATATACCGTTTTATCCGGGTAGGTCATAGCATTCAGGAATGTGTTCAGCGATCCTTTTACCAGCTCCACAAAAGGATCTTTCGCCGGAAAGTTTCTGGAACCGCAGAGGACTGAATGCTCCATAATATGGGGTACACCGGTACTGTCCTTTGGCGGCGTACGAAATCCGATGCTGAACACCTTATTCTCATCATCATTTTCTATCAGAAGCACCCTCGCTCCGCTTTTTTTATGGCAAAGCAGCCATCCCTTTGCACGGATCCCTTTCAGATCCTCTGTCTGTAAAATTTCATATCCTTTGATATTTGCCTGATTCATATGCCTGTCTTTACGACTCCTTTCCTGTCCTTTTCCTGTTTCTCGCTGGTTCTTCTTATCTTTTCACTTACCGCTTTTCACTCATTTCCACATATTATAACGCTTTTCTACAGCCACTGCAATCAAAGAAGCGCCAAAAAGCAGATTCCGGCACATGAAAAGAACGGCGCTGTTTTATTCACGCCGTCCTTTTCTTTTATCTTAGATTTCTCACAGCTTTCTACCTCTTATTGTCTGCTATCTGCTCCGTCTTATGCACGGAAATTTTAATCACACAGAGGGTCCCGACCATCAATATCACTCCAACCGGCAGACAAATAAAGGGATTTCTTACGAATCCTGCAATGATATACGTCACAAAAGACACCGCCGCACAGGTTACCGCATAGGGCAGCTGTGTGGTGACATGATTCACATGGTTGCACTGTGCTCCTGCCGAAGACATAATGGTCGTATCCGAAATCGGGGAACAGTGATCACCGCAGACCGCCCCTGCCATGCAGGCAGAAATGGAAATGATCATCATGGTCTCGTTGGTTCCCTGGAACACTGCCACCACAATAGGGATCAGGATGCCAAAGGTTCCCCAGGAGGTTCCGGTTGCAAAAGCCAACAGACACCCCACCAGAAAGATAATGGCCGGAAGAAGGTGAAGAAATCCTCCTGCCGCAGACTCTACAATTCCAGCCACATAATCTGCCGCACCCAGACTGTCTGTCATGGCTTTCAGCGTCCATGCAAAAGTCAGGATCAGGATCGCCGGCACCATAGCCTTGAAACCTTCCGGTACGCAAACCATTGTCTCACTAAAGCTTAACACCTTTCGCAGCGCATAAAATACGGTCACGATCACAAATGCAAAAAAGCTTCCAAACATCAGTCCTACCGAAGCGTCGCTTCCGGAAAATGCCTCTACAATGCCTGCGCCCGAGAAAAATCCGCCGGTATAGATCATGCCAGTCACACAGCAGACAATCAGTACCAGAACCGGGAATACCAGGTCAATGACCTTTCCTTTTATCTCGCCTGTCTCTTCCTCCATGCCTGCATAGGGCCTGTCAGGCGTAGTATAGAGATCTCCTTTTTTCGCATTATCCTCATGAAGCTTCATCGGGCCGTAATCCACCTTCAGAAGCACCAGCGCCAGCATCATGGTGATCGTCAGAAGTGCATAATAGTTGTAAGGGATGGCCCGGATAAAGATGGAAAATCCGTCCTCCCCCTCTACAAATCCGGTAACCGCAGCTGCCCAGGAAGAAATCGGCGCAATGATGCAGACCGGAGCAGCTGTGGCGTCGATCAGATACGCAAGCTTCGCTCTGGATACGTTGTGTTTGTCTGTCACAGGCCGCATCACGCTTCCCACAGTCAGACAGTTGAAATAATCGTCAATAAAGATCAGCACCCCCAGCAGGATGGTGGCAAGCTGCGCGCCTGCCCGGCTCTTGATATGCTCGCTGGCCCAGCGTCCGAAGGCGGCCGATCCTCCGGCCTTATTCATCATGCAGACCATAATTCCAAGGATGACCAGGAACACCAGGATCCCCACATTATAGCTGTCGGAAAGTACTCCTACAATTCCGTCCTGGAATACATGTGTCACCGTCCGTTCAAAAGTAAATCCCGAATAAAACACACCGCCGATTAATATTCCGATAAACAGAGAACTGTATACCTCTTTTGTGATCAGCGCCAGTACGATCGCCACCACCGGCGGGATCAGGGACCAGAATGTGGCATACAGATCCGGCACATACTCCTTCGTCCCGTCCGCTGCAAACACAGTTCCTGCACTGCAGACCAGAATAAGCAGAACCACGGTCGCCCCCCAGACTATTTTTTTCTTCTTTCTCATCCTTCTTTTCCTCTTTTCTCTTTTATTTTTCCTTTTTTCTTTTTCCTTTCACGCCGCATATAGGCTGTGGCAACCTGCCGTCATCTCGCCCCGGGCCTGTAAAACTTACGTCCGGGCTCCGCCCAGGCGCCTTCATAAAAAAATGCCATGAACTTACGTCCCGCGGCGCACGTTCCTGGCATAATTATCATTTCTCCTGATCCTTATCCCTGATAGCGCTCCACAAAAAGTGACAGTCCGCAGCATCTTCTGCATACGTCCCAGAGAAAAGGGTCCGGAAACCCTCCCTTTCTCTTCGGCAGCCTCCCCTTTCTTCCTCAGACAGCCATTCCGGTGCTTATGTCTGAAAAATACTGATGAAGCCTGCGCCTCTATCCGGTTCATGATTCATTTCTTATATTTTTGCATTAATCCCCTGAAATGTCAACCAGAAATACTCCGGTCCGGAGAAAGCCGGCAAAAGCCCGACAAAGTCCGGGAGCGTTCCAGGCAAAGTCCGGGAGCGTGCCTAGAAGAGAGAAACACCCATCTTCTCGGAAAGATACTCCAGGATCTTGATCCCGCCGGCGCTGTTTCCTTTTTCATCCAGGGCAGGGCCAAAGACCCCGATGCCCATCCGGTCTACCAGAGACGCCGCAATCCCGCCGCCCACGCCGCTCTTTGCCGGAAATCCAACGGTCATGGCAAATTCACCGGAGCCGTCATACATCCCGCAGGTCAGCATCAGCGCCCGGATGGCCTTGGCGTTCTGGGGTTCGATCAATTCTTCCCCGTCCCTGGGATCGATCCCGTGATTCGCCAGCACCAGGCTCATGTAGGCGATATCGTGGGCTGTCACATTGACAGAACACATGCGGAAATAAAAGTCCAGGCACTCTTCCACGTCTCCCTCCAGGATCCCGGACGCCTTCAGGTAATAGGCCAGCGCCCGGTTCCGGTCTCCGGTGTCCCGTTCCGACTCATATACCGCCTGATTTAACGCAATCTCATCGTTGTCGCAAAGTTTTCTGGTAAATGTCAGGAAGCGTTCAAACTTCTCGTCCGCATCCGCCCCCTTAATACAGCTGGCCACCGCGATCGCCCCCGCATTGATAAAGGGATTGAAGGGCCTTGTCTTCGTTTCCAGTTTGATAATGGAATTAAAGGGATCACCTGTCGGCTCCACCCCCACCTTTTCATGAAACAGATGGTCCGCCCCGCAGTCCCGGATTGCCAGGATCAGGGACGCCAGCTTCGAAATACTCTGTATCGTAAAGGGAATGCGGGTATCCCCCGCCTCCAGCACATTTCCCTCCAGATCGATGGTACACACGCCCAGATAATACTGGTTCACCGCCCGCAGCTCCGGAATATACTGCGCCGTTTTCCCCAAATTTTGTAAATGCCTTTCCATATCGCAACGCATCTTTTAATAAATCCTCTGTCACTTTCATACCAAACTCCTCATTCTTTCTATCATATACGGACCCGCAGCTTCTCAATCCTCGTCCTCTCTTTTCTCCCTTTCATCATCCTCTCTTTCAGAGCCCTCTCTTTCAGAGTCCTCTCTCTCATAAAGGAAGCGGACATATTCATAGATCGATGCAAAGTCCACCCTGCACTCTCCGTCAAAAATCCCCACCGGTATCTGATCCGTAAATGTATACAGCGCCGGAAAATCCGTGTGCTCAAAATCATAAACCAGCACCCGTTTCTTCTTCGGATCAACGATCCAGTATTCCCGGACTCCGGCCGACTCATATTTACCAAGCTTCACGTACATATCCTTTTCCCATGTGGATGGGGAAAGGATCTCCACCACAAAATCCGGCGCCCCGTAAACGCACCGCCGCACCACCTTACTGCGGTCGCATACCACCAGCACATCCGGCTGCACCATCGTCCGGTCATCCCTGTCAAGCTGCACATCCAGCGGAGCGGTCATGGGCAGACAGGCCCCTTTCTTCCGGTCAATATAGCTTCGCAGCTGACTCCAGATTTCTGTAATCAAGATCTGATGGATGGACTCCGGCGATGACATATCATAGATCACACCGTCGATCAGCTCCACCCGCCTGTCATCCGGCAGAGCATAATAGTCTGCCAGCGTATATTCCCCCTGAACCTTCGGATCATTCGCCATATACGCCAGGCTTTCCGCCGTCCGGTCCGGTCGCGGACTTCTCTCCTCCCCTTCTCTTTCCACTGAACGGAACACTGTCTCCAGCGCCTGCATCGTAGTATATCTGGGCGACTCCGTCACCCCCGCAAAGATCTTCTGCACCGTCGCAAGCGGAACTCCGGTATAAGTAGAAATCTGCTCATTCGTAAGCCCATACTCCCTCTTCTTCTCCCGCATCTCCTCAAGCGTCATAGCCGGCCTCCTTTCCGTTCATTACCATTTGTTCTGTATATAGCATACCATATTTATGCCATATTTGGCAATAATATGGCAAGCAATGGAAATCGAGACGTAGCCCTTTGCAAAAGGGCTACGTCTCGATTTCCATTAGCCGCCAGATCACTTCCCGCATTGCCGAAAATGGAAAAGGGGACGTAGACCTTTTGCAAAGGTCTACGTCCCCTTTTCCATTTTTTCCGTTTATTCTTCTCCGTACAGAGTTACCAGTTTCTTCAGATAGGAATATCTTTCCATTGCTTCCTGCTCGTTCTTTGCGAAGAGTTTTTCTGCTCTTTCCGGATTGGATCTCTTCAGAGCGTTGTAACGAACTTCGCCGTTCAGGAATTCCTGATATCCTTCTTCCTTCGGCTCTTTGCTGTCCAGCGTGAATTTCGCGCCTTCTGCTGCCGGGTTGAAGCGGAAGTTGTTCCAGTAACCGCATTCTACTGCAAGCTGCTCTTCGGTCTGAGCTTTGCTCATACCTTTCTTGATACCGTGGTTGATACACGGAGCGTATGCGATGATCAGGGACGGTCCCGGATATGCCTCTGCCTCTGCGATGGCTTTTACGGTCTGGTTGAAGTCAGCGCCCATGGCGATCTGTGCTACATATACATAGCCGTAGCTCATAGCAATGCCTGCCAGGTCTTTCTTCTTGGTCTCTTTACCGTTTGCAGCGAACTGTGCAGTTGCACCTGTCTTGGTAGCCTTGGAGGACTGTCCGCCTGTGTTGGAGTAAACTTCGGTATCAAATACCATAATGTTGATATCCTCGCCGCTTGCGAGTACATGGTCAACGCCGCCGAATCCGATATCATAAGCCCATCCGTCACCACCGAAGATCCACTGGGACTTCTTAGCCAGGAAGTCTTTGTTCTTTACAACATCCTTGCAAAGGTCGCAGTCGCATCCATCCAGAACGGATACCAGCTTGTCTGTTGCATCTCCGTTGCTTGCGCCGCAGTTGAAGGTATCCAGGTATGCCTGGCATGCTTCTTTTACTTCTGAGGAAGCCTTGTCAGATGCAGCGATCTCTTCTACTTCTGCTTTTAATCTCTTGCGGATTGCCTTCTGGGCAAGCAGCATACCGTAACCAAACTCTGCGTTGTCCTCAAACAGAGAGTTGGACCATGCCGGACCCTGTCCCTTGGAGTTTACAGTGTAAGGTGTGGACGGTGAGGAGTTGCCCCAGATAGAGGAGCATCCTGTTGCATTTGCAATATACATTCTGTCGCCGAACAGCTGTGTTACCAGTTTTGCGTACGGTGTCTCGCCGCAGCCTGCACATGCGCCGGAGAACTCAAGGAGCGGCTGTTTGAACTGGCTGCCCTTTACAGTCTCAGGTTTGAACTTGGCAACAACTTCCGGTTTTACTTCGATCTCTCTTCCGAAATCAAATACTTCCTGAGAAGCTACGTTTGCTTCCATGTTCTCCATAACGAGAGCCTTCTCGCCCTTCTTGCCCGGGCAGACATTTGCACAGGAACCGCATCCGGTACAATCGTAAGCGGATACTGTCATGGTGAACTTCATTCCCGGCATACCGATCATATCGATAGCCTGTGTTCCTTCCGGAGCTTTTGCAAGCTCTTCCTCTGTCAGAGCTACCGGACGGATAACAGCGTGCGGACATACATATGCACAGCGGTTACACTGGATACAGTTCTCTGCCTTCCATACCGGGATATCTACTGCGATACCACGTTTCTCATATGCAGAAGATCCGGACGGTGTGGAGCCGTCTACATAATCATTAAATGCAGATACAGGCAGGCTGTTTCCTTCCTGGGAATTTACCTTGGTCTGGATGTTCTTTACGAAGCTTACAACATCGTCTCTTCCGCCCTTTACTTCCGGTGCGAAGAGGCCTTCATCCGGACAGGACTTCCAGGACTCCGGAACTTCTACTTCGTGTACCTGTTTTGCTCCTGCGTCGATGGCGTCATAGTTCATCTGAACGATCTTGTCGCCCTTTCTTCCGTAGGTGGCCTTTGCAGCCTTCTTCATCAGGTCGATCGCTTCCTCTTCCGGAATGATAGCTGCCAGTTTGAAGAATGCAGACTGAAGAACGGTGTTGATACGTCCGCCAAGTCCGATCTCCTTACCGATCTTGATACCGTCGATGGTGTAGAACTTGATGTTGTGGTCAGCGATGTAAGCTTTTACCTGTCCCGGCAGATGCTTCTCAAGGCCTTCCATATCCCACGGGCAGTTCAGAAGGAAGGTTCCTCCGTCTACCAGTTCCTGAACCATGTTGTATTTGTTCACATAGGACGGATTGTGGCAGGCAACAAAGTTTGCCTGGTGGATCAGGTATGTGGACTTGATCGGTGACTTACCGAAACGCAGGTGAGACATGGTAACACCGCCGGACTTCTTGGAGTCATAATCAAAGTAAGCCTGTGCATACATGTCTGTGTTGTCGCCGATGATCTTAATGGAGTTCTTGTTTGCTCCGACAGTACCGTCAGCGCCAAGACCCCAGAATTTACAGTTGATGGTTCCTTCCGGTGTGGTAACCAGAGCCGGTCCTACTTCCAGAGACAGGTGGGTTACATCATCCTCGATACCGATGGTGTATCTTTCTTTCTCTGTGTTGTTAAATACTGCAACGATCTGTGCAGGTGTGGTGTCCTTGGATCCCAGTCCGTAACGTCCGCTGAATACCGGAACGCTGTCAAATTTGGATCCTTTCAGTGCGGATACAACATCCAGGTACAGAGGCTCGCCCTGTGCTCCCGGCTCTTTGGTTCTGTCAAGAACATTGATGTATTTTACAGTATCCGGAATTGCGTCGATCAGAGCCTGCGCGCAGAACGGACGATACAGACGTACTTTTACAACGCCCACCTTCTCGCCTGCTGCCAGCAGATAGTCGATAGTCTCCTCGATGGTATCACAGGCAGATCCCATTGCTACGATTACCTTCTCGGCATCCTCTGCTCCATAGTAGTTAAACAGCTTATAGTTGGTTCCGATCTTTGCATTTACCTTGTCCATGTATTCCTGAACAATTGCCGGCATAGCATCATAGTAAGGATTGCATGCCTCTCTTGCCTGGAAGAAGATATCCGGGTTCTGCGCGGATCCTCTCTGGCACGGATGATTCGGGTTCAGTGCATGATTTCTGAATGCATCGATAGCGTCCATGTCTACCAGATCTTTCAGATCTTCATAATCCCAGGTCTCAATCTTCTGGATCTCATGAGAAGTACGGAATCCGTCAAAGAAGTTGATGAACGGAAGCTTGCCTTTGAGCGCTGCACAGTGTGCAACCGGGCTTAAGTCCATAACTTCCTGAACGCTGGACTCACAGAGCATGGCAGCTCCGGTCTGGCGACAGGCATACACATCAGAGTGATCGCCAAAGATTGAAAGGGCATGGCTTGCCAGCGCACGGGCAGACACATGGAACACTCCCGGAAGCTGCTCGCCTGCCACCTTATACAGATTCGGGATCATCAGGAGCAGACCCTGTGAAGCTGTAAATGTAGTGGTCAGGGCGCCTGCTGCCAGGGATCCGTGTACAGCGCCTGCCGCTCCGGCCTCTGACTGCATCTCAGTAACCTGGACCGTCTGTCCAAAGATATTCTTTCTTCCCTCAGTTGCCCACTCATCTACATGTTCTGGCATAACAGATGATGGAGTAATCGGGTAAATAGTAGCAACTTCTGTGTAGGCATATGCTACATGAGCCGCAGCCTGATTACCATCCATGGTCTTCATTTTTCTCGCCATTTTCGTTGTTCCTCCTTCAAAAATTGTACAAATTAGAAATAATTTGGCATATATAATTATTATAGCCCCAGGCAATTTAAAAGTCTAGTGCATCTTGGCCTTATTTTGTTCCTTTTTCGGTACATTTTACCCCAGATATACCACGTCTTCCGCCGGCTTCCCGGCCTCACGCAGTTCCTTCAGGTACAGCACCGGCTGATCATTTCCAAATCCAACCGGTTCATACGCAAATCTGGCCCTGACCATATAATATTTTTTTCTGTCTCCTTCAATCTTTTCTGCAGATTTACAGGGATACCCGTAAAACCGCATGTCAGCCGCGCAGCAGGTCATGATCTTTCGGACCGGCACAAACATATGGTCCTCCATTCCCTTCGGTCGGAAGATCTGCGCTTTAAATAAAATTTCCTTATTCAGATAACGATCCGGATGGTCATAGGCATCCACATACCAGATCCCAAAGTCCTCATCCGCCACTTCAATAACGTCTTTTTCCACGTCATAAGGAAGATCCTCCTGCGATGGCTGTATGATCTTTCCTTCTGTATCCTCAAAGATCAGCTGCGCCATGGGATTTTGTACCTTTAGAGCCCGACGGAACCCTGAGCGGTCTACTCCCGGCGCGCACCGGTTGATCACGATCAACTCAGATTCTGTCAGCTGTTCCATCAGCATGTTACGCATGTTTTTCAGGTACATATCCAGGGTCAGGCCGTTGACCGTAGAGTAAACGCCCTGCAGTTCCCAACTTCGCGGATACTGGATGCTTAAAAGATCTGAAAGCTTCCACATGCCGTTGTACTCGATCACCACCTGCACCGGACGGTATTTTTTCGTCAATTCCTTAAAATAAGCCGGCGTAAGAGTTTCCATTTCTGTCACCTGTTCCAGGACCATATCCTTTTCCTGTAAATATTCTTCAGTGTACGAAATTTCCCCTTCCTCGCAGCAGATCAGAAGCGTGCGTCCCGGCTCAATCCACTCCTGCTCCATCAGCGTCTCCTGAACCAGCGTAGTCTTGCCGCTGTCCAGAAATCCGGTTACAACAAATACCGGTATGACTCTCATCGTTCATTCTCCTCCCGATTCCTTTTTGTCCGATCAGACAAGATGAAACAGCTCTGCCAGCTGATTTTGTGCCAGATCGGTTCCGATTACGCACAGGCGTCCGGTGTAGTCTGCCCGGCCTTCTCGCACCTCATACTCTCCCGGCACCAGATCAAACTGCTTCCAGGTACCATCCGCCATGCAGAGAATTCCTTTGGCCCGAAGCACCGTACCGCAGCCGGTTTCTCCGGACAATGTCTGCAGGATCTTCTCCAGCTCTTCTTCTGTGTACTGATGGGCGGTTTCTTTGCCCCAGCTGGTAAAGATCTCGTCTGCATGATGATGGTGGTGATGGTCATGGCAGCAATGTTCATGATCGTGGTGCTCATGATCGTGATGGCAGTGCTCATGGTCATGATGCTCATGATCATGGTGGCAGTGCTCATGATCGTGTACATCTTCCAGCAGATCTTCCATGCCGGTCTTATGTTCCAGAGCGCGGCGGATGGCGTCTGCGCCAAGCTGCTCCCATGGCGTGGTGATAATCGCCGCCTGGTCGTTCTCCCCGCGCAGAAGAGAAACGCACTCTTCCACGGCTTCCGGCTTCATCATCTGCGTCCGGCTGATGACGATCGTAGAAGCGCTTGCCACCTGGTCTTTATAAAATTCCCCGAAATTTTTCAGGTACATTTTCGCCTTTTTCCCGTCCACCACTGCAATCCGGCCTTCAATCTCGATTGGCGTCTCCTTTTTCACCGCTTCCACCGCGCGCACGATATCGGAGAGTTTCCCGACTCCGGAGGGTTCGATCAGCACCCGGTCCGGTGCGTACTCGTCCAGGACTTTTTTCAGAGCGATACTGAAATCTCCCACCAGTGTACAGCAGATGCAGCCCGAATTCATTTCCGTGATCTCGATCCCGGCATCTTTTAGAAACCCGCCGTCAATCCCGATCTCGCCAAATTCATTCTCGATCAGCACCAGCTTCTGGCCGTGAAACACCTGATCGATCATCTGCTTGATGAAGGTAGTCTTCCCGGCTCCAAGGAAACCTGAAATAATGTCTACTTTTGTCATGTTGTTCAGCCTCTTTTCTTCTATCAATTTTATAAATCAAACTCCAGTTATCCCGCAGTCTATCTTAACACAAAATATCAGCTGATTCCAGTTTTTCCCCTTTTAATCAATTGGGGACGGGGGATTTTCAGAAATCCCCCGTCCCCAATTGCATATAAAAAAGGCGCACACTTCTGTGTGCGCCTTTTGTCCGTCTTCTATTATAAGATTCCTCCTACGGAAAGGAAGAGCGGTGCGAATACCAGTGACACGATGGTCATCAGTTTGATCAGGATGTTGATGGACGGTCCGGAAGTATCCTTGAAGGGATCTCCTACGGTATCGCCTACAACCGACGCCTTGTGGGCTTCGCTTCCTTTTCCGCCGTGGTTGCCGTCTTCGATGTATTTTTTCGCATTGTCCCACGCGCCTCCGGAGTTAGCCATAAAGATCGCCATCATAACACCGGTGGTCAGAGCCCCTGCCTGCAGTCCTCCAAGGGCCGCAGTACCAAGCAGTACACCTACCAGTACCGGCGCTGCGACTGCCATAATTCCGGGTACCAGCATTTCCTTTAAGGCCGCTGTCGTGGAAATAGCAACACAGGACTTGTAATCCGGCTTCTCTGTCCCTTTCATGATGCCGGGCATGGTCTTAAACTGTCTTCTTACTTCCTCGATCATCTGATAAGCCGCCTTGGACACGGATTGCATGGTCATGGCAGAGAACAGGAACGGAAGCATGCCTCCCAGCAGGATGCCGATGATGACACGGCTGTCCAGAAGGTCGATCTTCTCCAGTTTTACTGCCTCTGCATAGGACACAAACAGCGCCAGCGCGGTCAGCGCCGCAGAACCGATGGCAAAACCTTTTCCCATAGCCGCCGTGGTATTTCCTACGGCATCCAGCTTATCTGTGATCTTACGCACTTCCGGCTCCAGACCGGACATCTCGGCGATACCGCCTGCATTATCGGCTACCGGTCCGTATGCGTCTACCGCCACGGTAATGGCTGTGGTGGAAAGCATTCCCACCGCTGCCAGGGCGATTCCGTAAAGGCCGCAGAACTGGAAAGCTGCGAAGATGCCCAGACAGATCAGGATGATCGGCACTGCCGTAGACTTCATACCTACCGCGATACCGCTGATGATAGTGGTTGCAGCTCCGGTCTCGGACTGTTCTGCAATCTCTTTCACAGACTTATAGTCTCCGGATGTATATACTTCTGTAACAATACCAATGATCAGACCTACTACCAGGCCGGCGATCACGGCGATGGCTGCATTGTAATCTCCAAAGCACATTTTGCTGAAAAGTACGGATACTACCAGTACAATGACTGCGGACACATAAGATCCCATCTTCAATGCTTTATGAGGATTGGAATTTTCATCTCCGCGCACGAAGAAAGTTGCCAGGATGGATGCCACCAGACCAAGCCCTGCCACGATCAGCGGATAAGCCGCTCCCGCCACTTCATAATATGCGATTCCAAGAGTCAGAGCGGAAACCAGGGCCCCTACATAGGATTCAAACAGGTCGGCACCCATACCGGCAACATCGCCCACATTATCTCCTACGTTATCAGCAATAACAGCCGGGTTTCTCGGATCGTCCTCCGGAATACCTGCCTCGACCTTTCCGACAAGGTCGGCGCCCACATCGGCGGCTTTTGTATAGATTCCGCCTCCCACACGGGCAAACAGAGCGATGGATGAGGCGCCCAGACTGAAACCGGACAATACATCCACGTTTCCTGTCAACAGATAAACGCCGCTGACGCCAAGCACGCCAAAGCCGGCCACGCACATTCCCATAACGGCTCCACCGGAGAATGCGATGGACAACGCCTTATTCATACCCTGCAGTCTTGCCGCATTGGCAGTCCGCACATTTGCTTTGGTGGCAACGGTCATTCCGCAGTATCCCTGCCAGTGTGGAAAATAAAGCTCCCACCACAAAGCAGACGGCTGTTACCCAGTTCCCGATGCCGATACCGATCAGCACAAAGAGCACGGCCACAAAGATCACCAGGATCTTGTACTCTGAAAACAGAAATGCTCTTGCGCCTTCACTGATGGCGGATGAAATCTCTTTCATCCTGTCTGTTCCGGGTTCCTGTCTGGAGACCTTTGCCGCCAGGTATGCGGCAAACAGAAGTCCAAGCACCCCCAAGGCCGGAACGATGTTCATAAACATTTGCTGCATTTTCTTTTTCCTCCTACTCGTTAATTACTGACAATTCCTCTCTTAATTGCCATCTTTTCTTCTATCTTAGCCTATTTGACAGAAATTGTATAGTCTTTCTTGTCAGAAATACAAAATCTCCGTTAATACCAGCCCCTCCGGCGGTGCAGTCACCCCCGCATTGGTACGTTTTTTTTTCTTCCAGAATCTGCTTTACCATTTCCGGTTCATAAAATCCCCGGCCTACCCGGATCAGTGTTTCCGGCAATGATACGCACCATATTATAGAGGAACCCGTTCCCGCTGACCCGGATCACCACTTCTTCCCCTTCTCTGGCGACTGTAATCTCTTCTATAGTACGGACGGTATGTTCCACCTGACTTCTCACGCAGCAGAAACTGGCAAAATCATGCTTCCCCTTAAGATAAGCGGCCCCCTCCTGCATCTTCCTGATATCCAGGGGAAAAGACACATATGCCGAATACCTTCTTCGCAGAGGATTCGGCACAGGGCTGTTATAAATATGATATTCATACGTCTTCCGGATACGGTCCTGGTATCTCGGATGCCAGTCCGGCGCCACTTCTTCCGAGCGTACCACCACAATATCTTCCGGCAGCCTCTGGTTTAACGCATAACTCATCCGCTCCGGCGGAATGGCAGACCTGGTATCAAACACCGCCACATTCCCCAACGCGTGAACGCCGGAATCTGTGCGGCTTGCTCCGATCACCCGGATCTCCTCCCCAGTCAGCTTCCGGATTGCCCGGTTTAACATCTCTTCAATCGTAATGCCGTTTGGCTGGACCTGCCAGCCGCAGTAACCGGTGCCGTCATAGGCCACCGTCAGTCTGATTCTTTTCATAATATCTCCACACTAAAAGATCCACACATGAAGGGGCAGATACCGCCCGATCACAAATACAGCTGCCACATATAAGACCACAACCGCATAAGTAATATAATCCCGGCTGCGGTAATGAAGCGGCTTCATTTTGGTCCGTCCCTCTCCTCCGTGATAGCACCTCGCCTCCATGGCCATGGCAAGGTCATTTGCCCGGCGAAACGCGGATACAAACAAAGGCACCAGAATCGGGATCATACTTTTTGCCCTCTGGATCATGTTGCCGCTTTCCAGATCTGCTCCCCTTGCAATCTGCGCTTTCATGATCTTATCCGTCTCTTCCAGAAGAATGGGAATAAAACGAAGCGCGATCGACATCATCATAGCCACCTCATGCACCGGCACCCGCAGTTTTGACAACGGCTTCAGAAGATCCTCCAGTCCGTCTGTCAGTTCATTGGGCGTGGTGGTAAAGGTCATAAGCGAGGAACCGATGATCAGGTAGATCAGCCGAATCGCCATAAACACCGCCGTCCGAAGGCCGCCTTCCGTTACCGTGAAGATCCAGACATGGACCAGCACCTCGCCCTCTCTTGTCAGAAACAGGTTGAAAAGCACCGTGATCATCAGAAGCATCACGATCGGTTTCAGCCCTTTTACGATATACGATAAAGGCACTTTGGACAGCCGGATGATGCTGACCAGAAAGATGGTGGCGACCAGGTACCCGGAAATGCTTTTAAACAAAAATAAAGAGATCAGGTACAGGAGGGTGGACACCAGTTTCACTCTTGGGTCCACCCTGTGCAGAAGACTCTTTGCAGGATAATATTGTCCAATCGTAATGTCTCGAATCATTTCCTCTTCTCCAATGCTCTCATGATCTCATCTGCCGCTTCTTTCACCGTGGTTACCAGAGGATCTACAGCCAGTCCGTGTTCCTTCAGATCGTGCATGATATAAGTTACCTGCGGCGCCGCAAGGCCGATTTTTTCCAGTTCCAGATAATGGGCAAATACCGCCTTCGGAGTATCATTATATTTTACCTGGCCGTGCTCCATCACTATGATCCGGTCCGCATATTTCGCGATATCTTCCATACTGTGAGATACCAGGATCACCGTCATATCACTGACTTTGTGAAGGTAGGCGATCTGATCCAGGATATCGTCCCGTCCCCTGGGATCCAGGCCCGCCGTCGGCTCGTCTAACACCAGCACTTTTGGCCGCATGGCCAGAACTCCGGCAATGGCGGCTCTTCGCTTCTGCCCGCCGGAGAGTTCAAACGGTGACATTTGATAATATTTCTCTTTTAATCCTACCAGCTTCAGCGCTTCCAGGGCACGCTCCTTACATTCTTCCGGTGAAAGTCCCTGGTTTTTCGGCCCGAAGCACACATCAGTCAGCACATCCACCTCAAAAAGCTGATACTCCGGATACTGGAACACCAGTCCCACCTGCGTCCGCAGCTCCTTCATGGGATAGCCCTCTTCGTAAATATTTCTCCCATTATAGTAAAGAGCTCCGCTGCTGGCTTTCAAAAGCCCGTTCAGATGCTGGATCAGCGTAGATTTTCCTGAGCCGGTGTGCCCAATGATCCCCACGAACTCTCCATGAGGGATCTCCAGGCAGACGTCTTTTAAGGCATGTTTTTCATAGGCTGTGCCCTGACTGTATACATAATTGATATGGTCTAATTTCATCGACATAGCGCTTCCACCAACTCCTCTTTCCTTAAGATCCCCTCCGGGATCTCAAGCCCCCTCTTCCTAAGTTCATCTGCCAGGATGGTAACCTGCGGCACATCCAGCCGGTACTTTTTCAGAGTGTCTACCTGCGAGAAAATCTCCCGGGGCGTCCCCCGTCATGACCACATGTCCATGATCCATCACATAGATCCTGTCCGCGTCAATGACTTCTTCCATATAGTGAGTGATCAGGATGACGGTGACCTTCTTTTTTTCCCGCAGCTCTTTTAGCGTTTTTAACACTTCTTTTCTGCCGGAAGGATCCAGCATGGCTGTCGGCTCGTCCAGCACGATACACTTGGGTTCCATGGCCACCACGCCTGCGATCGCCACCCGCTGTTTCTGTCCGCCGGAAAGCTTGTTGGGGGAATGATGCCGGTACTCCAGCATTCCCACGGCTTTCAGGCTTTCTTCCACGCGTTTCCAGATATCCTCTGTAGGCACGCCCAGATTTTCCGGGCCAAACCCTACATCTTCTTCCACCACGGTTCCGATGATCTGATTGTCCGGATTCTGGAAGACCATGCCGGCCGTCTGCCTCACGTTCCAGAGTTCTCCGGGATCGCTGGTATTTTTCCCGTCCACCCAGACCGTCCCTTCGGTCGGCACCAGGATCGCATTCAGATGTTTGGCAAATGTAGATTTCCCGGATCCGTTGTGGCCGAGAACCGCCACGAACTGTCCGGGCATCACGTCCACATCCACGCCGTCTATGGCCCTGGATACGCCGATCACATTCCCCTCTTCGTCTCTTTTTTCATATTCATATACCAGATGTTCTGTCTTTATAATATTCCGTTCCATTATACTTTTTCCGGCTCCGGATAGTCGGTTCCTTTTGTATCCACCGTAACCTTCTTCATTTTCTGCTCTTCCAGCGGCTTGTCATTATAGTCCGTATCCACGCAGGCAATCTTATCTACCACATCAAGCCCCTCGATTACCTTTCCAAATGCTGCATAAGCGCCGTCCAGATGAGGCGCATTTTCATGCATGATAAAGAACTGAGAACCTGCCGAATCCGGATGCATGGCTCTTGCCATAGAGAGCACGCCCTTTGTGTGCGCCAGGGAATTGGGAAAGCCATTCTGCAGAAACTCCCCTTTGATCTGATAGCCCGGGCCGCCAACGCCAATCCCCTGCGGGCATCCGCCCTGGATCATAAAACCACGGATCACGCGGTGGAAGATCAGTCCGTCATAGAACCCCTTATTTGCCAGTGAGATAAAATTATTGACTGTATTGGGCGCAATCTCCGGATAAAGTTCTGCCTTGATCACATCGCCATTTTCCATTTCAATTGTAAGAATCGGATTTTCCATTTTCGTTTGCTCCTTTTTTTGTAATTGTTTCTCTATTGTAACGAATCCGCTTGCTTTCGTAAAGGGAAAGATTCTATTTTACTCCCCTGCCCGGAAGTAGAACCCTTTGAAATCATATTTGTAAACCCGGTATACAAACTTTTCTTTTTCTACCGTATACTGCGCGATCAGCTCATGATCCGCGTCATATTCTCCGAAGATTCCAGGCATACCGGAGTCTACAATGGTATTTCCATCCAGATTCTGCACACTGCTCACATAGCCGGAGTAAGGCACTTTAAAGGAATCTGTCAGCTCAAAGGTCCCTGCATTTTCATCCACAAGATATTCATAATAATAGGAGGTATCCCCGTCTGCCCCGGAATCTTCTGTCAGACCGATCCCACTCCAGTCAAAGTCCGGCCTGGTTTCACTGACTCCGATATTATTATCGAACATATACAGATAATACTGTCCGTCCGCAAGCCGGGAATCTTTTACATATGTAATCGAATGCTGTCCGCCCTGGATCGTAAAATCTCCTTTTGGGGTAAAGACAAGATTCTCATATTCCGTGCCTTCCCACACTGCTTTATCTCCGATCAGATAAGCCACAGACGGATCGTCATATATATGATCGATCTTAATGATCGTCGACGTCTCCCTGGAGCTCAAAAGCACAGACCCGTTCCCCATCCACTGAATGGTATTGATATGGATCCAGTCCAGTTCATCGCTGGAATTTTTCACTCTGTCTTTTTTTAAACTGCCAAAAAGATCGCCCAGATCCAGCACTTCGCTCACTGCGCCGCTGTTTACGTCCAGACGCAGCACAATATCTTCCACACTGTCCTGGGTCGTATCTGTGGCCAGGATCAGCATATTGCCGTTATCATCAAACACATAGTCATGATGCAGTTTATAATCTCCCAGATCATAGACTGCCGTAATCTGTCCCAGCGAATTCATCTTTGCCATCTTCGTTTCCGAAATGCTGTAATACATGGAGTCATCTGCAAACAAAAGGCGGTGGCTGCGGTAACCGATGATAGGGATCTCTCCCCGCAGCACGCCCTGATTATCATAATAATACATAAAATCCAGGGTCTCACTGTCATTTCCCATCACTACATACAGCCCGTCTGCAAGTTCTTCTTCCGTGCCTTTCAGTTCCCGGTCCAGCACCACCTTCTCTGTCCCCAGAAGGCTGCCCATGCTGTAAACCACTTCTCTGGTGTCCGTCGCTCCGTCTTCTCCCGTCATGTAGAAGGTAATGGTATTGTCCATATCCGGGATCAGACCGATCACCTGAAATTCATGCTCGGTAGCGTACATTTCCTCCTGGAAGACATCTCTTCGGAAATCCCCGATGTCCGGATCGCTCACATGAATATTATAAGAAATATTAACCGGTTCCTCTGTCTCGAAATATACATAAAGAGACTGTGTATTGGTCCCGAACGGGTTATATTCCATCAACATATCACCAAATGTATACTCCTTTGCGGCCTTTTTCGCATCCAGTTCTTCCGCGATCTCCTGCTGTTTTTGCACATCATAGGAAGCCTCGATCTGTTTTTGCACCTTCTGCTGTGCTTTACTAAGACCACTTTTCACCTCTGCGTCCGGACTGACCGTTTCTGCTTCTTCGGAGTCCGTCTCTTCCTCCTGCTGTTTGCCCTGTCCTGTTCCCCGCAGTTCATCTGCCACCGCGAATCCTCCAATGACCAGGGCAAGGACTGCACAGATGATCACAATTACTTTTCTCGTCACTGCTATATCCTTCCTCTTTTCATTTTCTTTTCATTATAACAAAGTTCTGTGTTCATTTCATGAATATTTTCACTTTTCTCTCCGGCCGATCCCGGACATCTTCGCAGAAAAAAGCGGAGCCTTCCGGCCCCGCCTTTTCCCGCAAACCATAACTGTCAAAATGTTTCAGGCAATGTCTTCTTACATATTTTTTGAAATTTCTTCACACACTTTCATTGCTTCAATGATCGCGCTTCTAAATCCTCTTTCTTCCAGCACGCGTACTGCCTCAATGGTAGTTCCTGCCGGTGAGCATACCATGTCTTTGAGCTCTCCCGGGTGCTTGCCGGTATCCAGCACCATCTTGGCGCTTCCCAGAACAGCCTGTGCCGCGAACTGATATGCCTGCGGTCTTGGCATTCCTCCGGAAACGGCAGCGTCTGCCATCGCCTCGATCATCATAAATACATAAGCCGGTGAACTTCCGCTGGTAGATACCACTACATCCATCAGACGCTCCGGAATGATCTCTACACGGCTGAAGCTCTGGAGAAGGGTCTTTACATAAGCAATCTCTTCCTCACTAAGATAGGGGTTGGGGCATGCAGCCGTCATGCCTGCGCCTACCATGGCCGGTGTGTTGGGCATAGTGCGGACAATTTTCACCTGCTTGCCAAACTGCTCTTCCAGCCAGGCAAGGGTCTTACCCGGAGCAATGGTGATGATGATCTGTGAATCTTTGATCTCATCTTTAATCTCCCGGATCACATCTGCATAGAACTGCGGTTTTACAGAGAGGATGATCACTTCTGCCTTCTGTGCAACTTCTTTGTTGCTGTCCGTTACCTGGATGCCAAACTGTTTCTGCACCCGCTCTCTTCCCGGAGCGAACAGATCAGCCCCGATGATCTCCTCTGCCGGGATCACCTGGTTGTTGATAATTCCGCCCATGATCGCAGATGCCATGTTGCCTGTTCCGATAAATCCTAATTTCATTGTCTTCCCCATCCTTTTTTCTTATTTCTGTATACGTTTTTATAATTTGTATACAATTTTCTTTAATGCGACTATAACACTCTCCAAAGGAAAAGTCAATTCTTTTTTTAAATTTATCTTGCGGAAATGGCAAAAAATCGTTATAATTTGTATACAAAATCATTTTATGTATACGTTTTGTTTCTAATTAAGAATTGTGCAGGTGATAGCAATGGCAAAAAAGACAGCCTCCCTGGCCGACCAGGCCTACCAGACCATCAAAAACAAAATTCTGGATCTGACCTATGCGCCGGGCATGGCGCTGACGGAAGCGATGCTGACAGAAGAGCTTGGCATGAGCCGCAGTCCCGTCCGCTCTGCGATCCAGATGCTGCAGGCGGAGGGCCTGCTTATATCGGATTATTACCGTTCCATCCGGGTAAAAGAGATCACAGACAAAGACATCCACGACATCTACCAGCTCAGAGAGCTTCTGGAGGGCGCGGCCTTTCAGCTGATCTTTACTTCCGGCCGGTACGAAGAATACTCCTTCCGGATTGAAGAAAAGGTGGTCCGGATGTGTGCCTGCGCCTCGGATCCCTATGCCTGGGAAGTAGCGGACACAGACATGCACATGGAGATCCTGGGCATCCTGGACAACGAAAGGATCAACCGGATCTACGAAAACAATCTCTCCGAGCAGATCCGTATCGGCCAGTACTCTGTCCGGCACGGCATGCGGATCCCTCAGACCAATGAGCGCCTGAAAAAAATGATCCGCTTCATGCGGAAAGGAGACTGCGAAAACGCCTATGCGATCCTAAGGGAGGATCATTTTATGCTGGGACGGGATTCCGCTCTGCGAGGCCAGTACTCCAAAGACCCGGAAGACTGTAAATAACCGGCTTTTTCCGGTCAGGCTCTGATCCATCGTCATAAAAAAGGAGAACGGTATGGCAACCGTTCTCCTTTTTCTGATTTTAAGACATCTGCATGCTATGTTCTTTCGCGTATTTTGCAATATTGGACGCATTTGCGACTTTCTCAACTTTTCCGTTTCCCGTTACCACCAGGGTCGGCGCCTGCATCACGCCATACTGCTTCACCAGATCCTTCTGTTCTCCGGCATCCACAATTTCACAGGCGATCCCTGCCTCTTCCAGCGCTTTTCTGGCGATCACGCAGTTGGGACAGGTTTTTGTGGTAAACAACAGAGTTCTGTCTTCTCCACCCGCGGGAACAGTTCCCTGTTCCTCTTCCGCCGTTATTACATGACTTCCATGAAACGTGGAATGTACCACATCATATACTTTCCGGTCTTTAAACTCCTGCGCTTTTCCATCGTTCCAGTTCTGCACCGGTCGATAGTACCCGGTGATCCGGCTGTATACTTCGGTCTTTTCTCCACATTCCGGACACACATACTGCTCTCCGCTTAAGTAGCCGTGATTTCTGCAGATTGAATACGTCGGCGACATGGTATAGTAAGGCAGACGGTAATTCTCCGCGATTTTCCGCACCAGGGCAGCCGCCGACTTCCAGCTGGGCAGTTTTTCTCCCAGAAATGCGTGAAATACCGTACCAGAGGTATACAGGGTCTGCAGCTCGTCCTGAATATCCAGGGCATCGAAGATGTCCTCTGTATAGCCAACCGGCAGATGTGAACTGTTGGTGTAGTAAGGCGTTCCATTTCCCTCAGCTGCGGTAATAATATCCGGGAACTGCTCTTTATCATGTTTTGCAAAACGATACGCAGTAGATTCCGCAGGTGTTGCCTCCAGATTATAGAGATCGCCATATTCTTCCTGATAGGAAGACAGACGTTCCCGCATATGATTGAGCACTTTCTTAGAGAACTCCTGAGTCTCTTTGTGCGTCATATCTTTTCGGATCCATTTTGCGTTGAGCCCGGCCTCGTTCATCCCCACAAGACCGATGGTAGAGAAATGATTCTCAAACGTTCCCAGATACCGTTTCGTATAAGGATATAATCCTTCCTCCATCAGCTTGGTGATCACTGTCCGTTTCACATGCAGGGATCTGGCCGCAATATCCATCAGACGGTCCAGTCTTGCAAAGAAGGCTTCCTCATTCTCTGCCTGGTAGGCGATTCTTGGCATATTGATCGTAACCACGCCTACAGATCCTGTGCTCTCGCCGCTTCCAAAGAAACCGCCGGATTTCTTCCTAAGTTCCCGCAGATCCAGCCGCAGACGGCAGCACATGCTGCGGACATCGCTGGGCTCCATGTCGCTGTTGATATAATTTGAAAAATAAGGCGTACCATATTTTGCAGTCATCTCAAAGAGCAGACGGTTATTCTCTGTATCAGACCAGTCAAAATCCTTTGTAATGGAATAGGTCGGGATCGGATACTGGAATCCTCTTCCATGAGCGTCTCCTTCGATCATAATCTCGATAAAAGCCTTATTTACCATATCCATTTCTTTTTTGCAGTCACCGTAGGTAAAATCCATCTCTTTACCGCCTACGATAGCCGGCAGGTTTGCCAGATCATCCGGCACAGTCCAGTCCAGAGTGATATTGGAAAACGGCGCCTGAGTTCCCCATCTGGACGGGGTGTTTACCCCATAGATAAAGGATTCGATACACTTCTTGACTTCCGGATAGGTCAGTCCGTCTGTTTTTACAAAGGGTGCAAGATAGGTGTCAAAAGAAGAAAACGCCTGTGCACCGGCCCATTCATTCTGCATGATGCCAAGGAAGTTTACCATCTGATTGCAAAGCACGCTTAAATGCTTTGCCGGGGAAGAAGATATCTTACCCGGAATCCCTCCCAGGCCCTCCTGGATCAGCTGCTTTAAAGACCATCCGGCACAATATCCGGTCAGCATGGACAGATCGTGGATATGAATGTCCGCATTCCGGTGCGCCTGCCCGATCTCCTCGTCATAGATCTCGGAAAGCCAGTAGTTGGCTGTGATCGCTCCAGAGTTGCTTAAGATCAGTCCTCCCACAGAATAGGTAACGGTAGAGTTTTCTTTTACCCGCCAGTCCATTACCTTTACATAACTGTCTACAATCTCCTTATAATCCAGCATGGTGGACTTCAGATTCCGGATCTTTTCTCTCTGCTTCCGATATAAAATATATCCCTTTGCCACGTCTGCATAGCCCGCCTTGATCAGGATAGCTTCCACACTGTCCTGAATGTCTTCCACCTGGATCAGCCCTTCTTTGATCTTCGGTTCAAAATCTGCCGTCACCTTCAGCGCCAGCAGATCGATAATGTCCTGATTGTATTCTTTTTCCTGGGCGCGGAACGCTTTTTCTATCGCCACGCTGATCTTGGAGAGATCAAACTTTGCCACCTGCCCGTCTCGCTTCATTACCTGGTACATTTCCTTTACCCCCATTTCCATTTGCCGTTATCATTCGTCTTCTGTTCTATCTGTTCGCTTTCCCGAAGAGGCTGTTTCTGCGGGAACTTCGTCGGTTCTTATATCATAGCACTGCTTTTATTCATTCGTCAATAAAAAATAACAATATATTGTGTTTTCTTTTTGTCAGTTTCACAATATATTGTTATCTTTTTTTCGTATCCTTACAGTCCGCGCACCTGCGCTGCAGGGATGTATTTTTGAACCACCTCCAGCGCCTGCCGCATGATCGTATCGCTATACGCATGGAGCCCCGGGCGGATCAGATCTCCGGAATCCTCAAACTGCTGCAGGAAATACCGATCTGCTCCCCGGATCCACTGTCCGATCGCCTCAAAATCAGAGCGCTGATGAAACTCCTGTACCACCGTGGTCCGAAATTCATAAGGGATGCGTCCTTTCATCAGATAGGCCACGCTCTGCTCTACCTTTCCCGTATCGTATCCCTCGATCCCAATGGTCCGTCCATAATGCTCCCGGCTATTTTTCAGATCCATCGCCACATAATCTACAAGACCTTCTTCTACCATCCTTTGCAGTTTATCCGGAAAGCTTCCATTGGTATCCAGTTTCACCAGATAGCCCATTTCCCTGATCTTTCTTAAAAAATCCCCGATGCCGTGCTGGATCAGCGGTTCTCCTCCGGTCACGCACACTCCGTCCAGAACGCCCTTCCTTTTTTGGAGAAAAGAAAAAATATCCTCCACAGGGATCTTAGGATTCTGATGGGTATCTATGACAAGAGACGCATTGTGGCAGAAGGGACACCGAAAATTGCACCCGGCAGTAAACACGGTACAGGCCACCTTGCCCGGAAAATCCAGCAGGGTAAGCTTTTGCAGTCCCTGAATGATCATGTCCATCCCTCCTCTACGAAATAACGTCTTTTCTATTTTTCAACCCGAAAATGTTCCAGCATGACCGGCATACATGCCTTGCTGTATTCCCCCAGCGAATAAGCGCCGCGATTCAGACACCAGTCTGTGACAAGGGCTCTCTCGCACATAGAATAATAGTTGGTGATCTCGCCTATAGTCCGGTCTTTTTTAATCTCTCCCCTTTTTTGTCCTTCTTCTACAATCTTTGTGATCAGTTTGTAATATTTCCGGTTCTGATCCAGAAGATGTCTCTGCCCCTGGGAAACCAGCTGTGTGGAATAAAGGGATGCCAGAAGATCGATACTGATCCTTTCCTCCATCATGGAATGTGTCTTATAGTTCAGATACAAAAGTTTATCAAAATGGTTCATCTGCGGATCCATGGTGGCGTCCAGCTCCTCATAATAATCGTCCAGGATCAGGGACAGCGTGTTCAAAAGCTCGTCCTTGGTGCTGAAATAGTAATAAAAAGATCCCTTGGACGTACCCGACAGCGCGATAATATCGTCTACCGTGGTCCCGTTATATCCTCTTTCATGAAACAACTGCCAGGCCGCTGCCACGATCCTGTTTTTTACTCCCTTATTTTCTTCACTTTTTTCCATAACTTCTCCTTTAACGTCTCATCTGTCATTTCTTTTGATAAGTAAAATTTATCTTACAAAAAAACCGGTTTCTTCTTCCACCGGGATATCCGTGGTGTCAATCCAGTCTATGGAAATGAACGGATTGCGGTTCAGCCCTTCCATCAGTTTATAAATCCGGGCCTCTCTACCCTGCACTTCCAGAACCACCGTTCCGTTGTATTCATTTTCCACCCATCCGGACAGCCCCAGAGACCGGGCAAGATGTTTTGCCGTATACCGGAACCCAACGCCCTGCACATGTCCGTAAAAAACCATTCTTTTCCTGACCTCTCCCATATGACCTCATCCTTTTTCTTCAGAATATCAGGCAGAGATTTCCAGTCTGCTTCTGCTAAAATCCAATCTCCATCTCCGGCAGATCAAATAAAGAAAGCTGATCATCCCGGAAAGAATGCACTTCTTTATCACTGATAGTTTCGTCTCCTTTTAAACAACCTGTCAGCACCGGTGAAAGAGGATCGTGCTGATCGTACTTATTCCGGGCGCTCTCCGGGCTGTGTACTGCATAACAGTATTGACATCCGGCCGGACAGGTATCGTAAACGCCTATATCTATGCTCTCCACGCAGCCGCACTCTTTCCTCTGTCCGGGATCTTTTTTTACATCCAGTTTATACGCCGCCAGCTGACGGATCTTTTCTTTATCAATACAGGCGCCGGGGCGGATCCCGAACCGTGTCAGGTCCACTTTTTCCGCACAGCTGTAAAGTGGAAGGTGATATTTCCCCGCAATCTTTCCAAGCCCCGCCGCCAGATCCTCGATCTCTTCCGGCTCCAGCTCCCGGAATGGGCTGCCCCGGTAAGGATCCACAAAGCTTATGATACAGCGTGTAGTCGCGTCGTGAAGCCACTCGCACATCATTTCAAACTTTTCCAGATGATAATCCCGGGTATACCGGCCCGACAGGAGGATCGGATCGAATCTCCAGTCCATCCTCTCTTTGCCAAGCTGCTCGCTCATCAGCAGGAACGTTGCCATGGCGTCTGTTGTGTCCGGGACCCCGGGCTCCACATCCGCCCCATAATCGGTAATGGTCATCTGAAAATAATACCGGTATCCCATCGCGTCGATCTCCGGCAGGAAAGGACGCACCGGCTCCGGATTCTTACTCCAGAACACGATGCAGTCCACTGTCTCCGGCGACAGCGCGATCCGCTGTATTTTTTTGCGATTGTAGGGATTTTGCACCAGCACCTCCCCTTCTCTCAACCGATTGACAAACCACTCCGGATACCTGGCCGGAATGTCTGTCCTCCTGCTTGCACTGATAATCATATTGCCGTTATCCTTTTATCCAAAATTTTTGCAGATCAGTCTGCAGTACTCTTCATATGCGGCGACTCCGCGGAACTTTTCCTCCAGGGCGTCTCTGACCCCTTTGTAATACCATCCTATGGTGTCCTTATCTTTCATCCGGAAACGTTTCCACAGGTCCTCTCCCACGACAGGATAATCCCGGTCAATGTCCCGCATATTAGACAACTTGTCCGCAAGCCCGATCATCTGCACCTCTCTTGGCGCAGTCCTGAGATGTTCGATGGTGGCTGTCTTGCGCTCCATCCATGTGCGGGATTTATCCTCGCTTTCCTGCGCCACCATAGACGCTACTCTTTCCGAAAACGTCTGGGCCAGGATCCTTTGTGTCACTCCGGGACAATCTTCAATCGTATCATGAAGAACCGCTGCGCTTATGACTTCCTCATCTTCCGTCATCGACGCAACGATCTCCCCCACCTCTATCGGATGGACGATGTAAGGCCGCTTTGTCCCTTTTCGGAACTGGCCTTCGTGTGCCTTCTTCGCAAACTCGATCGCTTTGCTGACCATACTGCACCTCTTTCTCTCCTGTGCCTGTACCTAGACCGTTCTATAGTAAATATTAACACCTGGGACTTTTCTTCGCAACGATTCCGGGGTATAATCTTACTATCATTTCATCAGAACAGGAGTTTTTTTATGTCTGTACAAACCGTATTGATCACCGGCGCTTCCAGAGGCATTGGCAAAAGCACCGCTCTTGCCTTTGCTTCTCACGGCTTCCGGGTATTTTTAAACTGCAGATCCTCTTTGGATGACCTGGACATGGTCCGGCGCCAGATAGAGGATCTTTATCATGTCGAATGTTATCTGGTTCCCGGCGATGTAGGCAATCCGGATGCCGTCCGGCAGATCTTTCAAAAAATCCGGGGAATCTGCGGCGGCGTCGACGTACTGATTAACAATGCCGGGATCTCTCATGTAGGACTTCTAAGAGACCTGACAGACGCCCGCTGGGAAGAAATCCTTTCCTCCAATCTTTCTTCTGTCTTTTACTGCTGCCGGGAAGCCATCCCCTATATGGTATCCAGACAGTCCGGGAGGATCATCAACGTCTCCTCTATGTGGGGCGCGTCCGGCGCATCCTGCGAAGCCGCATACTCTGCTTCCAAAGCAGGTGTGGAAGGGCTTACAAGAGCTCTGGCAAAGGAACTGGCTCCCAGCTCCATACCGGTCAACGCGGTATCTCCCGGCGTCATCGACACATCCATGAATACCATCTTTTCCGAAGAGGAACGCCGGGATCTGAAAGAAGAGATCCCCATGGGACGGTTCGGAACACCGGAAGAAACAGCCAGCCTCATTTATCAGGTGGCCTGCGCGCCTTTGTACCTGACCGGACAGGTCATCCGAATGGACGGCGGTTTTCTGTAAAGATCCGACACAAGCTCCGACACCATATGCAACACAAAGAGGAGGCTTATCCTTAAGCCTCCTCCTTCATTTCCAAAAGGACCGGACAATGGTCCGACCCATAAATATCTGTCAGGATTTTTGCGTCCTCCAGCCTGTCTTTCAGACACCGGGACACACAGAAATAATCGATGCGCCATCCCGCATTCTTTTCTCTTGCCCGGAACCGGTAAGACCACCAGGAATAAATCCCTTCCGCATCCGGATAAAAATAGCGGAACGTATCAATAAACCCGGCTTCCAGAAGCTGGGTAAATTTTCCTCTTTCTTCATCGGTAAAACCAGCGTTTTTCCGGTTTGTCTTTGGATTTTTCAGATCGATCTCCCGATGTGCCACATTCAGATCTCCGCAGAACACCACCGGCTTTTTCTCCTCCAGCTTTTTCAGGTAGGCAAGGAACGCGTCCTCCCATTCCATCCGGTAGGAGAGTCTTGCCAGCTCATTCTGTGAGTTTGGAGTATAGACCGTCACAAAATAAAAATCCGGATATTCCAGTGTGATCACCCGGCCTTCTTTATCATGTTCTTCCACACCAATCCCGTAAGATACGCTCAGCGGTTCTCTCTTTGTGAAAACTGCGGTGCCCGAATATCCTTTTCTCTGGGCATAGTTCCAATACTGGTAATATCCGGGCGTGTCCAGGGTAAGCTGTCCCTCCTGCATCTTTGACTCCTGAATGCAGAAAATATCTGCGTCAAGCTCCCGGAACACATCCTGAAACCCCTTTTGCACACAGGCCCGGATCCCATTTACATTCCATGAAACAAACCTCATCCATGTTCCTCCATCTCGTTTAGTAATACACCTTCCGCAGGAAAAGCCCTCTTGCCGGCGCAAGAAATCCCGCCAGGCTCCGGTCCTCTGCAGCGATCACCACCGGCAGCATGGAACCGTCCCGTTTCCCGGATCCCACCTCCAGGAGCGTCCCTGTCATGATCCGCACCATATGATACAAAAAGCCGGTTCCATAATAGGTGATCCTGACTTTATCTCCGTTACGCACAATCTTAATATTTGTTACACGCCGTACCGGATCTTTGCAGTCTTTATCATCCGTAAAACTGGTAAAATTCTTCGGCCCAATCAGATACTCCGCCGCATTTCTCATTGCCTCGATATCCAGTTCCTGGGGATAATGATAGCAGTGCCTGCGGGAAAAAACGTCCGGTTTTTCCCGACAGTCGATGTAATACTCGTACTTTTTTCCCTTCGCGCTTTTTCTTGCATGAAATCCGTTCCTGACAAGTTCAGCCTTCACAATGCGGATGTCCTCCGGCAGATAGCGGTTCAAAGAGTCCTTAAGCTCTTTGGTATCATAGAGTCTGGAAAGCCTGACGCTTGCCACCTGCCCTCTGGCATGTACGCCGGCATCCGTGCGCCCTGCGCCGTCTACATGCACCCGGTACCCCACCAGTTTGCCGATGCTCCACTCCAGCACAAACTGGATGGTATTGTCCGTGGTTGCCTGGCGTTGCCATCCCTGATATCTGCTGCCATCATAGGAGATGGTCAATTTATATGTTCTCATTTTTTATATCTCACCCAATCTTCAATCCTCTACTTCAGGATTTTCTTCAATTCATCCATAAAGGTATTTACATCTTTAAATTCCCTGTATACCGATGCAAACCGAACATAGGCGACTTCATCCAGTCCTTTCAGTTCCTCCATTACAATCTCGCCGATCTTGCTGCTTGGAATCTCTTTTGCCTCCATACTAAAGATCCGGGTCTCGATCCGGTCTACTGCCGCCTGGATCTCCTCTGTGGGAACCGGCCTTTTATAGCAGGCGCGGAGCACACCGTTTTCGATCTTGTCCCTGCGGTACTGCTCTCTGGTGCTGTCCTTTTTAATCACGATCAGCGGAATCGTCTCCACCTTTTCATAAGTAGTAAACCGCTTGCCGCACACGTCGCAGGAACGGCGTCTTCGGATCGAACTGCCGTCGTCGGCAGGTCTGGAATCTATCACTCTGGTATCCGGATGATTACAATAGGGGCATTTCATTCTGGTCTTCGTCCTTTCTTCTGATACGCAAATTCATCCTTAAAAACTTGCTGTTTTGTCTGCTTGCATCTGTATAAGTATAAGTATATCTGCCCGCCATACAGAAGTCAAACTACTTTTTGTCGCCAATTCTTACTTTTTCATAAAGATCTTATTTCTTCTCATGAATCTCTACCAGGATAATGTCAGGCCCGATTTTTCTTACACAGGCGTAAGGGATCACATACTCCGCTCCGTCGCCGAAAAAACCACTGATCTTCCCACCCTTTGGGACGATCAGCGCTTCTATTTTTCCGCTGCATTCTTCAATCACAAGATCAGCCACAAATCCAAGCCGCCTGCAGTCACAGGCATTGATCACTTCTTTTTCTTCCATCTCGCATAGACGCATTCTGCCACCACCACAAAAAACCGCATATACTCTTGCTCCAGTATATGCGGCTTTGGTCTGTCCTGTTTATCTTTGCTTTATCTGCGGATCCAGGTACCGGTCTTTCCCCGCAGCGCATCGTTCAGTTTGTCAAATGAAGTGATCAGCGCCTCTCTTCCTTCTCCCTTTTCAATAAACTCTACGGCGGCGCGGAACTTCGGCAGCATATTGTAGACGCCGAAATGTCCTTCTTCCATATATTGTTTCGCCTGCGCCAGAGTGATCTCGCCCAGTTCTTCTTCTTCAGGCCTTCCCATGTTCAGTTTTACCTTCTCTACGCTGGTGAGCATGACCAGCAGATCTGCCTCTACCTCTTCAGCCAGCTTCCCTGCCGTCAGGTCTTTCTCGATCACTGCGCTGGCGCCTTTGAGATGATGGTCCTGCTGAAGCACCGGAATGCCTCCGCCTCCGCAGGCGATCACCACCTGATCCGCATCCAGAAGCGCGCGGATGGCGTCAATCTCAACGATCATCCCCGGATTCGGCGCTGATACGATCCGTCGAAAGCCTTTGCCCGGCTCTTCTACCACATAATTGCCTTTCTTACGCTCCTGATTGGCTTCTTCTGCATTCATATATCTGCCAAGCACCTTTGTCGGAGTATAAAAAGCTTCATCATAAGGATCCACCACTACCTGAGTCAATATCGTGCTGACGGTACGATAGATCCCCTGATCCAGCAGTGCTTCCCGGATGGCGTTCTGCAGGTCGTATCCGATATAGCCCTGGCTCATGGCAGAGCAGACAGACATGGGCGCAGCCGTATAATCCTGATGTGCTTTCCCAAATTCATTCATAGCCGTGTGGATCATGCCTACCTGCGGCGCGTTGCTGTGTGTAATGGCCGCCTGATACCCGGCCGCGATCATGTCGGCAATTACTTTTGCCGTTCTTTTTACCGCCTCCTGCTGCTGCGGCAGCGTTGTCCCAAGCGCCCGGTGTCCTAAAGCTACAACTACTCGTTTTTTCATACTCGTTACCTCATATTTTCTTTGTTTTATTTCCGAAATCTGTGTTATCCAAAATTATAGCCCGAATCCTGCAAAAAAGCAACCTCAACCCTTCTTTCCCATCCCCCCGGCCGGGGATTCTTTTCTTGCAATCCCGCTTCGTCTGCGGTATATTTTTACTAACCATTTTACACAAAGGAGAACGGATTCTTATGAACTATAAAAAACTTTCCGGCCAGGCGCTCAAATGTATGTATGCCGCCACTGCCATCTCCAGTCTCCTGGGTCTGGCAGTCCTCGGCGCCCTGAATTATTTTCTCTTTCTGCCGCAGGACATTGTTCCCGGGAAGCTGGCCTCCCTGTTCCTGGCCTTTGTGATCTTTGTGGATCTTCTTTTCGGCCCCTGGCTGCGCTATCACCGTTACCGGTACGGGATTGATTCGGAATGCATCGACATCCGGGAAGGCTACCTGTTTAAGAAAAGAGAGATTGTCCCCATTGAACGGCTTCATAAACTCCAGACGGCCAGAGGGCCGCTGGATCAGTTTTTTGGCGTTGCCAAAGTAATCGTAACCACCGCCGGCGGCGATGTCACCATTCGTTTTCTGGAAACGGCAAAAGCAGAAGAGATCGCAGACACCCTGCGCCACCGCATTAACCAGATCGCAGCAGAACAGAGGGATATTTATGAAAACACCCATTAGATTTCGCAATCATATTTCCATTGTAGCAGAGCGCATGGTCCGTGGCCTGGTTTTTTTAGGCGCTCTTCTAATCGGGAATCTTTCCCAGAACCTTCCGGATCTTCTGGAAGACGCAGGCCACATTTTAGAAAATCTCCCGGCCTTTCTTGGCGGTCTTGCCGGAATTTTTCTATTGTTTTTGCTCCTTCTTGGATGGCAGCTCCTGATCTGGTCAAAAACCTATATCAGCATTTCCGAGAACACACTTGTTATCGAGCAAAACACCATGAACCGCAAAAAGAATACCTTTGCGCTGGACAGTATTTCCAATGTAAATACTGAACAGAACCTCTTTGAAATGCTGCTTGGCACCAGTAAGATCAAGCTGGACACCAACAGTCTGTCCACCGCCAATAAAACAGATGTGCAGATCCTCCTTAAGACCCGCGATGCACAGGAGCTTCGCAATTATCTGAATGCGCGGATCCGGCAGGCCGCCCCGGATACGCTACCTGCGTCTGACGCTCCGGCAAATGTCCCGGAAGACGATCTTACCCTTTATGATTCCCGGGCGGATTTTTCAGATATTATGACTCATGGATTCTTTTCTATCAGTCTTTTTTCGATCCTTATCCTGGCGCTTAGTATCGCAGGCGCCATCTTCTCTGTCCGGGAATTTCTCATTGGTGAGACAGCCGGGGGAGTCGCCGGATTCCTCGGATCATTTTTGGTAATCTTTGGACTTTTTGCCTCATCCTTTTACAGCATTGCCAGAGGATTTATCCAGTACTACAGCTTCCGCGCGAAACGAAACGCAGACCGGCTGTACATCCAGTACGGACTGCTCCGCAAGGTTGCCTACACCGTACCGGTAGACAAGATCCAGGCTCTGAAGTTAAATCAGACATTTCTGGCAAGACTTGGCGGGCGCTATATGGCAGAAATTATCAATGTGGGAATGGGAGACGACGAGAATGACCGAAATTCTTATCTGATCCTGTACTGCAAAAAAGAAGCCCTGCAGGAAAAACTCCGTCTGCTTCTTCCGGAGTTTTCCGAGGCGCTGGAAACGGAAGTGCAAAAACAACCTGCAAAAGTCTGGGCTGTGTGGCTGATTCCTTTTTGTATCACAGAAAGTCTTATTTGTTTTTCAGCCTGGTGTCTTTACTGGTTTCAGATCCTGACTTTCTTCTGGTGCGCCGCGCTGCCTGCTCTGTTCGCAGGCCTTGGGATCCTCCTTATGCTGTTAAGGTATCTGTCCTCCGGCTGTACGCTGAACGAAAACTTCCTCCTATGTGCCAGCGGTTATCTGGAAATCCGTACTACCATCGCAGCCTATCCGAAGATCCAGTATGTTGAGCTTAAGCAAAACCCTCTGGCAGCTCTCTTACGCCTCCAGAAGGGGCAGCTCCATCTGTTGGCCGGAGCGGGCAATCAGACTCACAGTCTGCCATATTTTTCTTCAGAAAAAACCGCATTCTTAAAGGAGAGACTCTTGCACCGGCAGAAGTACCCGGGGTATACTGGTCTTATGAAAGAACAAAAAGGAGAAAACCATGATTGATATCGGTGTTGTACACGGAAGATTTCAGCCGCTGCATTTAAAACATATGGAATACATTCTGGCCGCCAAAATGCGCTGCCGGAAATTATATATCGGGATTACCAACCCGGACGCCCTGCACACCAGGGATTCCATCCACGACATCCGGCGTTCGGAGCGGTCTGCCAACCCGCTTACCTATTTTGAACGCTACGAGCTTCTCCGGGGCGCCATGGCGGAATTCCGGGTGCCGGAGTCGGAATATGACATTTTACCATTTCCGATCAGCTGCCCGGAATACATCCTCCAGTATGTCCCAAAGGACGCCACTTATTTTATGGGGCTCTGCGATGAATGGGACGAGGAAAAATATAAGATCCTGACCGGACTTGGACTGACGGTAGAAATCCTTTGGAGAAAAACTCTGACAGAAAAAGGTGTGACCGCCTCCTGGATCCGAAGCTGCATCGCCACGGATCAGGAGTGGGCACACCTGGTTCCTAAAAGTGTCTTCTCTTATCTGACCTCTCATAAACTGGACGAGCAGATCAAACGCCTGGAGCAGATGCGGATGGCAGAAAAGGACGCCACTCTTCTATAAGCCAAGCACGTCCTGGATCGTATAGAATCCTGCCGGTTTGCCCGCGAGATAGGCCGCGCAGTCGCAGGCGCCTCTTGCAAAGCATTCCCAGTTATACGAATGATGGGTGATCTCCAACCGCTCTCCCATGCCGCCAAAGAAAACGGTGTGACTGCTGGGGATATTGCCCGCCCGCAAAGAGTGGTATCCGATCGTGCCGGGAACCCTGGGTGAAGCGCCTTCTCTTCCATAAACAGCAATATCGGAGAGTTCCTTTCCCATCGCATGGGCCATGATCTCTCCCATTTCTTTTGACGTGCCGCTGGGCGCGTCTTTTTTCCACTGGTCATGCATTTCCAGGATTTCTACATCGACATCATCCTTTAAGATATTCACCACCATTTCCAGCAGTTTGTTCATAACATTTACCATTTTCGAGGTGTTCGCCGCATACAGCATAGGGATCTTCTCTGACGCCTCCCGGAACCGGGCCATTTCCTCAGGGCCAAACCCGGTCGTGCCGCACACCAGCGCCTTGCCGTGTGTCACAGCCAGGTCAAGAACTTCCATGGCCGCTTCCTTTGTGGAAAAATCAATGATCACATCACAGTCGTTGATTACGGACGCCAGGTCGTCTGTCACCGGAACCCCCAGTTCCCGGCCGACCATAGCCGCCGTTCCAAGATCCGCGCCGATATAGTCTCTTCCCTTCGGAGCCACGCCGGCCACAAGTTCCATATCTTCTCTCTGCGCGGCCACCTGCGTGATCAGTTTTCCCATCTTGCCTCTCGGACCCATAACGATTACTTTCATATTTTTTGTTCCTTTCTCTGTATATTTTTATGACTCTTTTCCTCATTGTAGCATAATTTACCAGAAAACAGGATAAAATAGAAGAAAATAGCCATCTCAAAATTTCTGGCAAATTTCTAAAAAAAAGCTTGCATTATACGACACATTTCGAGTATAATAAATTCTGTTATCGGGGTATGGCTCAGTTTGGTTAGAGCGCACGGCTGGGGGCCGTGAGGTCGCAGGTTCGAATCCTGTTACCCCGATTTTTTCATGCCCATAATCAAATGGGGACGGGGGATTTTCAGAAATCCCCCGTCCCCTTTATCGTCAGGTAATGAAAAGGCCTGGAAGGAAGATCCTTCCAGGCTTTTTCTTTGCAAATCATAAAGTGGAGTATACGGGACTTGAACCCGTGGCCTCCACACTGCCAGTGTGGCGCGCTCCCAACTGCGCTAATACCCCATGAAAGGAGTATAGCACATTCGGAGCGAAAATCAAAGAATTATTTTAACAAATCCCAAAGCTCGTCTTTGGGTTTGTATCCCATATCCCGCTTTACCACTTCTCCGTCCCGGAAAACCAGGAAGGTGGGAATGGACATTACCTTGTACTGTCTGGCCAGTTCCGGCTGCTGATCTACGTCTACTTTGCAGATCTTCACACCTTCTGCTTCTTCTGCAAGTTCTTCCACAATGGGGCCCACCATCTGGCAGGGACCGCACCAGGTTGCCCAGAAATCTACAAATACCGGAATATCCGATTCCAGTACCTCCTTTTGAAAGTTTTCTTTGGTTAAATGTACTACTGCCATCGCTCTTTTCTCCTTTCTGCACAATATGCGACTTTGTAACTTGATTGTCTGTGATTTTTATCTGCCTTCCGGCAGCCTGGTTCTTAAGAACCGTCGTTTGTATTTTAATTCTGCATAATCTGTGATCTTCTTCAGGTAAATCGTGTTGGAGATGCCTCCGGCAACGCCAGCCACCGGGATCCCCTGCAAAAATTTCATGTACAGGAGCGCTTCCGACAATGCATCTGCGGTCCGGCGCCTTTGTTCCTGCTGCTTTCCGGCTGCTTCTTTCTCGCCCATATGCCCGCCCCTCGCCTGGCTGTCTATCCACCCGTTCAAAAGTGTATTTCCCTGCTCCAGCTCCGCTCCTTTCCGCAGCGCGGTCTCAATGATCTTCAGGATAAACCACTGTTCTTCTTCGCTCTCATATGTAAAGCCGTATGTCAGGGCAATCTCGTACACACTTTTTAAAATAACGGCTGTAAAAAGCGGGATATCCGGAATGCCAATGCCCAGCAGGCCAAGTCCCACTCCCTCCACGCCGGAAATAGCCAGATTCTTCGCCCTGGCGGCCTGTGACTGCCTGCCGAACGCCTTCACAGTCTTACGGTTTGCCTTTAACCCGGCTGCATATTCACGGACCTGATAATCCATTTTCTGCTGCTCTTTGTTATAGGTCTTTTCAATGATCCCGGTTCCCTTTTCAAACACCAGATCAAAAGCCTTGACAAAAGCCGCATTTAAAGTATCTTCCAGCTTTTCCGGAATCTTTTCTTCCAATTTCTGCCGAAGGGCCGAAGGTTTTTTCTCTTCCCGCTGGCGCTCCAGATAACGGAGTTCTTTTTTCTCCAGTATCGTCCATTCTTTTTCCCACCGATTCTGACGCAACATAAGGACCGCCTCCTGCTATTCTTCCTTTTTTCGTCCGTTCTCCTGCCCGCTGCTCTGCTTCTCCAGGGCTTCCCCTACCATCCGGAACTCGTCCAGATAAATGCAGTTGGCAAGGGTTCCTGCCTCCACCTGCTGCCGGCACTCCTCATAATCCATCCACAGGACAGACTCCACCTCTTCTTCCTGCAGCGTCAGGTCTGCGACGTCTACCGGCCCGGTGTAAAGATATACATAACTTAATTCATTGTCCCGGAACATCCGCCCGTAAAATTCCGCCTCAAAGGCACCACGGTGAACGCCGATAAATGTCAGCTCCTCCGGGCGCACCCGAAGTCCCAGTTCTTCTTCCATCTCCCGCACCGCCGCAGTCAACGGCTCATCTCCAGCTTCTATATGTCCTGCCGATGAGATGTCATAACAGCCGGGGTTGGAATCCTTGCAGGCGCTTCTTTTCTGCAGCAGCACATCGTACCCGCCTGCTTCATTCAGGCGGACGATCCACATATGCACTGTTCCGTGAAGGCTTCCCTCCCGGTGCGCCACGCCCCGTTCTCTTACGATCCCGCTTTTGCTGCCATCCGGGTTCAGGATATCAAAAAGTTCCATAGGCTGTCCGTCAAGCGCCGCCGACACCAGACGGTCGTGTCCGTCATAGACCAGCTTCAAAGAGAAGAAATCCTCCCGTTCGTCCAGCAGACGGAAAAAGATCTTGTCCCCTTCCCAGATGTTCAGCTTCCAGACCTCGTCAATATCCACCCATTCCAGTTCTCCTTCATCACAGGGAATGGGCGTTCCTTCAAAGCCGTCCGCCGTAAAGAGCGACATATATTCCGTCACGCCGTTTCCGGAAACAAAGGTGACGATTCCCCGGTACCGGTAAGAGGTCAGCGTATAACCGGTCTCCTCCTTCACTTCCCGCAGGACACATTCCTCCGGGCTTTCGTCCGCCTCAAAGTGTCCGCCGACGCCGATCCATTTATCTTTATTGACGTCCTGCTTCTTCACCGTCCGGTGAAGCATCAGATATTTTCCATCCTTTTCGATATAACACAGCGTGCTTAGTCCTGTCATTTTGCCTCGCCTTCCTCTCCTGTCTCCATTACCATACTACTTCATTTCCCGGTGTGGCACAACTTAAAAATCTATTAAAAATTCCGGTTCCCGTCCTCTCCTTTTCTGTGTTATACTTGGAAAAATGTCAGGAGGATGTCTATGGACCGCACGATCATTTACCCTATCACAACCCGGCAGGACGGACTGCGGGTGGAGCAGTTTCTCCGCCGGATGGGCTACTCTGCCCAGAATCTTGCTTCTATCAAACGGATGCCCGAAAGCATCCTGGTAAACGGCGTTCCCTGTTATATGAAGCATCCGCTGGCAGCCGGCGACCAGCTTCAGGTTCATATCAGCGAACAGAAATGTTCCGAAAAAATCCCGCCCGTCTACGCTCCTCTTTCCATCGTCTATGAGGACGAAGACCTGATTGTCGTAAATAAACCGGCAGGCATGCCGATCCATCCATCTTTGAACCATTACACCGGTTCTCTTGCCAATGCGCTGACTTGGTATTATCAGGAGCAGGGCAAGCCTTTTATCTTCCGGTGCTGCAACCGGCTGGACCGGGACACTTCCGGCCTCACTGTGGTCGCCAAGCATCTGGTCAGCGGCAGCATCTTATCAGCCATGACAAAGAAAAAGGAAGTCCGCCGGGAGTATCTTGCCATTGTCCGCGGGAAGATCAGCCCGGAATCCGGCACGATCTGCGCTCCTCTCGGCCGAAAAGAGGGCTCGATCATTGAGCGGTTTGTGGATCTTGAAAAAGGAGAGCCGGCCATAACCCACTACCGGCTTCTGGACGAAAAAAACGGGCACAGCCTGGTTTCCGTACGCCTGGAAACCGGCCGCACCCATCAGATACGGATCCATATGAAATATCTTGGTTATCCTTTGATCGGAGATTATCTTTATAATCCTGATATGGAATGGATCACCCGGCAGGCGCTTCACTCCTACCGCTTAAGTTTTTCCCATCCGATCACTGGACAATGGATGGAGTTTACCGCTCCCCTGCCGGAAGATATGCAGAAAGTTCTTGAGGGATAATTTTCCTTATATTGGCAGGCTATTTCGCAGGCACAAAGCCCCATATCCCACCTGCGGATTGGGATAGCTGTCAAATCCCGGCAGTCTGGCCGCCCCTTTGCGGAGATATGCCTTCACCTTCTCCCCGTACAGATACGGATCATTTCCTTTTACAATCCCCCATTCCATTAAAAGCGCCGCGCCCCCTGTGACAAAGGGCGTGGCAAAGGATGTACCGGTAAACTGTCCGTAACCGCCGCCCGCCTTGGCAGAGACCACATCTACCCCAGGCGCTACAAGATCCGGTTTCACCTGTGGATTCCCTCTGGGATATCCTCTTCCCGAAAAATCCGCATATGCAAAGGTCCGGGCATTATATGCCCCTACGCTGACAGCCCGAAATGACGTAGAAGGGATGGTAAGCGTGGTGCGGCTTACCGGAGACAGAAATCCCGTCTCCCGGTTCAGGATCTCTTCGCCGGGCAGCCAGAGCTCGTAGGCTCCTGAAAGGATACGGCCGGGCGTCAGGACGATCTGCCAGACGCCGTCATCCACCCAGCTGCTTTTGGGAAGCAGTTCCATGTATATTTCCTGAGCTGTGCTGTACGGACTTGGTTCTCCATAGTATAAAAGCACTTCTGTATCTTCCACTGTAAACCGCTGAGGCCCCAGGATCGCCTGTACCGGCCCGACTCTTACGCCGCTTGGACTGACCAGCGCAATCTCCGTCTCATCTGTATATTCTTTCCAGATCTGGATGCCGAACCCGGCCTGCCGTTCCTGCACGGCCAGGCGGATCACGGTATTCTCGCCTTCTTTTAAGACTCCTGCGGTATGCCCTGCGCCTGCAGCTTCATTGCCTGTGCCGATGCAGATCACGCTTTTCCAGATATTTGCCAGATCATCGATAAACCGCTCCAGAAGAGAGGTGCCGTCATGGGATCCATAGGTATTTCCAAAGCTGATATTCACGGCGATGGGGTTCTGGTATTCCTGTGCCTTGCGGATCACATAATCCAGTCCCCGCATCAGTTCTGTGGTCCGGGGAAATCCGCCTGCCCTCGCTCTTGCCAGCTTGACGATCACCAGCGGACTCTCCGGCGCCACGCCCGCATATCGGCCGCCGCTCCCACGGCCGTTTCCAGCAGCAATCCCGGCGACCGCTGTTCCATGGCCAGAAGTATCCTCACTGGAGACGAGTTGTCTTCTCGCGTCCGGGTCTTCCTCCTCCAGGGCCCTGTTGATCTCCTCTTCTGTATATTCCCGGTCTTCCTCCTGATCCCAGAGAGCCCGGATCCTGGTCTTGCCTTCTGCAGTAAGGAAGTCCGGGTTGGTATAATCCAGTCCGGAATCCAGGATTCCGATCAGCACGCCCTGTCCGGATAAAGCAAAACGGGCTCCCTGTACCGCATCGATACAGGAAACCCGTCTTCCGTTTTCCACTTCAAAAAACAGCCTCTTTGGTTTTTCAATGTATTCTACTTCCGGCAGGGAAGCGATTTCCCGGATCCGGTCCTCCCGGACAAGCAGAACCGCATACTCATTTTGCAGTTCATAGACCTCTTCGGCCAGCTCCCAAACCTTCCCAAGATCCCCCGAATACTTGATGATCAGCTCCCAGGTCTTCGTTTCCGGATCAAATCCTACTTCCAGTTCCGGCGATTTTGCCCGCTCCTCACCGGTGGCCTCCAGCGCCAGATTCAAAAGATTTTCTATCTTCTGACTTCCGTAAATATCGCGAACGTCTACAGCCATGCAACGACTCCTTCCAGATCCTATCTGATGTATCGTATGTGGCATGGCTTCTGGAATATACCTGCCTTGTTCGTTTACATACCGGCTTATCTTACTCCAGTCCGTTATAGGCCTCATCGTCCACCGGTTCGCACCACTCGTTCCCGGTCTCTTCACCTGGCACTTCTACTGCAATGTGGGAAAACCAGCTGTCCTTTTTGGCTCCGTGCCAGTGCTTCACCTCCGCCGGAATGGTGATGACCATTCCGGGAGTCAGACTGACGGCAGGTTTCCCCTCCTCCTGATACCAGCCCTCGCCGGCGGTGCAGATGAGAAGCTGCCCGCCGCCGCTTTTAGCGTGATGGATATGCCAGTTGTTGCGGCACCCCGGCTCAAAGGTGACATTTGCCAGAAATACCGGGCATTTTCCCGCCTCTGTCAGGGGATTCAGATAGGAATTTCCCACAAAATACTGAGCATAGGCCGTGTTGGCGCTGCCAAGACCAAATACATTTTCTTTGTTAAATTCATTTTTATCGTTGATACGCATAGTTTTCTCTCCTTTTCGGCGTTTTCCAAATTCAGATCCTACTTAATCTTCCAACAATTCCCTGCACCCATTCAGCGCATTGAACAGACGGGGAAGCCCCATATAGCCGCTGGCATGGACCAGAGCGCAGACCACTTCCTCCCGGCTATTACCAGCCTTCAGCGCTCCTTCCACATGGCTTTTCAACTGCACTTCTACGCCGCCCAGAGCCGCCAGCAACACTACCGTGAGCAGCTCGCGGGTCTTGCCGTCGAGGCCGGCACGGGTCTGAAAGTCCCCGAAGCTCAGCTCAGTCAAGAAGCGGGGCACTGCCTGGTCAAACTCGCCGGGCAGCCAGGTATAACGGTCCGCGATCTCTGTTCCATAGAGAGGCTCCTGGATCTTTAATCCTTTCTGATAGCGCTCCTCATAGTTTTCGCCGGTCAAAGTCTTCTGGGACGGCAGGGGCAGTTCGATGCCGTTCTCCGCAAACACTTCGTTCATGGCGCTGATGGCATTGAGCGTCTTGGGAAAACCGATAAAGGGCGCACACTGGTAAACTGCCTCCCGGATCTCCACCGGTGTGCAGCCGGCGTTGAGGCTGGCCTGCACATGGGCTTTGATCTGGGGCAGGGCACTAATCGTGGTCAGCACAGTGACCGTGATCAACTCTCTCATGCGGTTGTCCAGACTGCCTGTATAGCAGACATCTCCAAAAATGTAACCCTGCAGGATCTGCATGAATTCGCCGTCCGTTCCTTCATCTCCGGCAGCATGACTGTGAAACAGCTCCTGCATTTTCTGTTCTGTTCTTTCTTTTCGATTCATGAGTGATTCCCTCCTATTGCTCTATGATTTCTATTGTGATCGTTCCAGCCATTACCTCAGTCCATCCACCCAGGACCTAATCTCCTCTTCTGAAGAAGCTGCATCTTCCTCATAACAATCAAAGATATCATCGGAGATGACAGCTTCCGGCGAAGCTTCCGTGATCTGTTCCACGCTGTCTGCCAGTCCCCCGGTGCCATGGGAACAGAAAAGATACACATTCTTATCGGAAAGGTCGTTTCCCTCCAGGAAGGTCAGAAGCGCCATGGGTACTCCATACCACCAGTTGGGATAACCCAGGAACACGGTGTCATACTGCCCCATATTTTCTACATTTTCCTGAAGCTGCGGCCGGGCGTCATCGCCACGCTCCTCATTCGCCTGCTCCAGGCAGGCGTCCCAGTCGCTGGGATAAGGATCCGTGACCCGGATGGAAAACAGGTCGCCGCCTGTCTCCTCCTGTACCCAGCCTGCCAGTTGCTGCACATCCCCGGGCGGGATCACGCTGGGCGAAGTAACTGCATCCACGCCATCTTCCAGGATCGCATTATCCGCCCAGGAAAAATAAGCCACCAGAACCTTCCTGGCTCCCACCTCTACATTTCTTTCCGTTGTTTCAGTCTCTGTCGATGCCTCGGTTCCGTCCCCACTACTCTGTCCGCACGCCGCCAATGAAAAAACCAATGTTATGGCCAACAAAAGGGAAAGAATTTTCTTCATTTCTGCCACCTCCTCTTTTTTCTTACAGACTGGTCAGCACCGGATTATTGAGATAATCATATACTCGCTTTACTTCGCTGACCTTCCTTGTATCCAGCATAGAGGGACAATTCTTATCCAGCGATCCGATTCGTTCCATATCTGCATCTTCTAATTTAAAATTCCAGATATCAAGATTTTCTCTCATTCGCTCCCGGTGAACAGATTTCGGGATCACGATCACTCCCTGCTGGACATTCCAGCGCAAAATAACCTGCGCTACGGTTTTTTTATATTTTTCTGCGATTTCTTTTAAGATCGGTTCATCAAACATCCCTTTCAGTCCTTCTGCAAAGGGAGCCCATGCCTGGGGCTGTACGTTCAGTTCGTCCATGATCTCAAGGTCTTCTTTTCGCTGATAATGGGGATGCCGTTCTATCTGATTGATCTGCGGCGAGATTTCCGAGTTATAATACAGATCCAGCAACCGATCCGGCAGAAAATTACACACACCGATGGCTCGGACTTTCCCTTCTCTGTATAATTCCTCCAGCGCTCTCCAGGAGCCATAGTAATCTCCAAAGGGCATGTGGATCAGATAGAGATCCAGATATTGCAGTCCCAAATTATCCAACGATTCCTGAAAAGCCTGCTTGGTTTTCTCATATCCCATCTGCTGGATATAAGCCTTGGTGGTAATAAACAGTTTCTCCCGGGGCACATCGCAGCTTTTGACAGCCCGCCCCACAGCCTTCTCGTTTTGATAAGAACTTGCAGTGTCAATCAGCCGGTAACCCAGATCAATAGCATCCTTCACCACCTGTTCGCAGCTGTCTTCCGGGATCTGAAAGACTCCAAATCCCTCCATCGGCATTTCTACGCCATTGTTCAGTCTCACTGTTTTCATGATTGATTTCTCCTTACTTCATTTCCTTTTCCCAGTAACGGATCACATTCACCTGTGCTTCATCGCCCAGTTTCTCTATCATGGCAATCTCTTCCTCAGACAGTTGGATCGCCGCTGCTTTCGCAGCATCTTCCACCTGATAAACCTTGGTCACGCCGATGATCGGCAGCGTTCCTTTTGCAATGGCCCACGCAACAGGGATCTGTGCGGTTGCCACATGATGGCGGTCAGCAATCTCTTCCAGCCCTTTATTCAGCTTCTCCAGCTCCGGCAGCATAGGATTATATGTCTTGCCTCTGTCAGAATCCTCCGGGAAGGGGTGCTCTGTGTCATATTTCCCGGTCAGGGCTCCCTGCTCCAGTACCATATAAGAGAAGAAAATGATATCATTTTCTTTACAGTAATCCAGGATGCCGGATGTTTCGGAAGACCGGTTCAGCAGGCTGTAATGGTTCTGGATCGCAGAGATCTTCAATCCCTCCTTTGCCAGAATATCAGCCGCTTCTTTGATCTCTGCCAGGCTGTGATTGGAAAGCCCGATCTTTCCGATCTTGCCGCTTTTTGCAAGAGGGATCAGTTCTGTCACCCATTTTGGCGCATCCATCGGATTGTGGATCCAGTAGAAATCCATGTAGTCTGTGCCCAGAAGTTCCGCGCTCTTCTCATACAGAGCTGTCACTGCGTTCCCTGCCGCAGGATCCGCACACTGAGGTGTAAATTTATCTGAGATCAGATAGCTGTCTCTCGGAACCGTTCGAAGGAAATCTCCCAGTACCTTTTCTGAGGTACCCATGCCATATGCATAGGCCGTATCCCAGAGATTTAACCCTTCTTTCATTGCAGTGTCAAATACCGGTTTCAGTGCTTCCGGGGTAAGAGTTCCTCCAAATGTTCCGTCATTTCCCCATGCCCATGCTCCCAGAGCGATCCTGGGCATTGCTTTCATTTCTGCCATATTCGTATCCTCCAAAATCAATCTTTTTTACAGTTTCTGATTTCCCGTAGACCAGACATGCTTTTCCTTTGCCTGCTCTGCTGTATTCTGCGCCATAACGCCTACCAGCGCGTGGGGCACATACGGTTCTTCCAGATAGTCCATCTCTTCCTTTGTCAGGCACAGATCCGCCGCCTTTGTCATTCCCTCCACATGGGAAAGCTTCGTGGCGCCCACAATGGGAGCGGTCACCTTTGTAAGCAGCCATGCAAGGGAGATCTCTGTCATGGATACGCCGCGCTTCTTGGCCAGTTCCGCCACCCGCGCGATGATCACGCCGTCTTCATCGGCTGTGCCGTTGTATTTCAGCTTTGCATAGTCGTCCTCCCGGAGCCTTTTTGATGTTTCTCCCGGTTTCTTGGAGAGCCTCCCGCCTGCCAGGGCGCTGTACGGCGTCATGGCGATATTGTCTTCCCGGCAGAGCTTTTCCATCTCCCGCTCTTCTTCACGGAAGATCAGATTGTAATGCCCCTGTATGGATATGAATTTCGCAAATCCTTCCCGCTCTGCCAGTGCATTGGCTTTTGCCAGCTGATATGCAAAGCAGTTGGAAATGCCGATATATCTTGCCTTTCCTTCTTTTACCACATTGTTTAGGCCTTCCATGATGTCATACAGCGGCGTTGCGTAATCCCACATATGATAAATATACAGATCCACATGGTCCATCCCGAGATTTTCCAGGCTCTTGTTGATCATCCGTTCAATATGCTCCTGAGCCAGGACGCCCTGTTCGATCTCTTCCGGCGTGCGGGGGAGAAATTTGGTAGCAACTACCACTTCATCCCGCTTTGCGTAATCCCGCAGCGCCCTTCCCAGATACTGCTCGCTTGTGCCGCTCTGGTATCCAATGGCAGTGTCGTAAAAATTGATCCCGGATTCCAGGCCTTTACGGATGATCTCCCGGGTATGCTCCTCATCAATGGTCCACGTATGCTGCCCGTTCTTTGCATCCCCGAAACCCATACATCCCATGCAGATGCGGGATACATTTAATTCGGAATTTCCTAATCTTGCATATCTCATTATGAATCCGCCTCCCCTGTCATACCCATGTTGGCAAGCCACTCTGCAACCTCATCTGCACAGTCCTCTGCCTCTTCGCTTCCAAGAGAAATCCCTTCTGTGATCTCTGCCTCCGGCTCCATCTGGGCGATGGTATCCAAAGAACCGGAAAATCCACTGCCTCCTCTTGTATTGAACGGAGCGATCGTCTTGCCTGAGAGATCATACTCATCCAGAAATGTATACAGGATCATGGGCATATCTCCCCACCAGTTGGGGAACCCGAGATACACGGTGTCATATGACGAGAGATCCACAGTCTCTGCGATCGCCGGGCGGGCGTCGCTGCTCTGCTCCTCCTGTGCGATATCCAGAAGTTCATTGTAATCGTCCGTATAAGGCTCAGCCGGAACAATCTCAAACAGATCCGCACCGGTCTGTGCCTGGATCTCCTGGGCTACGGCCTCTGTATTCCCTGACCAGGAAAAATAAGCGATCAGTGCGGTGCCTTCTCCCGCCGCTGTATCTGCATTTTCTGCCGTCTCCTGTGTCTCTGGCTGTTCTTCCTCACCGGTTCCGCCGCCACATGCAGCAAGACTGCATACTACAGTTCCCACAAGCATAGCGGAAAGCAATTTCTTTAATAATTTTGATTTCATAAGCGTCCTCCTGACTTTGATTCTTTTTTTCGTCTGTTATTGGTCAAGGTTCATACATTTCCCGATGACATCTCCTGTACGGAGATATTCGTAGGTGGGCATTTCGAAAAGAACCGGCTTCAGTGTATGATAGTCAATTTTTCCTGCTTCATTTAATACGCTCTCTTCTGCGTATACGCCATCAATCTTGCAGATAAAGCTCTCAAACCCTTCTGTCTCATAGATGTCGTCCACTGTGCAGTCCATCACAACCGGCGCCTCGTCGATGACAGGCGCCCCGGTCCCTTCGGTATGAAACCGGAACATCTCTGACTTATCCACTTTATTTCCGCTGACGCAGCCAGTCCGGTCTGCTTTCTTCAGCATGGCTTCGTCTACAATATTCACAGTCAGCGCTTTTGTCTCTTTAATTCCCTGATTGGTGTAATGGGGGTTCGCAAGGCTGACCATGATCCGGTCATGGCCGATGATCCCCACATGTCCCACCAGGACGTAATTTGGTCTTCCATGTACCATGGTTCCCACTACTACCAGCGGTGTAGGATAAAGCGCAAGGCTCTTTCCGATATTTTTCTTCATGTTCTTTACTTCCTTTCGTTTCTGTTTATTTCAGTTTTTTCCCGAGTTCATATGCCTGTTCCGGGTATTTTGAATGCTGTGTCATGGATGGTGTGCCGCATCCCTTTCCCAGCACCATTCCCATATCCTTCAGGTTCAGATACCGTACCAGCGTCTTATAATGGGCTTCCAGTGCATCAAAGGTCCAGCCGTCGCTGTTCCATGCCGCTGTCAGAAGAGCGGACTTCATATGTTTGCGCTGAATGCTGCTGTTAAAAGCGCAGAACCGGTCGATCAGGGTCTTCAGCTGTGCTGACATTCCGTAATAATACAGAGGTGTAACAAATACCATCATATCTGCCTCCAGAATATCCTTACGGAATGTCTCTACGTCATCCTTTTGTACGCAGGGGCCTTCATAACCACAATGGATACACCCGGTACAGGGATGGATATCCGCATGTGCCGCATCAATTACTTTGACTGTGTGTCTGGCTTCTTCGGCTCCCCGGATAAAATGATCCGCCAGCATGTTGGAAGAGCCGTGCGTATTGGGACTTCCTTCCAGAATTATGATCTTCATGATTTATTCCTCCAATCCGGCAGGGGTTTTCCTGCCTTTATCTACATTGTAAAAGTAATCTTTTTCTAAGTCTAATACCTGTCTTTTATCGTTTTTCATACGTTTCAGGAATGATAATTTGTAGACAGATAATGGGCGATCCAGATAAACAGCCCTGTCATGGCCAGATAATCTATGTAAAAAGAAAGCGGGGACTCGTTGTAATCCAGGAACACAAACTGTGTCCGCAGGAACATATAAGTCGCCAGATCTCTTGCCACAAATGCATACAAGCCGTAACCCGCAATAAAAACACCGGCAATCCGGAGAACTGTACGGCGGATTCTGGAATTCCTGCCCGCCCCGAACATCTGCCGGAACCGTGCCAGTATCATGGCCCAGTGGAGTCCCAGGTGGAAAGCCATCAGCACGAATCCCCAGTAGCTGGCAGCCATATGGACCAGTCTGGCTGTTCCCATCCCGCCTCTGATGGGAAGAAAGGCAAATACATGCCTGGACATGATAATCCCGCTTGCCATCAGACAGATCATCACCACAAATAGCACCAGATCCACCGCACACATCAGAATACGAATCCTGGTATATTTCCCCTTGAATATATTTCTGTACCAGGCGCCGTTCAGCGCATGATGGGCGATAAAAAGCAAAAGCATGAAAGCGCCCGCCCACTCATGAGCGGATTCTCCCCAGATCTGATACCCCATCAAAAACAAAAGCGTCAGCGTCATCGGGATATCCACCGCAAGTTTTATTTTTTTCTTCCCACTATTCATTATTTATCTTTCTCTCTGATGGAAAATTTTGCTCCAGCCACGCCTGCACCATATAGGACAAGTTTTCGCTGCCATTTTCCAATACATACAGGCTGTTCTTTATGTCCGTTCCCGGGCATCTGTCTCTCACAGCCTGTTCCATCCCCTTGTCTTCTCCTCCGCAATGGCTGAAAAAAGGAAGGATCATCTTCCCTGTCATATCATTTTTCCCAAGCCAGGCAGCCAGGGGCGGGGCAATCGTTCCGCACCAGTTAGGCGAACCGGCAAAAACAATGTCATATCTGGCGGCGTTTTCTGTTATGGGAAGCAGCGCAGGCAGCTTTTCCGATCTGTTTTCCTCTCTCACCTGCTTTAAAAGGCAATCAAAATCTGCCGGATAAGGCTGCCTTGGATAGATCTGGCTTAATCTGCCGCCTGTCTGTTTCTGGATCTCTTCTGCAATCCTGCGGGTTTTTCCGGAATAAGAATAATACACGATCAAAATATTTTCTTTCATATAGGTGTTCATCCTTTAGCTCTTACTTTTTTATTCATTATCCCCCGTCTTCTATATCCTGTCTAATACCTGTCTGCTATGAAAAACCATACGTTTTTCGTATATCTATGAAATAAAAAAAGCCACGGCACCAGCGTTTTAGCTGATGCCATGACCATTTTTAATATTCTTGGATTGTCTGTACGAAAAGAGACGCCGCCTGGGAAAACAGATGATTCTTTTTCCACAGGATCACGCTCCTTGTTGTGTGCTCCGGCAGGATCTGGCGAAAACAAAGGTCGGGATCCGCATGTATGGATAATGCACCGTCCAGACAGACTGCACAACCCATCCCGGCCTCTACCAGCAATGCGGCGTTAGAAAGAAGGTTGTAATAAACCGGAATATTCAGGTGGCTTTCCTCGCACTGCATCCAGTGAAGAACTTCATTTTTGGCATTCTCTCTCCCCGGCATGATCAGAGGATACTGCCGGATCTCCTCCACGGTTAAGGTTTCCTTTTCCGCAAGTTCGTGATCCTTTCTCAAAAGGAGTCCCCAGGTTTCTTTCTGGGGAAGCCTTACATATTCAAATTTTGCAGTATCGACAGGCTCCAGTACGAGCCCCAGGTCAAGCAACCCTCGTTCCAGCATCTCTTTGATGTTGTCCGCCATCCCATTATAAAGATCAAACTGGACATCCGGATATTTCTCACGAAATTCTTTCATGTAGAGGGCCAGCGCCCGGCAGCCCACCGCTTCTGAAGCGCCGATCCGGATGGTGCCGCAGACCACGTCTTTTTTGTCTTTAAAGGTATGTTCCAGCTTGTCCGAGAGTTCCACGATCATTTCCGCCTGCTGTTTAAAAAGGAAACCCTCATCTGTCAAAGTCACGGATCGTTTCCCCCGGATCAGGAGCGCCGTTCCCAGTTCGTCTTCCAACTCTATCAGCTGGCGGCTTAAGGTGGGCTGGGTGACATGAAGGATATCCGCAGCCCGTGTAATATTTCCTTCATCCGCTACCGTCAGAAAATATTTCAGCACGCGCAATTCCATATCCATCGCCTCCCATCACAGCTTTTTGCAAAGTTCCTAATTAAATCCCACCAGTCTTCTGGCTACAATGTAGGCCAGAGAAGAAATTTTCCTTCCGGGCTTTCCCGGAATATTCATGGTCTGTCCTAATATGCCATAACGGATCTTAAAGAAGACTTTAAAGTCTTTTTTCTTCAGATAAACCCAGAGATCTTTTTTCTTATCCAGATTCTCTTTCTTCTTGGAGCGGATCAGAAGGATCGAGGAAACCGTCATCATGATCGCCAGATAATTGATCATGTACGCGCGCAGTTTCTTGCAGGAAATCTTACTAAGATCATACATGTCGATCATGGATTTCGTCACAAAAATCTGCTGGTCCACCCGGCTAATCATCACCTTTTCATTTACCGACTGATCTTCCCGTCCAATGTAATAACGATAGAAATCCACATCCAGATAATAGAGTTTTCTTACGTGGGGCAGGGGGTAATATACATAAATGTTGTCCACATAAAACGTATGCTTCGGCAGCCTTAACTGGATCAGTTTCAGCAGGTCTGTCCGGTAGATCACGGAATGCATCAGAATATACTGGCCCAGATGGAAATGTCCGATGTCATCCCAGTGAAAGATCTCATCCTGGGGAAGCACATTGCGGTAATGGATACATTTCTTATGCTCCACGCCCACCTTTTCATACACATAATTGGAAACGAGCATATCGATCTCTTCTTCCTCGTCCTCCAGCCGGCGCAAAAGACCCAGAATCTTCTGCAGCGCCTCTTCGTCTACCCAGTCGTCGCTGTCCACAACCTTAAAATATTTGCCGGACGCAGATGCAAGACCAGAATTTACCGCGTCTCCGTGCCCGCCGTTTTCCTTGTCCACCACCCGGACAATCTGCGGATATTTTGCCTCATACTCCCGTGCGATCTTTAGCGTATCATCCTTGGAGCCATCGTTGACAACGATAATCTCCACATCTTCTCCGCCGGGCAGAATGCTCTCGATCGCGTGGGACATGTACTCCTGTGAATTGTAACATGGGATCGCAAACGATATATACTTCATCTCTCTGATTCCTTTCTTCATCTGTGTTTTTATAGTATATATCATTTTATCCGGTTTTCCAACGTATTAAATGTAAAATCCGTGTTTATTGTTCACAATTTGTTCATGTATCTTTCAAAAATCCTTCATCTATATAACACTATTTCTTCACAGCTGCCGCGTATACTATAACCATCAAAAGAAATCAAGACGGTACGCAGTAATGCTTTGAATAAACTTTTTCATAATACATGCCGGGGACTGAAGACTCAGTCACCCGGCATCCTCCCTTTTTATGGGGTTTTCGGGCTGCCGGGAAAAATCCGGCGCCCGTTTTATCCCTGCTGCAAGTACAGTAAAAATAACAGGATCAATAATTCCACAATGCTCTTCACTCTCCGACCCATACCTCTTCTCCTTCCACCCGGATTCCATATTCGTTTTTTAGATTCTGAAACTCACTGCTTTCTCCCAGGCCCGGATCAGCCGCCAGATATTCCCGGATCGTCTGTGCACAAACTCCCCGGTCAATGGAAAGGTCCTGACACAGAAGCCGGATATGCAGGATCTTAAAGCTTTGCTCCTGGGGCAGTACAGCTGCCGCACTGGCGGCAGTCTCCACCGCCTTGTCGATCCTGCCGCACTGTTCGTAGAGAGCGGCTGCTTTTTCATAATAGTCCTTCTTTTGTCCCGGATCTTCTTCCTGTTCCAGAATCCCCACATAGAATTCTGCTGCTTTCTCCGTCTCGCCGATCGCCTCGCAGGCGACAGCCATATCTTTCTGGATCTGCACTCTGGCCTCCTCCTCCAGAAGACCGCTTTCCAGACAGGCTTCCCCCAGCCGCAGGATTTCCCTGTCACATTCCCTGGTATCTGCAAACTGACAGCCACGGATCATACACAGGTCAAACTGAAGCCGGTCTTCCTTTGTCAGAGTCTTATCTATTTCTACAATCTCTTTCAGCTCCCTGATCTGTCCTGCCAGATTTTCTTTTTCTTCTCCGTCAGGCTCTTCCGGCGTCGTCAAATATTCCGCAAGCGTACTTAAAAGCTCTGCCTCTTTGTCTTCTTTACGGACCGGTTCCAGCACTTCCAGAACCTTCCCGTAATCCTTTAGCTCCAGAAAATATGCAAGCGCCAGACGTACCCTCTCCCTGCCCGCAGCAAACGCATCCGCGGGCGCGGCTGCAGGCTCTTCCCTGGTCTGGGCCTGAGAGACCTCTTTTTCGGAAGAGGCGAAAAACCCTTCTTTTACAACGGCAGACAACAACAGCAGAACAGCTGCCGCTGCCAGCGCCTTGCGCCCCGTGTTTCCCGGATCCGGCCTTTTCCGCTCCCGGTCGTTTATTTCTTTTTGTTTCTTACAGGTGGGAATATATTTACGCGTCTCAGAAAGATTCTGAATCTGTTTTTTAGATGTTATTCTCAGACAATGAGAAATAAACTTTTGAAGTTTCGCCACGTCCTGTCTTCCAAGGGGCGGATCCGCCTCGGACATGGCCAGAAGATACTGCACCGTCTTTCCCATACCGTAGGCGTCCAGCGCAACCGACGCTCTGCGGTAATACGGTTCTCCAGGCGGCAGAAAATGTTCCCTGATACTTTTCCTTCGCATCAGCCTTAGCAGATCTTCATTGGATCCGGCCCCCAGATCTGCCAGGTATAAAATCCCTTCCTCCGATATGATCATACTGTAGGGATTCACATATTGATAGCAGGGATGATTCCTGCATTTATGCAGCTGCTCCAGTTGTCTCTGGATACTGCTGATCCATTCCAGGATCTGTTCCCGGGAAAGATATGGCTGATATTTCAGCTGCAGCGCCATAGGCCTTCCCCGTACATATTCTGAGCTGATATAACAGCCCTGGCCGTGCTCAATCAGACGCAGTACGTCATAACCTTCTTTTCCTGCCAATTACGTCACCTCTTTTTCCTATTGATTGATTTTGCGGGAAATTTTGTAAAGACAGATTTTTTGAAAAAATATAGATCGATCCGTTTTTGAAACTTATCAGAATTGCTTTTAGAGTAATTTATATATTACTGGATTTCCGTGAAAAAAACAAGTAAAAAATACAGGCGGAAGAAAAATCCTCCGCCTGTACATTTTTGCATATTTTTATCTGTGGCTTAATTCCTTCGGCGCATACAGATGTCTCGGGATACCGTCTACCATGACCGGAGACACGTCTCCCTGGATCAGCGGACGTACATAGGAAATAAACTCATTGGTTACATAGGTGCCGTCTGCGTTCACCCATTCTCTTGGAACCAGTTTCTCGTCATTGGCGATCTTATGTACATCTTTCACTTCTGTTCCGCACTGATACGGATCATCGGACAGCCTCTGAAGAACTACCATCTTGCCGGAATCTCCCTCGTCAGCCGCTTTTACTGCCGCGCCGCCTACCTGGTATGCTTCCAGGATATCTACGCGGGATGCAGTATGTGAAGCGGAACGCTGCAGGGTGCTAAGCTCAATAGCCCGGGTCTTGCATCCATGCTCTCCGGCGATAAAGCTTGCCAGATAGGATGCAGTTCCGGATAACTGTTTGTGGCCGAAAGCATCTACAAAGTCGATGCTGTTGCCCAACTCGCACACATAAGTTCCATCGAGTGTGCGGATGCCTTCAGATACGGCGATCACAATAGACGGTTTCTCTGCGATCAGTTTCTTCACTCTGTCGCTGAATTCATGAATGTCAAACGGGATCTCAGGCAGGTAGATCAGGTCCGGTCCTTCGCAGTCCTCACCTCTTGCAAGTGCGGAAGCTCCGGTCAGCCATCCTGCATTTCTTCCCATGATCTCTACGATGGTCACGATACCTTTCTCATATTCCAGACAGAATCCGTCGCGGATGATCTCTTTCATAGAGGTTCCGATATATTTGGCCGCACTTCCGTAGCCCGGTGTATGGTCTGTCAGCGCCAGATCGTTGTCGATCGTCTTGGGGCATCCGATAAATCTGGTAGGATGTCCGGTAATGATCGCATAATCGGATAATTTTTTGATCGTATCCATGGAATCATTTCCGCCGATGTAGATAAATGCCTCGATATCCAGCTTATCCAGTATCTCAAAGATCTTCTCATACACTTCCCGGTTCTCATGGATCTCCGGCAGTTTATAACGGCAGGATCCAAGGAACGCAGCCGGTGTTCTCTTCAGGAGCTCTGCATCCAGCTCTGTCTTGATATGGTCTGCAAGGTCAATATATTTTTCCTCCAGAAGTCCCTGGATGCCGTGAAGCATGCCGTATACCTTGTTGGCTCCACGATCCTTGGCTGTACGGTAAACGCCTGCAAGGCTTGAGTTAATAGCGGCAGTCGGTCCTCCAGACTGTCCTACGATAACATTTCTTTTCATAGTATTTCTTTCCCTTCCTTCTTTCAAATTGCGTCGATATTACTATATTAGTATATTGTGGCAAAAAAGTCCACCAAAACAATTCTTTTTTATGCAGTTTTACAGATTATTTGCCTTCATTTTCCGAAAAGGAAACATTCTCCTGCGCGCGTGCATATCCGCGCATACATCCGTTTCCGTCTACATTTACCACTTCTCCGTCTTCCACCGTGGCGGTCATCAGACAGCCATTCCGGCAGCCTGTACAGGTCATTTTTATCTTTTCCATCCTGATTACTCCTCTTCTTTTGCCCAGTGATAAGAACAGCGCACTGCCTTATTCCAGCCTTTGATCTTTTGCTTTCTCTCTTCTTCTCCAATAGCCGGTTCAAACACCTGATCTATGGCCCAGTTTGCTTTTACCTCTTCTCTGTTCTTCCAGTACCCCACTGCAAGGCCCGCCAGATAGGCGGCTCCCATGGCTGTAGTCTCAATGCACCGGGGACGCTTGACCGGCGCGCCAATGATATCCGCCTGGGTCTGCATCAGGAAGTTATTGGCGCTGGCCCCTCCGTCCACCCGCAGGGACGTAAGAGAGATCCCAGAGTCCGCCTCCATGGCTCCAAGCACATCATTGACCTGATAAGCCAGGGACTCCAGCGTTGCCCGGATGATATGATATTTGTTCACACCGCGGGTGATGCCAACAATGGTGCCTCTGGCATAAGGATCCCAGTGGGGCGCTCCAAGGCCTGTAAATGCGGGAACCACATAGCAGCCGTTCGTATCCTTCACCTTGCCCGCCATATATTCCGAGTCTGCTGCAGAATCAATGAGACGCATCTCGTCCCTGAGCCACTGGATGGCTGCCCCGGCCACAAAAATCGAACCTTCCAGGGCATACTCCACTTTCCCGTCCAGTCCCCAGGCGATGGTGGTCACCAGCCCGTTTTTAGAAAATACCGGCTGTTCTCCCGTATTCATCAGCAGGAAGCATCCCGTACCATAGGTGTTCTTGGCAGTTCCCGGATGGAAACACACCTGTCCGAACAGGGCGGACTGCTGATCTCCTGCCGCGCCGCCGATGGGAATCGGCCCGCCAAAGTAAGACGGATCCGTCTCGCCGTACACACAGCTGGAAGGCATGGCCTCTGGCAGCATGGCTTTCGGAATCTGCAAAAGATCCAGGATCTCCTGATCCCACTCCAGAGTATTGATATTAAAGAGCATGGTCCTGGAAGCATTGGAGTAATCCGTCACATGCACTCTGCCCTTCGTCAGCTTCCAGATCAGCCAGGTTTCCACGGTGCCAAATAAAAGTTCTCCTTTTTCCGCTTTTTCTCTGGCTCCTTCCACATGATCCAGGATCCACCGGATCTTTGTCCCTGAAAAATATGCGTCGATGATCAGCCCCGTCTTTTCCCGGATCATGTCCGTATAGCCCTGCTCCTTCAACCGGTCGCAGTATCCGGCTGTCCGCCGGCACTGCCAGACAATAGCCGGGCACACCGGTTCTCCGGTATTTTTGTCCCATACAATGGCAGTCTCTCTCTGATTAGTGATCCCGATGGCTGCAATATCTGCGGCTGTAGCTCCGATCTTGCTCATCGCTTCTACTGCCACCCCCAGCTGTGTGGACCAGATTTCATCCGCATCATGCTCCACCCATCCGGGCTGCGGAAAATACTGCGTAAACTCTTTTTGTGCTACGCTGAGGATCTCTCCTTTTTTATTAAACAGGATGCAGCGGTTACTGGTCGTCCCTGCATCCAAAGCCATAATGTATTTTGACATCATCATCACCTCTTTTGATTGTTCAGCTTCAGGCTGGTCTTTCGCCCAAGTCCGGCCAGCTCTTCCTCACTGGCGACAGCGGTTCGTTTTTCTTCCTGCCTCCTGCGCCTGCGATATTCGGTAGGCGTCATTCCGTTTTCCTTTTTAAATGCCTTGGAAAAAACAAGACAGCTTCTGTAGCCGCAGGATTCTGCCACCTCTTCGATAGACAGATCTGTCAGAGCAAGCTGTTCTCTTGCCTGGGAAATCTGAAATTTCGTCAGAAAATCCTTTGGTGACATTCCCAGATTGTCCTTAAAAATGGTATAGAGATAGCTTCTGTTTACATTCATATGTCTGGCAATATCCATCACGTTCAGGCCTTTGGAATAATGATTGCGGATATAGGTCACGGCTTCCTGAATGTAATTATTTTCTTTGGAAATATCCACACAGGAATCTATCACTTCATCCTCTGTCAGCGCAGAGAAAAATTCATAGAGCTTTCCCTGCAGATAATAAAGATTTGCCACCGAAACTTTTGTATGCTTCAGCATTTCCAGCACAATCTTCTTCAGTCGCTCCCCATCTCGATACCGAAAGATCAGCTGGTCTTCATTCAGACCAATGTTTCGGATATGCTCTGTTGCAGCATAGCCGCCCACGCCTACCCACAGATAACTCCAGGGCTCTTGTACATCCGCCTGATAAAAAGTCAGCGTTTCCGGCTCGATCAGGAACCCCTGCCCCGCAGACAGCTGATATTTCCGTTCTCCTACCTGGTAGGTTCCCTTTCCTTCCAGAATATAGTGAATGATATAGTTTGGGCGCGTGGCAGGGCCATAACTGTGACAGGGCTTACACCGGGCATAGCCGCAATGCAGCAGGTGGAAATCGCGAAACTTAGGTTCCACCAGTTCTAAAACATATGAATCTTCCATACCATTTCCTCTCATGCTACCAGATCATTTGCCTCTATCATACTCAGATTTTCTGCAAGAATCAAGCGGCCGTCACTTTTTCCTTATGATTTCTTAATACCCATTTAAGAAATTTTCGTTTTCTTTTAGGGATTTAACATACTTTAGACATAATTGTCTTTTATAATATGAGTCAGATAGTTGAACAAGACGTCAACTATCTCCCCCTCATAAAGTAACTGCACCGGGGGAAATTCCCCGGTGCTGCACTTTCTCTCTCATTCCTTTAGATAACTATAACGACAACGGTAAAAACCCCGGCCAGCCACCGGGGTTTTTGCTGTTTATGGGAGGATATTGTACTCTCCCCTCTTTTATGATATGATGAGGAAAAATTCTTTTATGACTACAAAGGAGGTACCCCATGAAATATTGTCCATATTGTGGAACGCAAAACGAAGATACCGCTTCTGTCTGCCGGGAATGCAAAAAAACGCTTCCTGACAGCAGTCAGACAAACCAGAATCAGCAGCAGGAATACAGACAGGAGTATCATTATCAGCAGAATTACCAGCAGCAAAACTATCAGGGATACAACGGGCAGCCACAGTACAGCGGGCAGCCCGCCGGCGGACAGACCGGCATCACATCCCGCAACATTGCTCTGTGCGTCCTTTTTTCCATTATCACCTGCGGCATCTATGGCATCTACTGGATGATCATGATCAATGATGAAGTAAATGTGCTTGCCGGTGAACCGGAAGCTACGTCCGGCGGCATGGTCTTTCTTTTCAGCCTGATCACCTGCGGCATCTATGGTCTGTACTGGCTGTATAAAATGGGAGAGCGCTGTGACCGGATCAAAGGAAATCCCTATGGCAATTCCGGTATTTTATTCCTGGTCCTCGGCATCTTCAGCCTTAGCATTATCGCTTACTGCCTGATCCAGGATACCATCAATAAATCTGTGCAGTAAGCTTATCCAGAAGACCTTCGCAGCCCTCTTTTACATCCCGATAGGTAACATCAAAATTACCGGTGTACCAGGGGTCTGCGATCTCTTCGCCCGCGCGGGCTGTAAAATCCAGCAGCATGCAGATTCTGCCGTCCGGATCTCCGCCGGCAATACGCTGCATGTTGCGGATGTTCCATTCATCCATACCGATCAGATAATCGTAAGTCTGATAATCTTTTTTTGTCATCTGCCGCGCCCGGTGGGGCAGGACGGGCACTCCAACCTCCTGCATCTTGCGGACTGTCCCGTGATGGGGCGGATTGCCGATCTCTTCCCGGCTGGTGGCCGCGGAGTCGATGTGAAACCGGTCCGAAAGGCCGGCTTTATTTACCATATCCTGAAAAACAAATTGTGCCATGGTACTGCGGCAAATATTGCCGTGGCAAATAAATAGTACCTTTATTTTCTCCATTTTATCTCCTCATATCCTCTCAAAGCCTTATAAATACTGGCTTTTCAGCCTTTGTGCATTTTTTACTTGAAAGGTTCTTTTTCTTATAAATTCTTGTATTTTCTCATGTTTTTTCGGGCATTTGTGGTACAAATGGGTTATTTTTAAAGTCCCAAATTCCTTATGAGATAAGGCTTACATGAGTTGTTTGTGCATGTTTTTGGGTTATAAACTTTTTCTTTTCCAGTTCATCCCTTGCTTCTTTTAATCTGGCAAGTTCTTTCTTTGCATCATCATAGCCGGTATGCGTATAAATATTAAGTGTTACAGATACATCTGAATGCCCCATCAGATATTGCAGTGTCTTTGGGTTCATCCCTGAATTGGCCATATTTGTACAATAAGTATGCCTGCATATATGTGGAGTAACTGGCGGCAATTGCAACAAATTCTCACGATTATATTTTTCTCTTGCATGCTGCATGTACTTTTCCCAATGAAGTGCAACCATTGGCCTTCCATTCTTGTCCAGAAACAGAAATCCTCCATATCCATCCACCATCGGCTCACGTTTTGGTTTCCTTCTATTCTTCAAGATTCGAAGAAATGCTTCTTTTACATCCGCTTCCATTGGAAGTAACCGCGTACCACTTGTTGTCTTTGTAGATACGATGATATACTTCATTTCTCGAGTTCTTTGCAACTGATGATTCACATTGATAATATCTTCTTTAAAGTCCAAGTCTTTTACAGTAAGTCCACAAATTTCAGATATTCTAAGACCTGTCTTGAATAAGATATAAAATGCATCATAATACTGATTATAATGCGGATCATTCTTTACAAAATCAAGAAATTTAGTTTCATCTTCCGGAGAAACAGCTTGTCTTTTCTGACTGTCATTAACAAGTACTGTACCTAATTCAAATCCAAATGGATTTTTTAGAATCAAGTCATCATCCACAGCCATTTGAAAAGCAGGTCTTAAAACACCTCTGATGGAATGAATGGAACTATATCCTCTACCATCTCTTTGTAGTTTTATCAGAAAAATCTTTGCGTCAGAAAGTTTCACATCATCCACTTTCTTATAAGCGAATTCTTCCTTTTTCAATACATTCACCACAAATTTGTAATTCGCTAAAGTATTATGCTTTACTCCTGTTTTCAGGGAAAGATATCGTTCCACAAGTTCAAGCACTGTAATGTTACTTCCTGTAATCCCTTGCATCTGTAAGGACTGAACTTTTCTTTCTTTTTCCCTGAGAGAAAGATCTGCCCGTTTACCTTCCGGCATCTTATCTGCTTCTGTCAATCTCCAACTATATAATATTTTACACTTACCAAGTGAATCTGTATATTTATAGCGGTAACGTCCACTTGGTTCCTGCCATTCTCCTTGCTGGAGAACTCTGCCTTTATCATCACGTCTCTTTGAAATCATATCCTACCTCCAAGGGGACGCAACATGATATTGTTAGTATATCATGTAACCCCTAATTCGAACACCTCCTTCTTTTAAATTTCATTTTATATCGCACTGAGTGTATCAATAAATTTTTCAAATCTTGTTCGTTTTATCTGTACACGATTCCCATTCCAAAGCAAATACTCTGCATTTGGATTGTCACTGACTAACTTACGAAGCTTTCCTTCTCCAATACGAAAATAGGATGCTGCCTCTTCAATGGATAATGTATACTTCTTCCAATAAGGTATATCATAACTTGTCATTTGTATGCCTCCTTCTATTATCTTTGTTTTTGACATTGGCGGCTGGCAAAGGTATCTATAAAGACTGCCAATGCCAAAGTATTTTTTTGCCAATGTCATCTTTTATTCTGTGATTAACGCAACTGTTTTTCTTCCCTGACACCAGTCATAGCTTAATCTACTTTCCAATTGCTTTCTTACATCTCTTCCTGTTCTGGAAGAAATCCCATAGGCTAGTAGTTCTGCCTCTAATTCTTCTAAACACATTACTTTCCGTTTGGTTAATAACTCCAGGATCAATTTCTGTGCCTTTTCCAGTTTCGTTTCCTTTTTCGTTCCTGCTTTCCCCATCAGCAGATCTTCAATGGATATATCGTATTCTCCTAACCATTTTAAGCCTTCTTCTCCTAAAGAAAACGCTACCGGATTTTCCTTCTTAGCAAGAGAATCCTTTTGCTGATATACCACTCGGATATCCTGTTCCTTCTCTTTTTCCACCTTTTCTACAAATAAGATGCTTCGTACTGCCGCTGCGATATCAATGGATCCCAGGGAACGGTAATCGCTCTGACTTCCCGACGACTTATTCAAATGTCCAATGAGAACAATGGCACATCCAGTTCTCTCTGCAATCGTACTGAGATGCCGGAATAATGGCCGTATCTCATTGGCCCGGTTCATATCCACATTGGCTCCCAGATAGGCCTGTATGGGATCCATGATCATGAGGCGTACATTGTTCTGGCGGATGGCTTTTTCAATCCGATCGTCCGTCATAGAAAGCTGTTTTTCTTCTTCATTGATGAATCGCACCCTTGTCATATCTGCACCACATTTTGCTAATCTAGGCTTAATGGTATCTGCTATCCCATCCTCTGCTGTTTGATACAATACATTAAAGGGTTCTATGGGAAGTGCATTGGGAAGTTCTTTTCCATTCGTACAGTATGCGGCGATTGCCATTGCAAGCCACGTTTTTCCTTTTCCCGGATTCCCCTGGATCAAAGTAACCTTTCCAAAGGGAATGAATGGATACCATAACCACTGGACCACCGTTTCCTCAACCTCCGACATCTTCATGACCGGAACTGGTTTTTCCCTGGCATCTCTCCAACACATCTGCTTTGCCATATTTTCTACCGGAACTTCTGCTACCAGACATTCATTCCAGTCTTTCTTCACCGGTTCTAATCGGTACACACTCAGTTCCTCCGGAATAAGAGAAACAAACTGCCTGCATCTCTCATTTCCAGGCTCATCATTATCCAGACACAAGTAGATGGAATGGATATGAGGATATTCTGTATACATCCGTTTCATTGCTTTTTCACTCAATCCTCCTAGGGAAATATAACTATGCTTTTCCCATTCTTCCGGAACTGCAGTGATATAAGACAAAAGATCAATGGGGGATTCAAACACAAACAGTTTTTCATCCGTTCCTATATGGCCAAATCCATAGGCTTTTTCCGAACCTTTTGCCTCCCCACGATATCGGTTCTCATCGGTTCCCCGCATAGCTGCATATCTAGGATTCACTTCTTTGTCTCTTCCGACGAATACCACATTGTGATAGTTTTTACTTTCATAAATATCCCCCTTTGCAATCATCTGATCTATCAGCCATTCCGATAGTTTCCTCTGCTCAATGAGATACTTCCTTGCAATCTCACAGCTTTCATTTCTTTCTGGCAATTCCAATCCAGGCAAGGGGATGGGGCAGACCTTCTGTCTGCCTGCATCTTCCTTGGCCGTTCTTCTGTTGGTTTCTCCAACTCCCTCTTCTCCTAATAATTCTTTGACTGCCTCTGCAAAAGAAAGACCGTAAAATTCTTTCATAAAATCGATGGCATGACCACCTTTATTCTGACTAAAACGATACCATTCGTTCTTGTTGATCATCACACTGTCATGTCGCAACCATCGGTATTCCTTCCCACATCGTTTGAACTGTTCTCCTCTCCCAGAAAGAAAAACATATAAATCAGTATCATCTGCTCTTTGAATCTGTTCTCTTGTATATTCTTCCATCTTCTAAAATTCCTCCTATAACTCCATTCCATGATGTTTCTTCTTTCGTTTCATGGTTCTCACTGCTTCTTTTGTTTCTGTGGATTGCTCCCGTTTGTTTGTTTCTGGAAGAGAGACATCTTCTCCTTCCTCTGCCATCAAAGCTTCCACATGATTTTTGATTCCCTCATACTTTCGTAACATGGCATGGATCCGTTTATCTTCTTTTCGTAAAGCAGCTATCTCTTCTGATAAACGAGCGGCTTCTCGTTTCCATTGTCCTTCCGGAATCTTCCCACTTGGGTCTAGATTTTCTTTTAAGATTCTTTCCGAACGATAATATCCGCTAAGTTCCTTCTTATGTTCCTCTTTGAATTTTTCCCTGCCAAAATATTTGTTCTTTAATTCCAGATAAACAGGTCTTGTTTCAAAATACTCTTTCATTGCATAAAGATTGCTGTTGACACTTCGCAAAGCAGACAGTTGTTGATTCAACCGCTGACTTACCTCTTTTAGCTGAGTATCTAATTCCTGGATTTTCTCTGTCAGCTGTTCTGGGGTTCTCACATCCTGCTCTTCCAGAAAGCGGATCGTCTCTGCAAATTGTTTCAGATTTGTATTCTTCGCCTTTTGTGTTCCATAAGCGTAGGATTCTGCAACTGCATTTCTCTTATCACAATAGTTTCTCAAATAATCCGCTAAGGTTGGCTGATGTAAGAACACCATCCGTTCCATCAGTTGGCTTTCTCGAAACAAGGACCATTGAAGAAGATTCTTTGCCCGTTCTTTCATATCATTTAAGGCTCGGATGAGTCGGTTTAAACTTCCCAGTGCGGTTGAAATCCCTCTTGCTTCCATTGCCTGTACATTCGGTCCTTCATGCACCATCGGGATCTTATCAATCCCCCGTTCCTCATAAGACCTGGCATCGACTCTTTCTATAAGTCCTTTTTCTTCATACAGTTCGTTACACATCTTCGCCCAGGCACTTCTCAATTCTTCCAAGGTTTCTTTCCTGCTCCAATCCGTTGTATGTACGCCCGAAATACCGGTTGTCCTTTCTGATTCAAAACCGTCTGTCCATCCGGTGTTAATACTGGAACCTTTTTTTGTTTTTGTCCCCAGGTACCATCTTCCTGTAAAGGGCGGATGGGAACCATGATGTGCATATGGGGATTGGGTATTTTATCCTTTCAGAAAGATGCTACTTCCGTAGGACGCACATACCTTTTAAGGTATATAAGTGCGCTCTTCTGCTTTCAGCATCCGAGTTATTCTTACTCAAACGGAAGTTCTTCTCCGTCTGGAAGATGCATAAATCCATCCGAATCGGTATCTTCTTTCTTTTCTGATCCTGACAGTTTCTTCCCTTCTGCGAAATAATGTTCTTCTACGATCACATTGATGGTATAAACTTTATTCCCCTCCTGATTCAAATAGCTTCCTGTCTGGATCCGTCCGCTTACTAAAATCTTCAACCCTTTTTGCAGATATTTTTCTACAAACTCAGCATTCTTCCCAAAGGTAACACAAGAAATAAAATCTGTTTCTGCCTTTCCATCCTTTCGATATCGCCTGTCTACTGCCAGCGTGTATCTTGCCATTGCAGTACTGTTTTCATCCTGGAGATATTTCACCTCCGGATCTTTTGTCAGTCTTCCCATTAAGATTGTTTTGTTCATGTAGTTTCTCCTTTCTCTTTTCGTTTTTTCTTTGTTCTTGAATCAGGCCCGATTCTTTTAAGGCAAATGTAATTTGTTCCTCATATATCAGAACGTAGAGAGGGCTTTTTACAAATAAAAAAGGAATTTTATTTTTTTGCTCTCATATAACGAAAGGCTCAGAGGGGAAAATACAGGGTGGAAAAGGAAATTTTTTATTTTTCTGCACAAAAAAATACCCCTATGACTTCAAAATCGAAATCATAGGAGTATTTAGTCCTACCTACTCAGTGGGGTGTTTTACATTTTGTTTTACACATGTTATTACAGTGTTTTTCAGTTCGACAAGCTGGAATTTCATAAACGAATTTGCTTCTTAAACGCAAACATTCCCTCATTGCCATCACCGACAAAATCGTCCGGTGTATCCGGCATAGGATGTTTTTCATTAAAAAATTCTGTAATATGAAAGCCGCAGACATTCACATAAAAATGAATGTTGCGCTTATCAAAGTACGGCGTACAGGTTTCCCATACTTTCGTGTTCGGATATATTCGTTCCAATTCAAACCATATCTTCTTACCGATACCATTGCTCTGAACTCCGTTCTTTACAAAAAGCAGGTCAAGATGGTTATGCTGTGTACTCTCATTGATAATAACAACAGCACCGCCCACCATTTCTCCATCGACAACGGCTTTATAGACAGCAGAACCCTCCGCATTCAGCGACTGGTCAATGTCCTTTTCAGGCAGAATAACAGCATCTGTTTTCCCAAAAGCATCTTCAAAACCTTTCTGAAATGCTTCCTGCATATCCGCCTTGTATTGCGTTAATTCTTTTGGTTCTATACAAACTAATTGGAAGGTCATTTTATATCTATCTCCTCAAAAATTCTAGTTTTCCAATTTAACAAACTTGAATTTGACTTGCCTATTTTCTTAAAATCTCATGTGGAGCTTCTATTTCATTTGCCAAGGTATGCTCTGTTAATTCTGACATCAATTTCAATTTTTTATTAATCAATGGTCGCATACAATTAGGAACATGTTCCTGATGCGCTCTGTGGATTGCTACACATTCCTTACAGTTTCCGTGATAACGACAGGCTTTCAGGCAAGGACAGTGATCTTTGTCTTTATACTCCTTACGAAATTCCGCTGCAAATTCTTCTTGCAGTCTCAGCCCCTCGACACGATTTCCCTTATGAAATTCTACCATTGCATCCAGTTCTTTCTGGTTCCCTTCAATCTTCATGTTATTATAGCGCCTCCATTTCAACTATTCCTCATTTTTCTGATGAATTCCAATTTTGTTGTCATCTTCATTATACTTCATCGCCTATCGAAAAGATAGCATATCATCTAGTACAATTTCCATGCTTAAAACCACAATATTAATATCCCTCGACTACTATAACTTCACCTTCTTCATCAGTTGGGGGTTGAAAATGATCATAATAATGGCAATAAAGGAAGCGTACTATCAAGAGGTATCGGTAATGATAAGATTAAATTGCACTACAGCGGAATCCGCATTGACATGGGCCGGACAGCAGAATCCGGGAAATTGGACCGAGCATTCCCGCTTTGTAGCTCTTGCCTGCAAAAACATAGCAGCACAATGTAACGATATGTCTGCAGATCAGGCATATTGCTTTGGATTGCTGCACGATATCGGAAGATATGCCGGAGTAAGCTCTGAACGCCACTTGATCGACGGCTACCGGTTCTGCATGGAACGGGGATGGGAAAAGGCAGCGCAGATCTGTATTTCTCATGCATTTATGATCCAGGATATTCATACTTCTATTGGTACTTTTGACGTTACAGAAGAAGACTTTCAGTTCATGAAACATTTCATAAAAGAGGCTGTGTATGATGATTATGACCGTCTTGTACAGTTGTGCGACGCACTGGCGCTGCCCACCGGCTTCTGTATCCTGGAAAAGCGTTTTGTCGACGTGACGATCCGATACGGCGTCCATCCTCATACCGTTGACCGCTGGAAAAAAGTGCTGGAGATCAAGGCAGACTTTGAGAAGAAAATGAAAGGCTCCATTTACGATCTGCTTCCCGGCGTGATAGAGAACAGTCTTTAAGGAGAATGGATGCAATGGAATATAACGAGCAGGATTTTTTAGAAACAGCAGGCCCGCAGACATTGAAGCAGATTGCCAAAACGCGTGCGTTGACACGAAAATACAACCAGCTTGAGCACAGTGATGCCAGGACCCGGGCAGCGCTACTGCATGAGTTATTCGGTGCTGTTGGAACAAATGTGGAAATTGACACGCCGTTTTACTGCGATCACGGGAAAAACATTTTTATCGGAAACGATGTGATCATCAACATAAACTGTACATTTGTTGATAATCGCCCGATCCTTCTTCCCGGCGTGACGATTGGCAGGAACAGTGTCATCGGGGCCGGGAGTGTTGTCACGCGCTCTATCCCGGAAAATAGTGTTGCAGTTGGGAATCCGTGCAGGGTGATCCGCCGGTTTCCCGGCTAAAACAAGATTCAGCGTATCTGCCTCTCAAAGAAATGGTGCCTGCCACTGTAAAAGTTCCGTAAGACAAGCATCTTTTCGCTCATAAAAATTCCTCCCTTAAAACAACTCCTGATCTTTATAGGAATCATTTTAAGGGAGGGGCCTATAAATGGATCCCGGTTTTCTTCTTATCAATTACGGGAAACAAAATCCTCATTACCCTTCCAGTACTTCAACCAGCTCGATCCGGAAGTTCAATTCTTTTCCAGCCATCTCATGGTTCGCATCAAAAGTGATCGTCGTTTCTCCTTTTGCCGCCACTTTCACAGGGAATGGCTGTCCATACTGATTGGTCAGATAAACCTGCTCTCCCACCTGTGCTTCCTCGGATCCCGGAAGCTGCGCGATCTCCACGGTAAATACTGCATTGGGATCCGGCATGCCATAGGCTTCCTCCGGCATCAGATGCACATCCACAACCTGTCCCACTTCCATATCTGCAACAGCAGCGTCAAATCCAGGGATCATCTGTCCGGCGCCGCAGACAAACTCCAGCGGTTCTCCCCGGTCATAAGAAGAGTCAAACTGGGTTCCATCGTTAAACGTGCCCTTATAGTGAGTACGGCAGGTCTTTCCCACATTTCGTCCGGTCAGTGTCGGCTGTGCGCCGCATCCCCCGCCGCAACTGCTCCCGCAGCCGCCTCCACAGGCGTGTCCCTCTCCATGGTCTCCGCAGCTATGGCCTTCCTCATGATCCTCGCAGCTGTGGCGTTCTCCGTGGTGATGATCACAGTTGACTCCTGTGGACACTAGTTCTCCCTTCAGATAAGCTTCTACCGCCTGATCGGCATCTCCTTCGGCTCCGGAACACAGTTCCACACCTGCCTCTGCAAGAGCCGCCTGAGCTCCTCCTCCGATACCGCCGCAGATCAGTACATCTACCTTCTGCTCCACCAGAAGTCCGGCCAGCGCGCCATGTCCAACGCCATTAGAACCGATTACTTCACTGGAAATAATCTGATTGTTTTCCACTTCATATACCTTAAAAGACTCGGTTCTTCCAAAATGCTGAAATATGTTTCCGTTATCATAAGTTACTGCTACCTTCATCTCTAAAACCTCCCAAATCATTTCCTGCTTATTCTACCACATAGGGAGAGTTTTTTGAATACAATGGTTTCTTTCCTTTCGACATCTTTTTAAATGTTCAGAATGATTGACTAGAACAGAAAGAAAAACTATACTATTTATCAGGAGTTCAAACAGAACACATATCATACTTTTGGGAGGTCTATCATGAAAGACAATCATTACAGCAAAGTGCCGGTTTTTGAAAATGGCCTGGCACAGCCGGTATTCCCCTTTACAGACGGAAAGACCGGAGAAAAATATGATCCCGCCACATCAGATATTGTCAGATACTGTGTATATGTGGAATCTGACTACGACATGGATGGAGACGGAAAGCGAGATCTGATCAAAACATTCATCCAGGTACCAAGAAGCGCTGTGGAAGGCAATTACAAGGCCGCCACTTTATTTGAGGCACGCCCCTACTGCGCCGGCGTCCAGGAAGACGGCTATGACCACATGAAAGAAGTAGCGGAAAAAGAATACCGCAAATTTGATCTCGCCGATCTGGATCATAAGGCTGCGCCCCGGGTTCCTTCCGGATCTATCGGTTCCATGGATCTTGCATTAAAAGCTGATCCGTCGGACTGGTACTACAAAGATAAGGGCAGCACCAACAGCATGGTCTATGAAAATATTGACAACTTCAATTATTATCTGGTTCGCGGATTTGCAGTTGTGGTCAGCGCCGGATTTGGCGCTCTTGGTTCCGACGGATTCAACTATGTAGGTTCTGACTATGAAAGAGACGCCTTCAAATCCGTAGTAGAATGGATCCACGGCGACCGGGTGGCCTATGCAGACCGGGAAGGCACCATCACCACGAAAGCCGACTGGGCCAATGGAAATGTAGCCATGACCGGGCGTTCTTACGCAGGCACCATGCCTTTCGCAGTTGCAACTACCGGTGTGGAAGGCCTGAAAACCATCGTTCCTGTAGCAGGAATCGCCGACTGGTACAGCCAGCAGAACATGCAGGGCGCACAGCGTTACTGGCCAAAGGAAATGTTAAATAGTTTTCTGGCTTACTACTGCTCCAGCCGCTACAACGATGAAACCTTATCCGAAAAAGAACTGGACGATATCGCCGCATTTCATCATGAACTCAGCCTTCAGCAATTAGCATGCGGTTTCGATTACAACGAAAAATTCTGGGGAAGCGGGAACTACCGTTTAAATGCAGACAGGATAAAATGCCCCGCGCTGATCGTTCAGGGACTCAACGACGAAAATGTTTCTACCAAACAATTTGAAATGATGCTGAAGTCCTTCCAGAAAGCAGGACAGACTGTAAAGGCCATCCTGCACCAGGGACCCCATATTACACCAACCATGCCAAACAAAGGCTATGGCATCCTCATCGACGGAAAGTTTTATGACGACATCGTAAATGAATGGATCTCCCATTATCTGTACGGTGTAGAGAATCAGGCAGAAGACATGCCCGCCGTCCTGGTACAGACAAACCACGACCAGAGAAAATGGGAAACTTCCGCCTCCTGGGACACCGGACACTGCATGAAGCTGACCAGCGGATCCACCGGAACTGCCGTGATCGACACCGACTGGGAAGCCGCCGGGATCAGCGCCAAAAACTTCGACGATGTGATGGGCACCACTTCCACCAATATGGGACAACGCTATGTCACCCGTCCATTTGAGAAGGCCGTCACCATCCAGGGTACGGTATGCCTGCATCTGAAGGCCGCATTAAAAGACGGCGATGCAGAGGCAGATTTCCATCCCGAAAACCGCAACGACGTGGACACCCTGACCATGAAGCTGGGCGCCTCCAGGATTTCCGGCAGAATGGACGATGTGGAAATCGCCGTACTTCTCTGCGACGTCTGCGACACCGAATTTGACAGCATCCAGACCACAGACCCGGAGAGAAACATCATTCCGGTAACCACCGTAAAAGAAGGCGGTATCATCAACGGCGGAGACCTTCCGGCATTTGACGAGGCAGAATTCACTACCGTACATAAAAAATACCGCGTCATCACCCGCGCATTCGCAGATCTCTGCAATCCGGAAGCCGGATATGAGCCCGAAACCGCGGCAAACAGCATCGAATTAAAGAAAGGCGAATACCATGACTACCATGTATACCTGAACGCAACCCGGTATACGGTAGAGCCCGGTCACAGCCTGGCCATCGTCATCGCCACCGAGGATCCAGTAAACTGCATGATCCACAAAACCTACGCCATCGAAATCGACAACAGCTCTGTTCAGGCAGACGTGCCTGTAACAACAGAAGAAAACGACTATACCATAAATGCTCAATAATGGAAATAAAATGGTAAGCAAATGGAAATGGGGACGTAGACCTTTTGCAAAGGTCTACGTCCCCATTTCCATTTGCTCAGATTCCGGCGATCAGGATCCATATCACTCCCTGCAGCAAGAAGAGGACAGGAATCCCGATCCGAAAGGCCGGCTTTCTTGTTTTATGATGAAACAGGAACATTCCTGCCATCGCCCCCAGAGAGCCTCCGATCAGCGCCAGGCCAAACAGCGTGCTCTCCCGGATCCGGAACCTTCTTTTTTTTGCTTTTCTTTTATCCAGCCCGAAGGCTGCAAAGGTTATCACGTTGATCACGAATAAATAATAGATCATCTTTTTACACATCCTCAGATACATTTTTAGTTTTCATTATGTTTATCTTATCATGAAGTCTTTTCCCACTTCAACTCTAACAGAATAATCCGAACTTAAATATTCTGTATATTTTGGTTTTATTATATTTTTTTTCAGTTTTTGTGTTGACATTTTATATTTTGTGAGTTATTATAAAACCATCAAATAACAAGGAGGACGGACCACCAAAAACGAAAGCTTAACATTCATAATCTAATGAAAAGAGAGGTATAGTCCATTGGATGAAATAATTAATTAAAATCCACTGTACGAAATGTCAACTTCGTTACAGTGGATTTTTTATGTCTTTTTAGTTCTTCTTTTCTCCAGCTGCAGAGCCTAAGGCCAGGATGCCAAAATTGCAATACCGAACTATCGCAACAGGTTCCGTACCATCTCCCCGTCAAAGGTGACAGTTCTTAAGTGATCTACTTCAATCTGATACAGGGCGTTTACCGCCAGGTGCTCGGCCGCCTGCTCCAGGTCGCGGATCCCGCTGGTGTTTCTGTGTAATGCAATGACTGCATCCAGCCCTTCCGGAGTAAGAACGCACTCTTCTTTTTCCATACCAATCCGCTTCAGGACTTTCGGCAGCGCATAATCAGAAAAAATCACCTTCTTTTCCTCTTCTGTATAATCCGGGATCTCGATCACTGCAAACCGGGACATCAGAGGCGCGCTGATCTGATCCTTGTCATTGGCCGTGGCAATCGGGTAAACGCCTCCGGTGGGAATCATACATTCCATATAATTATCTGTAAATCCAAGATTATCCAAAAGAGTCAGAAGCACATCCGCCGGATTGCCATTTCCCTTCCCGGCCGCCGCCTTATCCAGCTCATTGATAATGAAGACCAGGTTGGACTCGCCCGCCATGGAAAATGCTTCCATGATAATTCCGGGCTTGGCGTTAGCATAGATCCTGGAGCTTCCGGTCAGCTGCTCCGGATCATGGATGGAACTCATGTCCAGCGTGGTCCACGGGAGCTTTAAGATCCTGGCTACCGCATAGGCGATCTGCGACTTCCCGGTTCCCGCAGGTCCGATCAGCAGGATGCCATAAGCCGGAAGGGTATGGGTCCGGTTGATCTGGATAATGGTCTCAATGATCCGCTGTTTGACCTGTTCCATACCGTACAGCTCTTCATCCAGGATCCTTCTGGCCTCTTTCGGATCCACCGCCGGAAAATAATTTCCCTTCCACTGAATATTCATCATGATCGACAACGCCCGCTGGGCATGACGGCGTTCTTCTGCTGACACCTCGCTGGAACGTGCCACCGCAAGATTCCGTCTGGCCCAGAGACGGATATTGTCCGGCAGGGTCCGACCCGCGCAGTTCATAAAGTCTGTAATACTCTGAATGCTGGTCAACTTCATACTGTCGCCGGCCTCCTCTTCTTCCTCCTCCGGGATCTCCATGGAAGGCGCATCACTGGAAAGAAGCCGTTCAATCATAAACTGGAGAAATCCATCTTCTGCAGACAGCTTGGACCCTCCGCCAAAAGCCATCTCCCGGATCCGGTAGACACAATAGCCTTCCTCCCTCTTTTCTCCGGACAGACGCACATTGATATGATTTTCCCCCAGCCACTTCAATAAGCTGACAAACCGGGCGTCAATCTTTACGATATCCACACTGCAGGTCTCCCCGTCCTCTTTCCATTCAAAAGCGGTCTTCCGGACCGGATTGGTAAATACTCCGCAGGCGTGATGGGAAAGTCCCGCCTCTTTGTCGCCAAGGACCAGCATCGGATGATCCGCGGAAGCGGTCCTTTCGTTAGAATAGAATACTTCATAAGTGCACTCCGGCTCCTGATCCTTTGCCGGCGCATTATTAAAATCAAAAACTGGCATGGTCTGCTCCTTTTCTTCTGCATTCATGTGATTACAAAATTATACCACACTTTTCCCATATTTACAGTTCTGAAATTTCTTCTTTAAATCCTTCTCCCACCACTTCATTGGATTCCATAATTATGGTAAATGCTTTGGGGTCGATCTTGTGCACCATTTTTTTGATGGTATACATCTGCTTATTGTTGCAGGCGCACATAACCACGTCCTTTTTTGCCTTGCTGTAGCTTCCCATTCCTTTCAGAATGGTAGAGCCTCTGCCGGAATACTCGTCGATCCGTTCCGCCACTTCTTCGCCCCGCTCCGTCACGATCAGGGTCAGCTTTCCTTCATCAATACCGTACATGATCCGGTCCATTACGATCGCCATCAGGTAAGTAACGATAATACCATAGATCAGGCCGTCCACATCGCCGAATACCAGCACCGTACCAAGAACGATGGTCACCATATCCAGCACAAATGTAATGATGCCCAGGGTAATATGCGGTTTCACCTTCTTGATCGATACGCTGATAAAGTCCTGGCCGCCGGTAGAAGATCCTCTCATAAAGATCATGGCATAACCGATCCCGCACAGCACACCCATGCAAAGAGCCGCCAGGAACCGGCTGCCGTCATAGACAGGAAGTAAGGGCGCAACGTAGTCCATCAGTACAGAAGAAATCACCATAGATTTCACTGATTTTAAGAAAAATGTCCTTCCCAGGAATTTATAACAGAAAATTGCCACGGGAATATTCAGCACGATGGTCCCGATACCTACCGGAAGTCCCAGAAGGTGATACAAAATAATCGCAATACCAGAAAATCCCGCCACCGGGAAATTCGCATTCAGGGCAAAATTATAAACACCCACCGCGATCAGCATACCTGCCACAATGTCTACCAGCACATCCAGGCCAAATTCTTTCCAATCCACATTTTTCATCGGATCCTTCCTCTCTTTCTTTTCTTATTGTCTGTATTTTTTCTCCTCATATCCGCAAAAAAAGAACACCCGCAAACTATAAAAATATAATTCGCCGATGCTCTTATGCAGTTAAGTATAATGATTCCGTCAAGCTTTGTCAACACCCTGTTTGGGCAGAGAACCGGTTCCTTTGCGGACCACTTCTTTTCCATATTTCCCTTTGAGCTGCTCCATGGCTTCTCTTAGCTGCTGTTTTTTCCTGCGCTTCTCCTCTGGCTCCACCTGAATGTCAAAGATACTTAACTGCTCCGGCTCTCCTTCTTCTGACAACTTGGAACTCCGGATGCCAAGAAGACGGATCGGCTGATGGTTCCACAATTCCAGGAACAGGCTCACAGCCTCCTGGTAAATGTCCCGGGCGTCATAGGTGGGCTTTGCCAGTTGCCGCTGATGAGATACGCTCTCAAAGGTATAATATTTAATCTCCACACTCAGCATCCCCGCCTTCTGTCCCGCTTTCTTAAGCCTGCGGGACACGCTCTGCGCCAGCTGCTCCAGCACCGCCTCTGCCTCTTCTTCTGTCTCCGCGTCTTTGGGAAGTGTCACGGAATTCCCGATCCCCTTAGCCTCCGGCGGTTCCGAGACAACCTGATCATCCCCAATGCCGTTGGCAAATTCCCATAGCCTGCGGCCGTGACTTTTTAAATGCAGCTCCAGGATCGCCGGGTCGGTATTTGCCAGCTCTCCAATGGTATAGATTTCCAGTTTTTTTAAAGTTTCAGTACTGGATTTCCCGGCCATATAGAGATCCCGCACCGGCAGGGGCCACATTTTCACCTGGATCTCCTGCGGAAATAAGGTATGTACCTTGTCCGGCTTCTCAAAATCCGAGGCCATCTTTGCCAACAGCTTGTTGCTGGAGATTCCTACGTTTACCGTAAATCCAAACCTGCGCTTCACTTCATTTTTCAGTTCCAGGGCCCCCTCCACCGGGGAAGAGTACCGCTTTGCCGCCTCCGTAAAGTCCATGTAACACTCATCCACACTGACCTGCTCGATCTCCCTGGAATACGTTGTCAAAAACTCCATCAGCGCCTGGCTGTACCGGTGGTACATCTTGTGATCCGGCGGCTCCATATGAAGATACGGACACTTTTTCAGCGCATTTGCCACCGGCTCGCCGGTAACAATGCCATATTTCTTTGCAGGCACAGATTTTGCCAGAACGACGCCATGCCTGGACGCCCGGTCCCCGCCGATGATGGCGGGGATGCTCCGGATATCCAGGCTGCTGCCGCTTTTTAACTGTTCCACCGCCGTCCAGCTAAGATAGGCGGAATTCACATCAATATGAAATATGACACGGTTCATCATTCTTCTCCTGTGCCTTTTGGTCTGCATGTGTCTGGCCGGCCATTTGCCTTTCCCTGGCAGTCAGATCAGACTTCCTGCAGATGCTGCTTGATCCTTGCGTCCAGATGTCCGTCCACGCCATCGATCAAAATGGTATCTCCGGTGCCTACGTTCCCTTCCAGGATCAGCTTCGCAGCCAGGGTTTCCACATTTTTCTGCAGATACCGTTTCAGAGGCCGTGCGCCGTAGGTCGGATCATAGCCGCCCTCCACCACGATCTGTTTGGCATTTTCCGTCAGTTCGATGCGGATTTCCTTATCTGCCAGCCGCTTGTTCACATCATCCACCAGCAGTTTGATGATCGCATGGATATTATCCCTGGTCAGCGGACGGAACATAATCGTCTCATCCAGACGGTTCAAAAACTCGGGCCGGAAATGATTCCTAAGATCATTCATAACCAGCTCCTCTGCCTCCGGCCTGATATTTCCATTTTCATCAATGCCGTCCAGCAGATAGGCGGAACCGATATTGGAGGTCATGATCAGGATGGTGTTCTTAAAGTCCACGGTACGTCCCTGGGAGTCCGTGATCCGGCCATCGTCCAGCACCTGCAGCAGCACGTTGAATACGTCCGGATGTGCCTTTTCGATCTCATCAAACAGTACCACGGAATAGGGTTTTCTCCGGACCGCCTCTGTCAGCTGGCCACCCTCGTCATAACCCACATATCCCGGAGGCGCTCCGATGAGCCGGGACACAGAATACTTCTCCATATACTCGCTCATATCGATCCGCACCATATTATTTTCATCGTCAAACAGACTCTCTGCCAGTGCCTTGGCAAGCTCCGTCTTGCCCACGCCGGTCGGTCCAAGGAACAGGAAGGATCCGATCGGTTTGCTGGGATCCTTGATCCCTGCCTTGGAACGGATGATAGCTTCTGTTACTTTGGTCACGCCTTCGTCCTGTCCGATAACACGCCTGTGGAGTTCGTCCGCCAGATGCAGCGTCTTGCTCCGCTCGCTTTCATTCAGCTTCGCTACCGGAATGCCGGTCCAGCGGGAAATGATCTTGGCGATCTCGTCCTCTGTGACGCTTTCGTGTACCAGCGACAGATCTTCATCCTTTACCTTTTCTTCTTCCTCCTCCAGCTGTTTCTGCAGCTGTGGAAGCCGTCCGTACTGCAGTTCCGCCGCCTTATTCAGGTCGTAGTTCTGCTGGGCGGTCTCGATCTCCCGGTTCAGCTGTTCGATCTGCTCACGGAGTTTCTGCACATGTTCTACGGATCTCTTTTCATTATCCCACTGCGCCTTCTGTTTTGCAAATGTTTCCCGCTCTTCCGCCAGTTCCTGCTGCAGTTTTGCCAGCCGCTCCTGGCTTAGGCGGTCATCCTCCTTTTTCAGCGCCGCCTCTTCAATCTCCAGCTGCATGATCTTCCGGTTCAAAGCGTCCAGCTCGGTGGGCATGGAGTCCAGTTCCGTCTTGATCAGCGCGCAGGCTTCATCCACCAGGTCAATGGCCTTATCCGGCAGGAACCGATCGGAAATGTACCGGTTGCTTAAAGTAACTGCCGCCACCAGGGCGCTGTCGGTAATCTTGACGCCGTGGAACACTTCGTAGCGTTCTTTCAATCCCCGGAGGATCGAAATGGCGTCCTCCACCGACGGCTCATCTACCATCACCGGCTGGAACCGCCGCTCCAGAGCCGCATCCTTTTCAATATACTGCCGGTATTCGTCCAGCGTTGTGGCGCCGATACAGTGAAGCTCTCCTCTGGCCAGCATGGGTTTGAGCATATTTCCGGCGTCCATGGCGCCGTCACTCTTTCCCGCTCCTACGATAGTATGCAGCTCATCGATAAAGAGGATGATATTGCCGTCGCTGTTTTTTACTTCCTCAAGGACCGCTTTCAGACGTTCCTCGAATTCTCCCCGGTACTTGGCTCCGGCCACCAGAGCGCCCATATCCAGGGCAAATAATTTTTTATCTTTCAATGCTTCCGGCACGTCGCCCCGGACGATCCGCTGCGCCAGTCCTTCCACAGCCGCAGTCTTTCCTACTCCGGGTTCGCCGATGAGCACCGGATTATTCTTGGTCTTACGGGATAAGATCCGGATCACATTGCGGATCTCCGCGTCCCTTCCGATTACAGGATCCAGCTTCTGCTCTCTTGCCCGCTCCACCAGATCCTGACCGTATTTATTCAACGTATCGTAAGTGGCTTCCGGATTATCGCTGGTCACGCGCTGATTGCCTCTCACGGTTGACAAAACCTGAAGGAAACTGTCTCTTGTAATGCCAAACTCCCGGAACAGCTGCTTCATTTCCCGGTTCGCATGCTTGATCATAGACAGGAACAGATGCTCCACGGAAACGTACTCGTCACCCATCTGCTTAGCTTCATCTTCTGCGTAGACCAGCACGTTATTCAGATCCTTGCCGATAAACATCTGCCCCCCCTGCACCTTCGGGCGCTTCCGCAGGGCCTCCTCCGCCCGGTTGACAGCCGTCTCCTTTGTAATCCCCATTTTTTCAAATAATTTTAAGATCAGACTGTCATCAATCGTCAGCAGCGCATAGAACAGGTGCTCCTGCTCAATCTCCTGATTGCCGTAATCCATTGCCGCCTTCTCGCAGCCCTGGACCGCCGCCATAGAACTCTGTGTAAATTTATTAATATTCATAACCATACGCCTCCTTTTTGAGATCGGTTGTTTTCATTGTTCTAGTGGTAATATAACACTTGTTGTTAGCAGAGTCAACCCTCGAGTGCTAATTTTATATATTTTTATGTTTCTCTTTCTTTTTATCTGTTTCTTCTATATTCTGAATTATACCCATAGAAAAAAGCACCTCAGCTCTGGCCAAGCTTTTGAGGTGCTATTTCTAGTTACTGATAACTTTGCCGGAAACGGATAGGTTTGCTCTATCGTATCGGCTGTCTTGTTAAGTATATTATAGCAAATATGCCGGAAACGTCAACCGCTAGTGTATCAATCCTTGCTCTCTTACTCCAGCGGCAGCCGGTAAGTAGCAAAGGTATCCATAAACTGTCCGCCATTTTTCCGATAAAATTCCATGGAAGGAGTATTCCAGGTAAGACACAGCCACTCCATCCTTGCTCCGCCCATCCGGGCCGCTTCCTTTTTCAGTTCCTCAAACAATGCTCTGCCGTAGCCTTTTCCCCGGTATTCTTCCAGCACCAGGAGGGCGTCGATGAAAATCCCCGCCCGGCCGAGATACCCGGAAAAGTTTCTAAAAAAGAGCGCCATACCCACTTCTTTTCTATCTGCCAGGACAAACAAAGCCTTCGCCCCGTTCTCCCGCTCCAGTTCTTCTTGTAACAGCTCCGGTGTGGAAACCAGATGTTCCTCTGCCTTTTCATATTCAGAAAGACGTTTTAAGAACTCCAGGACAAGGCCGGCGTCTTTCCCTTTTGCATAACGAAATCCTTTTTCTTCTTCCATTTTCTCCTCCTGCTTTTCTTCTATCCCTGACTGGTCTGATAAACCCACATGGCCTTGATCTGGTCGTGAATCTCTCCATATGTCCAGGTTCTCCCGCTGTTTTCTGTGCTAAACGGATCGTTGATCGTGATCTGTCCATTTTCATATCCGGTCATAACAATAAAATGGCCGTTCTGCGTAAAGTACCCGGGTCCCATACTGCAGATGACCGGATGCCCGGCCGAAAGTTCTGCCGAAAGTTCCTCTTCTGTAAGCAGTCCATTGTAACAGGAAAGGCCATAGGCCGAAGCCGCTTCCTGCATAAAAGTCCAGTAAGTATTATTTTCGCTGTCCACCGACTGATTCTGTGTTCCATAGGCAGCCACCTTTGCCGGCGTAATAGACGGATCGTGATTCAGACCTGCCGCCACCATGGCAATGCAGGTAGGACCACAGCCGCTGGCTCCCACCACGCTGGTCCCGTAAGGGGCATAGCCCCAGCGCTCGTCCCACTGGATCAGAAGAGGAATCTGTCCGTCTACATAATCCTCCCCAATATCTTCCGCATAGATCTGTCCTTTCTTTTCCCCGTAATGTTCCACATATGTCACAGTAGCCGGATTTTTATCCAGCATCTCGATCACGCTTTTGGGATAGCCGGCCACAGACGCCTCCATCCGCACTCGTTCCAGCCGCTGCTCTGGTGTCTCAATATGAGGCCCCGCCATCTCCCACAATTCTTCCAGGGCTCTTGTTGCCGGCCCGCTCTCTTCCGCGTCCTGACCGACCGCCCGGTAAACACCGTATCCGATCATCCCGCCTGCCGCCACGACAAATACGGCGGCGACAGCGATCCAATAATAAGAATATCTCTTCTGCCATCTATTTCCCGGGTGTATCTCCTGTCCAAAATTCATCTGCCATTCACCTCGTACTTTGCTTGCTTTTCTCTTCGTTTCTTGCATTGCCATTATATAATACCTGGTTCCGGAAACACAACTTAAGTTTTGCTGAAGTTTTCCTAAATTACCTCTTGCATTTTAAAACCAAAGATGATATGATATAACACGTTCACGGGAAATTTCATAGTTTTTCTTTATGCGGGTGTAGTTCAATGGTAGAACACCAGCCTTCCAAGCTGGATACGTGGGTTCGATTCCCATCACCCGCTTTTTTCTATATTCTGAATTCATAAATCCATCATCAGGAGGAACTTCCACTATGAACCTTGTATTTCTTGATGCAAAGACAATCGGAGATGATATTGACCTCTCTGCTTTTGACCGTCTGGGAAATGTAGTTAAGTATTCGTTTTCACAGCCGGAAGAAGTACCGGAGCGGATCAAAGACGCAGATGTGATCATCGTCAATAAGATCCGGGTAGACGAGGCGGCTGTAGGCGGCGCTTCCCGTCTGAAACTTGTGTGTGTCACCGCTACCGGCACCAACAACCTGGACAAAGAATATCTGGACCGCCGCGGCATTGCCTGGCGCAATGTTGCGGATTATTCTACCGAATCTGTGGCCCAGCACACCTTTGCCATGCTGTTTTATCTGCTGGAAAAGCTGCGCTATTACGATGATTATGTAAAAGAAGGCCGTTATATCAACGACACCGTCTTTACCCATTTTGCAGAACATTTCTATGAACTGAAGGGAAAAACCTGGGGGATCATCGGCCTTGGGAATATCGGCCGCCGGGTAGCCGCTGTTGCGGAAGCTTTCGGCGCGCAGGTAATCTATACCTCCCCTTCGGGAAGTGCGCCGCAGCCCGGATACCGCCAGGTATCCTTTGAGACCCTGCTTGCCGATTCGGATATTATCTCTGTCCACGCGCCCCTGAACCAGTATACAGAAGGGCTCATCGACCAGAAAGCGCTGGAACAGATGAAGCCTTCCTGCATCTTTTTGAATCTTGGCAGGGGACCAATCGTAAATGAACAGGATCTGGCGGATGCACTTACAGAGAAAAAAATTGCCGCTGCAGGTCTGGACGTCTTGTGTCGAGAGCCCATGAGCAGCGACAATCCGCTGTCTGCCATCAAAGACAGCAGACGCCTGTTTATCACGCCTCACATCGGCTGGGCCAGCATAGAGGCAAGAACCCGGCTGATGGACATTATTTATCACCAAATTACAGAATTCTTCGGCCTGCCAGAATAAGCGCGCCTGCCGCAAGATAAAGATCAGCCAGGTTGGCGGTCAGTCTGGTAAGAAAAGAAGGGCCGGATGTAAGAGCAATATAATCCGTCACCTTTCCGCTGCGTACCCGGTCCAAAAGATTTCCTGCGGCCCCTGCGGCCGCCAGGGTACATCCTGCTTTTTCAATCCTTCGTCCCCGCAGGAAAAAAAGACCGGTCCAGCCTGCGAACACAAGGACCGCAGCCGCACCGGTCAGCTTTTTTACTGTCTGCGGACGGTCCTCTAAGATTCCCAGCGCAAAGCCCGGATTATAGACCTTCCTGAGCATAAGCCTTTCTCCCGGCAGCATTCTGGTCTCTCCCGGCTCCAGACATTCTTCCACATATTGTCTGACCATTGCATCTGTTCCAAAAAGAAGAGCAAACAACCCGGGCATCCATCCATTCCCCTTCATCTATACATCCTCTCGGATCCTTACGATCTCTTCTTCCTGTCTTTCAATCGCTTCTTCTCTCTTTTCAATCGCCTCGCAGAATGTAATGTAATCCGTATCCCGGATCTCGCCGTGCCGGAATTTTTCGTACACCATACGGCCAATATCGATCAGATCTCTTTCATTTGCCCGTTTCAGTGAACGGATATCACTTTTTATCTTCTGGATCTCCAGGGTGTCTCCCGTCTTTTTCCCCAGATCGCTGACTATTTCTGATAATTTCTGTTCCATTTCTTTAAAAAAATCTGCCATCTTTTTCACTCCTTTGCCTGTGATCCTGGCAACTTTCTAAAGCTGCCGCATCCGGTCCAGAGACTGGTACACATTCAGTGTCCCATACCCCCATTCCCGGTTTGGGTACTCCATATTTTCCCTTTTTGCCGCGCCGAGCACAATCGTATTGCGGATCAGGACAGAATTTCTGAATCGGGCCTCCGGCTGCTCTCCCAGCCATTCCATAAGAAGGGCAGATGCTCCCGCCGCAATGGCGGCCCCGCCGCTGGAACCGGTCCTTGTCACAAAGCCTCCGCCTGCCGCCGCGCCTTTCAGTTTTACCCCGGGCGCCGCATAATCGGGCTTAATGGTTCCATTTCTAGTATACCCTCTCCCGGAATGAATATCAACTCCATTATCCGCACCATTATAATATGCCACTGTCATTGCAGCAGGCGCGCTTCCAGGCTCCGTTATCGTCAGATTCGGGTCTGCTTCCAGAAAAAACACTTCCCCTTCCACAAATTCCTGCACCGGAAGCCAGACATGTACCTCTCCCAGCGCCCTCTGCAGCGACAGGATCTCCAGTTTCCAGACTCCTGGAGCCGGATCCAGGAATCTTAAGAATATCATCTGTGAATCATTATTTTCCAGCAGGAGCCGGTCTTCTACCGTAACCCGGGTCGCATCAAAGGAAAACAGCCATTCATATCTCTGCCCCTGTCTTAAAGAGACCGGTCCGGTCCGCTCTCCGGAAGGAGAGACCAGGGAGACGGTCGCCACATCCGGGAGCCGGACCCATACCTCTGCGGAGAATCCCTGGATCCCTTCTCCAACCCGGATCTCTGCGACTACGGTTTCCTGCGTTTTCTGAAACCGGTGATAAAAGTGATGGCGGCCGGCCGCCTCATTTCCCGCCCCGATGACCACCGCCCGGTCTTCGGTGTACGCATACTGGTCCAGAGCTCTTGCCAGAAGCGAAGAGCCGTTGTGTCCGCCAAAGTTTGTCCCCAGCGCAAGACAGATCACCAGCGGCATTCCTCTTTCTTCTGCCAGGTGATGAAGATAGGCCAATCCTAAAAGGATATCATTTTCCTGGTAGCACACCACCTGCGGAGGAATCCCGTAGAAATCCTTCAGATATGCTTTCGCCGGTTTGAGCTTCACCATCGCCACAGACGCCTCCGGCGCCGCTCCCGCAAACCGCTCTTCCGGGACCGGGCTTCCCGCCGCCAGACTTGCCACATAGGTGCCGTGTCCGGCCACGTCAGCTCCTGGCAGCCTTCCTGCTTCCTGAGGGTTCTTCTGCGCTGCTTCCAGAAGCCGGTCGATCTCTTCCTGCGTATAACTGCTGCCATAGAAAAATCCCGCCGGCGGGCTTCCCTCCCTGTCGGTCTGATCCCAGATCCCCGCGATCCGGGTCCTGCCGTCCAGCCCCCGAAACACCGGATGGGCAAGATCAATCCCGGTATCCACAAACCCGATCATCACCCCTTCTCCTGTTGCCTGCAGCGCCGGAAGCGTCTGCACCGCGCTGATCCCCGCTCCATAAAGAGCGTCCATGTCAAGAGGCGTATAACACTTCGGCACCGCATAATACCCGTAATCATAAAAAGAGAGAGACTCCTTTCCTTCCCCCTTTACCGACACGACCCGGCAGCCAAAGTCCCCGGACTGGATACAGACCTCTTCGCCTTCAAAAAGATTCTGATCCGCCCGGTAATCCGGGATCAGGAAATCCCAGTACGCCTCTGAAAGAATGTTTTCCCCGCATCTTTGATCTTCCATAAAAATTACACCTCATATATTTATCCCGGGAAAATTCCCTGCCTAAAATATATGAGGTGTCTTTCTCTGTCATTCCCGGACTTTCCCAAGACCTAAGAAAGCCTTGGTACTTCCTGGCCCCGAAGCTGGATGATGGGGCCGCCGGTTCCTTCTATGTATTCTTTTGTAATGGTTACCTGGCCGATGCTGTCATCCTTGGGGATCTCATACATGATATCCAGCATGAACTCCTCAATGATAGCCCGCAGCGCCCGGGCCCCGGTATCCTTCTTCATGGCCTTTTCTGCGATGGCCTGGAGTGCCCCGTCGTCAAAATCCAGCCGGACCTCGTCCAGGGCAAGCAGTTTCTGGTACTGTTTTAAGATAGCGTTTTTGGGCTCCTTTAAGATCTTGACCAGCATATCCTCATTCATGCCCTCCAGGGTAAATACAATAGGCAGCCTTCCCAAAAATTCCGGGATCATGCCAAAGTTTCTAAGATCTTCCGTCGTCACTTTGGAAAGAATGGTCTTGTCATGGTCATATTTATCCTTCAGGTCTGCGCCAAAGCCGATAGAAGACTGTTTGGTCAGCCGCTCTTTAATAATGCTCTCCAGATCCGGGAATGCTCCGCCGCAGATAAAGAGAATGTTTTTGGTATTCACCGTCGTCAGCGGCACCATGGCATTTTTACTGTTGGCTCCCACCGGCACTTCCACGTCGCTTCCCTCCAGCAGTTTTAACATTCCCTGCTGCACCGATTCCCCGCTGACATCCCTCTGATTCGTATTTTTCTTTTTGGCGATCTTGTCAATCTCATCAATGAAGATAATGCCCTGCTCCGCCTTTTCCACATCATTGTCTGCAGCGGCCAGAAGCTTGGAGACAACGCTCTCGATGTCGTCGCCGATATAGCCTGCCTCAGTAAGAGAAGTGGCGTCTGTAATGGCAAGCGGCACATCCAGGATCCTTGCCAGGGTCTTGACCAGATAGGTCTTTCCTGATCCGGTCGGCCCGATCATCAGCATGTTGGACTTTTCTATCTCAATATCATCCATGGAGTCCGTAGCCACTCTCTTATAATGATTATACACTGCCACAGACATGGCTTTTTTTGCATATTCCTGCCCTACCACATATTCGTCCAGGCTGGCCTTGATCTTATGAGGCGCCGGGATCTTACGGATATCGATGAGGGGTTTGTGCTCTTCCCCTTCTTTTTTCTTTTTGATCTTCTGCTGCTTTGGGATGGCCTGTTCCAGATCTGCCATATTCATAAAATGCACGCCCGGCATGTTAAGAAGCTGGCTGTAATCGATCTGTCCGTTACGCATGGCGTCAAAACTTTTCTGCATACAGTCGCTGCATACCGAAAGTCCTCCGGGCAGGTCGATCATCTTTCCTGTTACGCTCTCTGGCCGGTGGCAGATGGAGCAGATTTTTTCATACTCCTCTTCTTTCTGGGATTTCTGATCCCCGGTCTCCTCCACAGCGCCCTCCACGGTTTCGATTTCCGTCCGTTCGTTTTTATCCTGTTCTGACATATTATCCTTCCTCAATCTACTTTGTTTTCTATGTTCTCTGGTCTGCTTTTTCCTAAGCTTCCGGCTCTTCTTCCCTTTGGATCATCTGAAGAAATGTTTCTTCTGAAATAATGGGGATTCCAAGCTCATTGGCCTTTTTATTTTTGGAAGATGTGGAAGTTACATCATTATTAATGAGGTAACTTGTTTTGGATGTCACAGAGCCTGTCACTTTCCCCCCCAGACTCTCGATCAGTTCTTTTACCTCGCTCCGGTTGGAAAAATGCTCCACGCTCCCGGTGATCACAAAATTTACGCCTGCAAAGATCTGCTTCTTTTCAACAGTTTCTTCCGGGATCCGAAGTTCCTCCAGAAGTCTCCGGAATTGTTCCACATGCTCCTTCTGTGCAAAATATCCCACAAAAGCTCCTGCCAGCACCTCACCCACGCCGGGGATTGCGCTTAAATCCTCCCGGTCAGCCCGGAGCATGGCTTCCACATCATTCCGAAACTCTTTGCAGATTACTTTCGCGTTGGCAAGACCGATACCCGGAATACCGATCCCGTAGATCACCCGCGCAAGAGTTGTGACCCTTGCCTTTTCCACACTGTCCTTCAGATTCTGGTATGATTTTTCCCCGAATCCCTCCATTCCCCGGATCTCTTCCTGATAGCGATCCAGATGGAAAATGTCTGCATATTCTTTAATATACCCCATTGCTATGAATTTTTCCAGTGTTGCTTCCGACAATCCCTCAATATTTAAAGCGTCCCGGCTTACAAAAAGGGCGAAAGATTTGATGTGCTTTGCCTGGCAGTCCGGATTGGCACAGTAAAGCGTCTTCGCATTCCCGTCCTGACGGATCTGTGTGGGACCGCCGCACACCGGACAGACTTTGGGAATGTCCTTCACCCCGCTGCGGGTCAGATTCCGGGCAATCTGCGGAATGATCATATTGGCTTTGTAGACCTCTATGGTATCGCCAGTTCCAAGCTCCAGCTCTTCCATGATACTGATGTTGTGGACGCTGGCGCGGCTTACCGTCGTCCCTTCCAGTTCTACCGGTTCAAACACTGCTACCGGATTGATCAGCCCTGTTCTTGAAGGACTCCACTCAATTTCCAGAAGTCTGGTTTCCCGGACTTCGTCAGCCCACTTAAAAGCAAAAGAATCCCGGGGAAACTTGGACGTCCTCCCAAGAGAAGCGCCGTAAGCGATATCCTCATACGTCAGCACCAGCCCGTCGGAGGGGAAATCATTGTCCGCGATCCCGGCCGCAAACTCCTCCACAGTCCTTCGTACCGTTTCTTTTGTGACCATGCGATATTCCACCACCTGGAACCCCTGGCTTTTCAGCCATTCCATCTGTGCTTTTCTGGAATTGTGAAAGTCTTCGCCTTCTGCCTTCACCAGGGTAAAGGCGTAAAACTTTACGTTGCGTTTTGCAGTAATCTCGCTATTTAACTGCCGCACCGAGCCACTGCACAAATTCCGCGGATTCTTGTATTTCGCATCGACATCGGCGATCTCCTGATTGATCTTCTCAAAATCCCGGTAGCCGATCACCGCCTCGCCCCGGAGGATCAGTTCTCCCTGAAAGGGGATGCGAAGGGGCAGATTCCGGAAGACCTTTGCATTTGCGGTCACCACCTCGCCTACTTCACCGTTTCCTCTGGTCACCGCTTTGTAAAGCTCTCCATCCCGGTAGGAAAGTACGATCGTCAGCCCGTCCATTTTCCAGGACATCAGAACCTCCTGGTCCCCTGCAAATGCTTCCAGCTCCGCCACGTCCTTGGTCTTATCCAGTGACAGCATAGGGCTTTCATGGCGCTCTTTGGGAAGCTCGCTTCGCACTTCATATCCCACATTGACCGTGGGGCTGTTGGAAAGGGTGGTGCCCAGTTCCTGTTCCAGAGAAAGGAGTTCCTCATAGAGCCTGTCATACTCATAGTTGCTCATGATCTCCTGGGCGTCCTGATAATACGCTTTCCCTGCTTCATTTAAAATCTCTACCAGTTCCTGCATCCTGGCCTGCTTTGATCTGTCCATATAATTCCTCTAACTCCTGCTTACTTAATTCTCTGACGTCTCCGGGCTTCATCTTCCCGAGACGGATATTGACGATCCGCACCCGAAGAAGCTTTTCTACTTTGTATCCGCAGGCTTCACACATTCTGCGGATCTGCCGGTTCAGCCCCTGGGTCAGCGTGATGGAAAACGTATATTTCCCCAAAGCCTCCGCCCGGCAGGGCCTGGTCACTTCATTAAGCCCCTTTTCCTCATCCCGGATGTGTACGCCTTCCCGCATCCTCCTTAAAAACTCTTCGGTCACCGGCCGGTCCACCGTCACCTTGTATTCCTTTTCATGGCCAAACCGGGCCCGCATCATGCCATCGATCAGATCTCCGTCATTGGTCATAATAAGAAGGCCTTCCGAATCCTTATCCAGCCGGCCGGCATAGGTAAGCCGGACCGGATAATCCAGATATCGGATAATATTTCTCTTTTCTCTCTGGTCCCCGGTACATACGATCCCTGCCGGCTTGTAGACGGCCAGCACAACTTTCCGGTTTCTGTCACGGATCTCTTTTTTCCCTACCTTTACCACCTGTCCCGGCTCCACCTGCATGCCGGGCACGGCCTTCCGGCCGTCTACCGTCACCTTCCCGGCCTGGATCAGCCGGTCCGCTTCCCGGCGGGAACAGATCCCTGCCTCACTTAGATATTTATTCAGTCTCGTCATTTTCCAATACTCCGCTGATACTGTTATCTTCTACAAATGTATTGCCATTATACAAAAACAACACCTCTGTGATCTTGTTGTCCTGCATAAGCTGATGAATATCGCCATAATAATATCTGGGATCCACCACCAGGATCTCCCGGAAATGTGGCGTAAGGAAGGGAATCAGACAGTTGGCGTAAGAATCCTTCAAAAGCAGAAGCCTTTTGGTACTGTCCGCGGTCGTCCGGATATCCAGCATCCCGGTATTTCCTCCAAGAAACATGGCGTACTGATCTTTCCCTTCCAGTCTGGAAGCATCATACAGGGAAGCGGTCTTTTTTTGCTCCTGCGGATCCGTGACCACCACCTCCGGCCCCGCCTTCTCATCCTCCGGCAGATAGACGCAGATGGTCTCCCGGCGTCCGGTCTCATATCCGCTGGTGGAAGAAAGGGTTCCGTTGAAGGAATTGCTGACTGCATAAGGAACCAGTTCCGGCTCTTTGGTCCGGTCAAGGCCCATCGCTTCCGCAAGCGCCTGATATCCGTACTTCGCTCCCAGCGTCGTCCAGTGATGATCGGTACGGTAATAGATCTCTTCCTTTTTATGCTCATCCAGAGCGCTTTTTACATCCACCCAGACAAACGAATCTCCCAGAGACTTACGGATCTTTTCAAAATCCTGATCCTGATCCCTAGTCACTGCAAACGCAGGCAACTTGTCGGAAAGTACATTTGCCGCATTGGGCGCAAGCATCATATACATGGGGATGTCCGGGTATGTTTCCTGAAATCCCCGCATCGCCTTCAGGTTCTGTTCCATCTGTTCCGGAGAAGGCGTCCCGATCTTTTCCAGGAGATACCCGTCTTTTCCCTTGTATACGCCGTTGGATTCCCGCCTGCCAAGAAGAAGGTCTGTGTGGGTCTTCAGCTGTACCCACAGGTCTCGTCCTGCCATCTGGTCAGACTGATACGCCTCATACTGTTCCATAAATCTGCCGCTTTTGATACCGGAAAGCGTAAGCTCTGGTCTTTGTTCCAGGACACGGTTCTCTTTTTCCGAAGACTCCCGGTCCGGAACTGCCAGATTCAGCCCGCAGATCAGCACGAGAAGAGCCAGAAACATCTGTGCCATCTTGATTTTTCTATGCTGTTTTTTCCATCTGCCCCAAATTTGTTTTATCATAATCGCTCCTAAAACCGAAAATATAAGAAGGGATTGTAAGTTTCCGTTACCAGGTAGGCAACGCACAGAAGAAACATTCCCCCGTAGATCAGTACGTCTGCCGTTTTCCTTTTCCGCCCGAGAAACTTTTCATAAAGCGTAAACACCACTGGCGTAGAGGATAATCCAAGGATGATCCAAAGGCCCAGATTGGAAAACAAAAGATATAAGGCCTCCCTGTCCAGGAATCCGCTGCCTCCCAGGCCGAGCATCAGCTTCAGATATTCTCCGGCGCTTCCCAGAGAAGGACTGAAAAACAGGACCCAGCCTGCCATAACCAGCACCATGCAGTATACATGCCTGCACGCCGCCGGAAGCCGCTCCAGAAAAGGAGCAAGAAAATATTTCTCAACAATCAGGATCACACCATAGTACAGTCCCCACGCCACGAAGTTCCAGGCAGCTCCGTGCCATAATCCCGTCAGAAGCCATACCACCAGGAGATTACGGATATGCTTCGGCACAGACACCCGGTTGCCTCCCAGCGGAATATAGAGGTATTCCCGGAACCAGCTGCTAAGGGAAATATGCCACCTTCTCCAGAATTCTGTAATGCTTCTGGAAATGTAAGGATAGAAAAAGTTCTTTGGGAAGTCAAAGCCAAACATTTTCCCAAGTCCAACCGCCATATCGGAATAGCCACTGAAATCAAAATAAATCTGGAAGGTGTAGGCCAGACATCCCAGCCATGCCGTTGCCACAGACACATCCCCAGGCGCCATGGCCGCCACGTCCGTATAGACCATGCCGATAGAGTTGGCAAGCAGCACCTTTTTGGAAAGCCCCCGGATAAAAAACATAACACCTTCGCCAAAGCGTCCAAACGTCTCCTTGCGTACATGGAGCTGCTGGTCAATTTCCGCGTATTTTACGATAGGTCCGGCGATCAGCTGCGGAAACATGGTCACATACAGCGCGAAATCCATAAGATTTCTCTGCACCGGAACATTGCCCCTGTATACGTCTATGATATACGAAAGGATCTGAAAGGTGTAAAAGGAGATTCCCACCGGCAGCGCCACTTCCCGGAACGGGATCTCTACCGGCAGCACTACATTCAGACTGTTCAGCACAAACCCTTCATATTTAAAAAATCCAAGCACGCACAGATTGACCGCCACAGTAAAGATCAGACTCTTCCTCGCCGCCCTTCTGTCCCCTGCATTTCTTGCAATATCCAGCCCGCAGATATAGTTAAACAGGATGGAAAAGATCATCAGAAACAGATAGACCGGTTCTCCCCAGGCATAAAAAACCAGACTTCCCAGGAGAAGCACCGGGTTTTTCAGCCGCTTTGGAAGCCCGTAATACAAAATCAATATGATCGGCAAAAATGTAAATAAAAATACGATACTGCTAAATAACATACCGTTCCTGTTCCTTTACAAACTATTTTCAAAAGCTGCCAGCGCCTGGTCTGCCTTCGGCGAAACTGTCAGGAGCACATAATTGCCCCTGGTCGTAAGAATCGCTCCATTGAGAAGTCCGGTCTGACTTGCCCCATATCCTTCAAAGCTTTTCTTCTGGGTCTCCAGCCGCTCCTCTGCCGCCGCCTCTGCCGCCTCTGCCTGGGACTCGTCCTTCAGGCGCAGGATCAGAAGCTCGCTGACGCTCATCACATCATCCGGAATATAGAGCACTGCCCCTTCGTAATCCTGGGCATTCAGCCCGTAATAGCGCTTCAGGTCCTGCGTTGTTCCCTTTTTCATCCCGTCTGTACCGGTTGCCTTCAGGATCTCCGTTTCCAGCTTTTTCACCGGCACGTCATCTGCGCTTTGACCGGCAAGCAGAACGGCAATATAAACGATGAACACCAGAACCATAAAATATTTCAAAAGATTCAGCACGTCGATATTGTATCTTCCTTGTTTCTTCATTATAATCCTGCGACCTCCGCCATGCGGTTTACCCAGTCTGTATAGTAGGACGGGGACATATGGATCCCGTCCCCCGCGTAGTATTCTTCTTTTACCAGATCCGTGTTGTCAATAAAAAGAATCTCCAGTTCTTCACACAAAGCTCTTAATCCTTCGTTATACTGCGGGATATTGGCATAGGCGGGATTTGCCTGGGCCGTCTGCTGCCGCACCGGCAGAATGCTGTTGACACAGATCTTCGTTGCCGGAAGGGACGCTTTTAAGTCTTCCAGCATCTCCCGGTAAGCCTTAAGAAAAGACGCCTGATCCGTCACCTTCATATCATTCATCCCATATGCCAGAAAAAGCACCTGCGGCGCCAGCGATTTTGCCCGGGCCGTCTGGTTTCTCATTTCTTCACCGTTTCCATTGACCACGCCTGCCCCTCTCTGTGCAAGCACACGGCCGGCGTCCAGCACTCCGTATTCCGAAAGTCCCTGGGTAATGGAATCCCCCAGCACCAGGGCATTTGCAAACTTCTCATTGGGCGGCCGGTTCGCCCAGGCCTCATCGGCGGCCCGCTCTGCCGCTTCCAGCTCCTGGATCTTCTGATCCACCCGTACCACGTCTGCCTTTTCCAGACTTTGAAGCCTTTTCAGCCCTTCATCGGTATCCGGCTTCTGCTCTGTCAGCCGGACGGTCAAAAGAGCGATCCCTGCCGCCGCAAGGATCGCTGCCGCAAGGATCGCAGTCCGGAAAACAAGCGGTTTTCTCTTGTGTACTTCCATGATCCGTTTCTGATTCTCCTATCTGTAACCCCCACATCCCTCCTGCTGCAGGAAGGAAGTAAGGCAAAAAATCACATTTAAAATATTGTACTGTTTTTCCCTGTAAAAGTCAAACATGTGGTATAATCATTGCATATCATATGTCTGTAAAGGAGCCATTCATGAATATCATCGCGTTATCACCGAAAATCTGCATGTCCCATCTTCTCCTTCTGGAGACCTTTGACTCCTTCTTATTTATAGAAGGTAAGATCACCACTTTTAATACATTTGAGATCGACGGCTTTCTTCAGAAGGATTTTTTTGACACTCCGCCGGAATCTTCCTACTCCCGCTGGAAAGACGTGCGGGACTTCTGTTTTCAGCTGATCCGGGGGAAACGGACTCCTTTGAGCTTTCGGATCGTTTTGTCCCTGTCTCCGGAGGAACTCGCCTCTTTTCTTTCCTCCCGCGGCCTTGTCTCCTCCTACCGGCCGGAAGAGATCCAGGGACTGTATCTAAACTTTCACTATGACGGAACCCATCTTACCTGTGTCACCGGCGTATCTCTCCACACATTCCGCATGGACAAATCTCTGGAACGGGAATGGGACCGATATGCCGGAGGTATGTTGGAACAGATGGCTCCCGGAATTTCACTGGATGAAAATGGATGGCAGAAATGAAAGACGTTATTCACATGGTCCATCTCGACCATTCCAGGAAAAAAAACTTATCTTCCACTTCTCTGTTTGGTGAAGCAACCGCCAGAAATGCTTTACAGTATCACAGCAGTTTCCCGGAATACGCACCGACGCCCCTGGTAAATCTGCAAAACCTGGCTGAATATCTGGGCGTTGCCGGTTTTTATGTCAAAGATGAAAGCTATCGCTTTGGCCTGAATGCCTTTAAAGTGTTAGGGGGCAGCTATTGTCTTGGCAAATATATCGCAGAACTGGCAGGGATCGATCCTTCCAGGCTTTCGTTTGAAAAAATCGTCAGCAAAGAGATCCACGCAAAAACCGGGACGCTTACCTTTGTAACCGCGACGGACGGAAATCACGGAAGGGGCATTGCCTGGACCGCCAGCCGTCTGGGACATAAAAGCGTGGTGTTTATGCCAAAGGGCAGCTCCTCGGAGCGCCTTGACAATATCCGCTCCCATGGCTCGGACGCCTCGATCACAGACCTTAATTATGACGACGCCGTGCGCTACGCCAATACCTGCGCCAAAAAGTACGGCTGGGTCATGGTCCAGGATACGGCATGGGAAGGATACGAGGACATCCCCTCCTGGATCATGCAGGGCTATACCACCATGGCCCTGGAAACCCTCCGGCAACTGGGCGCAGATAAACCGACCCATATTTTTCTGCAGGCAGGCGTCGGCGCCATGGCCGGAGCTGTCGCCGGATTTTTCAGTGATTATTATGGTGGCAGCCGCCCTGTCATTACCATCGTAGAACCGGACAAGGCGGACTGTATCTACCAGAGCGCGCTGGCTGGCGATGGGAATCCCCGTTTTGTAACCGGCGATATGCAGACGATCATGGCAGGTCTGGCCTGCGGAGAGCCTTGTACCATCGGATGGAAAATCCTGCAGGATCACGCCGATTATTTTGTCTCTATGCCGGATCATGTGGCAGCCAGAGGGATGCGCGTCCTTGGGAATCCGACCGGCAGCGATCCAAGAGTCATCTCCGGAGAAAGCGGCGCTGCCACCACCGGATTTGTGACAGAAGTACTGACCCGTCCGGCCTTACGGGAAATGCGGGACACCCTTGGGCTTGGACCGGATTCCCGGATCCTCTGCTTTTCTACGGAAGGAGCCACTGACCGGGAAAACTACCGCAGGATTGTCTGGGACGGCCTGTATCCCAGTTTTTAAAAGATCCCGGAAATGACAGCTTTTCTGCTGCATTTCCGGGATCTTTCCTTTTTACTGTTTTTCCTTTATCATTTGTACTTCCGATCCGCCACTCTATTTCGTCAGAAGCATCATAATCTCATTGCTTCTCTGTACAAATGCAGTCATTTCTTCCGGACTTAGCGGCTTATGGGCCAGCATAGCCAGATCGTAAAGCTGCCTGCAGATCATGCCGGTGTTTTCTCCGTCCTTATGCTCAGATACATACTGCACCAGCGGATGGTTGGCGTTCAGGATCAGCGTAACCTCTCCGCCCATTCCCATGCCCATATCGGCCATGCCGTACATTTTCATCATTTCCTGCATCCGGCGGCTCTGCTCGGACAGGGTGATCATGGCGGCTACTTTTTCATCTTTCAGCTTCTCGGTCTTGACTTCCAGTTTGTCATTGCCAAGCTCCTTGCGGAAGATCTCGGTCAGATCGTCTGCCTTCTTCTGGAATGCCTCTTTTTCTTCCTCTCCCACTTCCTCTTTGGACTGATCACTCAAATCAGCGTCAATGCGCTGGAACTGGATCGTGGGATATCTCTGCTCCAGAAGAGTGATAAATGGAGAGTCAATGTTGTGGCCCAGGATCACCGCGTCCTCTCCCTGGCTCTTAAAGAGGTTGATATACTGGCTCTGCTGGATCTCGTCGGTCACATAGAAGATCGTGGTCTTCTGTTCCTCCGTCTTCTCTTCATTTTCACCGTTCTCGCCGGTTTCTTCTTTCTTTTCTTCCTCCGGCTTCTCCAGAGTTCCGCCGTTTGCCTCCACATAATCCTTCAGTGTCAGATATTTATGATCCAGGTTCTTAAAGAGGATGGCGTCCTTCATCTTGTCGCAGAACTTCTCATCCTTCAGGCATCCGAACTTGATGAACGGGCTGATGCTGTCCCAGTATTTCTCATAGTCTTCTCTCTTGGTCTTGCACATGCCGGCCAGCTTGTCTGCCACCTTCCTGGCAATATAATCCGCGATCTTATTGACAAATCCGTCATTTTGCAGCGCGCTTCTGGACACGTTCAGCGGCAGGTCCGGGCAGTCGATCACGCCCTTTAATACCATCAGGAATTCCGGGATCACTTCTTTGATATTGTCTGCGATAAATACCTGATTATTGTATAGCTTGATGGTTCCCTCGATAGAGTCATACTCCGTATTGATCCGCGGGAAGTACAGGATTCCTTTCAGATTAAAGGGATAGTCCATATTCAGGTGGATCCAGAACAATGGCTCCTTGTAATCCAGGAACACTTTGCGGTAGAAGTCCTTGTAATCCTCATCGCTGCACTCATTGGGGTGCTTAGTCCACAGGGGATGGATATCGCTTAATGATACCGGGCGCTTCTGGATCTTTACCTTCTCCTTTGCCGGCTCTACCTCTACCATCTCTTTTTCGCCGTTTTCCTTTTCTTTTTCTTCCATTTTGGCGTCTTCATGAATCCGTTCGATCACTACATCGTCATCCTTCAGATCCGCCTCGTCGATGGTTTCGTACTCCGGATCCGCATGTTCTTTGGACAGGAAGATCTCCACCGGCATGAAAGAACAATATTTCTCCAGCACCTCTCTGACACGGTACTCATTGGCAAACTCCAGGCTGTCGTCATTGAGGCAGAGGGTCATGGTTGATCCCACCTCTGTTCTGGAACCTTCATCCATCTCATACTCTGTGCCGCCTTGGCTGACCCAGTGAACCGGCTTCGCGCCTTCTTTATAAGAAAGGGTGTCGATATGCACTTCATCCGCCACCATAAATGCAGAGTAAAATCCCAGTCCGAAGTGGCCGATCATGTCGTCTTCTGTCGTTTTATCCTTATATTTTTCCAGGAACTCTGTGGCGCCGGAAAATGCGATCTGGGTAATATATTCCTCCACCTCATCGGCAGTCATACCAAGACCATTATCTATAAACTTCAGAGTTTTTTCCTCCGGGTTGACTTCCACCCGGATGGCCGGCTTATAGTCGTCCGGAAGCTGGTACTCTCCCATCATATCCAGTTTTTTCAGTTTGGTGATGGCGTCACATCCGTTGGATACCATCTCCCGCACGAAAATATCGTGATCAGAATACACCCATTTCTTTATGATCGGAAATATGTTTTCACTGCTGATTGATAAGCTACCTTTTTTTGCTGCCATCATTATCACTCCTATTATTCTTTGTTTTATCCTTGCGGGAAACCCCCGTTTTTTCCATCTACAGGATATGATAATACCACAGAAAACAATTGTCAACCAAAAATTAGCACTCTTTTTACAAGAGTGCTGACAACCCGTGACTGGTCAGCGCCTGATCCTCCAAAGAAACAAAAGAAAAGGCACCTGCCATGGCAGGTGCCCGCTTCCTGGTCCACTCTTCTTCTATTCTATGCTTTTCAGTGATTCTACCATGTCGATTTTCCGAAGTTTATAAAACATAACGAAGTTCACGATCATGGAGAACACGATGGTAAATGCCAGGCTGTACAGATAGCTGGATGGATGAATGATCCGTCCGAACATGGCTGCATCCACTTCTACGGTCTCGATCACAAATAAATGCAGCACCTTTCCCAGCAGGGCGCCCACGCCGGCGCCGATAAAGGTCAGGAGAATGTTCTCCCGATAAACATATTCTGCCACCTCCAGATCGTAAAAGCCCAGAACCTTCAGCGTTGCAAGCTCTCTTTGCCGCTCCGTGATGTTAATGGTATTCAGATTGTAAAGCACTACAAACGCCAGCATTCCGGCGGAGATGATCAGAACCACAATGACCAGATTCAGACTGCCCAGCATATCATCCAGCTGTTTTTCAATGTCGTGCATATAAGTAACGCTTAAGACTTCATCTCTGGATACAATCCGTTCTCCGGCCTCCTCCATCTCATCTTTTGTATAGGACGGATCCATCTGGAACAGGATGCAGTTGTACTGCGGCGGCTCTCCGGTGACTTCTTCATAGTACGCAGGCGTCATATAAATATAATGAGCCATGTAGTTTTCGCAGATATGCTCAATCTTCAGTTCGTGCGTTCCGCCGTCGTCATCTTCCAAAAGGAGTGTATCTCCTGCTTCCGCGTCCAGAAGCTTCGCGGTCTTTTCGCTGATGATGGCTCCGTGGTCGGACAGATGGTATTCTTCATCGCTGACTCTGTCGTGGAAACTGAAATAATTTCCCACCTGGTCTGTATCTGCCAGGATCGTCAGATATGCTTCGTGTTCATGTCCCGCGTTTTCCAGGGTCACATTCATCATATAGGCGTTGATATGACGGGTGACATCCGGGTCCTCTTGCATAAATTCATCCAGGCACTCCCGGTCTTCTTCTGTAACGTCATCCTGCAGATACGCGCTTCCGTCATAGGTCTGGATCTCTTCATACTGAAGGTCTGCAATCTCATAAATAGAATCCCGAAGTCCAAACCCTACCAGCATCAGGCCCATACAGCCTCCGATCCCGAAGATTGTCATAAAAAACCGCTTCTTATAGCGCATCAGGTTCCGTACCGTAGACTTCCAGGTAAAATTAAGCCTCCTCCAGACCGGTGTCACCCGTTCCAGAAATACCCGTTTCCCGATCTTGGGCGCAGGCGGCCGCATAAGGACTGCCGGCTGGTCTCCCAGCTCTTTATAGCAGGCATACCAGGTTGCGATCATGGTACAGGCAAGGGCTGCTGCCGAAGCCATTCCCGCATAACTCCAGTCATAAGGCACCAGGATCTCCGGAATGTGCTGATACAGGATACCATAAGCATATATGATGATATAGGGCAATACTTTCTCGCCAAACAGCACGCCCAGGATGCTGCCTCCTACCGTCGCGATCAGGGCGTATCCCAGATATTTTGCAGCGATCGTGAACCGGTCATATCCCAGCGCCTTCATGGTTCCGATCTCGATTCTTTGTTCTTCCACCATCCGGGTCATACTGGTCAGACTGATCAGTGCAGCCACCAGGAAGAAGAGTACCGGGAACACTCTTCCCAGGGCCCGCATCCGGTCTGCGTTCTCTCCATACCCGTCATATTCGGGAAGACTCCCCCTGTCATTGATGTACCAGGTGGGATCCTCTATCTTTTCCAGCTCTTCTCTTGCATCTGCAAGCTCTTCCCTTGCATCTGCAAGCTCTGCTTCCGCCTCTGTCTTTCCTTCTTCGTATTCCTGCTTTGCATCCGCAAGCTCAGTCTCGCTCTCCTGGATCCTGGCCTCTCCATCCTCCAGTTTCCGCTCCTGAGTATGGATCTCTGCCCAGCCGTCATCAATCTTCTTCTGACCAGACGTGATCTGGCTAAGCGCGCTGTCCAGCTGTGTTTTGGAAGCATCCAGCGTCGCTTTTGCATTAGCCAGCTCTGCCGCCCCATCTGCCAGCTGCCCTCTGGCGGCTTCTAATTCTTCTTTGCCGGCCTGGTAAGCCGCTTCGCCGGACTCCAGCTGTTGGTAAGTCTCTTCTGCCATGACACGAAGAGACTCCCTTCCTGTCTCCAGCTGTTCAAGGGTCGCTCTGGCTGTTGCCAGCTGCTGCATTAATTCTTCCAGGAGTCCCTGGGGCGCTCTTGCAGCTTCTTTGCCTGGCTCTTCCGGCGTCTCTTCGCCTGGCTCTTCCGGTGTCTCTTCGCCCGACTCCTCCGGCGTCTCTTCGCCCGGCTCTTCCGGCGTCTCTTCGCCTGGCTCTTCCGGCGTCTCTTCGCCCGGCTCTTCCGGCGTCTCTTCGCCCGGCCCCTCTTGTGCTGCCTGGATCTGCTCTTCCAGCATCTGGATCTGCTGCTGCAATCCTGCAATCTGTGTATCCAGTTCCGTGATCTGGCCGGTCAGTGTCTCATACCCGGCCCATCCCTCATCCAACTGCTGTCTGGAAGCTGAAAGCTGTGCTTCTCCTTCCCGGATGGCCGCCTCAGCCGCAGGCTTTTGGGCTTCATATTCTGCCAGACCATTTTCATATTCCGTTTGTCCGGACTTCCATTTTGCAAGACCGTCCTCATACTGCTTTCTGGCGCTGTCAATCTCCTGCTGGCCGGATACGAGTTCTGCCTTTCCATCCTCCAGCTGTTTTCTTCCGTCTGCCAGCTCTGTTCTGGCATCAGAAAGCTGGGTTTCTCCGTCCGCGATCTTTGCCGCCGCGTCCGCAAGCTCCTGATCCGCCTCTGCCTGCCCCTCGTCCAGTTCTTTTTGTCCTTTCTCGATCTCTTCCTCAGCTTCTGCAAGGATCTCGTTTTTACGGATCTTGCCCCGTTCTCCGGTAAGATCTTCCACCCGGTCCTTTACAGCTTCTATCTTTTCTTCATAGGCCTCTGTGTAGGCAGTCTCTTCTTCTGCCCCTTCTACTTTTATGTAAACTTCTGAATAGACTTCCTGAGAAAATGTTTCCTCAGGCACAAGTATAAATCCACTGATACTGCCGCTTCCAATGGTAGCGCTTCCCCGCTCAAAAGACACATAACAGGGACTGCTGGCAAGACCCACAATCTCAAACTTATTCGTCTTCAGCGTATCCTCCAGCGGATCATCTGTGCCGGACTTCAGGGTGACCGTGTCCCCTACCCGATATCCCATATCGGCATCCATCAAACACTCCCCTGTCCTTCGGGGCATCCTTCCTTCCAGAATGTCCGGATGATTGACCTTCTCTGTCAGGGACATCACATGGAACACATCCTGCCGGTCCTGTTTATCACAGAGGAAATCCGCGCTGTAGGCTCCTTCTGCCAGCTCCACTCCATCAATCTGCCCAAAAGCGGCAACGTCGTCTTCGGTCAGTCCGAGACTGCTCATCACCTGCAGGTCCATCAGATCTGCCTCGTCAAAATAAGCGTCTCCTGTGATCCGCATGGACGGCTCAGAAGAACGGATGCCGGAAAAGAACGCTACGCCCATTGCCACAATAAAAAAAATGGACAAAAACCGCCCCGGACTTTTCCGGATCTCTCTATAAAAATTTTTCTGTGATGCTTTTCTGCTCATTGACATGACCCCTGCTTCTTCATTTCCTGCGGCGTTTTCTCTCTCCCCTGCCGCCGTTCTTCCTTATCATTTCATCCGCCTACCACTCGATCGTTTCAACCGACACCGGATGATCGTTCTCGACTATTTTTTCTACTTTTCCGTTCTTGATATGGATCACCCGGTCAGCCATCGGAGCGATGGCCGAATTGTGGGTGATCAGGATTACCGTCATCCCCTTTTCCCTGCAGGTATCCTGCAAAAGCTTAAGAATGGATTTTCCGGTATTGTAGTCCAATGCTCCTGTCGGTTCGTCACACAGCAGAAGTTTCGGATTCTTGGCCAGCGCTCTTGCGATAGACACTCTCTGCTGTTCGCCTCCTGACAGCTGTGCCGGAAAGTTATCCATCCGGTCGCCCAGGCCAACTTCCTCCATCACGGTCCGGGCATCCATCGGATCCCTGCAGATCTGAAGCGCCAGCTCTACATTTTCCAGAGCGGTCAGATTCGGCACCAGATTATAAAACTGAAAAACAAACCCGATGTCATCTCTGCGGTAGGCAGTCAGCTGCCTGGCCGAATACTCTGCAATGTCTTCCCCGTCTACCAGGATCTCTCCTTCCGTGGCCGTGTCCATACCTCCAAGGATATTTAAGACTGTGGTCTTTCCAGCGCCGCTTGGCCCTACCACCACAGCAAATTCGCCGCGCCGGATCTCAAAATTGATGCCCGCCGCGGCCATGATCTTTACTTCGCCCATCTGATATATTTTTTTCACATCTTTTAATGTGACAAACCCTTCCATCTGTATCCTCCGAAACATCCTGTTTAATTTACTGTCATTATAACATTTCTCCAGACAATTTAAAATCAACAATCCAAAAAGAATTGTGAAAGTTTTCTGAAATTATCAGAAGTACTTTCCCCTGAGACTTTCATCTGGCGCCAGTATAAAAAATTCCCTGCCGGCAGCTGTTCCGGCAGGGAATCCTGTATCTGATTTCTTTTTATTCTTTTCCGTCGAAGCAATAGGTACATACCTTGCAGGGTTCGATACCGATAGATGCCAGAAGGTCGTCCAGCCGGTGATACCTTAAGGTGGTGAAGTTCTGCTGTTTGCGGATATCCTCGATCATCTGCGCGTAGCGGCAGGTGCAGGGATTGGCGTACTCGTCCAGTACCTCCTGGGAGCAGTTGTCCCCCTCTCTCTTGCGGATCATCTGTCTTGCGATCAGCTCCATCTCGGATTTGGACCGGGAGAAGTTCAGATACTTACAGCCATACATAATGGGCGGGCAGGCAGGCCGTACATGAACTTCCTTTGCTCCGCTCTGGTACAGGAACTCTGTGGTCTCCCGAAGCTGGGTTCCCCGGACGATCGAGTCGTCGATCAGCAACAGTTTTTTGTTCTCGATCAGTGCATGCACCGGAATCAGCTTCATCCGGGCGATCAGATTTCTCTGGCTCTGGTTGGTAGGCATAAATGACCTTGGCCAGGTCGGTGTATATTTAATAAAAGGTCTTGCATAGGGAATGCCGGATTCATTGGCATATCCGATGGCGTGCGCGATGCCGGAATCCGGAACGCCTGCAACCACATCCGGGTGTACACTGTCTCCGTCCCTTTTTGCCAGCATACTTCCGCATTTGTAACGCATCTCTTCCACATTGACTCCCTCGTAGGAAGATGTGGGATATCCATAGTATACCCACAGGAATGAGCAGATCTTCATTTCTTTTCCCGGAGCTCCCACCGTTTCCACGCCCTCCGGCGTTACATAGACGATCTCGGCAGGCCCCAGCTCTTTATAGTCGATATATCCCAGATTGATATAGGCAAAGCTTTCAAAAGACACGCAGTATCCGTCTTCTTTGCGGCCGATCACAAGCGGCGTCCTTCCATATTTATCTCTGGCGGCATAAATTCCATCTTTGGTCATTAACAGCAGAGTCAGCGAACCGTCCACCACTTCCTGGACATAACGGATCCCCTCTACGATCGTAGGCTTCTCGCAGATCAGAGCTGCGATCAGTTCAGTCACATTGACCTGTCCGCTGGTCATTTCCTGAAAATGGGAATGCTCTCCTTCATACAGCTGCTGTAACAGCTCTTCATAATTGTTCACCTTGCCCACGGTTGTGATTGCAAAGCTGCCCAGATGAGACTGGATCAGAAGGGGCTGCGGTTCGTAATCGGAGATACACCCGATCCCCAGATTTCCTTTCATCTCCGCTACGTCGTGATCAAACTTTGTCCGGAACGGAGAATTTTCGATATTGTGGATCGCGCGGTTAAATCCGCCCTCCCCGTGAGTTGCCATTCCTCCGCGTCTGGTTCCCAGGTGAGAATGATAATCTACGCCGTAAAAAAGCTCCAGTACACAGTCTCTTTTTGATGCTACGCCAAAAAAACCACCCATATTGCTGACCTCTCCTTTATCTTTTTCTCAACAGTTTTTTTCTCATACCCAAGCATTGTACCACAATTACGCGCTCTCTGTCTACACCGTCTCTTGCAGCGCATGCTTCCCTGTGTCTTTCTGCCCGCTTTTGTCCGGTCAGTTCTCAAAAGACTGGCTGCAGAGTTTTTCCAGACAGTCATTCAGAAACGCCTGGTTTTCTTCATCGGTCATGGCCACAAGGATATCGCCTACCTGCAGGATCGTCCTTCCCCTGGGGATCAGCTCCCGGGCTCCCCGCTGCACTGCCACCAGCAGACAACCTTTTGGCCACTCCAGATCTCCGATTCGTCTGCCGTCCAGAACGCTGCCTTTTTCCACCACATATTCCAGCAGAACCTTCTGCCCGTGTACATAAGTTTCCTTTCTTCCCTGTCTGGCAAGGATCCGCTCCAGCAGACTTTCATAGATAGGTTTGGATCCCAGCAGCGCCGCAGTCACATAAGCCGTCACCGCCACGATCGACAGGGACAGCATCTGACTTAGGGATCCTGTCATCTCAAAGATCAGGATGATCCCGGTCAGCGGCGCCCGGACAATGGCGGAAAAATATCCGGCCATGGCAAGCAGCACAAAATTATTCAGATACAAAAGATCCAGACCAAAAAGCGCCGCGGCCCCATGCGCGTAGGCCCCGCCTGCAAGTCCTCCGATCACCAGCAGCGGAAAAAAGATGCCTCCGGGAGCGCCTGATCCAAAACTTACCGCCGAAAACAGGAATCTTCCCGCCAGAAGAAACAGGATCAGCCCCGGCGCCATCCCTTCTCCTGTCAGATCCTCGATCAGAAGATGTCCGGTGCCAAGAAGCTCAGGCGCTGTAAATCCAAGGATCCCGGCAATCAGAAAAGGGATCATAATCTTTCCGGTCTGCCCGAGGAACCGGGCCTTCTGATAAAGTTGCTGAACTTTCAGTGTAAACCAGTTATAAAAGGCTCCAAACACCCCAAGCGCCACTCCAAGGCCCACGATCAGGGCATAATATCCGGGCGGCAGCACATGAAAGATCTCAAACTGAAAAACCGTATCCGACCCGGTCACCGTCGAACACAGGAAATCCGCAGTCAGGGCCGACGCCATGGCCGACACCAGTACCGAAGCCGAAAAGTTTTTATGCACTTCTTCCAGAGAAAACATGACCCCTGCAAGCGGCGCGTGGAAAGCCGCCGCAAGACCTGCGCTGGCGCCGCAGGTCAGTAAAAACTTTTCCTCTGTCTTTCCCCGGTCCAGTCCCCTGGACACTGCCTGTCCCACCATGGCTCCCAGCTGGATCGAAGGGCCTTCTCTTCCCAGCGCCAGACCTCCGAAAATACACAAAAAGCCTCCCAGAAATTTTGCCGGGAGAACCCGCCACCATTTCTGGGAAAGCTTTCCCGCCATTTCTCCTTCCAGCTGGGGGATGCCGCTGCCTGAGATCATCGGTTCAAAACACACAAGCTTCGCCACGATCCAGGCAAGAAAAAGAAGGACTGCAAACCAGAGCGCCATCCGTACCGGATTCCCTGCTGCAGCTTCCAGAAAAAAACGCATCCATTTCCCTGCATTTTCCAGAGCCATCCGGTACAAAAGAACCACAAACCCTGCGATCCCTCCCACCACCAGACCTTCTCCGATCAGGATTACCTGGAAACGCTCCGCTCGCTTCAGCATTCTGGATGTATTTGTCTTCATGCTATTGCCTCCCAACTGGTAAATGATTACAAACAACATCCTGATTGTATCACAAAAAGCAGGGTTCCTGAACTATTTTTTATTCTTCTGCGCCTTCTTCCGTATTCTCCGCGTCATCCGCATCGTCCGCAGCATTCACATCGTCCGCATCGTCTGTCTCCTCGACGGTCAGGCAGTTGTCCGCCACGCTCTGGCTGACAGTATAGACCAGGACAGAGCCCTTTACCATCGCATAACGGTTCCCGTCCTCATCCGTATCTCCAAAATACACGGTAAAGGTTTCTTTTTCTCCGGTCTGCGTATCCTGATAGGTTGCCGCCGCGCTCTCCCGGGACGCCTCGTCAAGTCCGTAATCCACAAGATCTTCCGCCTCTGCATGAAAAACCACAGGGCTGGTAAGACTTAAGGTTCCAAACCCACCGGCCAGCTCTGTAAGAGCATCCTCTTCTTCATAGGTGACGGAAGTTCCGTTCCCGGTCACTTCTACCTTTTTCAGATTGCCGCTGCTAATGGACGGAACACTGTCATTTTGGACATATTCGCCAAGATCGTAATCCATCCGGTATGGCAGATCATCGGAAATGGTATAAATGCTGTCCGAATCATCTGTTCTTGCATAATAGTTTTCTCCTGTCTGATCACCAATGTAGATATAGGCTGTCTTTCCTTTCTCCGTCTGGTACCGGATCGTACTGGAAGGTTCCTCCAGGCCATAGTCCGCCGCCTCGTCCGGATCTTTGAGTTCTCTGACTGCTGTAAGTCCCGTCACCGCGTCCGCCAGTCCGTCTACAGCGTCCTGATTGACAGGAATCTGACTGTCTTCGTCATAATACCATTCCCCGTCCCGTTTCACAAAGCCCAGGCTCTGATCCCCGCTGGTACAGGATATTTCTTTTAGTTCTTCTGCATCTGTCAGAAAGATCTTTTCCGCCTCCGCTTTTGCGTCGGCCGCCTCTTTTTGTTCCTCATTCCAGACCTCGATCCCCACATAACAGCCGATCAGCGCCACAAAAGCCGCAGCCAGCAAGATCAGCATTTTCCTTTCTTTCATGAATCCTTCTCCTTTCCAGATTCTGCTAAGCTTTTCTGCGCTTCCACCAGCGCGCCAGACCAAATACCAGGATTACAAGAGGCAGGAAGATGATCAGCGCAATGCTTAAGATCCCCGCATGCTGCATCGTATTATAGGTCACTTCCAGACTCTTGGGTTCGATGGCCACATTCTGCACATCTTCAAAATTGGCCGAGATCGTATTGCTGAAAAGATCCAGATTTTCCAGAGTAGAAAAGGCATCGGTGATCTGGGCGTTTATCAGGCTGTCGGCCGCCACCACAGTAAAACGCCCCTCTTTCAGATCTTCTTCTCCTTCTTCCTCTTCTTCGGTATCTTCCGCAGACTGCGTCTGCACTGCCACAGCGCCCAGACTGTATGTCCCTTCTGTCTGACTGTCCTGGGTCACGGCATACCCCTGCTCCGAAGTATCCATAAAGGAAGATACGGTAATGGTGTCCGACTCAGGGTCCGTAAGGGTCATGCCCCTGGAATTGGTAAGAAGAACCATATTGGAAGACAGGCCTTCAGCCATTTCGTCATAAGCGCTGATCTCCGGGAAAATATAATAATAATTCCCCTGATAATTCCGGGACATGTCCGCAATGTATCCTTCCGCCCTTGTCATGCCATAGTCCTGCATCAGTCCGTCCAGATTGGGCGTATCCTCGCCGCCTTCCGAAGAAAGCATCAGATATACGCTCCCTCCCGACGCAAGATACTCTTTCAGAAGAGCAGCCTCATCTTCCGAGATGTCCGTTGTAGGAGCATACAGGAACAACAGATCGCAGTCCTCCGGGATCTGTCCGGTCATCAGAAGATTGATTTCTTCCTCTTCCATATTGTTCTTTTCCAGAAGATCTGTCACAGAAGCAGAGAACGCGGACTCTCCGTGGCCGGTCGTATAGTAGATCTTTTTCTGGCTTTCACTTGTCACATAATTGACGGCGCTGGTAAACTGACCCTCTCCGTCAAATTCAGAAGCCGCAGTGCTTCCCGTGGTGTAATACGAATATTCATCCGTCACCAGGATATCCGTAAATGGAATGGCCGTAGATTTCTCTGTCTTTTCGCAGGACACCAGGATCGTATCTGCTTCTACGTTATTTTCTGTCAGTTCAGACGGATGCAGGACCGGATCCACCCACTTTACCGAAATCTGATCAGAAAGCGCGGTATATCGCTCCAGAAATGTCAGGATCCGGTCGTCCACCGATGCTTTTTCCGCAAAAACCGTAAACGTTACTTTCTGATCCAGATCCTCCAAAAGCTCCCGGCTGGTATCTGTGATCTCATAGATCCGGTTGTCGCTGACATCCAGGTGCAGGATATTTTCCGGCATCTTCCCTGCGATCATATTGATAAGAACCGCGATCCCGATCACAAGAAGGATTGCGCCGGCGCTGTATCCGCCATGTTTCCAGATAGTCTTCTTCTCCAGCAAAAGACGCTTGATATGATTGATTTTTTCTTTCATGACATCCTCCTATACCCATCGCCGTTTTTGTATCATCTGCACAGTCAGGAACAGAAAAACAACGATCAGCGAAAGATACAGGATCACTCCGCTCATGTCCAGATAGCTGCTTTCTGTAATCGACGTCAGATAGGTGTTCAGCTCCAGCTTCCCCAGAATATCCGTGACTGTCCCGGAAGGAAGAAAACTTAGGATCCCGCTCCACAGATAGAGGACCATCAGGATGCCCATGGTGGCAATGGCCGCAATGATCGTGCTTTCCGTCAGAGACGAGACGAAAAGACCAATGGAAATATAAACGCAGCCCAGCAGAAAGAACATCAGGATCGACAGATAATCTGTCTTGATATACGCCGTCCCCTGAGCCTTGATGATCAGCGGAAATATCAGATAAATGAGGCATGGGACTGCCAGGATCGTAACCATTGCAAAATATTTCCCAAGTACGATCCTGGTCAGTCCAAGAGGCGCGGTCAAAAGCAGCTGGTCCGTCTTATTTTTTCGTTCTTCCGCAAAACTTCGCATGGTCAGGACCGGCACGGCGATCAGCAGGATGAAGAGTACTCCGGAAAGGACATAGGAAAAATACGGATAGCCATAGTTCAGATTATATGCCATAAAATACACCCCTGTATAAGCCACCAGAAAGGCAATGAATACATAGCCGATCATGGTGTGAAAATATGAATTTAACTCCCGTTTATAGATTGCTTTCACCTGTAATACCTCCCTGCCTTTTAGTTTTGCGTCAGCTTCAGGAAGATTTCTTCCAGCGTCCTTTTCTCAAGCCGCAGCGTCCGAAGAGGGATCCCCTCCCCGGCAAAAGTAAGAAACAACTGCTCCCGGATATCCTCTGCTCCCTTTGCCTCAATCCTTGCCTTTACCGTGCCGTCTTCCAGAACCTCGCAGTCCACAGAGCGGATCTCGTCCATGCGCGACAGGATTTCTTCCACTTTATGTTTCTCTTCTCTGGCTTCTATCTCCACATGTCCGGTCCCGCTCATGGTCCGTTCCAGATTCTCCGGCGTATCACTGGCCACAAGCTTTCCTTCGGATATGATCAGAATGTGGCTGCAGACCTCCCGGATCTCCGCCAGGATGTGCGAGCTTAAGATCACGGTGTGATCTTTTGCCAGACGGCGGATCAGCTGCCGGATCTCTATGATCTGAGCCGGATCCAGCCCCACCGTCGGTTCATCCAGGATGATGATCGGCGGAAATCCCAGAATGGCCTGGGCAAGTCCCGCCCTCTGGCGATACCCCTTGGACAGATTGGCGGTCAGCCTCCCTTTTACTCCTTCCAGGCCGGTAAGGCACATCACACGTTCCAGCTGCGCTTCCCGCTCTGCTCCCGGGATCTTTTTCAGCTCTGCCGCAAACCGCAGATACTCTTCCACCGTCATCTCCGGATAGACCGGCGGCTGTTCCGGCAGATACCCGATACACCGCTTCGCCTCTTCCGGTTCCTTTAAAATGTCGTGGCCGTCGATTAGGACCTCCCCTTTGGTGGCCCCAAGATACCCTGTCATAATATTCATTGTGGTAGACTTCCCTGCCCCGTTTGGTCCCAGAAATCCATAGATCTGACCCTTTTCCACGGTAAAATTCAGATCGTCCACGGCCAGATGTTTTCCGTAACGCTTCGTCAGATGCCTTACTTCTATCACTTCGATTCCTCCCGTACAGATATTGTTTTCGATCAGGCCGAAAAGGCCCGCCGGTGCTACCAATATAATCCAAAACTATGAAATTTATGTGGTGAAACCATGAGAAAAATGTGGTATTTCTGTGAACTGCTTTTTTGTGAGTATTGTGTCAGCTCCTCACAGGCGTTATAATAAAGACCAATGGACTGAAAGATATTTATGATACGGAGGAAATATGCGATATACTGTTCCACATTATTTTAAGAAATTTCAATGCCTGGGCGGCAGCTGCCCCGACACCTGCTGTGCCGGCTGGCAGATTCAGATCGATCCTGCCTCTCTGAAAAAATACAGAAAGACGAAAGGGGCGCTGGGCGCCCGTCTCTACAACGAGATCGACTGGGAAGAGTCTGTATTTCGCCAGTACGACGGCGGACGCTGTGCCTTTCTCAACGAAACGAATCTGTGCGATCTTTACCTGGAGGGCGGCGGAGAAAACGCCTTCTGCAAGACCTGCCGCAGCTACCCGCGCCATACCCGAAGAATTTGAAGGCCTAAGGGAGATCTCTTTGTCCTTATCCTGCCCGGCTGCAGCCAGGCTGATCCTGGGATGCAAAGAACCCGTCCGTTTTCTTCATATGGAAAATGAAAAAGGAGAAAACGACCCGGACTTTGATTTTCTGCTCTTTACCAAGCTCACCGATGCCCCGCGCCCTGCTCTTTCGCATCTTAAAAGACCGGGAGCGGCCCCTGGATCTGCGGCTTGCAGTTTGTCTGGCCCTGGCGCACGATCTTCAGGTCTGCATCCACAGAAACACCCTTTTTCAGTGCGATGACCTGTTCGCCCGCTACGATACGCCAGACATCTGGAACCGTTTCCAGACAAAAGCTTGACGATCTGGAGGCCTCCGGGGATTCCCCGCAGCTTCGGCGGCGGACGCTGAAGAACCTGTTTCACACCCTGGATCAGCTGGAAGTCCTGCGCCCGGGCTGGACTATCTTCCGAACAAACGCGGAGAAAGCGCTCTTTGGCCTTGAGATCCCCGAACACGCAGACGCTGCATTCCGCCATGTGTTTACAGATATCATCACGGAACAACTGATGATATATTTTCTCTTCACTTACTTTGCCGGCGCCGTGTACGATGGAGACGCCTGGGGAAAAACTGAAGTTTTCCTTTGCCTCGGTCGTTCTGATCCGGGAGCTGTTCCGGGCGCAGTGCATATGGGCCGCCTCCGGTTCCGACAAAGTCCCGGTCGTCAGCCCGTCTACCCTGACGAAGACCGCCTGGCGGTTTGGCCAGAGAACTGGAACACTCAGACCCGAATAAAAATACGATGGAAAAATTATTAAAAAACAAAAACAGCTTCAGCCTGAAGCACTTGCAACACGCGATCTAGTG
>NZ_CAWVHE010000002.1:0-11549 GCF_963929015.1 uncultured Merdimonas sp.
ACACTAGATCGCGTGTTCTTGACATCCCCGCCCCTTCTTTTTATGATAATGAGTACAGACAGCGGGCCTGTACCGGGAAACATTCTATCCTCCGCTGCAACTCTTCATTTGCGGGATCTTCTTATACCCCCGCATATTTTTCTATTTTCTTGTAATTCTTTCCCCTTTCGGGAAACATTCCAGAAATGTAACTTTAAATGTAACTTTTCAACAATACTTCTTTTTCCGTTGTCTGTACCCCTCTTTTTTGCTATAGTGAAGATAGAAAAGTTTCTCTGTATGGGCGGACAGAAAGGCGCCCTATGGATAAACGAAACCAGACCGAGGACAAGGTCCTCAAAAGAGCCGCAAAGTGTTTTGCCGATGAACTGCTCCGCTACTTTAACATCACCGGGACTGTATCAGGGATTGCTCCCACAGAATCCATTCATCTGGAACTTCACCGGATGTACGAAGACTTCAATCTGATCATGGATGACGGATCCTGGATCCATTTTGAATTCCAGAGCAGCGACGGCGGCGTGGCTGACTTAAGACGCTTCCGCACTTACGAAGCCGTCACCAGCCAGCAGTACGGCGTGCCGGTAACTACTTATGTGCTTTACTCCGGACAGATCCGGCAGCCAAAGACTGAGCTCACCGAAGGGCTCAACACCTACCGCATCCACCCCATTCTCATGTCGGACCGGAATGCGAACGACTTATTCGAAAATCTGCAGCGTAAAAAGGACTGCGGGGAACCGCTTACAAAAGAGGATCTGGTGCCCCTGACGCTTAGTCTCCTCATGGGCGGAGCGATGCCCATGGAGGACCGGGTCACCCAAACATTTCGCTATCTCCAGGAAGAACCGCTGGAGAAAGAAGACCAACGAAACTTAGAAGCACTTACCTACGCTCTGGCTACAAAGTTTCTTGACCAGAGCGCCATGAAAAAGTTGGAAGGAATGATTAAAATGACAGAATTAGGACAGATGTTGTATAATGACGGGCTGGCTGATGGAATTCGCCAAGGCCTTTCGCAAGGTATTTCGCAAGGTATTTCGCAGGGCATCCGGCAGGTGGTACAGAATTCCATTGGTGTAATCCCGGACGATGCTATTCTTGCCATCACCGGCATCACCCCGGAGCAGCTCCAGGAGCTTAAGGAAGAAAAAGCCGCATCAGATGATATCTCAGAATAATAAATATTAGGAAGAACCTCTGGAGAAGGAAGATCAAAGAAACTTAGAAGCACTTACCTACGCTCTGGCTACAAAGTTTCTTGACCAGAGCGCCATGAAAAAGTTGAAAGGAATGACCAAAATGACAGAATTAGGACAAATGTTGTATAACGACGGGCTGGCTGATGGAATCCGCCAAGGCCTTTCGCAAGGTATTTCGCAAGGTATTTCGCAGGGCATCCTTTCTATCGCCCGCAATCTCCTTGGCAGTGTTTCAGATGAATTTATCATCGAGAAAACCGGCATCACCCCGGAGCAGCTCCAGGAGCTTAAGGAAGAAAAAGAATCCGGAAAGCCTACTGATAATATCACTTAACATTTCTAAAAAAAGAGGGAGCGGTCCGCCGTTCCCTCTTTTATGGTTCTCCATCTTTTCTTTTACTTTCTTGCCATCTCGGCCATGGCCTCTGCCACCAGCTTAATGGACTGCATCAGTTTCTCTATCTCTACCGCTTCGTTGGGCTGATGTACTACATCCGGATCTCCCGGGAAAATCGGGCCAAAGGCTACCATGTTTTTGAACATCTTGGCATAGGTGCCGCCGCCGATCGCTTTGGGCTGAGCGTCCATCTGCCCGGTTCCCTCCCGGTATACCTTCATCAGCTTCTGCACCAGTTCGGAATCCTTCGGCACATAGAGCATATCCGTGTGATCGATGGAAAGGATCTCAAGACCTGCTTCTCCAAACTGTTTTTCCAGCGTCGCCTGCACTTCTTCTTTCTTTCCATTTTTCGGATAGCGGATATCCAGGACGAAATGAATATCTTTCTCGGTTCCTTCGATTACGCCTAAGTTTACTGTTGTCTCGCCGGTTTCTTCATCCTGATAGCAGATGCCAAGACCCTTGCCGTTGGTCTCGTGTCCGATGTGGGTTCTGAGGAAATCAAACACTTTCTGGTAGTCGCCGCCGATCTCCAGGTCCTTTACTGCATCCAGAAGAAGGCTGATGCCGTTGACTCCAAGCGCCGGCGTACTTCCGTGTGCGCTGACGCCTTCCGATACCAGAACCGTATTGCCATTTTCTTTTGTTACAGTCACGCCCTTTGCTTCCGGGATCTCATGCTCGCCTTCCAGAACCAGACGGCAGTGAAGGGGCACGATATTATGGACGGTTCCTCCCTGGAACTCCAGCACCTTGATGGCTCCCTGCGCCGGATTTTTACAGCCGGCTGTGACGTTGGTCATGCCTTTTTCAAAGAAGATCAGCGGAAATTCTGCGTCCGGCGTGATTCCCATTACCGGCTGCTCCTCGCCTTTTTCTACATAATACTGAATACAGCTGCTGCCTCTCTCTTCATTGGTTCCGAAAATGACGCGGATCCGGCGGTCAATGGGAAGATCCAGGTCCCGGATTGCCTTCAGCGCATAGATCGCCCCGATGGTCGGGCCTTTGTCGTCTACTACACCTCTTCCATACATGACGCCATCGTGAATCTCGCCGCCAAAGGGCGGATATTTCCAGTCGTCGCCGGTGGGAACCACGTCCATATGACCCAGAACAGCCACCATCTCTTCGCCTTCTCCATACTCCACATACCCGGCATGGTTATCTACATTGCCGGTACGAAATCCCAGTTCCTCTCCCAGGCGCAGGGCAAAGTCCAGGGCCGCTTTTGGTCCGGGGCCGTAAGGCGCATTCTCCTCTGCTTCCGTTGCTACACTGTCGATCTGCACACTTTTCTGGATCCCTTCCAGGATCTCGTCTTTCATTTCATCCAGTCTCTCACTTAATCTGCTTTGACTCATTTTTCTCTCTCCTTTTATGTAAATATATTAAGTGCGTAAATATTAATATTTCTTTGTAAGCTTTATTCTTCCACTTTATCAACAAACGCCTGGGCGTTTTCCGGATTCGGCGTATTTTTTGCAATACAGATATAAACAGGCTCATACTCGATGCCGGCTTTTTCCTGCAGCCACTGATTATCTGTCACGACAGCTGCCTCTTCCAGCACGTCGCCTTCATATTGCCGGTAAAAGCTTTCCGGACAGATGACCACATCTGCTGACTCTGTTCCGATTAAAGTAGAAAATGCAGCCTCCCCCTGATATGCGCCGGAGGTAATATTTCCATTTACCCGGACGGTCTGATTGTCCTTATCGGCTCCCAGAGATTCCCGCAGTTCTTCGGACAGTTCTTCATAATCGTTTGCGGTGCTGTCAATCAGCACCAGGTTCAAAAGGATTTCCTCATTCATCCCCCGGTACATGGTCACTCCCAGGTAAATTGCTACAATCAGGGCGACCGGGATCAACAGCCAGACCTTATAGTACATCCAGAGATATTCCAGCTTTTCTTTTCCTGTCATCTGGCCCAGCTTTTCTTTTTCGAAGGCTTTCCGCTCTTTTTTTGTCATGGTTTCTTCGTAACGTCTGTCCAGCATGTCATACTTCCTTTCCTTCACAGATTTTTCATAATCATTCCCCCGCCCGTTTCTTGATTTTAACCCCCATATTCAGTATACTGTTTTTATGACCAGACAGGCGTTTTTCACGTCTTTACGATATGGAGGCATATATTTATGAGCAATTTTTTGAATCCTGAAAATTCCGTGATGCAGTTCCTCGCCAGGGTCTGCGACTATCTGATCTTAAATGTGGTATTCATCTTAAGCTGCATTCCCATTTTTACAGTGGGCGCCGCGCTTTCAGCGCTCTACACGGTCAGCTTTAAGATGATCCGTAAAGAGGACGGATATGTCCTCAAGAGATATTTTAAAGCATTCTGCGCAAATTTCAAGCAGGGAACCATTCTTTGGCTCATCTGTCTCATCCTTTTCTTCTTTCTGCAGTATGACGGACTGATCATCGGTTCTATGGGCGGAAGCATGGGACAGATCTTAAGCATCCTGTTCTACACCATCGTTCTGGTGCTGGCCGCCATGTTTCTCTACCTCTGGCCCATCCTGGCCTACTTTGTATGCACCACGAAGCAGGTGGTGAAAAATGCGCTGTACATGTGCCTGGGACACCTTCCCTGGACCGCGCTTCTCCTCCTGTACTTCGGACTTGTGTGGTTCATCATGACCCGCAGCATCCTGACTCTGGGAATCGTGGTGGCAGTCAGCATGGCAGGCGGCTTTTCCCTGACCGCCTGGATCACGGGAAAGATCTTCCTCAAGATCTTTGCCAGGTATCAGCCGGAAACCTCACAGACTGAAGAGCAACAAGAGTAGCCCCCGTTTTTCGGAATCGTCGCAATCGTCGTGCGACGATTTCTTTTTTCGTTGCAAATCGATTGCAACGAAAATCTCTAATTATCCGTCGAGACATTTCGAATATATTTCGTTCCTCTTCCGGCGCCTGTCTTCTGGATGAAACCTTTTTCTATCATTCCATTCAGTATTCGAAGCAAAGTGTCTTTCTTTATTCCTGTGTTCCTCTCTATCTGTACCCTGGTCATTTCTTTTTGCCCCTGCATCTGCCTCCAGACAACCACTTCCATCTCTGTAAATTTGCCCAGTTCTTCCATCACCGGCAAGACCACTTTAATAGAGTTCTCAAACACTTTATAATCTGGTTTTTTGATAGAATTCCGATACAAATGATTAATTCTCAGAATCCCTGTCCCAAATTTTTCAATATATTTTAACCGGAAGAAAACATTTCCTATGATCGGATTTCGTAAAATGGATACCTGACCATTCACGTACTCATCCGCGCTTAGTTCCGCCGGAAGACCTCCGGGTGAACTGATCTCAATCCGGTCTTCAAACATACTTACTTTGATAGATGCTTTTACATCCCATGCCCGGTGGACCAGCGCATTGGCAATTGCCTCCCTGTAGGCTTTCTCCGGAATCTTCTCGATCGTTCTTCTTTCCACGCCTTCTATTTTTTCATATTGATAATATTTCCGGTACATTCCCATACTCTTCTCAAGCTGAATCAACAGCGACACCTGTTCTACAGATTCCCTGTCCATAATCTCATCAATATCTTTTCCGAACCGGATCATATCTACGCCTTTAAAATCATTTCTGTCTGCAAGAAGCGCCGCCGCGTTATTATAACCTTTTCTTTCAGAATATAGTTCCAGCGTCTTCAAAATATCCTTATCCAGCTTCTCCACTTCCAAAACCCGGACTAACTCTTCCTCTAGTCTGGAAAATGTAAGTTCTTGCCGGAGCGCCGGCAATTCTTCAAAAGACTGCCCCTGCCCTTCTAAGATTAATCTGCTGTATTCCAGCCTGTCGACTTCTATCGTTGCCGTGTCATTTCTTTTATAGGCTTTTCCCTTATACATATAAGGCTTATACATTCCTTCAAAAACTGTTAAAGAAATGGTATCTCCTTCCTGGATTTCCAGGGCATATTCCGGTACCGGCCTGATGCTGTCATTGATTTTATTTTCCAGATTTAATTTTGCTTCCACCGGATCCTGGATTCCCAGAATCTCGCCATCATCTGAAATTCCAAAAAGAATTTTTCCTCCTCCATAATTTGCATACGCACTAACCGTTTTCAAAAATGTATTGGAATTGATCGTTTCTTTATATTCTAACCGTTCTTTTCCCCCATTTTATTCACCTCCTGCTTCCAGTATAAAATCATCGCAAACAATTTGCAACGATTTCTTTTTCGTTGCAGATTGTTTGCGACGATTCTTTTTTCGTTGCAGATTTGTTTACATCGAAAAATACCGTGTTATCTTTTCACCATCCTGGAAAATAAAATAGGGTCTGTCTCCATATATTATCGGTAAAAAATTTTTTAAGATAATGTAAACGGCTAAATCCACATTTTCCTCTTATCCTCTCTCCGTCACAATCTCCCGTATGATCGACTCGATATCCTGTCCCTGGATACTGATATCCAGGATCTGGCAGGCCCGGCTTACCTGGTCCACCACCGCCATTGCGTCTACTTTTTGGATCTCGCACTCCAGCACCAGGCTGTAAGGCGTCTTATCCAGGATCGTAACACCGTCCATGGCAAACTTTTCTGTTTCCAGCCACGGATTTTGATCCATCTCGAAACGAATCTGTTTCTTGCTCTGATAATTTTTCTGGATCTTCTGGATTCCGTCATCCACTACCACTTCCCCATGATTGATCAAAATGATCCTCTTGCAGAGGGATTCGATATCCTGAAAATCATGGGAAGTCACGATAAAGGTGGTATGCCGTTCCTCATTCATCTGGCGGATAAATTCCCGGATCCGGAGTTTAGACTCGCTGTCCAGACCGATGGTCGGCTCATCCAGGTAGACGATCTCTGGGTCATGCAGGAAGGCCGCCGCAATATTGCAGCGCATCTTCTGTCCCAGAGACAGCTGCCGCTCCGGCACTCCCAGAAGCTGCCGGATGCCGATGATATCTGCAAATTCTTCCAGATTCTCCTGGAAACGCTTCTCCGGGATCTCGTAGAGTTTCTGCAGCACCTTGTAGGACTCGATGATCGGCACGTCCCACCAGAGTACCGACCGGTTGCCAAAGACGATGCCCGTCTTTTTATTGATCTTCTGCCGGTTTTTCGTAGGCTCCAGACCACCCACCAGCACCTTCCCGGAGGTCGGCGTCAGCACTCCGGACAGCATCTTGATGGTCGTGGACTTGCCGCAGCCGTTGGGCCCCACATATCCCACAGCCTCTCCTTTTTCAATGCCGAAATTAATGTCATTGACCGCCCGAAGAATCTCATACTTTGGCCGGAACATCTGGCCTACTGCAGCCAGCATGTTCTCCGGATTCTTTTTTCTCTTATATTCTTTTACCAGATGTGAAACTTCAATCTGCATGATCTTCTCCTCTCTTACGTTCCTGTACTGTTGTATCCTCTCAGTCCCGCTCTCCATACCAGAAATGCAAGGAACACCACGAACACTCCCACCGCCGGAAGCATCAGTTCCACCGGCAGAGTCGTCTTCCCGAGCAGGGCCATGGCCGGATAGTAGGCCACAAACCCCAGCGGCAGCAGAAAGGTAAAGAATCCCTGGATCGCCGCCGGAAAGACGTTCAACGGATATTTCACAAACTCCCGGCAGGTCTGCACCAGCACCGCAATATCCTCTCCCTGGACGATCCAGAAATTCAGGAAATTAAAGATGGCATAAATGCCGGAGTTTACCATGGTTCCAAAGATCACATATTCCACCAGGATCAGCGCCTCATACAGACCAATATGAAGATTAAGCTGCAGAGCCGCCCACACAAAGATCCCCACATATATGATCAGGGATAAAACCGCCTGAAAGTGGGTGACCTGTCCCAGCACCTGCAGAAACACCGGCGCCGGACGGGTCAGAAATACGTCCAGCTCTCCGCGCCGCATCATGTGATCCATGCCCCACACATTGTCAAAAAACGCCTGGCCGATGGCCTCAATTACTGCACACATGGAAAACAAAATGCAGACTTCGTAAACATTCCAGTTTCCCATGCCTCCTGTCACTCCTACGATCGCCAGGATTCCTACAAACCCGGAAGCCTCCCGCACCAGCATGGAGATCAATAAGATCACCGTATCCGCCGGATACTGGGTCATCGTAAGAAAGCCGACCCGCAGGTAGGCCCGCCACAGCCGCAGGCAATAACTCACTCTCTTCATCTTCGTTATCCTCCCTGCACCACGACTTTTTTAATCGCTTTCTGGTAAAAGGCCATTACCAATACGCCCAGCAATACGCACCATACCACCTGCAGGCCGATAAAGGACACCGCCTCCTGGATGGAATATTTCCCAAGATAGGTGTAGACCGGCACGGTCACCATCCCCGCAAAGGGCAGGTAGTCCAGGACTCTCGCCACACTCTCCGGGAAAAGGAAGAGAGGCACCACGCCGCCCGACAGGATGGACAAAAGGGCGCTCTTGGTAAAGGCAAGGCCATAGGTATTCAGGGTAAAGAAGGACACAATCCCCACCGCCACCTCGATCCAGAAAAGAATCCCGATAGAGACCAGCACGCTGACAAAGAACAGTAGAAATTCCACCACTCCCGCCGGTCCACAGCCGCCTAAGAGCAGCGTTCCCAGGATCCCGATAGGGATGCCCTTAAACAGCAGGAAGAAGAAAAATTCTCCCAGCCGTTTCCCGAACAGATTAAACGCCAGATGGACCGGGCGCAGAAGCTCCACCACAATATTTCCCTTATAGACCCATTCTGCGAACTCTTTGTTGATCCCGCCCGAAAACTGGGAGGAAAGCGTCCGGGAAAGCACCACATAAGTGGTCATCTGCACCGCGGTAAATCCATGCAGCTCCTCTCTGGACATAAACACATATTTCCAGAGGAAGTAGTAGATCAAAATTGACACCGCCCGTACCGAATATATTAAACCAGAATGCCTTAATATAGGCGAATTTCGTCTGAAACGCCACGCGGATCAGACAGTAAAGTTTCTCCATTGCCTTACCCCCTTCAAGTTGTCATTTCATAGTCATAACAGGCAGAGGCCCGTTATAAAAACAGCCCCAGAGATTTGATCCTCTGGGGCCATACCTTCATATTGGATATTCTAACCTTTAATACCGGACTGTGCAACACCTTCGATAAACTGCTTCTGGAAGATGAAGAACAGTACGATCAGCGGCAGCACCGCCATAACGGCGCCGGCCATCTGCATCGGGTACTGGGTCGTGTACTGTCCACGCAGTGTGGAAAGTGCGGGACCAAGTGTCATCTTGTCTGTAGAGGTGTTGACGATCAGTGGCCACATAAAGTCATTCCATGCGAACTTCGCAGTGAAGATCACCAGGGCCACGATACCCGGTTTTACCAGCGGCAGCATGATCTGTCCAAAGATCTGATAACGGCTGCATCCGTCCAGAACCGCCGCCTCTTCCAGTTCTTTTGGAAGTGACATAAAGAACTGGCGCAGCAGGAAGGTTCCGAATGCACTGAACAGGTTTGGAAGGAACAGCGCCGGGATGGTATCAAGGAGTCCCAGCTTCTGCACAATGGTATACTGGGGGATCAGGAAGATCTGTCCAGGAACCATCAGTACAGAAAGAACTAATACGAAAATAATGTTTTTAAATGGAAAGTCAATTCTTGCAAATGCATATGCTGCCATAGAACAGAACAGCACCTGTCCTACCGTTGTAATAACGGTGGAAATGATCGTGTTCATATATACGGTCGCAAATGGCAGAGCTCCTAAGATCTCTGTATATGCCTGCGTTACGAACTGCTCCGGCAGGATTGTCGGCGGAATGTGAAGCGCTTCCCCGTTGGTCTTAAAGGAAGTAAGCACCATCCATACAAAGGGGAACACCACAATGACAATCCCCGCAAGAAGGAGCAGATGCACGATCAAATGATACATATTCGATTTTCCTCTCATGCTTTCTCTCCTCCTTTAATCGTAATTTACCCATTTCTTCTGACCGATCAGCTGGATCACCGTCACGATCATGATGACAATGAAGATGAACAGAGAAATCGCTGCCGCGTATCCCTTATATCCATAGTCGAACGCCTGACGGTAGAACAGCATAACTACGGTCTGGGTATCGTCGTATGCCGGATTTGTCTTACCGATCATCATGTAAATGGTATCAAATACCTGGAATCCGCTGATGATAGACGTGATCAACACGAAGAAAGATCGTAGGCGTCAGCATCGGGATCGTAATCTTGAAGAACTGCTGGATCGGGCCTGCGCCGTCCAGTGCAGCCGCTTCATAATAAGTTGCTGAAATTCCCTGCATACCGGCAAGGAGAATGATCATGTTGTAACCAACAGTCATCCAGAGTCCTACCAGCATGATACAGTAAAGAGCGGTGCTGGGAGAAGTCAGCCACGCATGGCCGCTTCCGCCTGCTGCTTTGATGGCGGTATTCAGGATACCCATCTGCTCATTGTAGATCCATTTCCATACCTGGCTACAGCAGCGGACATGGTTACGGACGGCAGGAAATACAGGGTACGGTAAATGGATTTTCCCCGGATCTTTGCGTTCATCAGCGCTGCGATAAAGATGGATAAAAACAGTCCTGCCGGCACGGTGATGACTACGTATTTCAGGGAGTTTCCAAATGCCTTCCACACTTCTTTGTCAGAAAACAGGTTGATATAGTTTTCCAGACCTACGAAGGTGGACATATTAAATTTGTTTACATCATTAAAACTGAACCAGATATTCTGGAAAAAACGGCCAAATGTAAAATACCAAGAGGCCGAGGGTAACCGGGGCGATAAAGATATATGCCGCAACCCAGTCACGTTTCTGCCAGGAGGACGCCTTTTCTTGGGCGCCCTCGCTGCTACTGCACTTTTCTGAGCCATTCTCCTCACCTACTTTATTCTATCAAAGGCCTTCTCTCTTACTCTGCGAGCAGTGCGTCAGCCCTCTTCCTTCAGACCTGCGCAGGCATCTGCCAGAGACATTTCTCCTGTGTAAGCTTTTGTAAGCCATGTGGACTCAAGGTCGTAGATCTCTGCAGTCTTAGCGCCGCCCATCGGAAGCGGGTAAGCGATATCTGCGTGGTTGGTGTATGCTGCCAGGTTGTACTCCGGTTTTGCTTCTGCAAACAGGTGCTGAGACTCTGTTCTTGCGGAAATAACTACACCAGACTCGCCCTGGATATCCTGAGCATCTTTGCTTCCAAGCCAGATTGCGAAATCAATAGCTGCGTCTTTGTTCTTGGATCCTTCGTATACAGCATATCCAAGACCATTGATACAGTTGTCTTCAATATCATTGTAGGTCGGGATCTCTACGCAGTCGATCTTCTCTGCTACTGCGTCGTTATTTGCATATTCCGGAACCATGTAGGATCCTGCGAATGTCATTGCTACCTGCTCGCCCTGGAACATAGCGTCAGATCCTGTCTCAGCAACGGTTGCTGCGCTCGGAGCGTATCCTTCATCGATCAGATCGATCCAGCACTGGATACCTTCCTGAGTCTTCGGATCATCATATCCGGTCTCTGTTCCATCCTCGCTGATGATCCAGCCGCCATTTGCATATACGGTCTGATAGTACCATGTCTGGAAGTCTACCGGGCAAACGAACGGATATAGCGCCTTCCGGAAGTTTGTCTTTGAGTTCTGCGCACAGAGCTACAAAATCATCATATGTCATGTCGTCAGTCGGATAAGCACGCCTGCTGCATCAAACATTTCCTTGTTGTACCACAGAGCGTTGGTATCGAAATCCTTCGGAACTGCATAGTTTACATCGGTCACGCACATAGTTCTGTACCAGTGTCTCAGAGGTAAGCGTCATTGATGTCAGACTCTGCGATCGCATCGGTCATGTCTGCCAGGATGCCGCCCTCTACATAAGAATCCAGGTGAAGCACGTTGATCCAGAATACGTCAGGAGCTGTGCCGCCGCCTGCTGCTGCTTCAAGCTTGGTCCCAGTAAACACGCGATCTAGTG
>NZ_CAWVHE010000003.1:0-47500 GCF_963929015.1 uncultured Merdimonas sp.
ACACTAGATCGCGTGTTAGACCATCGACGAGGTGGAGGCAATGGAACCCATCAAGATCGACCAGGTGGTGATCGGTTCCTGTACCAACCGGAAGAATGGAAGACATGCGTAAGGCAGCGGCCATCCTGAAAGGCCATACAGTGCACAGGGATGTACGCGTTATGGTTGTTCCCGCAACCCAGAAGATTTATAAGCAGTGTGTGGACGAAGGTCTGGTAGACATTTTTGTGGACGCAGGTTGTGCGGTGACTACGCCAAGCTGCGGGCCCTGTATGGGAGGCCATATGGGAGTCATGGGCCGCAGGAGAGAAATGCGTGTCTACCACCAACCGTAACTTTGTCGGCCGTATGGGCCATGTGGATTCCCTGATCTATCTTGCGTCACCGGAAGTGGCGGCTGCAGAGCGCGATCGCAGGTTATATTTGCAAATCCGGAGAAAGTAGGTGACAGATCATGAGAGCGGCAGGACATGTATTTAAATATGGAGACAATGTAGATACAGATGTGATCATTCCGGCAAGATACTTAAATTCTTTTGATGCAAAAGAACTGGCAAGTCATGCCATGGTGGATATTGATCCGGATTTCGTAAAGAAGGTGCAGCCCGGAGATATCATCGTGGCAAATAAAAATTTCGGCTGCGGCTCTTCCAGAGAGCATGCGCCTCTGTGCCTCAAAACGGCAGGGGTAAGCTGTATCATCGCAGAGACCTTTGCAAGAATCTTCTATCGCAATGCGATCAACATCGGCCTTCCTATCATTGAATGTCCGGAGGCGGCAAAAGGGATCGAGGCCGGCGATGAGGTGGAAGTAGATTTTGACAGCGGCAGGATCTATGACCGTACCAAAGGAACCGAGTATCAGGGACAGGCCTTCCCGGAATTTATGCAGAAGCTGATCGCTGCAGGCGGTCTGGTAAATTATACGAACAGTAAGAAAAAGTAAGATAAAATAAGAGATAAAAGAGGGTAATGGTATGAGGGAGCAAAAAGGAAATGCGGCGGCGCTGCTGCCGATCGGTATATTTCTGGTGATTTTTCTGGGATCAGGGATCGTAACCGGAGACTTCTACGCCATGCCGGCCATCGTCGCATTTCTGATCGCTTTGCTGGCGGCATTTTTGCAGCACCGGGAACTGGGATTCCAGGAAAAGATCGCGATCATATCCAAAGGCGTAGGCGATGAAAATATCATCACCATGAGCCTGATCTTTTTAAGCGCCGGGGCCTTCTCCGGGGCAGTAACTGCTGCCGGCGGCGTGGACAGCACCGTGAATCTGGGATTGTCTGTCCTGCCTGCCCACATCGCGGTGGTGGGGCTCTTTGTGATCGGCTGCTTTATATCGGTTTCCATGGGAACTTCGATGGGAACCATTGCGGCTCTTGCGCCGATTGCGGCAGGGATCAGCGAGAAGACCGGATTTGCCATGGCGATCTGCATCGGAGCGGTAGTCTGCGGCGCTATGTTTGGCGACAATCTGTCCATGATCTCGGACACCACCATTGCGGCGGTGAAGACCCAGGGGTGCGAGATGAAGGACAAGTTCCGGGAAAATTTTAAGATCGTGCTGCCGGCAGCGATCCTTACTATCGTCATTTTCTGGGCAGTAACCAGAAACGGAAGTTTTCAGATGACCGAGGAGCTGCCCTATCATGTGCTGCAGGTGATCCCCTATCTGGTGGTGCTGGTAGGGGCGCTGATCGGGATTAACGTGTTTGTGGTCCTGGTCACAGGAACAGTGCTTTCCCTGGTCATTGGCGTGGGCACGGGCAGTCTGGCCGCAGGGGAAATGTTTATCGCTGTGGGCGACGGTGTAACAGGGATGTATGATATTACGGTCATCTCTATCGTTGTGGCGTGTATTGTGTCTCTGGTAAGAGAATATGGCGGGATCCAGTTTATCCTGGATCTGATCCGCAGACGTATCCGCGGCCGGAGAGGCGCGGAAGCCGGGATTGCCGGACTTGCCCTTCTGGTGGATCTGTGTACGGCCAATAACACGGTGGCGATCGTGATGGCAGGGCCGATCGCAAAGGAGATCAGTGGGGAATTTCATGTGACAGGCAGGCGGTCCGCTTCTCTTCTGGATATCTTTACCTCCGTAGGACAGGGGCTGATCCCTTATGGCGCACAGCTGTTGTCTGCGGCCAGCCTGACCGGGCTGACGCCTTTTGAGATCCTGCCCTATCTGTACTATCCGGTATTGATGGGAGTCAGCGCAGTGTTGTTTATTATTTTTAAGAAAGCGGATTAAGAGGGAAAGAAGATGGAGCTGTATTATAAAAGTACGAGAAACTCAGATCTTCGGGTGAGCGCTTCCCGGGCGATTCTGACCGGGCTCGCCCCGGACGGCGGCCTGTTTGTGCCGGAAAGGATCCCGGCGCTTGAATTATCGCCTGTGGAACTGAAGTCCATGGACTATCATCAGATCGCTTATGCAGTGATGCAGAAGTTTTTGACGGATTATACGGAAGAGGAGCTTTGGGACTGCATCCGAAAGGCTTATGATGAAAAGTTTGACACCGAATGGATCGCGCCTCTTGTAAAGGCAGACGGCCGGTATTATCTGGAGCTGTTTCACGGAGCCACCATTGCATTTAAGGATATGGCTCTTTCCATCCTGCCCCATCTGATGACTGCGGCGGCGAAGAAGAATCACATAGACAAAAAGATTGTGATCCTGGCGGCAACTTCCGGTGATACAGGAAAGGCTGCCATGGCGGGATTCGCGGATGTGGAAGGAACCCGGATCATTGTTTTTTATCCCCGGGACGGTGTTAGCAAGGTTCAGAAGCTCCAGATGGTGACGCAGAAGGGAAACAATGTAGATGTGGCGGCTATCCGGGGGAATTTTGACCAGGCTCAGAGCGGGGTCAAGGCAATGTTTGAGGACCGGCAGCTGGGGAAAGAGCTGGCAGAGCATGGATATCAGTTCTCCTCTGCCAATTCAATCAATATCGGCAGGCTGGTGCCGCAGATCGTTTATTATGTTCATGCTTATGCAAGGCTTGTGGAGTATGGCGAGATCCGGCCGGGAGAGACGGTTAATCTTGTAGTCCCGACGGGAAATTTCGGAAATATCCTGGCGGCCTATTATGCGAAGCAGATGGGGTTGCCTTTTGGAAAGCTGATCTGTGCATCCAATGAAAACAAGGTGCTGTATGATTTCTTTGAAACCGGTGTGTATGACAGGAACCGGGCGTTTGTTCTGACTGCATCCCCGTCCATGGACATCCTGGTTTCCAGCAATCTGGAGCGGCTGATTTATCAGATCACGGGGGAGGACGCGCAGAAGACGGCGGAACGGATGAAGAGTCTTGGGGTTTCCGGCAGATATGGGATCACAGAAGAGATGAAGGAGAAACTGGCGGATTTTGACGCCGGATACGCAAGTGAAGCGCAGACAGCAGAAGAAATCCGTAAGGTCTATGAAAGAACCGGCTATGTGATCGATACACATACGGCTGTCGCTTCTTATGTCTGCAGGGAGTATGAGACGCGCACCGGCGACCGGCGCCCCTGTGTCATCGCATCTACGGCAAGTCCTTATAAATTTGCAAAAAGCGTGCTTTCAGCAATCAATCCGTCCCTGGAAGACAGGGATGAGATGGATCTTCTGGAGGAGATGCCGTCTGTGTCCGGCGTTGAGGCGCCGAAAGCGATCCGGGAGATCCGGGAGGCAGATATCCTGCATACCACTGAGTGTGAGCCGGAAAATATGAAAGACACCGTAAAAACATTTTTGGGTCTTTAAGGCATTTCAAATATTTCAACTGTTTAAAAGGCGAGATCCTTACTTGACAATTTCAAAAAGAGGAAGTAAGATATTTCTCGGAAAATATGTCGTGGATTTTTCCGGATTTTATCGTCTTTTCGCCACACAGCTATCAGAAACTGGTAACTGTGTGGCTTTTTTGTGGCAATGACGAGTCAAAGTCCCGGAAGAACCTGGTAGAATACGGAGGAAATATGAACGAAAACTTTATGAAAGAAAAACCGGTGCTGCCTCTGATCCTGTCCATGTCCTTGCCTATGGTACTGTCCATGATGGTTAATTCTCTTTACAACATTGTGGACAGCTTTTTTGTGGCCCGGATCAGCGAGGATGCCATGACGGCGTTGTCATTGGTTTATCCGGTTCAGAACTTTATCAATGCCATTGCCATTGGGTTTGGCGTAGGCATGAATGCGGTGATCGCTCTGCATCTGGGGGCAGGAGATGAGAAAAAGGCAAATATGGCCGCAACACTGGGAACAGTGTTGTCCATGGTACACGCGGTGGTGCTGACGGTTGTGGGGATTGTGATCATGCCGGGGTTCCTTCGGATGTTTACGTCCTCCCGGACAGTGATCGATCTGGGGATCCGGTATTCAACGATCGTCTTTCTGTTTACAACGGCGATTATGCTGGGACTGGTGTTTGAAAAAGTGTTTCAGGCAGTGGGGGCTATGAAGGTTACCATGGTGGGCCTTACCTGCGGATGCGTAGCCAATATCATTCTGGATCCGGTGATGATCTTTGGGATCGGACCATTTCCGGCCATGGGCATCGAAGGGGCGGCGCTGGCCACGGGAATCGGTCAGGTGGTATCGCTGGCGATCTACATTGGGGTGTATGTGTTCCGGCCCATCCGGGTGAAGATCAGCAGAAACTATGTGGCGCCGGAGAAATGGATGATCCTGCGGCTGTATGCCATCGGGATCCCGGCCACCTTAAACCTGGCGCTGCCGTCGCTTCTGATCTCGGCGCTCAATGCGATCCTTGCCGCTTATTCCCAGGTCTATGTGCTGGTGCTTGGCATCTACTATAAGCTGCAGACCTTCCTCTATCTGCCTGCCAATGGATTTGTCCAGGGAATGCGGCCCCTTGTGGGGTTCAATTACGGCGCCGGAGAAAAGGGCAGAGTCCGGAAGATCTACCGCATCGTCCTTGGGATGAGTGGAGTCATCATGCTTTTTGGGACGGTGATCTGTCTGGCTGTTCCCGGGCGGCTGATGGGGCTGTTTACACATAATCAGGAGACCATCCGTGCCGGAGAATCTGCCCTTCGCATTATCAGCGCAGGATTTGTAGTTTCCGCAGTGTCGGTCACATCTTCCGGAGCGCTGGAAGGCCTGGGGAAAGGCGTGCCGTCTCTTGTGATCTCTCTTTTCCGGTACGTCCTCATTATCATACCTGCCGCATTTTTCCTAAGCAGGAGCTTTGGGGCGGCCGGCGTATGGAACGCATTCTGGATCGCGGAAGCAGTGACTGCGATCGTGGCCTATCTGGTGTATCGGAAACATTCCAGGTAAAGGAGCAGGATCATGGGGATGACTCTGGCAGATTCCTTCCGCTAAAAAAGAAAACAGGATTTGTGTGGCAGAGAAGAAAGATCCGGAGTATAATTTACCATATGACAGAGCGTTTATGAATGGATAAGGAAGCAATACAGGGAGGAGAATAGAGAAGTATGGGCAAGAAGGAAGAAAAGACGAATGTAATGCGGATCCTGGAACAGAAAAAGATTGATTATGTGAGTCATAATTATGTGGAGACCGGAGCGGTCAGCGGCCTTGAAGTGGCGGCCGCCCTGGGGGAAGATCCCGACCGGGCGTTTAAGACGCTGGTAACGGTGGGAAAGACAAAGGAACATTATGTGTTTGTGGTTCCGGTGAGCAAAGAGCTGAATCTGAAGAAGGCGGCACAGTGTGTGGGCGAGAAGAGTATCGAGATGATCAAATCCAAAGAACTTCTTCCGCTTACGGGATATGTGCATGGGGGATGTTCTCCGATCGGGATGAAGAAACAGTTCGTGACAGTCATTGATCAAAGCGCAGAAAATTTCGACAGGATCATGTTCAGCGCCGGGAAGATCGGATATCAGGTCGAGGTGCGTCTTTCGGATCTTCAAAAAGTTATCCGCTGTAAGCTTGGAGAGATCGCGGAGTAAGAGAAAGGCGACAACGCGGAATCTTATGCAAGACAGTTGTAAAAAGCAGGTAAATGGGTTATAATATCTTTAGTGGAAACCTGGGATGTTCGATACCTCTCGTAATTTTGAACCTACAATACTTTAAACGGGACTCCTATATCTCTGTAATATGTCAGGCCTCCGATTGTGCTAGTGGAAGGCAGAAAAGCAGATGCGGACACCCACCTAGCTGTGGCTAGGAGTCAAAATACGGGAAACGGCATTCCGGGGACTATACAAATGATGAGGCAGCCGCTTGATGCGGCTGTCTTTTTTGTGTCGTGAAACGTCAGAGAGATTCATATCGCCCGGCGATCTGTCATACGTTAAAACGAGAGAGGACAGGGAGGGCGGCTCATGTACAGTTGCAGAAAAAGGCGAAAAACATATAGGGCGCTCTGTTATATTCTGGCGCTTGGGATCTGCCTCCTTTTTACTGCAGGCCTGCAGTCGTCGCTTTCCGGGGCGGACAACCGGACCGGGCAGCAGGAAAAGGAGGAGGACGGTCCGGAAAGAAAAAGAGCGCGGCGGGAACCGGAAGAACAAAATGAAAGAACAAAGGAAGCAGGAGTCTCAAACCCCGATATCCGCGTACTGCTTTTAAGCACAGGTTATCAGAATGAAGCACATCCGGAGGTAAGCGTCTCCTCTGCATCCGGTCTGCAGATTACCTGTGCCGGGAAAACGGAAGAATGGCCGGCAGGGAAGATGTGGACAATCCGCCCGGATGACAGGAGATTGAAAGACGGTGTGATCCGCCTGCAGGCAAAAGATGGCGGAGATCTTACGCTTGGAAGCATCGAGAGGGGCTGCGGACAGCCTTCTTACGGGGGGACGCTGGAACTCCTGGCTACGGCGGAGGGCATCGTTGTGATCAATGAACTGCCGGTGGAGACGTATCTTTGCCGGGTGGTTCCAAGTGAGATGCCGGCTTCCTATGAGCTGGAAGCTTTGAAAGCACAGGCGGTCTGCGCCAGAAGTTATGCGTACCGTCAGATGGAGTCTTACGGGTATCCGGAGTACCAGGCCCATGTCAATGACAGTACGGATTATCAGGTCTATGGAAATTCAGCGGCCCAGGAGTCTTCGACCAGAGCGGTGGAAGAAACGGCCGGGCAGACGCTGTGTTACCGGGGAGAGATTGTAACGGCTTATTATTACTCCACTTCCTGCGGCCACACGACCAGTCTGGAAGCCTGGGGAACTGCCCCAAACGGGCAGAATCAGTATCTGCAGTCTGTGCATGTGGGGGATGGAAAAGAAGATTATGAAAAAGATCTCCCCTGGTACCGGTGGGAGGCGAAGATTCCAATCCGGGTGCTCTCGGATCTGGCGGGGCTGAATCTTAGGCAGGATCTGGGGATGCTGACGGATGTGGAGGTGACCAGAAGAGGTCCGGGCGATGTGGCCCTTGCGGTTACTTTTACCGGGGAGAAAGGAAGCGCTGTCGTGGAAACGGAAAATAAGATCCGCAGGGCGTTTGGAGGAAGCGGGTACGAGATCACCAGGCAGGACGGGACCAGCGCTGCGTCAGGGAGTCTTCTGCCCAGCGCTTTTTTTACGGTCGAAAAAAACGGAGATACCTTTGTTGTCCGTGGCGGCGGATATGGACACGGCATTGGCATGAGTCAGAACGGAGCAAATGAGATGGCAAAAAAAGGAAAAAGCTGCCAGGAGATCCTGCAGCTTTTCTACCAGGGGACGGAAATCGTCAGCAACTGAACTTGCCGGGAGCGGAACTTAGCGGAACGTCAGACTGTCGTCGGTCATGGAATCGATGACGGCCAGAGATTCCAGATGGATGCCTGCGTCCCGGATTAGCGTTCCGCCCTGCTGAAATCCTTTTTCGATCACGATGCCTGCGCCTTCGATGGAAGCGCCTGCATCCCGGATCAGACTGATCAGTCCCATCAGGGCGCAGCCGTTGGCAAGAAAATCATCAATGATCAGCACATGATCTTCCGGGCTTATAAATTTTTTGGATACGATCACGTCATAGACTTTTTTGTGAGTAAAAGACTCTACTTTTGTATGATAAATCTCACCGTCAATGTTAATACTCTGGGCTTTTTTTGCAAATACTACCGGTACATGAAAGTACTGGGCCGCCAGGCAGGCGATCCCGATGCCGGAAGATTCGATGGTCAGGATCTTGGTGATCTTGTCGCTTGGGAACCGGCGGCGGAATTCTCTGCCGATCTCGTTGATCAGATCAATGTCCATCTGATGATTTAAAAAGCTGTCTACCTTCAGTACATTGCCTGGCTTAACTACGCCATCTTTCAAAATCCGTTCTTTTAAAAGCTCCATCTTTGTTTCCTTCCTTAGTAAGATTTTTGTGTTTAAGATATATACTAACGGATTGCCCGTGGTTTTTCAATAGACAAACCAGGAAAAATCGAGTAAAATGTAGGGAAGTATTAGCAAAGTATTCGCACAGATAAGGCGGATATTCCGGAAGAACGATCCCGGCGGCAGACCGTACGCAGGGATGGTTCCCGTCAGGATAACAGGTGAGAAGAATGAAAAAAATCAGAGAAATCTATCAGAAAATTACAGCGGTCACAGAAGAGATCGGGAGCAATCATGTGGGGGCGTATGCGGCGCAGTCTGCATATTTCTTTATGCTGTGTATGATCCCGATCATTCTTCTTCTCCTGACTCTGGTGCGCTACACGCCGGTAACCAAAGCCGATGTGATGACGGCGGTTATGCAGGTGTTTCCCTCTTCTGTAGGGTCTACGATGGCGACGGTGGTAAATCAGGTATACAACCAGTCTATGGGCATCATTCCCATTACCATTATCGTGGCGCTGTGGTCGGCTGGGAAGGGCGTACTGGCTGTGACAAACGGACTGAACTGTGTCTATAAATGCACAGAGACCCGTAATTATGTCATTCTTCGTCTCCGCTCTACCTTGTATACCATGATGTTTTTGCTAGTGATCCTGTTCCTATTGGTGTTGTCGGTATTTGGAAATTCTCTGAATATCTTTGTTTCAGAACATCTTCCGATCTTTCGGGAATTTGCAGACCGGATGATCGAGATCCGGGCAATCCTGACGCCGGTGGTTATGGTTGCCTTTTCTCTGCTGATCTATAAGTTTCTACCAAACCGCAGAGACACTCTTTTTCGTCAGCTTCCGGGAGCTGTATTTGCAGCCATCGGCTGGATGGCAATTTCTTGGGTGTTTTCTGTGTATGTGGATGTGTTCACCGGATTTTCCAGTATGTACGGAAGTCTGACTACGATCGTGCTGATCATGCTGTGGATGTATTTCTGCATGTACTGTATCCTGCTGGGGGGAGAGCTGAACATGAGGATTTTCCCGGGAGATTTTTCTTGACATCTGCAGCACATGTGTTTACAATAAATGAGGTATAAGAAAAAGCGATGACCGTGTCAGTAGAGACCCATTTTCCCGCAGAGAGGAGAGATCAGCGGCTGGAAGTCTTTCCGGGTTCAGATGGCGATCGAATTTCCCACGTTAGCTGCATCTTTGAACGAAAGAGTAGGAGATGCCGTCCATGCACGTTACGCAGAGAATGAGCGCCCGTTCGGCAATAGAGAGCGGGAAGCAGGGTGGTAACACGGGTAGATCTCGTCCCTTTTTTAAGGGACGATTTTTTTATTTCTTTAATGAATTTTGAAAGGAAGGAAAACGATGCAGGAAAAGCTGAAGAACATCAAAGAAGAGGCTCTAAGAGCCATTGAAGCGGCAGATGTGCCGGAAAAATTAAATGATGTGCGGGTAAAGTTCCTGGGGAAAAAGGGAGAACTGACCGCCGTATTAAAAGGAATGAAGAATGTGGCTCCGGAGGAGAGACCCAAGGTGGGTCAGCTGGTCAATGAGACCCGTGCCGCGATTGAGTCGGTGCTGGAGGAGACCCGTAAAAATATGGAAAAGGCAATCCGGGAAGAACGCCTGAAACAGGAAGTCATCGACGTGACGCTGCCTTCCAGGAAAAACCTGGTGGGACACAGCCATCCCAATACCATCGCGCTTGAGGAAGTAGAGCGTATCTTTGTGGGCATGGGTTACGAGGTGGTAGAAGGTCCGGAAGTCGAATATGATCTTTACAACTTTGAGAAACTGAACATTCCGGACGGGCATCCGGCCAAGGATGAGCAGGATACCTTCTACATCAATAAGGACATTGTGCTGCGGACCCAGACTTCTTCTGTGCAGGCCCGTGTCATGGAAAACACAAAACCGCCGATCCGCGTGATCTCCCCGGGCCGTGTGTTCCGTTCGGATGAGGTGGATGCCACCCATTCTCCTTCTTTCCATCAGATCGAGGGACTGGTAATCGATAAAAATGTATCTTTTGCAGATCTTAAGGGAACGCTGGAGGTGTTTGCAAAAGAGCTGTTCGGACCGGAGACAAAGACGAAGTTCCGTCCTCATCATTTCCCGTTTACCGAGCCAAGCGCAGAGGTAGATGTGTCCTGCTTCAAATGTGGAGGCAAGGGATGCCGGTTCTGTAAGGGATCCGGCTGGATCGAGATCCTGGGCTGCGGTATGGTACATCCGCATGTGCTGGAAATGTGCGGCATCGATCCGACTGTTTATTCTGGTTTCGCTTTTGGCGTAGGCCTGGAGCGTATTGCTCTTTTGAAGTACGAGATCGACGACATGCGGCTGCTGTATGAAAACGATATCAGATTCTTGCGGCAGTTCTAGGAAAGGAGACAAATCATTATGAATACATCATTATCATGGATTAAGGCCTATGTTCCGGACCTTGACGTGACGGCACAGGAATATACGGATGCGATGACGCTCTCCGGGACAAAGGTAGAAGGATATGAGAAACTGGATGCAGACCTGGACAAGATCGTGGTTGGACAGATTGAGAAGATCGAGAAGCATCCAGACGCAGATAAACTGATCATCTGTCAGGTAAATATAGGAACTGAGACCATCCAGATCGTGACCGGCGCGCCCAATGTGCATGAGGGCGACAAGGTTCCGGTGGTACTGGACGGCGGACGCGTGGCCGGGGGACATGAGCCGGGAAGCCGTGTGGCCGGAGGCATCAAGATCAAGAAAGGAAAGTTAAGAGGCGTGGAGAGCTGCGGTATGATGTGCTCCATCGAGGAACTGGGCTCTAACCGGGATATGTATCCGGACGCCCCGGAGGAAGGCATCTACATTTTCCCGGAAGATACAGAAGTGGGAGCTGATGCGATAGAAGTGCTGGGACTCCATGATGTGGTCTTTGAATATGAGGTTACGTCGAACCGCGTAGATTGTTTCAGTGTGGTGGGGATCGCCAGAGAAGCTGCGGCGACTTTTGGAAAGAAGTTCTGCCCGCCTGTGGTAACCCCGACCGGAAACAGTGAAAATGCGGCGGATTATATTAAGGTCTCTGTGAAAAATACAGATCTCTGTCCGAGATACTGTGCAAGAGTGGTAAAAAATATCAAGATCGGACCTTCTCCGGAATGGATGCAGAGAAGACTGGCCTCTGTGGGGATCCGTCCCATCAACAATCTGGTGGATATCACTAATTATGTGATGGAAGAATATGGACAGCCCATGCACGCCTACGATCTGGATACCATCGAGGATCGCGAGATCGTAGTCCGCACTGCAGCAAAGGGAGAGAAGTTTACTACACTGGACGGCCAGGAACGCCAGATGGATGAAACGGTTCTGATGATCTGCGACGGCAGGAAGTCCATCGGCATCGCAGGAATCATGGGAGGAGAAAATTCCATGATCACAGACGATGTACACACCATGCTGTTTGAGGCGGCATGTTTTGATGGCACCAACATCCGGAAGTCCAGCAAAAAGGTAGGGCTTCGGACCGATGCTTCCGGTAAATTTGAGAAGGGCCTGGATCCCAATAATGCACAGGCAGCTATTGACCGCGCCTGCCAGCTGGTAGAGGAGATGGGCGCCGGAGAAGTGGTAGGCGGTATGGTAGACGTTTATCCCCAGAAGCGGGAAGAGATCCGACTGCCCTTCCGTCCGGACGAGATCAATGTTCTGTTGGGAACAGACATTTCCCCGGAGGAGATGTTGGGGTACTTTGAGAAGATTGACCTGGGATATGACGCGGAGAAACAGGAAGTGATCGTGCCAACCTTCCGTCAGGATCTTCTGCGTACCGCAGATCTGGCAGAGGAAGTGGCAAGGTTCTTTGGATATGACAATATCCCCACTACGCTTCCCAGGGGAGAGTCCACTATGGGCAAACTGCCTTTTAAGCTGCGGGTGGAGGAGATCGCAAGGGAGATCGCAGAGTTCTGCGGCTTCAGCCAGGGCATGACCTATTCCTTTGAAAGCCCCAAGGTATTTGATAAGCTGAATCTTCCACAGGATTCCAGCCTGCGCCGGGCGATTGAGATCATGAATCCGCTGGGAGAGGATTACAGCGTGATGCGGACCACACCGCTCAATGGAATGCTGACTTCTCTTGCTACGAATTATAACCGGAGAAATAAAAATGTCAGGCTGTATGAGCTGGCAAATGTATACCTGCCGGATGAACTGCCTCTGAAGGAGCTGCCGCAGGAAAGGATGCAGTTTACGCTTGGTATGTACGGCGATGGCGACTTTTACAGCATGAAGGGCGTGGTTGAGGAGTTCCTGGAAAAAGCGGGACTTTCTGAGAAAGAAGTGTATGACCCGAACAGCAAGAAGCCGTACCTTCATCCGGGACGCCAGGCGGATATTGTGTACAAAGGTACTGTGATCGGATATCTGGGCGAGGTACATCCGGATGTGGCCGACACTTATGGCATTGGCGAACGGGCATACCTTGCCGTGCTGGATATGCCGGCAGTGACAGAGTTCGCTACCTTTGACCGGAAATATGCCGGCATTGCCAGATATCCGGCAGTGAACCGGGATATCAGTATGGTGATGCCAAAAGAGATCCTGGCCGGTCAGGTAGAAGAAGTGATTGAAAAAGAGGGAGGAAAATATCTGGAAAGTTACGCGCTCTTTGATATTTATGAAGGAGCACAGATTAAAGAAGGATATAAATCTCTGGCATATTCGATCGTATTCCGCGCGCAGGATAAGACACTGGAGGACGCAGAAGTATCTGAAGCCATGGACCGGATCCTGAAGGGCCTGGAAGCCATGGATATTGAACTTCGGAAATAGCGGGGAGAATACTGCATATGAAAAAGAAACAGATCATTGGTCTTGTGGTTGCGGTGGCGCTGTTTATCGTGACAGGAGTGACCAGCGTGCTGACGAATACGTTGTCTGAAAAACTGCTTGAGAGCAGTGTGGAGACTCTGCTTGCAGGGGACTATACCTTCGACGCTCCAAATCAGGATTATATCGGCGTGGTGCGTGTGGAAGGGACGATACAGGAGCAGACGGACGGAGGTTCTTTGTATGCGTCTTCCGGGTATCTGCATACGACTACGCTGGAGTATATTGATGAACTGATGGAGGATCCAAAGAACCAGGGGATCCTCCTGTATGTAGACTCTCCTGGCGGTACGGTTTATGAGTCGGAGGAACTGTATCGGAAACTTATGGAGTACAAGGAAGAAACCGGACGTCCCATCTGGGATTATATGTCTCACTATGCGGCTTCCGGCGGATATATGATCTCTATGGCTGCCGATGAGATTTATGCAAATTCCAATACAGTGACCGGCTCCATTGGTGTGATCATGTCAGGCTATGATCTGACCGGGCTGTATGAAAAGCTGGGAATCCGTTATGTAAGTATTACCAGCGGAAATAATAAGGACAGCAGTCAGATGACCGATGAGCAGATCGCTATTTATCAGACACAGGTGGATGAATATTACCAGAAGTTTGTAGAGATTGTGGCTGATGGCAGAGGAATGTCAGAAGATGAGGTAAAGGCACTGGCCGATGGACGGACTTATACTGCCGGACAGGCGCTGGAGCTTGGCCTGATCGATCAGGTCAGTCTTTATGATGATATGAAAGACGCCATGAGCGAGGCCCTGGGCACGGATGTATTTTATGAACTGGAGACCCGGGACAGTGTGTGGACTTCTCTGTTCGCAGGGATAGAAGAGGTTGTGCCAAAATCAGAAGCACAGATCCTGATCGAGGCGGCAGATGAGATGGAAAGCGGGGTGCCCATGTATTATGCAGAGCAATTACCGTAGTCCATACGCCGGATACGAGCCCAATGACGGGGAGGCAGGGATACACAGACCGTTCTCCTGCGCCGGGGCGGCAGATTACGCCGGATTCTGGGTGCGGCTTGCGGCTTATGCGATCGACAGCGTTATTGTATTTGCGGGCCTGCTCTTCGTCCGGTTGTCTCTGGCGGTTTTTTCGTCCCTTTTATCCGGGACCTGGATGCTGGAAAATATTTTGTTTCATTATACTTTGAAAGATCTTTTACTTTACGGGTGCCAGGTGCTGTATTTTATCCTGTGTACTTATCTGACCGGGACGACGCCGGGAAAGCGGCTGATGAATCTTCGTGTTGTCAGTGCATGTCCGGACGAGCCGCTGAAGCTGTGGGATGTGATTTACCGGGAGACTATCGGAAGGTTCCTGTGCAGTTTCTTTTTGGGACTTGGTTATATCATTGCCGGTCTGGACAGGGAAAAGAGAGGGCTGCATGATATCCTGTGCGATACCCGGGTGATTTACGCAAAGAAGATCAGGGCAGTTCCGGGATATCCCGGAACAGAGTCTGGAAACAGGTGAAAAGGAAACACAGAATACAGAGAATCAATAAGAAATATAAAACAGTAGAAGGGATTCTGAATCATCATGAAACGACAGGATTTTTATTATGATCTGCCGGAAGAACTGATCGCCCAGGATCCGCTGAAAGACCGGTCCAGCTCCAGGCTTCTTGTGTTAGACAAGGAGTCGGGGGCTGTTTCCCATCATGTGTTTCGGGAGATTACGGACTATCTGGAGGCAGGAGACTGTCTGGTGATCAATGACACGAAGGTGATTCCGGCCAGACTGATCGGTTCCAAGATCGGGACTGATGCAAAGATAGAGATTTTATTATTAAAGCGGAGAGAAAATAATGTCTGGGAAACATTGGTGAAACCAGGGAAAAAGGCAAAAATCGGTACCAAGATCCGTTTCGGGGAAGGTCTTCTGGTGGGAGAAGTCATTGATGTGGTAGAAGAAGGAAACCGGCTGATACAGTTTACTTTTGAAGGGATTTTTGAAGAGATCCTGGATCAGCTGGGGCAGATGCCTCTGCCGCCTTATATCACGCACCAGCTGGAAGATAAAGACCGTTACAATACCGTTTATGCAGAACATTCCGGGTCGGCCGCCGCTCCAACGGCGGGCCTGCATTTCACGCCGGAGCTTCTGGAAGAAATTCAGAAAAAAGGGGTGGACGTTGCCAGGGTGACGCTACATGTAGGCCTTGGAACCTTTCGCCCGGTCAAGGTAGATGAGATTACGGATCACCACATGCACTCGGAGTTTTATCAGATCGATGCCCAGGCGGCAGAAAAAATCAACCGTGCAAAAGAAAACGGGCACCGGGTTATTTGCGTGGGAACCACCAGCTGCCGTACCATCGAGTCTGCTGCGGACGAGAACGGCCGCCTGGAGGCAAAAAGCGGATGGACAGAAATCTTCATCTATCCAGGCTATCACTTTAAAGTACTGGATTGCCTGATCACCAATTTTCATCTGCCAGAGTCCACGCTGATCATGCTGGTGTCCGCACTGGCAGGCCGGGAACATGTGCTGGCAGCCTATGAAGAAGCAGTAAAAGAGCGGTACCGGTTCTTCAGTTTTGGAGACGCTATGCTGATAAAGTAACAGATGGGGACGTAGACCTTTTGCAAAGGTCTACGTCCCAAATTGCATTTTACCCTGTCCCTTTTTGGCATTTAGGGTGTACCTTATGCAAAGAATTGTTCTGCCACCCGGATCAGATATTCGACGTCTTTTACGCCTGCGGTTTCGTAAGGGGAGTGCATGGCCAGCTGGGGGAGGCCGATGTCTGCGGTGTGCAGTGCGACCCGGGTATTGGAGATGTTTCCAAGTGTGGAGCCCCCGGCCATGTCTGAGCGGTTGGCGAAGGTCTGCACAGGCACGTCTGCTTTTTTACAAAGATCCCGGAACATGGCGGCGGAGATGCCATCGGTGCAGTATTTCTGGTTGGCGTTGTATTTGATCACGATACCGCCGTTCAGGTAGGGCCTGTTGGTGGGATCGGCTTTGTCCGGATGGTTGGGATGAACGGCGTGTGCATTGTCTGCAGAGAGCATCATACTGTCAGCCAGACACATGAGATAATCTTCCGTGGACCTGCCAAGCCCAAGAAAGATCCGGGTCAGGGTATCATAGAGAAATGTGGAGGCAGCGCCCTGTCTGGTGCTGCTCCCTACTTCTTCATTGTCAAATACACAGTGCAGATTGAGGTACTGCTCCTTTTTTCCGGCAAGAAAGCCGGAAAGGGATGCAAAGGCGCACAGCAGGTCATCCAGCCGGCCGCAGGAAATAAATTCATTTTCTGCGCCCCAGACGCTGGCTTTTTCCCGGTTGTAGAGGAAAAGGTCATGGCTTAAGACTGCGTCCACTTCCACGCCGGCCGCTTCCGACACGATTTTCATAAAGCTGTCCTTTGCCGTAATATTTCCGTAAAGAGGAAGCATGTCTTTTTGTGGATTGTAGGTGTATCCCTTGTTGGCATCCGGATTCATGTGAATGGCCAGATTGGGGATCAGAGCCAGATCCCGCCGGACGTTGACCAGCCTGCTGACATAGTCTCCGGTATGCGGGTCTTTGATGACGACCCGGCCGGCTGCAGACAGAGGGCGATCCAGCCAGGGGGCCAGGAGCATGCCGCCGTACCGTTCCACATTCAGGCGGATGTAATGCCCTTCTGTTTCAAGTTCCGGGTTTTCCTTGAGCTTAAAGCAGGGCGAGTCGCTGTGGCTGGCCAGGATGTGCATAGTTTTCCAGGAACCGGCGGGAATGGTAAAAGCAATCAGAGAGGAATCGTTGCGGGTGACATAGTAGCGTCCTGCGGAAGTCAGATTCCAGGACTCGTTTTCGGAAAGCCGGATAAAGCCGTTGCGGTCCAGTTCGGCTTTTGTGTTCTCGATTGCGTGAAAACAGGTGGGACTTTCCTCCAGGAACTGGATCAGTTGAGAAATCGTACGCATAAATGAATCTCCTTTTCGTCAGATTTGTTGTGCCAGTTATTTTAAAGCGGCCGCTCCCCTGCGGGCCTTGTCTACATCTGCTCCCGTACAGGTTTCATTGCTGTACCGGGCTTTTTCGTAGGCTTCATGAAGTTCTTTCTGGCCGGGAAAACCAGTAAGGCCTGCCAGATCTTCGATCTGGGACGGGGTCATGGAGCGGGCCGGAGTCTGCCGGGAGGACATGTGCCGCCGGACAGAACGGATATACAGCTTACGGATGCGGCATTCCGGACTACTGTCAAAAAAGGGAATATGGCCGGAAGCCTGCTTCTTTTCAGTCCGTTCTTTCGCCATTTTGGGAGAAACAAACTCCCGTACATCCATGCCTTCTTTTCGCCGTACGGAAGTAAGCTTTCGCAACAACGAACGGAAAAGAAAAAAGATCAGCCACAGCAGAAAAACGACCGTGATAAGGACCGCCAGATGTTCCAGAAATTGTCCAAGAAATGAGGGGCCGCCGGATGGCGCTGCCGCAGCAAAGGCGCCGGCCTGCGGAAGAGAAACCTCTTCTTCCAGAACGTCTTGCGGGGAAAATCCGCTGTTTCCCGGGAAAATATGGCTAAGGATTAAACGAAGCGCTGCGCCAAGGTATTCTTTTATGGTATGCCACACATTTTGCCAGGGCAGATGCAGGAGCAGATACATAAAACCTCCCGTTGCCAGCAAAAAAGCAGCGAGCAGCAGAGTGTTGAGCAGGCGGATCCGCTGCTTCGGAACAAAGGACACGTCTCTGTTCATGGTCAGGTACCGGTAGATTCCCTGCTGGTTCCTGTGGATCAGCCAGGAGAAAATATCCAGGACGAACAGCCGGTAGCCGTACCTGGCGAAAGCGGCATCGTGGGTGATTATGGTTGCAAAGTAGAGGCATCCTGCCACAACCAGCACTGCAAAATGCAGTTCCCAGAGGGAGTGGCGGCAATATGCCTGATATAGCTTACGCAATGCGGGACACCTCCCATCGAAGCGGATCGGCGGCAGGGCACCGTTCCGGCAGAAAATCCATGTCTTTAAAGAGAGGCGCGATCCAGCGGGAACCGGAGGCCTTGCGGCAGAGAAGGTCGAAGGCCTGAAGAAGCCCCTGCTTCTGGGAATACGAGATCAGAAGATAGAGGTCGGTACTGTGTCCGCCGGCCAGCTCTCCTGTGATGGCGGGAGTCAGGTCTTTCAGATCCTGACAGCGATCGCTAAGGCGCGCCAGTCCTTCTTTCACGGACCGGATATGGTGAAGACCTGCTCCGGCGGAAAGGACGAACTCCTCTTTGGTCAGGACGTCTGTGCCGTTGGAGATCAGTCGGACCGGGATCCCCTGGGAAAGAAACTGTTCGGCGAAGGTATCGGCAAGACGGATCGCATCTTCAAACAGACGTTCATAGTGCCAGGAGGAGTCATCTGCCAGATTCAAAAAAATGGTAACCTGACGGCTGGCCGTATAATCGTGGACATTGACCATAAATTCTCCGGCTCTGGCCGTTGCCTTCCAGTTAATATCTTTCATGGGATCCTGAGGTTGGTAGGGCCTCAGACCCCGAAATTCAAAGGGATCTTCATAAGAAGATTTGCGGGTCAAAAGGGTTCCCATCATTTTCTGAAAGGGCGCCCGGATCTGGACAAACGGAATGGGTCGTGGATAGACATAAAGGGCAGTGTCCGTACCTCTGGAGACCAGAGATTTCCGGGAATGGAAGAGGTCATAAGAGATCAGGTCCAGATCCCAGATCTGGTAATAACCCCGTTTTTCTGCCCGGAAAGGCAGTGTCCGGGATATTTTTTCATAGGACAGTACGGAAAAAATATCGTTTCGGTAATTGTTGTCTGTAGTGGCAGTATTTTCGGCTTCTTTGAAGAGCAGTTTCCGGCTGACTGAAAATTTCACCTGCAATGTGAGAAGGGGAAATGCTTTGCGGTTGATGATGACTTCATGGAGAGAGGAATCTTCTCCCTCATTTACTGCGCGTCTGTCGAACCGGATCTGTACTTCCAGTCCCCTGTCCCAGTATTTTTTATGATATAGCATCTGCAGCAGATACAGGATGCCTGCTGCAGACAGGGTAAGTAAAAGAACCATGTTATTTTCCCCATTCTTCTGTCGGTACTTCTGTTTTGTTCAGGAGGTCTTCGATCAATCTCTCAGCCGCCCGGTCAAAGGCATGGCCGGCAGGAAATACGATGCGGTGAGCGAGGACGGGAACCGCCAGCGTTTTGATATCTTCCGGTACTACATAACTGCGGCCGCAGATCATGGCGTATGCGCGGACGGCCCGCAGGAGGGCCAGTGTCCCCCGGGGACTCACTCCGCTTAGACATTCTGCGGAAGTGCGGGTGGCCTCTACGATCCGGGCAATGTAATCGATCAGAATGGGGTGCACCTGCACACCCAGGCAATCCTGTCCAAGCCGGATAAGGTCGTCGGCTGTGCAGACTGGTTCCAGTTCGGCAAGAGGGCTTGCGGTGAGGAACCGTTCCATGATGACACATTCTTCCTGAACAGTGGGGAGTCCCATGGAAAGCTGCATCAGAAAGCGGTCCATCTGTGCCTCAGGCAGAGGAAAGGTACCGGCAGTTTCAATGGGATTCTGGGTGGCGATTACAAAAAAAGGAGATTCCAGCGGATAAGTCGTCCCGTCCACAGTTACCTGGCGCTCCTCCATACATTCCAGAAGCGCCGACTGGGTTCTGGGCGTGGCCCGGTTAATCTCATCTGCCAGAAGGATATTGGAAAATACCGGCCCTTTGCGGAAGGTAAAGGCTCCTTCCTTCTGGTCATAATAATTAAGGCCGGTCACATCCGAAGGCAGCAGATCCGGCGTAAACTGGATCCGGCCAAATACCGCGTCAATAGAGCGGGCAAGGGATTTGGCCATGACCGTCTTTCCGGTGCCGGGAACGTCTTCCAGAAGGACATGTCCCCCTGCGATGAGGGCGGTAAGGACCAGATCGGTCACTTCTTCTCTTCCCACCAGGACTTTGGCGATATTGGACTTAAGAGCCTGGATTTTTTCTGTCTGTGTTTCCTGATTCATATGCATGACTCCTTGATTATTTTTGTTGGATAATTCTGAAAAGAATTATACCGTATTTTTCATGGATTTCAAAGGAAATCTGTCGCTCTTTTCAGAGGACAGAAGAAAAGAAAAGCAAAAAAAGATTGACCCTGGTATCATACCAGGGTTTATCCTGTTTACAGAAGCCAGAGCGTTTTCAGGCCCTGGCAGAAGAAAGAACAGGAGGAATGATAGTATGTTTCGGCGGATCTCATCCGCAGTTGTAAAAGATCTGAAGCGGGTGTTTACTCCAGGGACCATTGCCTGTATTGTGATCGGTACGGCGATCGCGTCTTTTGGACTTCACAATGTACATCAGAGAACAGGGATCACGGAAGGAGGCGTGCTGGGGATGATCCTGCTCCTTGGGCACTGGTTCCACATCCCGGCGGCAATCGCGTCTCCGGTCCTGGATCTGTGTTGTTATCTGCTGGCGTTTCGGATGCTGGGAAAAGACTTTTTGAAAACTTCGGCGTTTGCGTCGGTCTGCCTGGCCGGATGGTTCTTTGTATGGGAAAGACTTCCCTATCTTTTTCCGGATCTGTCGGGAAGCCCTTTTCTGGCAGCAATCGCAGGAGCCTTGTTTATCGGTGTGGGCGTGGGACTGGTAGTAAGAAAAGGAGCTTCTTCGGGAGGAGACGACGCGCTGGCAATGGCCATATCCAAGGCGCTTAAGTGCCGGATCGCGGCGGCTTATCTGTTTACAGATGTGACCGTGCTTCTGCTGTCGCTTACTTATCTGCCGGCTCACAAGATCGCTTACTCACTGATCACGGTTACCTTGTCATCCACCCTTCTTGACCTGGTAAAAAGCGTGTCCAGGGAAAGCCTTTCAAGACGCTTTGCTCTGGGAACGGCCAAGAACAATAATTGCCGCAGTGGTGAGGATCAGGCCTGACACTGACAGGACGGTAGGCGCCTCGGAAAAGACAAGGAAACCAAAGAGCATGGCGGCAGCCGGTTCACTGGCGGCCAGAATGGACGCGGTCCCCGCGTCAATAAAACTTAAGGAAGAAGTATAAAACACATAAGGAAGAGCGGAAGTCACCAGAGAATGGGCCAGCATAAAGAGCGGCATCAGACTTCCGCCTTTTTCTATGGTTACAGGGATCAGCCCCCAGTTGGTGCCGGGGATCAGAGCGACCAGTGAGGCCAGAAGGCAGTAGAACGTAATCGTAAGAGCATGATATCCCCGTTTCATAGCCGCTTTGCTGAAAATGCTGTAAAGCGCGTAAAAAAAGGCGGATCCGATACCGCAGATCACGGCGATGGGAGAAAGGTCTGCCCCGGATCCACTTTCCAGAACCCGGCTGACCAGCACGCAGCCAAGAAGTGCGGCTGCCATGCAGACGCCTTTTTGCAGCGTCATTTTCTCGTGAAAAAAGAACACGGAAAAAGTGACCACAAAAAGGGGAGACATGCTAAGGAGCACGGAGGCCAGAGCCAGCGTCCCGTGTTTTATAGCTTCGTTGTAGGTCAGGTTGATGCCGAACATGCCCAGGATCCCGCCTCCTAAGAATATCCAGAGGTCTTTTGGGCGGATTTTCAGAAGGGTCCGGTCGTAAAAAAACAGTCCGGCGCCCAGCAGGATGACGGCTACAATGATCCGGGTAAAGAGCATGGTAAAGTTATCCATGCCAAGGGCGTCGAACCGGCGGACAAAGATGCCGCCGGACCCCCACATGATGCCGGACAATACCGGCATGGCCATGATCAGCCTGGTGATCACGGGAGATTTCGCAGATGTTTTTTTCATAGAGCGCGCTCTCTTTCTTAATCTTAATTCGTATCGACAGATCAGCGTTCGCAGAGTCGTTCCAGTTCCGAAAAGAATCCGGGATAGGATACGTCCACGCACTGGCTGTCCAGAATGGAGGAGGAACCGTCTGCGGTCAGTGCCGCAATGGCGAAAGCCATGGCAATCCGATGGTCCAGGTAAGAATGGATGTCTGTGCCGTGAAGGGGGCGTCCGCCCCGGATGATCATGCCGTCATCGGTGGGGGTGATATCAGCTCCCATGGCAGCCAGATTTTCTGTTACGGTGTCAATGCGGTTAGTTTCTTTGACTTTTAGTTCTGCAGCGTCCCGGATGATCGTTTTCCCGTCGGCAAAAGCAGCCAGCACGGCCAGGATGGGGATCTCATCGATCAGGGTGGGGATGAGAGAGCCTTCGATCACCGTTCCGTGAAGAGAGGAGCCGCAGACCAGAATATCAGCAGTCATTTCGCCGCCCTGGGTAGTCTGGTTTAAAAGAGTGAGGTCTGCGCCCATATCCTGGCAGACTTTTAAAAATCCGGCTCTTGTAGGGTTCAGTCCTACATGTTTCACCAGAATCTCAGAGTCTGGGACCAGGAGGCCGGCCGCAATGAAATAGGCGGCTGAAGAAATGTCTCCCGGCACCCGGATGTCCCGGGCATACAGTTCTTCACAGGGAAGCACGCAGGCAGTGGCAGAGCCGTCCGGATGAACGCAGGACGAAACAGAAGCCCCGAAGCTTTTCAGCATCAGCTCTGTGTGGTTGCGGGAAAGGGACGGTTCTGTTACGGAAGTTTCCCCGCTGGCATAGAGTCCGGCAAGCAGGACCGCTGACTTTACCTGTGCGGAAGCCACAGGGGACTGGTAATGGATTCCCTGCAAGGGGCCAGGCTCGATGCGAAGCGGCGCACAGCCGTTCCCGCCGATGCTGGTAATGTGGGCGCCCATCTGATTTAGGGGCGTCATGATCCGCCCCATGGGACGGGAATTTAAGGAGTCATCCCCGGAAAGGACGCAGGGAAAGGACTGACCGGCAAGGATTCCGGAAATCAGCCGGGTAGTGGTCCCGCTGTTCCCGGTATCCAGGATCTCTTTTGGAGCCCGGAGGCCATGGAGGCCTTTCCCGTATACCAGTACCTGATCTTTTTTGGCTTCGATCGCGACTCCCAGTTTCCGGAAGCAGGAGATGGTGGACAGACAGTCCGCTCCGCTTAGAAAATGGGAGATCCTGGTAGTACCTTTTGCCACGGAACCGAGCATAACGGCTCTGTGAGAGATGGACTTGTCCCCGGGTACCAGGATTTCTCCTTTGCAATTGTGCGACGGCTGGATGATTCTAACGCTCATAGACAATATACCTGTATTTCTGCAGAAGTTCCGCCGCTTTTCTGGAAGCGGCCTCATCATAGAACTCAATCCGCAGAACTCCTTCTTCAAATTCACGGTTATGGACGATGCCGATGTTTTTGATATTAATGCCGCCGGATGCCAGGATGGTGGCGATGGCAGCGATCCCGCCTGCCTCGTCGATGATGTCGCAGTAGACGGCGTAGGCTTTCTTGATGGGACCGGAAGATGTCTCGGAGATGGAATTGCGGTAACTTCTGGACTGTTCAAAAAGCTGGTATATCCAGTTCCCATCGCCTGCACAGATATGTTCTCTCGCAGTTTCCAGGCTCCGGATATAGAGCTCCAGGATCCGGGCAATGTTTTCTTTATTCTCCTCACAGATGTGCTGCCACATGACCGGCGAGGAGGAGGCGATGCGGGTCAGATCCTTAAAACCTCCGGCTGCCAGAGTCTTCATCCGCTCATCTTTGGTATCCGTGTCCCGGACCAGTCCTACCAGACTGGCCGCAATGATATGGGGCAGATGGCTGATCGTGCCGGTGATCCAGTCATGGGTTTTGGCGTCCAGAAGAATGGGGAGAGTTTTTAATCCCTGTAAAAATTCCTGGAACTCCCGGATCTTCTTTGGAGGGACCCGGTCAGAGGGCGTCAGCACATAGTAAGCATTCTCCAGAAGCATGGCTCTGGAGTTGGCATATCCGCTTTTTTCAGATCCTGCCATCGGGTGTCCGCCGATAAAAGAACTGCCGATTCCCAGGGATTCTGCTTCCTGGTGGATGCCGGATTTTACGCTGCCTACATCGCTTAAGATACAGTCTTCATCCAGATAGCGGGAAAGCTGTCTAAGACAGGCTCTGTTGGAGGAAACCGGCGCGCACAGGAAAAGATAGCGGCAGCCCCGGAAATTGTCGTCCAGGGAGGTGGCCGCCACATCGATGACCGATTCCAGAGTGGCAAGAGCCAGAGTTTCCTTATTTTTATCGAAAGCTACAATCTCACAGTCCGGGTAATACTGGCGGATGGCTTTTGCGAGAGAACCGCCGATCAGACCCAGGCCGATAAATCCGATTTTTGTTTTCATTATGAAAAAATTCCTTTCAAATCATTCAGAAGATCATACAAAGTCTATTGTAACCTTAAAAAAGCTGCTTTGTCAACACTTTGACACTTTAAAGTAAAAAAGCCGTACAAGTTGTAAAAAATGTATAAATCAGTTGTAATATTGGAAGATTTTTAGTACAATGTACACATGAGATTTTACCAATAAGGAGGCAGCACAATATGAAGGTTTACAGAACGGATGAAATTAGAAACGTAGTCCTGCTCGGGCACGGCGGATGTGGAAAAACCAGCCTGGTCGAAGCTATGGCATACGTATCAGGAGCCACAAATCGTATGGGAAAGGTGACCGATAAAAATACGATCAGTGACTTTGATAAAGAAGAGCAGAAACGTGAATTTTCCATCAGCACTACTCTGGTGCCGATCGAATGGGAAAAAGCAAAGATCAATGTTCTGGATACTCCCGGATATTTTGATTTTGTGGGAGAGGTAGAAGAGGCAGTCAGCGTTGCGGACGCGGCAGTCATTGTAGTATCTGGAAAAGCAGGCGTGGAAGTAGGAACGGAGAAGGCCTGGGATCTCTGCGATAAATACAATCTGCCCCGTATGATCTATGTGACAGAGATGGATGTAGATGACGCCAGCTTCCGCCAGGTGGTGCAGGATCTGACAGATCGTTACGGCAAAGTGATCGCGCCTCATTTCCAGCCGATCCGTGAAAATGAAAAGCTGGTGGGCTATGTCAATGTAATTAAGAATGCGGGCCGCCGCTACACCGGCATCGGTCAGAGAGAAGAATGTGAGATTCCCGATTACTGCAAACCCAATCTGGAAATCTACAGGGAGAAGCTTCTGGAAGCAGTGGCGGAGACCAGCGATGAATTTATGGAGCGGTATTTTGCAGGAGAAGAGTTTTCTGTAGAAGAGATCCGCGCCGCTATGCGTACCGAGGTTATGGAGGGATCGATCGTTCCGGTGGCTATGGGCTCCAACATCCAGGCACAGGGCGTTGCCAACCTTCTGTCCGACATTGTAAGATTTTTCCCGAGTCCTGACTGGAGAGAGTGTGCAGGCATTAACCGCAAGACAAACGAGATTTACGAAGCAAATTATGACTTTGCAAAGGCAAAGACCGCCTATGTATTTAAGACGATGGTGGATCCGTTTATTGGAAAATATTCCTTCATTAAAGTGTGCTCCGGCGTGCTGAAAGGAGAGGATGTTCTTTATAATGCAGACTCAGAAGCGGATGAAAAGCTTGGCAAGATCTATACTATGATCGGTAATAAGCCGGTAGAGGTCAGCGAATTGTTTGCAGGCGACATCGGAGCCATCGGTAAACTGGCTAATACCAAGACCGGAGATACGCTGTCTACCAAGACTACACCGATCCTGTACGGAAGAACCGAGTACTCCAAGCCCTACACCTATATGAGATATGTGACCAGGAATAAAGGAGACGAAGACAAAGTATCCCAAGCGCTGCAGAAGATGATGGCAGAGGATGTAACATTAAAGGCGGTGAATGACAGCGAGAACCGTCAGTCTCTGATCTACGGTATGGGGGATCAGCATCTGGAGATTGCTGTCAGCAAGCTGGCAGAACGGTATAAATGTGAAGTGACCCTGGAGACGCCAAAGGTTGCATTCCGGGAGACCATCAAGAAAAAATCAGATGTAGATACCAAATATAAGAAGCAGTCCGGCGGACACGGACAGTATGGCCATGTAAAGATGACCTTTGAACCCTCCGGCGATCTGGAGACGCCTTATGTATTTGAAGAAACTGTTGTGGGCGGAGCCGTTCCCAAGAACTATTTCCCGGCAGTGGAAAAAGGTCTGCAGGAGTCTGTACAGAGAGGACCTCTGGCCGGATACCCGGTAGTGGGTGTAAAGGCCACCTTATATGACGGATCTTACCATCCGGTAGACTCTTCGGAAATGGCCTTTAAGACAGCTACCATCCAGGCATTCAAGAAAGGATTTATGGAAGCTGCTCCGATCCTCTTAGAGCCGATTGCTTCCATTAAAGTAGATGTTCCGGACGACTATACCGGAGATGTAATGGGCGATCTGAATAAGCGCCGCGGTCGTGTGCTTGGCATGAATCCGATTTCTGGCGGCAGACAGGAGATTGTGGCGGACATTCCTATGACCGGACTCTTTGGATACTGCACGGTGCTGCGTTCCATGACCGGAGGAAGAGGAAGCTATTCTTACGAGTTTGCGCGTTATGAACAGGCGCCTTCTGATGTGCAGGAAGCTGAGATTAAAAAGCGCGCGGAAGAGGATGTGTAAAATCCCTGTAAAGCCCGATTTTTAGCAAAAAATTAATATTAAGAAGAAAAGCCCTTTGGGGCTTTTTTTCTTGAAACAAAAGTGCTATAATCTCTATACTGTGGGGCCGGAAACGGATCTGTCTGGAACAGATTTCGTTTTTTGCCCCGCATTATCATTACAATTATTTGGCAAAAGAGGTTAAAAGAGAGAAAATGAAAATTGTAATTATTGGAGACGGAAAGGTCGGGCATAAACTGACAGCCCAGTTATCAGAAGAGGGTTATGATCTGACGCTGATCGACCAGAATGAAGGCAAGCTTCAGGAGACCCTGAATCAGCTGGATATTTTCTGTATCACCGGAAATGGTGTGGACATCGAAGTGCAGAGACAGGCAGATGTTCCTCACGCGGATCTGGTGATCGCATGTGCGTCTACCGATGAGTTGAATATGCTTTCCTGCCTGATCGCAAAACGGCTGGGGGCGAAGCATACCATTGCCAGGGTGCGTAATCCGCTGTATTACCGGCAGATCGGCATCCTGAAGGAGGATCTCCACCTGAGTATGGCGGTCAATCCGGAACTGGCCGCAGCCAATGAGGCTGCCAGAGTATTACTGTTTCCGGAGACCAGCAAGGTGGAGACATTTATGAAAGGAAAGATGGAGCTGGTAGAGTATAAGCTGCAGGAAGACAGCCATATCGTGGGCATGACGCTGGCAGATCTCTACCGGAAGTACCAGATCAAACTGCTGATATGTGCGGTGAAGCGCGCAGATGACATTTATATCCCGGATGGAAGTTTTGTCCTGCAGGCCGGAGATAAGATGCACATCGCAGCAGGACACCAGGATCTGGAGAGCTTTTTCAAGGCTCTGGGAAAGAAGAACCGGAAAGTTCGCAAAGTGCTGATCTGCGGCGGCGGCCACATGTGTTATTATCTGGCGGCGCAGCTTCTGCAGGCGGGAATGCAGGTGCGGATCATTGAGAAGAAAAAGGAACGCTGCGAAGAGTTGTGCGAACTTTTGCCGCGGGCTACAGTGATCCACGGAGACGCCACGGATCAGGAACTTCTGATCGAAGAAGGACTGGAAGAGTGCAATGCCCTGGTGGCGCTTACCGGAATGGACGAGGAAAACATCATCCTGTCCCTGTTTGCAAAGACCAGAGGAGTGCCGAAGATTATCGCAAAAGTCAATGAAGATTCCAGGGCGCAGATGGTGGAAGACATGGGCATTGACAGTATCATTTCTGCCAAGAGCGCAACAGCGGATGAGATCATGAGTTATGTAGTTGCCCGCAACAATTCTTATGCCAGCGCTAATGTGGAAGCTATGTACCAGCTGCTGGGCGGCAGGGTAAAAGCCATGGAATTTATTATAAGGAAGGAATGTGAGATCACCAATGTGCCTCTGAAAGACCTTCCCACAAAGAAAAATTATCTGATCGCCTGCATTGGAAGAAAGCGCAAGATTATTATCCCCAACGGAAATGACCATCTGGAAGTGGGGGACAGCGTTGTAGTTGTGACGACCAATCAGATGATCAATCAGTTCAGTGACATACTTGCATAGAGGAGACCGGGAGAAAAGTAATGAATACGAAAATGATACGATACATATTGGCCAAGATGCTGGGAGTAGAAGCGCTGTTGCTTCTGCTTCCTGCGTTTGTCTCTTTGCTTTACAGGGAGACGGAAGGCATTTATTTTCTGATCCCGGCGGCAGTGCTTGCAGTGATCTATCTGCTGGCAGGAAGAAAGAAGCCGAAACAGTCGGACATCTATGGAAAAGAAGGAATGGTAGTCGTTGCATGCGCCTGGATCCTGTGGTCCATGTTCGGCGCGCTGCCATTTACACTTTCCGGCTGCATTCCCAATTATATCGACGCCCTCTTTGAAACGGTGTCCGGATTTACTACGACTGGATCCACCATCCTTGTGGATGTGGAAGCGCTGCCACAGGGCATGCTGTTCTGGCGGAGCTTTACCCACTGGGTAGGCGGCATGGGAGTGCTGGTGTTTGTTATGGTGCTGACATCTTTTGACAAGAACTCCATGGTGCTGATGCGGGCAGAGGTGCCCGGACCGGAGAAGGATAAGCTGGCGCCGAAAATGAAGACCAATGCCAGGATTCTTTATGGCATGTATCTGGGACTTAGCATTATCCAGGTGGTTTTACTCCTTTTTGGCGGCATGAATCTGTTTGACAGTCTTATCCATACATTTGGAACAGCCGGAACAGGAGGATTCTCCAATTATGCGGTCAGCGTGGCGCATTTTGACAGCGCCTATATTGACGCAGTGATCACCATATTTATGATCCTGTTTGGCGTCAATTTCAGCCTGTATTATCTTCTGCTTTTGCGGGAGTTTAAGCCGGTGTGGAAAAATGAAGAGCTGCGGACATATCTGGGGATCATCCTTGCGTCGGCGCTGATCATTACCGTAAATATTAATTATATCTACGGGAATCCGGTAACCTCTTTCCGCTATGCGATTTTCCAGGTGGCGTCTATTATCACCACCACTGGATATGCTACGGCCAATTATGTAGAGTGGCCGTGGCTGTCCCAGACCATTCTGATGTTCCTGATGGTAGTGGGTGCCTGTGCTTCTTCTACCGGCGGCGGTATCAAGGTGTCCCGCCTCATTATGGCGGTGAAAGGGATCAAGCGGGAAGTCATGCAGCTGATCCACCCCAAATCAGTCAATATTATCCGGGTCAACGGTAAGAAAGTAAGCGGAGATGTGGTGCGGGTAGTATTTGTGTTCCTGGCTGCCTATGCATTGATCTTTATGCTGTCGGTGATCGTGGTGTCGGCCGATAACTTTGATTTTACCACAACATTTTCTGCAGTTCTTACGACCATTGGAAACGTAGGACCCGGAATGGAGCTGGTAGGGCCTCTGGGAAGCTTTGCGGAGTTTTCCTGGCTGTCCAAGCTGGTGTTCTGTTTTGATATGCTGGCGGGACGACTGGAGATCTTCCCCTTCCTGCTGCTTTTTACCATTCCTTTCCGCAGAAATAAGTTTTAGACGGAGGTTTTCATGAAAGGGAAAAAGAAACTACTGATCGCGCTGATCGTGCTTCTGGCGGCAGGCATCTATTATTACGCTGCTCTGCCGGCAGTCAATCTGCATTCATCTGAGACCTGGTTTGGCGTGCTGATCCTGCTGGTGGTCCTGGCGGCTCTTTATATAGGAAGAAAGCGGCCTGATGTGACAGAACTCCGGCACAATAAGGTGTTAAAAGGATTCGGGGTCATGATCCTGGGTCTTGGTGTTATTTATCTGGTGGGAACTCTTTTGTCTTCCCCTATCGTCAATGCGAAGAAATACCAGCAGCTGATGACAGTGGAAGAAGGGGAGTTTACAGAGGATATCGAAGAACTTCCTTATGAGAAGATCCCTATTCTGGACCGGGATACAGCGGTGATCTTAGGAGACCGGAAGATGGGAAGCATGGTAGATATGGTGTCTCAGTTTGATGTGGATGATATCTACAGCCAGATTAATTATCAGGATCGTCCCTACCGGGTAACGCCTCTTAAGTATGCCAGCATCATCAAGTGGTTTACCAACCGCTCGGAAGGGATCCCTGCCTATATCCGGATCAACATGGCGGATCAGACCACTGAGCTGGTGCAGCTTGAGGAAGGGATCAAATATACTACCAGCGAGCATTTTAACCGGAATATTTACCGGCATCTTCGGTTCGCTCATCCGACATACATTTACGGGGAATTAAGTTTTGAGATTGATGAAGAAGGCGTTCCGTACTGGATCGCTCCGGTGAAGAAGTTTAACATCGGATTGTTCGGCGGGGAGACGGTAGGAAAAGTGGTGATCTGTAATGCAGTCACCGGTGAGATGACTACTTATGAGATTGAAGATGTGCCACAGTGGGTAGACCGGGCCTATTCTGCAGATCTTCTGGTGCAGCTCTTTGATTACTATGGAACGCTGAAACACGGATTTTTAAACAGTGTGCTTAGCCAGAAGGACTGCCTGAAGACTACGGACGGTTATAATTATCTGGCGCTGGATGACGATGTGTGGATGTACACCGGCGTGACCAGTGTGAATCAGGATCAGTCGAATGTGGGATTTGTCCTTTCCAACCAGAGGACCATGGAGACCAGATATTATGAGGTGGAAGGCGCCACAGAAGCGGCCGCCATGTCGTCTGCGGAAGGTCAGGTGCAGAACCTGCAGTATAAGGCGACCTTCCCGCTGCTTTTAAATATTTCCGATGAACCTACTTATCTGCTGTCTTTGAAAGACTCGGCCGGTCTGGTGAAAAAATATGCCATGGTCAATGTACAGCAGTACCAGATCGTGGCGATCGGCGACAGTATCAGTCAGTGTGAGGACAATTATCTGGAGCTGCTGCTTGGCAATGGCATCAAGGAAGTGGAGCAGGATACCCGGGAAGAAGAGACGCTGACCGGCAAAGTCACAAAAGTCGCACAGGCGGTTCTGGAAGGATCTTCCCATTATTATCTGATGGTGGAAGGTTCGGACGCTATCTTTGACGTGCCGGTGGCAGAATTTATTGACGTGATCCGTGTGGAGCCGGGCATGGAAATAACGCTGGAATATAAAGAAGGAAAGAAAACCAATACGGTGACTGCCCTGGAATTGCCCACGGCAGAAGCGGGGTTATAGTATGGAATTAAGTCTTTTGCTGGGGGAACAGATCGTCGTCATCTTTTTGATGATGGCGATCGGGTATGTAATCGTAAAAACTGGATTTTTTCAGGTGGAGGACAGTAAAGTTCTGTCCAATCTGGTGATCTATATCTGTTTTCCCTGCGTGATGATAGACTCATTTCAGATCGAGCTTACACAGCGGACGGCGGCAGGACTTGCGATCGCAGTAGTCGCGGCTGCGGCGGCCCATATTTTCATGATCGTGGTAGTGTGGCTTTTGGGAAAGCCTCTGGGATTTAACCGTATCGAAAAGGTGTCTATTATTTATACCAATGCAGGATATCTGGTGATCCCTCTGGTCAGCGCGGTGTTGGGAGAAGAATGGGTCTTCTATACCACTGCGTTTCTGCTGGTACAGAATATCCTGACCTGGACCCACTGCGTCAGCGTGCTGAAAGGAAAGCAGGAGACAGATATCAAAAGCATTCTTTTGAATCCGAATATGATCGCTCTGGCCATCGGCCTTCTGCTTTTTATCGGCGGGATCCGGCTGCCGCTGATCCTGGACACCTGTGTGGCCGGATTCAGTAACGTGGTGACGCCTACCAGTATGCTGGTGATCGGTATGGTGATCGGAGATGTAGATCTGAAATGGGTGTTCCGGCAGAAACGTCCCTATCTGATCTGCCTGATCCGTCTGGTGCTGATCCCTGTCATATTTGCCATAGGTCTGGGATTTGTCGGAAGGATGATCCCTCATGCGGACACTGAGTATATCCTGATGATCGTGCTGATCGCAGTGGCAGCTCCGGTGGCGGCCATGATCACTCAGCTGGCACAGGTTTACGACCAGGATGTGCGATATGCGAGTGTGATCAATGTGATGTCGGTGGTATTCTGTATTGTCACCATGCCGCTGACCGTATTGGTGTATGAGATGATTCTCTAAAACGAGCTGAAAAATTTGTTTACGGTGTATAAAAAACCGCCAGGCTTATCCGCCTGGCGGTTTCTGGTATTGGTGACAGGCCAAAGTCCGGACTTGCCGGAACCCTGGCGACCACTTGCAATCCCGGAAGGCGCGCTGTGACGCTTCCGGTGACTGGTCTCTTCCTGGTGTCAGAGAGTGTCTCCTAATTCAGATAGCAGCAACCTTCGCCGATCACGCCTTCTACTTCGGATTTTTCAGCGCTTACGCTTACATAGAAGTCGATGCCGCATTCTTTGGAAATGTCTTTCAGAGCAGCGATCACTGCGGGAAGATTCTGAATACTGATATTAGCGTGTTTCAGGATGCCATCGATAAATACACATTCGATATCGTGGTTGGAACTGTACATTCCATATAAAAAGCCAATGTAATTGTCCGTGTTCTTGATGGCCGGAAGGTCGTCCATGCAGATGGTGCGGATATTGAAGTCTACACTCGTGGTATCACGGTGAGTTTTTTTGATAAATACAACGTTTCCGTTGCACTTCTTTGCCGCTTCATTGGCCTTTTCAATCATGATCTGTGTTTTTCCTGTGCCTTTCGGGCCTGTTAATAAATTTACCATGGTAAACACTCTCCTTTATGTATCTTATTTACTGAAAACCTCAGTACGATTAACTTATATCCATTATACACGAAAGCGGGGTATGGAACAACCAGAAAATGTGTTTTCCATCAGATTACCCGGGTGAAAATATTGCTTGACTTATTTTAATGTTCTTCTTATAATAAGTAAGAAATCTTAAAAAGAAAAGACGAAGAAGAGGAATAGTAAGAGCCTGTCGTTTTCAGAGAGCTGCCGGGTGGTGCGAGGCAGTAAGCGTAATCTCCCAACTGGCCTCGGAGTTCTTCTGCTGAACCGTGCAGTAAGTAGGCAGAAGCGGGACTTCCCGTTACAGGAGGCAACGAGTGCATATGGGCGATCCGTCCATGTGAAAAAGAGTGGTACCACGGAAATTAAGCCTTTTCGTCTCTTCAGAGATGGAAAGGCTTTTCATATGTCATCAGAAAGTGAGGAGTGAAACAATGTCAAAAGTACCTTATAACCATAAGGCAATCGAGAAAAAATGGCATGACATCTGGGAAAAGAACCCGGTCAACACCAAAGTAGATGAAAATGGAAACAAAAAAGAGAAGTATTACTGTCTGGATATGTTCCCGTATCCTTCTGGCAACGGTCTTCATGTAGGACACTGGAGAGGTTATGTGATCTCCGATGTCTGGAGTCGTTATAAGCTGCAGCAGGGCTACTATCTGATCCACCCCATGGGATGGGATGCGTTCGGTCTTCCGGCAGAGAACTACGCCATCAAGATGGGCGTGCACCCGGCTGTTTCCACGGCTGAGAATATTAAGCACATCAAAGAGCAGATCAACCAGATCGCGGCTCTCTATGACTGGGACCGCGAGGTCAACACCACAGATCCGGACTATTATAAATGGACCCAGTGGATTTTTGTAAAAATGTTTAAGGAAGGCCTTGCCTATGAGAAGGAATTTCCGATCAACTGGTGCCCGTCCTGTAAGACCGGCCTTGCCAATGAAGAGGTTGTAAATGGAAAATGCGAACGCTGCGGCGCTGAGGTGACCAAGAAGAATCTGCGCCAGTGGATGCTGAAGATCACCGCATACGCAGAACGTCTCCTCCAGGATCTGGATAAGCTGGACTGGCCGGAGAAGGTAAAGAAGATGCAGACCGACTGGATCGGTAAATCTTACGGCGCCGAGGTGGATTTCCCCATCGAAGGAAGAGATGAGAAGATCACGGTCTACACCACCAGACCGGACACTCTTCACGGTGCTACCTTTATGGTGCTGGCGCCGGAGCATGAACTGGCAAAAGAGCTGGCTACAGATGAGACAAAAGAAGCGGTAGAAAAATACATTTATGAAGCATCCATGAAGTCTAACGTAGACCGGATGCAGGATAAGGAAAAGACCGGTGTGTTTACCGGAAGCTATGCCATCAATCCGATCAACGGCAAGAAGGTGCCGATCTGGCTGTCTGATTATGTACTGGCTGATTATGGTACCGGAGCCATCATGTGCGTGCCTGCCCATGACGACCGTGACTTTGAGTTTGCGACAAAGTTCGGCATTCCGATCGTTCAGGTCATCGCAAAGGACGGCAAAGAGATTGAAAATATGACCGAAGCTTACACCGAAGCGTCCGGGATCATGATTAATTCCGGTGAATGGAACGGAATGGAATCTTCTGTCTTGAAAAAAGAAGGCCCTCATATTATTGAGGAAAAAGGGATCGGACGTGCGACTGTCAACTACAAGCTGCGCGACTGGGTATTCTCCCGGCAGAGATACTGGGGAGAGCCAATCCCGATCATCCACTGTCCGCATTGCGGCAATGTGCCGGTGCCGGAAGAGGAACTGCCGCTTCGCCTGCCGGAGGTAGAGTCCTACGAGCCTACCGGAACCGGAGAATCTCCGCTGGCAGCCATCGACGACTGGGTAAACTGCAAATGTCCGGTCTGCGGGGCGGACGCCAAACGGGAGACCAACACCATGCCCCAGTGGGCAGGATCTTCCTGGTACTTCCTGCGTTATGTGGACAATCACAATGACAAAGAACTGGTATCCAGAGAAAAAGCAGACGAGATGCTGCCGGTAGATATGTACATCGGCGGCGTGGAGCATGCGGTGCTTCATCTGCTGTACGCAAGATTTTACACCAAATTCCTGTGCGATATCGGTGTGGTAGACTTTGACGAGCCTTTCCACAAGCTGTTCAACCAGGGAATGATCACCGGAAAGAACGGCATTAAGATGAGTAAATCCAAAGGGAATGTGGTTTCTCCGGACGATCTGGTCAGAGACTACGGATGCGACTCTCTTAGAATGTATGAGCTGTTCGTAGGACCGCCGGAGCTGGATGCAGAGTGGGACGACCGGGGAATCGACGGCGTCAACCGTTTCCTGAAACGTCTGTGGAATCTGGTACAGGACAGCAAAGAAGTCGATGTCAAGGCAACCAAAGAGATGATCAAGGAACGCCACAGACTGGTATACGACATTACCACCCGTCTGGAAAGCTTCAGCCTGAATACGGCTATCTCCGGATTCATGGAGCATAACAATAACCTGATCGAGATTGCCAAGAAAGAAGGCGGGATCGATAAAGAAACCCTGTCCACCATGGCAGTGCTGCTGTCGCCGTTTGCGCCGCACATCGCAGAAGAGATCTGGGAGCAGCTGGGACACGAAGGCAGTGTATTCCGCGCTGGATGGCCCACCTACGATGAGGAAGCCATGAAGGATGACGAGGTAGAAGTGCCGGTACAGATCAACGGCAAGACCAGAGCCGTTATCTCTATTTCCGCGGACATTTCCAAGGAAGACGCCATTGCAGCCGGAAAAGCGGCGATCGCGGATAAGCTCACCGGAAATGTGATCAAAGAAATCTATGTACCGAAGAAGATTATCAATATTGTTATGAAATAGTCCGGACCGATTGTGTCAGGGGAAATTTCAGAAATAGAAAAGTGGCAGCTGCCGGGAATATGTGCCAGTACAGGGATACAGCACGGCTTCCCGGCAGTTTGGCATTTTTTCTGGGAGTAAACAAAACGAAAGGGGAGTGATCCGGGTGACAGGGAAGGAGCTTCTGACCGCTCTGGCTTCAAAAGCGGTCTGGTTTCTTGGTCTTTATATAGAGAAATATAAAGCGTTGCTGATTTTTATTGCGGCGTTTGTTGTTTTGTATCTTTTTTTCATGCACTGGCTGGACATTCGTTTCCTCAATCGTCTCAGACAGCCGGCGGCGCTGGTAAGTCTTTTGGTGGAGCTGGCAGGGATCTTATGGTTTACGCTTTTGTTTCGGGAAACCGGGGCGGACAGGCGGTATGAGCTGGAACTTTTCTGGTCATATAAATCCTGGATCTTTGGGAAAAGTGTGGTGATGGGGATGGAAATTCTGAATAATATCCTGCTCTTTTTCCCTCTGGGATTCGTGATTACGGATGCTTTGCGAAAGTGTCCGTTTTGGGCGGCGTTTCTTATTGCAGGTATGGTTAGCGGAATGGTGGAGTTCAGTCAATATTATTTTCGGCTGGGGCTGTTTGAATTTGACGATATTTTCAATAACGTACTGGGCGCGCTGGCCGGCTGGTGTGTATTTCATCTTCTGCGCCGGCTTTGATATTTTCGGCCTCGATTATTTTCTCAAACCCTGTCAGGGCGGCAAAGGGCGCAAAGATCTTGGCCCGGTCCGCCACCGGCATGCGGGGATGACGGAGCCGGGACTGTGGGCTGTCCGGCCTTGATTTGTGGATAATGTCGCTGTAAATAAGGGCGGCTTTCGCCGGGGGAGCTTTCATTATAGATGCCTTCTTTCTGTTTTGGGAATGTGCCGTTCAGGCACGATGGCCGCCAATCTGCCGGTTTCGTTCCCGGGCGGTCGCCCCGTCCTGCAGACTGGTGCCTTTAAAAATCGCATTTTTTCCGTATTTTTTCTTAATCTCCAGCGTGATGCGCTGAAGATTTTTTTCTTTTTCCAGCTGTCCGGGATCAGAAAACAGATCATACTGCTGATAACTGTCCGGGACAATACGGTTGGCGGTAATGGTAATCCGGCGGATGGAAAGTTCCGGATCAATAATCTGGTCGTAGAGTGCAAGGACTGCCTGCCGGATCTTCTGGGAACTGGCTGTGGGGGTCCCCAAATTGGCGGTTCCATGGGCTGGCTGCGGGTTGCCCCGGCCGGAGCGTTCATAACCGATGTGAAGGGTGATGGAGTCAGTGGCAGCTTCCCGTTCTGTCAGCTTCAGGATTAGTTCGTCGGTCATTTCCAGGACGATGATCCGGGCTTTGGCGCAGGGATAAGGCTGTTGGAGTACCTGGCCGCTGCCCAGAGAATTGCTGCCTGGGCGGTAGCGTTTGATGTCAGCCATGGTGCAGGGTTCCAGCCCCCAGGCGTGGTCAATGAGAAGTTCGGCGTCAATGCCGAAAGTCCGGTAGAGCCATTCTTCTTGTGTGAGGGAGGCCCGGGCCAGATCTCCCATGGTAAAGATACGCCGTTTTTCCAGTGCGCCGGCAGTGCCCTGTCCGATCCGCCAAAAGTCTGTGAGAGGCCGGTGGTCCCAGAGCAGGTAGCGGTAGGACATTTCATCCAGCTCGCCGATCCGCACTCCGTCTGCGTCTGCAGGAGCATGTTTGGCCATGATATCCATGGCGATCTTGCAGAGATAGAGGTTAGGACCGATGCCGGCAGTGGCGGTGATGCCGGTGGTGTGAAGCACATCCTTTATCATTGTCCTGGCCAGCTGACGGGCGCCCATCTGGTAGAGGGAAAGATAGCGGCTTACATCCAGAAAACATTCATCAATGGAGTAAACATGAATATCCTCGGCGCTGACGTATTTGAGATAAACGGCGTAGATCCGTCCGGAATACTGCATGTAGAGGGCCATTCGCGGAGGGGCGGTGATGTAAGGTACGGTTTTGCCGGTCTGCTTTTTCACCCTTTCCAGTGCCTGTTGCACTTCAAAGAGCCGGCTGCGTCCTGACAGGCCGTACTTTTTCAGGGAAGGAGAGACTGCCAGGCAGATGGTTTTTTCTGTGCGGGAGGGGTCTGCCACCACCAGATTGGTAGTCAGTGGATCCAGACCCCGTTCTACACATTCTACGGAGGCATAAAAGCTTTTCAGGTCAATGGCCATATAAGTAGAGGCCGGACGGTTCGGAGCGGTTGCTGTGTGCTTCATGGATGCGATTCCTTTCTTTGAAGTGGGGCAAAAGTATTTTTCCGGATTTAGTGTGCCTCGTTATAACCAGTATAATACAAAAGAATCAAAAAAGCAAACATATGTTCGGAAAAATGGATTTGTGATATTGAAAAAATTCTTGAAATCAATATTGCAAGGAGTTATAATAATTTTTGTAAAAAAAGAAACTTCTTCGGGGTCGGGTGAAAGTCCCAACCGGCGGTAGAGTCCGCGACCCGCATTTTGCGGCTGATCCGGTGTGATTCCGGAACCGACAGTACAGTCTGGATGAGAGAAGAGTGATGTGATTGCAGGATTCAAAAGATCCGGCCCCGGTATGACAGATGCCGGGGCCGTTTTTATGATAGCGACGATCCACAGTTCCGGGAAGGTTTTCTTTCTGACAGAAGAGTAAAGAGAACAAAAAGGAGAGGAAGAAATATGAGTACAGAAGCAGTAAAACGAGCAAATGCAGGATCCAGGAACCGGGTAAGAAAGATGGCCCAGGTGGGCATGTTGTCCGCGATTGCGGTGGTGCTGATGCTGTTTGAGATCCCGCTGCCGTTTGCCCCCACGTTTTATGAGATTGATTTCAGTGAAGTGCCGGTTATGGTGGGATGTTTTGCCATGGGGCCGCTGGCAGGCGTAGCCATTGAATTTTTGAAAATTCTTTTAAACTTTGCCGTAAATGGAACGACGACAGCGGGAGTGGGTGAAGTTGCCAATTTCCTGATCGGCTGTTCGCTGGTGGTTCCGGCGGCGCTGATTTACCGATATAAGAAAACCAGGACAGGGGCGATCCTTGGCATGGCAGCCGGAACCGTATTTATGACGGTGGTGGGATGCTTCCTGAATGCATTTGTGTTGCTGCCTACCTATGCGGTAGCCTTTGGGATGCCGATTGACGGGCTGGTTGAGATGGGAACTGCAGTCAACGGGGCGATCACAAGCCTTGGCACCTTCGTGCTTTTTGCAGTGGCGCCGTTTAATCTGTTAAAAGGAGTGCTGGTCTCTTTGATCGTATTTCTGATCTACAAGAAGATCAGTCCGGTTCTGAAGATGCACTAGCAGAGTGCGTTTATAAATAAGGCCATTCTCTCACCAGGAGCGGCAGTGCGAAGAGATCCGCGTTGCCGTTCCTTTTTTATTGTTTTTTTCCCTGCGCGCGTGGTATAATGATTGCACATAAGTGCAATCAGGCCCAATTGTATTGGGCCGCCCCGCTGCGCGGGGATTCTACCGGCAAGCCACGGCTTGGGAAGTAAATGCCGCCTGCGGCGTCGCTTCCTTCCCTGCGCTTGTGGTATAATGATTGCACATAAGTGCAATCCGGTATGTGGTTGTGGTTTAGAAATGAAGTTGAGGGAGAACAGATGAAAAGTTTATTGATTTTAGGCGCCGGCGGACTTGGACATATGATCAGGGAGACCGCTCTGGAGCTTGGATATGAAAAGGTATCGTTTCTGGATGATGCGGCAAAAGATCCGGAAGTAGTAGGAAAGAGCTGTGATTATCAGGCATTTCTTGGAGAATATGAAAGTGCGGTTGCAGCGCTGGGAGATAACGGTATGCGGCTGTACTGGACTGAGAGACTGATGGAGGCGGGATATCAGGTGCCGGCCATCATCCATCCGTCGGCGGTGGTGAGCAAAAGTGCGGCGATCGGACAGGGAAGCTTCGTGCTGCACCGGGCGGTAGTAAATACGCACACGGTAGTGGAGCACGGGGTGCTGATCAACAGCGGCGCGGTGATCGATCATGATTCTTATATTGCAAGCGGGGCGCACATTGGCCTTGGCAGCGTGGTGAAGTCTAATTGCACCATCGCCTCCAAGCGCAAAGTGGAAGCAGGAGAGGTGATCTTTTCTACCCGCAGAAAGATTGACGGCGTCAGTGACCGGAACCTGGAGGATGCCATCTATGCCTTTGGATTTGGCCCGCGGTGCAGCTATGTAAAGCCTTTTGGGGCAGGGCATATCAATGAGACCTACGCGGTGTATATGCCGTCTCAGGAAGGGGAGGATCAGCTGGCCTATGTGCTTCAGCGGGTCAACAGCAATGTGTTTAAGGATCCGGCAGGGGTGATGGACAATATTTTCGGCGTGACCGAGTACATGCGCGGTGTGATCCGCAGAGAAGGGGGAGATCCGGACCGGGAGACCCTTTCCTATATTAAGACGAAGAGCGGACTGAATTATTTTGAGGACAGTGAGGGAGAGCCCTGGAGATGCTATAACTTTATTCCGGATTCCGAGTGCTATCAGTTGGTGGAAAATCCGGGGCAGCTCTATGAGGCGGGGAATAGTTTCGGACATTTTTTGAAACAGCTGATCGCATATCCGGCTTCGGAATTAAAAGAGACGATCCCGGATTTTCATCATACGGCAAAACGCTATGAAGCGTTCCAAAAAGCAGTGGACCGGGATTTGAAGAACAGAGTTTATACCTGCAAACCGGAGGTTGCATTTGTAAAGGCAAGAAAAGAAGACTGCAGCGTGCTGGTGCGCCAGCAGGAAGAGGGAAAGCTTCCTCTGCGGGTGACGCACAATGATACCAAGCTGAATAATATTTTGTTTGACAGTGAGACGGGAAAAGGATTGTGCATTATCGATCTGGATACCATTATGCCAGGGCTTGCGGCCAATGATTTTGGAGATTCCATCCGGTCCGGAGCGACCACCGGGGCAGAAGATGAGAAAAATCTGGATCTGGTGCATTTTGATCTGGATCTGTATGAAGCTTATGTTAAGGGATATCTGGAGGCTGCGGGAGAAGTGCTGACGCCCGAGGAGGTGGAGAGTCTTCCCTGGGGCGCAAGGCTCATGACACTGGAATGTGGCATGCGCTTTCTCACGGATTATCTGGAGGGCGACACTTATTTTAAGACTGCATATCCGGAACATAATCTGGTGCGTGCCCGCACCCAGTTTCGCCTGGTGGAAGAGATGGAGCAGCAGTTTGAAAGGATGCAGGAACTGGCAAGACAGTATGCCGGAGCCTATTTAACCGGAAGGGAGGCGTAACATGCCGGTAGAAGTAAAGGTAAAAATGAATGTGGACAACATGACGGATTTTATGTTTTATCACATTTATTCCGGCTCTCCGGGGAGAGTGGCCGTAGGTCTTGGAGCGCTGAACGTGGGATTTGCCGTGGCGTTTTTTATGAGGAAGGATTATCCTATGATGGGGCTGTTCCTGGTGTTTGCGGCGCTGATCCTGGGAGCATTTCCCCTTTATATCCGCAGAAGAGTGGCAAAACAGATGGAAAAATCGGACGATCTTGTGCTGGAAGTGTGCTATAAGTTTGATGAAGAGGGCATTGAGACCATTACTTCTTATGACAGTGGAAAAGCGGAGTGGGACGTGTTTCAGAAGGCAGTTCTGACCAGAAAGAATCTGATCATATATGACGGGGAAAAACGGGCGGTGATCCTGCCGGTGGATCAGATCGGAGAAAAAAAGGAAGAAATCCTTGCATTGATCCGGAAGTTTATGCCGCCGTCAGCGGTGAAGATCCGGACATAGTTTGGCGAAAGATGTGGAGAGATCGGGAATGGTGACAGAGACATATCAGGAAAAAGAGACATATGAGCTTGGCAGGCGAATGGGAGAAAAAGCACAGGCCGGCCAGGTGTTTACGCTGATCGGTGATCTCGGCGTGGGAAAGACAGTGTTTACCAAGGGCTTTGCAGCAGGGCTTGGAGTGACAGAACCGGTCAGCAGCCCCACATTTACGATCGTACAGGTATATGAGGAAGGGCGTCTGCCCTTCTATCATTTTGATGTTTACCGGATCGGGGATGTGGAAGAGATGGAAGAGATCGGCTATGAGGATTATATTTACGGAGACGGGGTGTGCCTGATCGAGTGGGCAGACCTGATCCGGGAAATCCTGCCGGAACATTATACAGAAGTAACGATCGAAAAAGAGGCAGAAAAAGGATTTGATTATCGGAGGATCAGTATATGCGAATATTAGCCTTGGACAGCTCGGGCCTGGTGGCCGGAGTGGCTGTGGTGGAAAGCGCGGAAGACGGCGCAGATGCAAAGACCATCGCAGAATATACGGTGAATTATAAGAAGACGCATTCTCAGACGCTGCTGCCGATGCTGGATGAGGTGGCAAAGATGACGGAGCTGGATCTTGCGTCCATTGACGCTGTCGCAGTGGCGGCGGGACCGGGATCTTTTACAGGGCTTCGCATCGGCTCTGCCACGGCCAAAGGACTGGGGCTTGCCCTTGCTAAGCCGCTGGTGCCGGTGCCCACGTTGGAGGGGCTGGCTTATAATCTTTGTGGTGTGGGCGGGATCATCTGTCCTGTGATGGATGCCCGAAGAGGGCAGGTTTACACCGGGATTTACCGATTTCCGGACGGGGAACGGCTGGAAGTTGTGGAAGATCAGATGGCAGTCAGTATCGAAGAACTGGCGGAAAAGCTGCAGCACTACGGGGAAGAAGTGACATTTCTGGGAGATGGCGTGCCGGTGTTTCGCAGGCGGCTGGAAGAAGAGCTCCTGAAAGGAGAAAAGATCCGGTTTGCCCCGGCTCATATGAACCGGCAGAGGGCCGCCTCTGTGGGGGCGCTGGCGCTGCGGTATTATGCGGAAGGAAAGACAGAGACGGCGGCGCAGCACAGACCTGATTATCTGCGGGTATCCCAGGCAGAGAGGGAGAGAAAGGAGCGGATGGAACATGATACAGTTTCAATGTGATTATACGGAAGGAGCTCATCCAAAGATTATGGATCGGCTTTTGGAGACGAATCTGGAGCAGACGATCGGTTATGGAGAGGATGGATACTGCGAACATGCAAGAGCCCTGATCCGCCAGGCCTGCCAGGCGCCGGAGGCGGATGTACAGTTCCTGGTGGGCGGCACTCAGACCAATTTTACAGTGATCAGTTCCATTTTACGGCCTTATCAGGGTGTTTTGTCTGCAGAGAGCGGACACATCAATGTGCATGAAACGGGCGCTGTGGAGGCGACCGGACACAAGGTGCTGACTCTTCCCAGTGCGGATGGAAAGATCCGTGCTTCACAGATCCGGAAGGCTTTGGAAAGCCACTGGAAGGATGGCAGCAGAGAACATATCGTGCAGCCGGGAATGGTGTATATTTCTCATCCCACAGAAAACGGGACGCTGTATACCAAAGAAGAACTAAAATCGCTATATCAGACCTGCCGGAGTCTCGGACTTCCGCTTTTCCTGGACGGGGCAAGACTGGGCTATGGCCTGATGTCGGAAGCTTCGGATCTGTCGCTGCCGGATATCGCGCAGTATACAGACGTTTTCTATATCGGCGGAACCAAGGTGGGGGCGTTGTTTGGAGAAGCGGTGGTGATCACAGATCCGGCCATTGCCAAAGATTTCCGCTATATGATCAAGCAGAAAGGGGCCATGCTGGCGAAGGGAAGGCTTCTGGGACTTCAGTTTGAAACGCTATTTACCGACGGACTCTATTTTCAGATTGCCGATCATGCGGACCGGATGGCGATGAAATTAAAAGCGGCTTTCCTCAAAAAGGGATATCCGCTGTTGTTCGATTCTTATACAAACCAGCAGTTCCCGGTGATCCCAAACGCACATCTGGGACGGCTGAAGGAAAAATATGTCTATAATTTCTGGGAGAGGGTAGACAGAACCCATTCGGCAGTGCGGTTCTGCACCAGCTGGGCGACAAAAGAAGAGTCTGTTGACGCTCTGATCCGGGATCTTGCGGATCTGGATGAGCTGGAGATCGGCTATGCAGGAAAGGAAGAGGTTCCCAAGATCGCCAGGCTTGAGCAGGAGATATTCCCGGATGCCTGGAGCGAATCTTCTCTTGCCAAGACTCTGGATCAGAAGAGTACGGCCGTGATCACAGCGAAAAAAGACGGGGAACTTCTGGGTTATCTTGTCGCTTCTCTGGTGCCGGAAGAAGGAGAGATCTTGCGGATCGCCGTCAGAAAAGAGAGCCGCAGGCAGGGGGTGGCCGGCCATATGCTTCTGGAACTGGAAAATGTCTGTGAAGAGATGGGCGTAACGAAGCTTATGCTGGAAGTGCGGGAAAGCAACCAGGATGCCGTTTCTTTCTACCAGGAGAAAGGGTTTGTAAAGGATGGGCTGCGGAAAAATTATTATGCAGATCCGGCTGAGGATGCGGTGCTGATGAGCAGAGTTCTTGGAAAATAGACGGAAAGAATGAAAGAGAACTGGAAATGCTGACAGCAGTTTCCACTAGGAATCCGGCAGTTGCGGAGGATATAATAAAGGCGTGGCAGGACGAATGAAAAAAGAAAAAGAGTTACAGGAGGAATGCATATGCGCCAATATTGTACAGAACAAAGACAGACAGAAAAACTGGAAAAGATTATTTGCAATAAATGTGGAAAAGAGATACCGGTGATCGGCGGGATCCCTGCAGAAGATGTGCTGGAAGTGGAAAAGCGATGGGGTTATCACTCCAGGAAGGACAATCGGGTGGATTGTTTTGATCTCTGTGAGGACTGCTATGACGAGCTGGTATCCGGATTTCAAATTCAGATAGAGGATTGATACAAGAATGTTAGACGTATGTTTACTGGGCACAGGCGGCATGATGCCGTTGCCCTACCGCTGGCTGACCTCTTTGCTGGTCAGATATAACGGAAGCAGTCTTTTGATCGACTGCGGAGAAGGGACGCAGATTGCTATCAAGGAAAAGGGATGGAGTTTTAAGCCCATTGATGTGATCTGTTTTACCCATTATCACGGCGACCACATCAGTGGCCTGCCGGGGCTTTTGCTTACCATGGGAAATGCGGACCGCACTGAGCCTCTGACGCTGATCGGGCCAAGGGGGCTGGAGCGGGTGGTGAACGCGCTTCGGGTCATTGCGCCGGAGCTGCCGTTTGCGATTAAGTATGTAGAGATTACGGAGCCGGAGCAGACCTTTGAGATGAATGGCTATCGGCTGAAAGCTTTCCGGGTGAACCACAACGTACTCTGCTATGGCTACAGTCTGGAGGTGGACCGGGCCGGGAAGTTTGACGTGGAGCGGGCAAACGCTGCCCAGATCCCGCAGAAATACTGGGGGATCCTGCAAAAGGGAGAAACGGTGGAAGAAGAAGGCCGGGTCTATACTCCGGATATGGTGCTGGGCCCTCAGAGAAAAGGGCTGAAGATTACTTATTGTACAGACACCAGGCCCACAGATTCGATCCGGGAAAATGCGAAGGGAGCGGATCTGTTTATCTGCGAAGGCATGTATGGAGAAAAGGATAAGCAGAAAAAGGCCAGAGAATATAAGCACATGACTTTCTATGAGGCGGCAGAGATTGCGAGGGACGCCGATGTGGGGGAAATGTGGCTGACCCATTACAGTCCTTCCCTGACTCATCCGGAGGAGTTTATGGATGAGGTCCGGGCAATTTTTCCCAGATCTGTTGCGGCGAAAGACCGGCGCAGCAAAGAACTGGTATTTGAGGATTAAGAGAAAGGCGGATGTCATAAGATGAACCAGGAAAAAGATGTTCTGATCCTTGCGATCGAGAGTTCCTGCGATGAGACGGCGGCAGCTGTAGTGAAAAACGGAAGAGAAGTGTGCTCCAATGTGATCTCTTCCCAGATTGCTCTGCATACGTTATATGGAGGAGTGGTGCCGGAGATAGCCTCCAGAAAACATATTGAGAAGATCAACCAGGTGATCCAGGCGGCGCTTGACGAGGCCGGAGTGACCCTTGCGGATATCACGGCCATTGGCGTGACGTATGGTCCGGGACTTGTGGGCGCGCTTCTGGTGGGTGTTGCGGAGGCCAAAGCCATTGCTTATGCAGCCGGAAAGCCGCTGGTGGGAGTGCATCACATTGAGGGCCATATTGCAGCTAATTTTATTGAGCATAAAGAGCTGGAGCCGCCCTTTTTTTCACTGGTGGTGTCCGGCGGGCATACCCATCTGGTGCGGGTGAAGGATTACGGAAAGTTTGATATTATTGGAAGAACCAGAGATGACGCGGCGGGAGAGGCGTTCGACAAGGTCGCAAGAGCGATTGGCCTTGGGTATCCCGGAGGCCCCAAGATCGATAAGGTGGCAAAGGAGGGAAATCCTGACGCCATTGCATTTCCACGGGCGCATGTGGAGGACGCGCCCTATGATTTCAGCTTCAGCGGCCTCAAATCAGCAGTTTTAAATTATATCAACGGCTGTCGTATGAAAGGGGAGGAGTACTGCCAGGCGGATGTGGCGGCTTCGTTTCAGAAGGCCGTGACCGATGTGCTGGTGACAAATGCCATGCACGCAGTGGAAGAGTATCAGGTAGACAAATTTGCTCTGGCCGGCGGCGTGGCTTCTAATTCTGCGCTCAGGAAAGCTATGAAAGAAGCGTGCGAAGAACGGGGTGTTGCATTTTACTATCCATCCCCGGTCTATTGCACAGACAATGCTGCCATGATTGGCGTGGCGGCGTACTATGAGTATTTGAACGGAACCAGAAGCGGATGGGATCTGAATGCGGTCCCGAATCTGAAGCTGGGCGAGAGATAGCAGAAAGAGAGGCGGCATATGGAGAAAAAACACGGAACAGCCATTGTGCTGGCGGCAGGACAGGGGAAACGTATGGGGACTTCTGTGCAGAAACAATATATTGAACTTTTCCAGCGTCCGCTGATCTTCTATACCCTACAGACCTTTGAAGACTCTCGGGTGATTGATGATATCATTCTGGTGGTGGGCCCGGGGCAGGAAGACTATGTCTATCAGGAAATCGTCCGGAAATATTATTTTACCAAAGTAAAAGCCATTGTTCCCGGAGGAAATGAAAGGTATGACTCGGTGTGGAACGGCTTAAAAGTATTAAAGAACGGCGCGCTGGGAGAAGAGGCAAAGAAAGGCTATGTCTTTATCCACGATGGAGCCAGAATGTTTGTGGATGAGGAAATCCTTAGAAGGGGCTATGCGACGGTGGAAAAGTATCGTGCCTGCGTAGCCGGTATGCCAAGCAAAGATACGGTAAAACTGACGGACGAACAGGGGTTTGCCAAAGAGACTCCGGACCGGAAATATGTGTGGTCGGTGCAGACACCCCAGGTATTTGAGGCGGAACTGATCACAGAGGCGTACAGAAAACTGATGGAGCAGGAAGAGATCCACGTTACGGACGATGCTATGGTGGTGGAGCAGATGACAGATATCCCGGTTCGCCTGTTTGAAGGGTCTTACCGGAACATTAAGATTACTACGCCGGAAGACCTGGAGATTGCCAGAGTTTTTCTGCGCGCTGGTATAGAAAAATAAACATTTCGGGAATAAAAAGGGATAAAAAGGGAAATAGAAACTGGTGGTTGACGTCCAAAACCAAGTGTGATAAAATATCAATTGCCGTCAGAAGGCGGCATCATGGAAGATGGAGAGGTATCGAAGTGGTCATAACGAGGCGGTCTTGAAAACCGTTTGTCCGCAAGGGCGCGTGGGTTCGAATCCCACCCTCTCCGTTTGAAGAAAAAGACAGATCTGCGGATCTGTCTTTTTTTGATGATGTTAGGAATTTTCTTGCCGTGTTCTGCAAACTATTTTATAATCGAATTAT
>NZ_CAWVHE010000003.1:52500-255000 GCF_963929015.1 uncultured Merdimonas sp.
GGGTAAGTCGGGGCCTAAGGCGAGGCCGAGAGGCGTAGTCGATGGACAACAGGTGGAGATTCCTGTACCACAACATAACAGAACTGTGGGGACACGTGTGGAGAGCATGAGCCGGGAATGGGAAGACCGGTGCAAGCGAAGTAGGAGTGTGATTGGCAAATCCGTCACATGATCCAAAGGCGTGATGCGGACCGAACAAAGAGTAGGGAAGCATGTGAGCCATGCGTCAAGAAAAGCCGCTATTGTTTATGTTGTGCCCGTACCGTAAACCGACACAGGTGGATGAGGAGAGAATCCTAAGGCCGACGGGAGAAGCATTGTTAAGGAACTCGGCAAAATGACTCCGTAACTTCGGGAGAAGGAGTGCCGGTGAGAGCCGGCCGCAGAGAATTGGCCCAAGCAACTGTTTAGCAAAAACACAGGTCTGTGCAAAACCGAAAGGTGAGGTATACGGGCTGACGCCTGCCCGGTGCTGGAAGGTTAAGGGGAGAGGTTAGCTTAAGGCGAAGCTTTGAACTTAAGCCCCAGTAAACGGCGGCCGTAACTATAACGGTCCTAAGGTAGCGAAATTCCTTGTCGGGTAAGTTCCGACCCGCACGAAAGGCGTAATGATTTGGGCACTGTCTCAACAATGCACCCGGTGAAATTGAAGTACCAGTGAAGATGCTGGTTACCTGCGCCAGGACGGAAAGACCCCATGGAGCTTTACTCCAGCTTGATACTGGGATTCGGTATTGCATGTACAGGATAGGTGGGAGGCAAAGAAGTGGTGACGCCAGTTGCCATGGAGCCACTGTTGGGATACCACCCTTGCAGTACTGGGTTTCTAACCAGCAGCCGTGAACCGGCTGGGGGACAATGTCAGGTGGGGAGTTTGACTGGGGCGGTCGCCTCCGAAAGGGTATCGGAGGCGCTCAAAGGTTCCCTCAGAATGGTTGGAAACCATTCGAAGAGTGCAAAGGCAGAAGGGAGCTTGACTGCGACACCGACGGGTGGAGCAGGTACGAAAGTAGGACTTAGTGATCCGGTGGTATAAAGTGGGATTGCCATCGCTCAACGGATAAAAGCTACCCTGGGGATAACAGGCTTATCACTCCCAAGAGTTCACATCGACGGAGTGGTTTGGCACCTCGATGTCGGCTCATCGCATCCTGGGGCTGAAGTAGGTCCCAAGGGTTGGGCTGTTCGCCCATTAAAGCGGTACGCGAGCTGGGTTCAGAACGTCGTGAGACAGTTCGGTCCCTATCCGGCGCGGGCGTAGGATATTTGAGAGGAGCTGTCCTTAGTACGAGAGGACCGGGATGGACTGGCCGCTGGTGTATCTGTTGACTACCAAGGTCATGGCAGAGTAGCCAAGCCGGGAGGGGATAAACGCTGAAGGCATCTAAGCGTGAAGCCCCCCTCAAGATGAGATATCCCTAACGCAAGTTAGTAAGACCCCTTGAAGACGACGAGGTAGATAGGGCAGAGGTGGAAGTACAGTAATGTATGGAGCTGACTGCTACTAATCGGTCGAGGGCATGACCAAAGAAGGTCGGTAGGCAGGATGAAGTTTCTTATATGCAGTTTTGAAGGTATATGAATTATATATCTTTATATGAATATTCCTCCTTAGCTCAGTCGGTAGAGCACTCGGCTGTTAACCGAGTTGTCGTTGGTTCGAGTCCAACAGGGGGAGTTTTTTGGCTCCGTGGTCAAGAGGTTAAGACATCGCCCTTTCACGGCGGTAACACGGGTTCGATTCCCGTCGGAGTCATTTTGCCGATGTGGCTCAATTGGCAGAGCAGCTGATTTGTAATCAGCAGGTTATCGGTTCGAGTCCGATCATCGGCTTGGTTCCTGAATGGGACTTTATGATTTTGGACCTTTAGCTCAGTTGGTTAGAGCAACCGGCTCATAACCGGTCGGTCCTGGGTTCGAGTCCCCGAAGGTCCATTTACCACAATGAATATATGGCCCAGTGGCTCAGTTGGTTAGAGCGCCGCCCTGTCACGGCGGAGGTCGAGAGTTCGAGTCTCTTCTGGGTCGTTATATGGGGTCTTAGCTCAGCTGGGAGAGCATCTGCCTTACAAGCAGAGGGTCATAGGTTCGAGCCCTATAGGCCCCATTAACAATTTTATATTGTTATGCCGCAGTGGCGGAACTGGCAGACGCACAGGACTTAAAATCCTGCGGGACTAACCTCCCGTACCGGTTCGATTCCGGTCTGCGGCAGTTTTGTAAGGTGCTTCAATCCCTTGTAAATAGAGGGGTTGAAGCGTTTTTTGTTTTTTTGAAAAAGTTGTACAAAGTTGTACAGTCTGTAAATACGTGCCTTAAGCTAAAATGCGAGCCATTTGTGAAGTATCGTTGTCATCGACCCGCTGGCCTATATAATGCTCTGTCATGGCAAGTGTAGAATGTCCCAATAAAGGTTGAATGTCGATTGGCTTTACGCCTGCATTATAGAGCATAGAAGCACCGGTAAAACGTATTTTATGACTGGACAGGTAGATAATGCCTGCCTCGTTGCAATACTTTCTTAAACGGCGGTTGAAGGTGTCTGTCGTCAAGGGTCTGCCTTTATGCATGAAAAGAAATTTCCCGTTTGGATTCAGAGCTTTCATTTTTTTCAGAACGGTGACGCCTTCCGCAGGAAGATACTCTGTCCGTATGCTGTAAGAAGGATTTCCTTTTGGATCTTTTAATACCCGGTGCGGCTGGCTTAATGTCAAATCTGCTTGTACTGTCCGTTCCTCTATAAGCTGCTGGCGTATTACAACCATATTCTCATCTTTATTGTCCCATGACAAAGCCTTAATTTCTCCGATTCGGAATATACCATAGAACGCAAGCATAATAGCCAGAATATAGGCATCAGGTTCCAGTGTTTGAAGATAAGACAATAGAGTGGCACGCTCTTTGATCGTATATGCCTTTTTCTTTGTTGACGGAAGTTTATATTTCAAATCATTACAAGGAATTGATGTGATCGGATTGTAAGTGATGATCTCATTTAGCACAGCATAGCGGAAAATTCCGTTTAAAACAGATTTTCTGTTATTAAAATCTTTTCTGGTAATGAATCCGTTGCCTGTCCATATTTGAAAAAGTTTCATCAGATGCTTTGGTTTTATTTCAGCAATCTGCATTTTAGAAATTTCGGAATCAGCTAAAAAACGTTTCCATATGCTGATGTCTTCCTCTATGGTCTTGCCTGATACGATTTTAGTTTCAGAACGATGCGTTACCCATTGTTTATAAACATCTTCTAAAGTATTATCGAAATAGTATGCATACAGTTTATCAATTAATTCTGCTCTGGTATTGGCAATAAATTGTGGATTGTATGACTTAAACCGTCCGTCCTTACAAGTGTAAAAATCTTTCCCCCTTCTGTTTTTAAAATAAATTTCCGATACAAGTTTTTCTTTTTGCTTCTTAGTCATTTCTATCAGTTGTACCGCTTCTGATAAGTTTAGTGTACCACTGTCAATAGAGTCCTTCAACTGTTTAATAGAAGCTGCCTGTTTCTTCTGTTCAATTGTAAGCATAGGTTTGCTAATAATTTCCATATACTGCATAATCTAGCAATACATAAAAGAAATTCTAGTCAATCATTCAACTCTTATACATTACATCACATTACACTACAAAACATTACACTAGGCGTATTGACTAGAATCCTCCTTCTTGATTCGTATTAGTGCTCTCGCGGAAAGGAGATGAGTCTTTCTCCTTCGTAGTCCAGAGTACGATCTGGAGTAACCTCAAGCGTAAATGCTTTTGGGTCGGCGATGACCGAAATATGGGTATCATGCTCCCGAAAAAAGATATCCAGGGATTCCGAAGTCTGATTGTCGACGAAATCCCGGGTGTATGAAATCTCATAGACTCCTGCTGATTCCTGGGCTTTTAAAGCCAGTGTTTCAAGCGTAGAGCAGGAGGGCAACGCCCGGATCAGTAAAGTTAATTTGGCTGCAAGTGTTTCTACTTCTTTTCTCTTCATGATTCATTCTCTCCTTTTCTAATTTTTGAACGGTAATTCGTCCATTTCTTCTTTTGTTGCTTTATGAAATTCTGAATTGCGGTTCAGATATTTCTCTACGGAATCGTATACTGTGACGGATCCGTCCTGTTCGTACGTCCGAACCTCATGAATCCGCCGCAGGAATGCCCGCCATGTTTCGGGATCTTCAAGCTGTGAGGCCTTATACTGCATTTCCAGATCCCAGTTTGAAGTCAGGCATACTGTTTCTGCACACATAACCTTGTTTGCGTATCTTGCCGGGAGTTCCACCGGGTAGATATCGAGATAGCCGAGCATGTCGCTGATCCGCAGCTGTGAGCGGAATTCATCAAAGCACAGGACAGGCTGGCAGGCGTAGGAGTCAAAAGGATGTTCATAATCATTTACCTTGTATACTGCGGAATCTCCATATTCGTCTAGTACGCCCCTTGTCTTGCCTGATCCGGTCGCTCCGTTTATATAAATGACTTTCAGATTCAGACGACGAGTGTTTTTAAACTTTTCTGTCAGCATAGTTGTTCTGAGTCTGTCAATCGAGGTCAGATGAGGGATGTAATCCGGGTTTTCGGAAATGATCTCTGCATTGGAAAGCCCATCGTCCACTACCATGCGGTATAAGTCCTGCATCAGCGTGTTTTCTCCTTTAGGGAATGGCTCTTTTCCCCATTCTTCATAACTTCCTTCAATGCTTGTCTCGGCCTTGTCTGAATCTTTCCATTTCCCACGTTTCTTGATATATGCGATGTTCGCCTGAGGGGTTCCGATTGCAGCCTCGATATGTGCTTTCTCAAAATGACGCTTAAGAGTGCTGAAGCGGACACGGGAACTAAAGTATACATATACATGAGTATGGAAAGTCTGGGTTTCCCCGCCGATTTCATCAGCCATACAGAAAAATTCAAGGGTAGTAAAATTCTCAATCAGTCGTTTCTTTATCTCGGTATGATCCGTGCCATAATCTAACGGATTATTAAGCGTCAACTGAAAAGCATGGCGCTGTGGATCGGATGTTTTCGCCATAAGTGCCCACCTCTTTCTATCCTGTCCTATTCTTCATAAGACAGGGTAATCTTGATGTTGCGGATTACTTCATGCTCATCTGTAAACTCCGAGAGTCTCGAAAGCAGAGACTTCTCCAGAGCTTCATAGCTTTCCAGATTATCCCCTTTATAAAGCTGATAATTTCTCTTTTTCGGCTTCGGAGCAGACTCTTTTTCTGACGAAATTTCCTGAAGTTCATTGTTAAGCCGTAACTTTTTCATGGAAGAAACAGATGTATTTTCTGTAACAAGTTCCTGCTGATCTTTGTCCATTTTCGACATTTCAACTAATTGCGAAACCGAATAATTCTGAAACTCGGGCTTGATTCCGGTACAGCAGTTTGTCTTTTCATCAATAGCACCGAAAGCTTCAACCACCCTTTTAAATTCAGAACACCTGCTCCGGCTAATTCCAAAAATTCTCTTCGCGAAATTATAAATGTCTGAATCTCCTAATATATCAAACCATTTTTTGATATATACGTTGTAGATCGATATTGCTATTTGAAAATAGGAATTATTCGAGTTTTTCTGCTCTTCATATATCTGTCTGCATATCTTTTCAAACTCATCGATCTCTTCCGGGGTATGGTTCACTACTGTACCCCGGATCGATTCTATGTCACTAATCACAGGAAGTGTCGTTTCTGTTGTTGTTTCTTCTGCTTTATCTGTTGTCATTTTCTTTTCAGTTGTTTCTTGTACCATAAGGATTACCTCCGTTTTTTTGCTTTTGTTCAGATGTCTGAATTTTTATTGCTATATTTAAATCTATAAATCTCTTCTAAAAATTACAGTGTTCGCTTTGTGCAAAGGTGCGAACGGGCTGTAAGGCTGAAAATGCAAGAGATTATTAATGTTTGGGTTCCGTGGTACTACTTAGCCACGGAACCCCCGGATCCCTTACCGCCTCCCGGGCTACTGCCTTACGGCATCCGCCCCGTCCGGCGGACGGAAATCCGGCTGATGGGAAAGATAGAACCGCAAATCCCGGCACATTACATCAGGATTCCTAATCAACGGAACTATAATCTCCTGAACCGACTCCTGGCCATCGATCAGAGCAAGAGCCTGCCCCGCTTTATAACTGCCTGTGGGATTCTCTTCCAATTCGCCGGAAAATCCCAACATACGGAATTGTTCAGCGGAACACCGACCAAAAGAAAGGACTGCCTGAAACTGCTCCCGACTGCCAGAAGCGAAGTTTGCTGCATCTGCCCGTTGGACACAAACCATTAAACCAGTGTTTAAGGCTCGAGAGACCGCAAGTATCTCGCCTACCTTTGACATGATCTCTGTTTTCAGCTTCTTTGACTGGGTTTCCGCATAAGTCAGCAGGCCGAAATACTCTTCAATGAATAGCGTATAATGCTTTTTTAGCCTGATCCGTCTTCTCCTGATCTCTGTGAAAAAATCATAGAAGTCAAGGATCATCTGAATTGCGTCCTGTCCCGAAGCATAGGCAGGGGATCCCTCAAAGGCCTCATATTCTTCCCCTGCTTTATAATCCGAGATATATACCGCACTTTCCCCGGATGAAAGCAGCTGCCAGAGATACCACCGGGCAGAAAGGCTTTTCCCTGAGCCGGATTTTCCGGCTATCAGGATACTGCTTGTCTGTTTTGCCAGTGTGATACTGACAGGTACTTTCAAGCCGTACTCCTGATAGTCAGACAGCTGGTATCCTAAGATCATCGATTCTCCCTTGTATCTGGAGATCGTTCCGGTACTGTCTCGGTCAAAGGTTCAGCTGGTGCAGGATCACTTACGGACTCCGCAGCAGACACTTCCTGCCTGTCAAGAAAGCGTTTCCCGGCGTCCGAAAGGGGAATTGCGAAATAGAGACGTGTCGGTGATGCTACACGGATATAGACCGCCACCTGACAACCCCGGGTTTTCATAAAGTAGGTTTCAATGATATTCTGGCAGATTGCTACAATCTGCTCATATGTAATGTCTTTGTAGCGTCCTGCCAAGCCCACAGCTTTTATATCAATCCATGAAATACCGTTTGCGTTCGGGATATAGCTTGCCAGTGCAGGAGTGTCATAAGGATGATCTTCAAGAGCATCCACCAGGTCAAGAGGTTCCTGCTCGGTGAGTATATAGGTTATGTCTACGGTCTGATCCGTCAGCAGTTTATCAACCACCTTTTTATAAATGAATTTTGCGAGGGAAAAGAGTGGATCAAATACCAGGTGTACCATGAATGAAACGCCATCTTCCCAACGCTCTGTACTCTTGGGATATAGCCGGTATATCACATACCCGCTAATCATAAAACCACAAATGCAGACGAGTATAATAATAATAATATCAACTATCATCATAATGAATTCCTCCTTTTGAGGGGGCTTATCGCCCCCGTTTTGAATCACTGTTTCTTAGGTACAATATGTATTGAGTCGGCCTTGATACTGTCCTGAATGGATTTCATTCTTTCGTTGTAGTAAGGTTTTACAATAGCATTATCAAAGGTAACAAGCAGTTTTTCATCCTTCTCTTTAAGTTCTTCCAGTTGTTCCGATGTAATAATCGGCTGGGTCTCTTTTACCAGGATGTCAAACTGATCATAGGATTTCGCTCCGGTTACCGTATAAACGATTCCGGCTATCTTATCCGTCTTTTCTCCATCTTGGTACTCATGGCGGGCATAGCTGTCATTCACAATATAATAGGGATCCTTTGAGTAAACAGCCAATGGAGCCCCTTTTGTGGACATTTGTTTTTTCATAATGCCTCCTTTTGGAATCTGTCAGAATATGATATAATCGTCTTGTCACAGAAGATCATCGCAGCCTGACGTTTACGGGTTACTGATGGTTGCCCCCGCCCTGCGGGGGTTATTCAATGAGCATCAACAACACCTCTTTTCTTGAAGTTTTTCAGCTATGTATTGCTGACACTTATAATCTATCGCATGACCCTATCCATAAGCCAGAATTCCCCCTTATAATGACAAAAAGGGGGAAAATAAAAAATGACTGGGTTACCCAGCCATTCTAAATGATAACTAATAAATGATTATTTAATTTTAGAAAACGCCTTTATTAATTTTAAGAATCGAAGATCAGGAATATTTTCCGGTATTTCACCCCATTTTTCTTCATATTCTTTAATGTTTACGCCTTCTTTCTTTAGTACGTCTCGAATTAAATTTTTTAAAAGAACTTTATACTCCTCATAAAGGAATTCATATATTAAGTCTATCATTATTTGCTTTTGAGATTTATTTAATTTTTTAAATATCTGCGCTAACCAGTCGAAGTCAAACCTATAGTATTTATTATCTCCACCACAATATGAGATTCGGCTCTTTTCAAAATCTTCTATAGTGATAGGGTATTCTTTATAAAATGCATAGGTTTCGTTTTCGTATTTACAGTTTTGAGGTGCAAATATATTAATCCATCTAAATGAATCATCATAATAGTTCTCATTAAGAATACCGACATCAGTTTTGCTATACTTCTCCTCAATGATTTTATTAATTGCAGTTGCTATAGATTGCAATTTGTCTATATCAATTATCTCATGAGTTTCTTTATTAATAATTTTACTGACAATGTGTTTATTGTGTGGCGGAACATCATGGCTATTCTCAGTTTCTAATTCCCATATTTTTTTATCAACTTCTGATACTGTAATATTAAACGCATCTAAAATGATTTTTATGTTTTTCGCGTGAAACGGGATGGGTGTTTCGCTGTTTAAATTCTCGTAATTACAATTTTGCGTTTTAATATTTGCTTTCATTACACATTCCACAATTTGTTTATGTTGATAACTTTTTAATAATGCATACGAATCTAGAAAAGAGTCCTTTTTAAGTGGGGCAATTGGCTTTAATAAACATGAGTTATATTTTTCATATATTTCATCGTTAATGAAAGCATTCTTTATATAGTTGTAGTCCGCTTTTGTCAGAGTTGCCATGGATATATAATCAAAATGCAGCCTTTCTTGTATTTGTTGATATAGGGTTGTAAAAGTTTGATATTTGTTTATGCGTGTACCGGTTTCACTATTAAGCGTATATTTTAAATTGCAATAAGGAATTAGAATCTGCCACATTTTCCCTAAATATTGTATGTCATATGTTGTTTTATCATCAAAGTCCTTATACATAGCCATTCCCTTCCTAAATAGTTTAGACGACTGAAATTTTATCGGTTGACTTCTTTCTTATCGGTACGCTCAAGCAGATAGTCAACGGAGACATTATAATAATCTGCCAGTTTTATCAGTACATCTGTTGGTACATCTCGAAAACCTTTTTCGTACCTGGCGTATACATCCCGGTGTAAATCTATTTCAGCAGAAAGTGTTTTGATTGTCAGATCGTGGTCTGTTCTTAAATTATAAATCCGCCCATACTTCATGCTGCCACCTCGGGAATGTCCTAGATAAATTATATAAGAGCAATAAACTAATTTCAAGGAGAGCTTTACCAGGTGAAAAAATAGATGGCGTAAGAGAAATATTTGTCGAAAAACTCCTTGTTATATATAAGTAGCGATAGTATAGTTGTTATAAGGCAATGGGCTAAAAAATCAAAGATACGATAATGAAATCCTGATTTTCAGAAATTGGAAGAGGTTGCCTGATGAATAGAGATTGATATGGCGGTGATAGGGGGCGGTATCGGATTTAAGGGGATAAAGACTACTATTTTAGGAAGGAGTAAGTTTACTTAAAGGAGGAAATTATTATGAGAAAAAAGAATTTATTTAAGAGGTGTATTTTAGGTGCTTTGTCCATGGCGTTGTTGGTTCCTGTGGTTGGTGCTGTTTCGCCACCGGTAGTTGTTCAGGCGGAGGATATTTCCCAATTGCCAGAGCCTACAGATGAATGGGCAGCAGCTAATGGATGGGTAAAGGAAGGCTTTGACTATGTAAAATCGGAGGGCACCCTCCTTTACCGTCTTAAGTATACTACAACATATTGGGAAATGCAGGAGAATAGTGAAAATTGGCACTGGTTCATCTCAGTCGAAGCCATCGACCCATACGCCACTACGGGGAAGGTAGTGATTCCGTCTAGTGTTGATGGTTATCCGGTGTTATCTATTGCCCGGTACGCTTTTAAGAACGCTCCTATTTCGGAGGTAGTTATTTCGGAGGGGGTACAGGAGGTAGGACTTGCAGCATTTGAGGGGTGTAAGTCATTACAGAGTGTATCATTGCCTAATTCGTTGCTATTTCTGGACCAGGCGTCCTTTTCTCAGACTGGTTTAAAAGATATCACAATTCCAAGTAGTGTAAAGGCAGTTGGTACAGATGCATTATATTATGTTTCGAACAGTATTACATTTGAAGGCAATGCTCCAGAGGTCTTATATGCAGATGATGGTAGTCTAAGTGTTTATGGAGACGTTGTTGTAAATTGTTATTCTAATACTACTGGGTGGGACCAGTTCTCTCTTTACAGGTTAACAGATCAAGGTTGGGTGACTTCTACAGATATAAACATCATTCAGAACGGCGAACCGCCTGTTGTCGAGGCTACATCCGTTAGTGTTAGTCCTGCTTCGGTAACTTTGGATGAGGGTGGGTCTGCTACGGTTACGGCTACGGTAGAGCCGTCTGATGCGACTGATAAAACTATTACTTGGGCGAGTGCTGATCCGTCTATTGCTACGGTTAGTAATGGTGTAATTACGGGTGTTAAGGCTGGGTCTACGACCGTTACAGCTACTTGTGGAAATGCTTCTGCATCCGTTGCAGTAACCGTTACTGCTGAAACAGAACCTGACCCGGAAGAACCAGGGACAGACCCGGGCGAGCCGACACCAGACCCGGAACCAGGAGTCACACTGCCCTATACAGATGTAACTCCAGATGCCTGGTATTACGACACCGTAGCAGATGTCTATGAAAAAGGTCTTATGACCGGAATGGACGCTACCACCTTTGCACCTGTAGAGACACTGGCAAGAGCACAGTTCGCAATCATCCTGTATCGAATGGAAAGCGAACCGGATATTGCTTTCGAAGCAACCTTTAAGGATGTTACGGATGGTCAGTGGTACACGGACGCTATCCTGTGGGCAGCTGATGCAAGTGTGGTAACCGGATATTCCAATGGAAACTTCGGCCCCGCTGATAAGATTAACCGGGAACAGATGGCAACCATGATGTTCCGATACGCCAATGCCAAAGGCTTGGACACCTCCCAGAGGGCAGACTTTAGTTCCTATCCGGATGCTTCATCCGTGAGTGACTACGCCCGTGATGCTATGTCGTGGTGTGTGGCGAATGGCATTATTAGTGGTGATAATGGAAGGTTAAATCCGCAGGGTGAAACTGCCAGGGCGGTGTGTGCTACGATTATTAGTAGGTTCTACAATGCGTATGACTTACAGTAAAAAAGAATACATAGAATATGAGAGGTTCCGGTGTTGGAGCCTCTCGATGATGATTCGGTAACAAGAGTTAATAGATTTTATAGACATATGGAGGAATCATTCATAAAAGTTGTAGATGATGTAATCAGTGAAGAATTTGTAAGATTTGCGCTTCAAGCAAAAGGTAATTTAAATATCGAAGACAGTAATATCAATTCGATAGGTTATATCGTTGCTAATAGAAAAGACCCAGATAAGAAGTATGGTGTTGTTATACGTTATAGAAATATACCGGGAAGTGAAACGCGTTCACAGACTTTTGACGATCTTGAATCAATTAAACAAAATTGCGCTAAAAATCAACTTATTCCAACAATAGGATTTGTTTTGTACGATAAAGAAGAGAAATATGGTTACGTATTTATATTTACTGTAGAGCAATTAGAACATTTAGCCAGTAGTGGCAAAATAGGGGATGAGATTTCTTATGTAAAATGTGGAATCCAGATAAAGTACGGAATTAATCATAAAACAGTAAAGGAAATGTTAGATAAATTAAAATCAAATCTTGACTATATTGAGATTACTATGGGAGAGAAGGATTTTACTGAGTAGTAGCAGGTCATGATTTCCATTAACAAGAAATGAAGTTGTACAAAAGTTGTACACTGTACAACAGAAGCGGTACAAGCCTCCTTTCTATGCGGTTTGTAGGATTTCCGTAGAGTTCGATTCCGGTCTGCGGCATGGAAAAACCCTTGAAAAATCAAGGGTTTATTTTTTATGTTGCATTTCGTGTTGTATAGTTCTTTCAATATTGACAGAATACCGCGTTCTATTTCCAGTCCAGCATGTATCTCTGGAAGGTTACGGCGTCGCGGGCATCTTTGTCCAGTTGCTCTTCGGTGGCGCCGTGACTAATGTCCCGCCATACATGAATATCCTGACCTACCTGGCCGCCCATCGTGACAAAAGGCTCCATGACTACTGTGCCGTCATATCCGATATCCCGAAGAGCATTGCCGATCTCCCGCCAGGGAGTGCGTCCTTTTCCAGGAACCATCCGGTTGCATTCGCCAGTGTGGAAGTGGCCGAGCAGGCTGCCGGCGGTGCGGATGGCGTCGCCGATACTGGATTCTTCCACATTCATATGAAAAGTATCCAGCATGACCTTGATATTATCCATTCCCACTTCTTTTACAAAGGCCACGCCTTCTTCGGCAGTATTCAGGATATGATTCTCAAATCGGTTCAGGACTTCCATGCCCATAGTAATGCCGTACTGTGCGGCTACAGGGGCAATGTCCTGCATTGCTTCTACGCTGCGTTTCCAGTCATCTTCTTTGTTTACGCCCTTGGAGAAGTCCAGGGGCCAGTATGAGTAGAGTGCGCCGCCGATGAGAGTAATGTGAAGCTGCGCCATCACATCAAAGAGACGGGTGAACCATTCTCTGGCATTCTTGCGGATGGCAGGGTCTGCGGATCCCAGATTGTGGTCACGGGTAGGACCGTATCCTGCAGTCAGTTCAATATGATTTGCTGTTGCACAGTCTCTGAGGGCGCGGATCTGATCCGGACTATAGTCTGGCAGGGGAGCTGCGCCCACCTCTAAGATGTCAAATCCCAGCCGCGCTACTTTGTCTACATAATAAGTATAGTCCGCAGCCCATTCTTTTTCCCAGTAAGCATAGTAAATTCCGTGTTTCATAGGTTCCCGTTCCTCCTTTGGTGATCAAATTCTTCTGATGTTATCAAATATACCACCAGTGGAACAAAAAAACAACAAAAGTGAACAATGAAAATTTGGATTTGAACAAAAAAATTGTATAACCTGTATAGTTTCTGTTGAAAAAAAGTTGAAGTAGTGATATAATATATTTGCGTTAATAAAATACTTAAAAAAACACCTTAAAAAAGAGGTGGTTGAAATATGAAGATCAGTACCAATAATACAGATGTAAGAAGAAGAAACCGCAACCGGGTCTTTCGTTTTATCAATAATACCAGGGAGACCTGTATGTCTGAGATTTCCGCGGCGCTGGATGTGAGCGGACCGACGGTGATGTCCATTGTCAAGGAACTGAAGGAAGACGGTGTGATCCGCGAGGTGGGAGAGTATGAATCCACCGGAGGGAGAAAGGCCAAAGCGATCGCATCTGTCAAGGACGGGGTGTATGCCATCGGTGTGGATATCACGCTGAATCATGTCAGTCTGGTTTATACGGATCTAAGTGAAGAAACACTTCGGCATCGCCGGATTCAGAAGTCCTTCCGGAATGAGATTGCCTATATAGAAGAAATTGCAGAGATCGTGAGGACTTTTGTGAAAGAAAATCAGATCCCGGAAGAGAAGATCCTGGGCATGGGGCTGTCTATGCCGGTAATCGTGGATAAAGCAAGGGACATGATCGCAAATTCTCATGTGCTGGGTTTATATGAGGTAGAGTGTGAGGAGTGGACGACACGGATGCCATATCCCTGTGAGATTATTAATGACGCCAATGCGGCCGCTCTTTCTGAAGCATTGTGGCAGAAGGAAAGAGGAAGTATGATCTATCTTCTTTTGAGCAACACGGTGGGGGGCGCGATCAATGTGAAGCCCCCGGAGACAGAAGATGTAAGGGAAGACATACGGGAGAGGGCTGTGACAGACGCTTATGAAGGAGACAACTGGCGGAGCGCTGAATTTGGCCACATGACCCTGTACCCGGGTGGGAAGACCTGCTATTGCGGAAAACAAGGGTGCGTAGATGCTTATTGTTCGGCATCGAATCTGGCGGATCTGGAAGATGGAAAGCTGGAGCGTTTCTTTGAAAAGCTAGAGAAAGGAGACTCCGGTTATCGGAAAGTCTGGAATCAATATCTGGACGATCTTGCGTTGGTGGTAGATAATCTTCGGATGGCTTTTGACTGCGACGTTGTACTGGGAGGCTATGTGGGAAGTTTTATGGAACCTTATATGGAAGAGTTTCGTCAGAGGCTGGCGCCAAAGGATATTTTTGATCACGACGGCTCTTACGCAAGGCCCTGCCGGTACCAGAAAGAGGCATCGGCTCTGGGAGCAGCGCTTTATCAGATCAAGGATTATATTGCATCCATCTGATTGTACAGGCTGTATATGACAGATAAGTGAAAAAGAACTGTACAATCTGCCATACAAATCGCGTTGATAAAAAAATAACATTATGCAGATTGTACAAATCTAAAAATGATAATTTGTCTGTTATTCCGTCTTGCGAAAAAGCGAGACTGAGTTCTATAATGTAAACAAATTTATAAAACACCTTTATAAAAGTGTTATATTATATGGAACGGCTAACAACCGGAAGGAGGACGAAATGGGAATTATTGAGAAAATGAGACTGGACGGGAAAGCAATCTATGTAACAGGCGCTGCCAGCGGGATCGGAAGATGTGCAGCCATGGCGTTTGCAGAGGCAGGAGCTGATGTGGCCATCGTTGACATTAACCTGGAAGGCGCACAGAAAGTGGCAGAGGAGATCAAAGAAGCTACCGGATCCAACACGATTGCGATCCAGTGCGACGTTACCAATCAGGAACAGGTTGAGGCCATGGTCGCAAAAGTAGTGGAAACTTACGGCAAACTGGATGCCTGCTATAACAACGCCGGTATCTGCATCAACCAGCCGGCAGAAGAGATGACTTTTGAGCAGTGGAAGAAGGTCATTGACATCAACCTGACAGGTGTATATCTCTGTGCCACAGCAGCAGGACGCGTGATGCTGAAACAGGGCTATGGTTCTATCATCAATACTGCTTCCATGTCCGGACACATCGTAAATGTGCCGCAGCCGCAGTGTGCATACAATGCATCCAAGGCAGGCGTGATCATGCTGACCAAATCCCTGGCAGTAGAGTGGGCGAAGAAAAATGTGCGTGTAAACTGCATCAGCCCCGGATACATCGGAACCGAGCTGATCATGAATGCAGATCATCTGAAACCGCTGATCGCACAGTGGAATGCGATGGCGCCGATGGGAAGAGTTGGAAAACCGGAAGAACTGCAGTCCATCCTGGTATACCTGGCCGGAGACAGCTGCCCGTTCACCACAGGTTCCGACATCGTAGTAGACGGAGCGTTTACCTGCTTCTAAATCATTTTTCAGATAGCTAATAGCAAAGGCTATAAAAAAATACATTTTCATTAAAAGGAGGACGAAATATGAAAAAGAAAGTGTTAAGCGCTATCCTTTGCATCGCAATGGTAGCAACCATGCTAATCGGATGTACCACAGAATCACCGACATCATCAGATGACAGCTCCAGTGACGACAGCGGAAGCGAAGGCGGCGGCAAGAAAATCGGCATTACCATTCAGAATATGGAAAATGCGTACTGGGCAGGCGTTATGAGCAAGCTTCAGGAAATCCTGGATGAGAACGGTTACGATGCCACTATCGTTGGATGCTCTGAGAATGCGTCCACACAGATCAGCCAGATCGAGAACTTTATTACCAGCGGATGTGATATGATCATGGTTCATCCTCATGATGCAGATGCAGTAGAATCTTCCTGCCAGAATGCGATGAACCAGGGCATCAAGGTAATGTGCTGGGATAACGAGATGGAAAATACCACAGCAAACTGGGTTCTTGACAACACAGAACTTGGAAAAGAGATTGGAAAAACAGCTGCGGCATTTATCAACGAGCATTATACTGCTGACAACAAAGCACAGGTATGTGTAATCGGAAAACCGGATACACAGGTTCTGTTAGAGAGACAGCAGGGAATCGAAGCAGGTCTGGAAGAGAACTGCGAAGATAATTATGAGATCGTGGCTACTATCGACGGCGTTGTAAACAACGAAGTTCAGTCCAAAGCCGAGACCGTTCTGCAGGCTCATCCGGATTGTAAGGTATGGGTTGGTGTAGGCGCTGGCGCGATGATCGGATCCAACACTGCGCTCCTTGCACACTACGGCGGAGCTGGAAATATTCCGGAAGATGTTGGCGTTATTACAACTGACGTTACAAGCGAGCAGTTAGACGCTCTGCAGGCAGGTGATGAGGCCGTTAGAGCTATCGTAGGTTTTGAAGGCTCCAACACCGATACAGCACAGGCTTGCTTCGAGATGTTTGAGAAGATCCTGAACGGCGACTTTGACGACGTCACAGGCGAAGACAGAAACGTATTCAGACCGACCATGGAGATCAACATGGACAACATCGAAGAGATCCAGGCAGGTATGTAATAGTTGTCTTAAGAATGTAGCTGGTTAATTCAAACACAGACCAGGGGGCGGCTTTTCTAAGCTGCCCCCTGGTGAAACTATCACGGGGGAAGAATATGAGCGAAGAATATGTATTGGAATTAGAGCATATAAGAAAAGAATACCCGGGTGTTGTTGCGCTGAAGGACGTTACGCTGCAGTTGAAAAAGGGAGAGATCCTGGCTTTGATCGGTGAAAACGGAGCCGGGAAGTCTACGTTGATCAAGTGCTGCTCCGGGGCGGTTATTCCGACCTCCGGCAAGATCAAAGTAAATGGGAAAGAATTCACAAGCATGACTCCTCAGCTTGCATCGGAAAACGGTATCGCCATCATCTACCAGGAGTTTAACAATGTCAAGGAGTTGTCGGCGGCAGAGAATCTGTTTCTGGGACATCCGATCAGGAAAGGGATCATAATCGATAAGGCTGCCATGGAAAAAGAGGCGGCCAAGGCATTTGAGAGATTACATATCAAGATTAATCCAAAAGAATTAATGAAAAATCTGACTGTCGGTTATCAGCAGATGGTAGAGATCGCCAAGGCGATCCAGCAGGACGCCAAGATCCTGATCATGGATGAGCCTTCTGCACCTCTGACCAGCAAGGAAGTCGAGAGTATGTTTGAAGTGGTGGAACTTTTAAGAGAGCAGGGCGTGTCCATCATTTATATCTCCCATCGTCTGGAAGAGATTTATCGTCTGTCTGACAGGATCCTGGTTCTGCGTGACGGTGAGTATATCAAAACTTTGATCACCAAAGAAAGTCATGTACAGGAGCTGATCAAACTGATGGTGGGTCGTGAGCTGACAGAGACTTATCCGCCGAGAGGAGACTGCATTCAGAAGGATGATGTGGTCCTGGAGCTGAAAAATGTTACCGGAAACGGAGACCGAAATATCAGCCTGAAGGTACACAGAGGAGAGATCCTGGGACTGGGCGGATTGGTGGGAGCCGGACGTACCGAGCTTGCAGAGATTATCTTCGGCGCGGCTAAGAAGCAGTCCGGACAGATTATCTTTAAAGGAAAAGAAGTCAACCCGAAGACCCCTCGGGAGGCAATAGATTTGGGAATCGCGCTGGTTCCGGAGGACCGGAAGCGTCACGGCGCTATGCTGGGCATTTCGATTAAGAATAATATCAATATGCCCATCTATGAAAAAAATTCGACCTTAAGCGTGATTGATTCCAAGAAGGAGAAGGCTATTGCGGAAAAGTACAGAGAAAATATGGCCATCAAGACTCCGTCTTTGAATCAGCTGGTAAAGAACTTAAGCGGTGGTAATCAGCAGAAGGTTATCCTTGGAAGATGGCTGGCAGCCGATTCCGAGCTGATCATATTTGACGAGCCTACCCGTGGTATCGACGTAGGCGCAAAACATGAGATCTATAAGTTAATGAACGATTTGGTGGAAAAAGAGGGAAAGGCAATTCTGATGATTTCTTCTGAAATGGAAGAATTAATGGGTATGTCGGATCGGATCATCGTTCTTGCAGAGGGCGATATGACTGGAGAGATCAGTAGAGATGAATTCAGTCAGGAAACCATCATGGCATACGCATCAGCGGCCAAAGCCAAGGTTGAGGAGGCTTAATATGAATAGTAATAAAGTTGTATATCAGTTAAAAGATAAGGCAATCTGGGTTGTACTGGTTGTGCTGGTGGTTGCCTTTACAGTTGCAAACCCGCGTTTTATCAATCCGGACAACCTGCTTACTCTGCTCCGTCAGGTGGCGGTATTCGGTATTGCATCCATTGGTATGACATTCGTTATCCTGCTTGGGGATATCGACCTTTCCATTGGTACGATTATGTCTTTTGTAAATATTATCGGCGCTTATATGATGGTAAACATGGGAATGAACATGTATCTGGCATGTATCCTTTCCCTGGTTGCGGCAACTCTGATTGGTGTGATCAATGGTTTCATGGTTTCCACGATTGGAATCCCTGCCATCATTGCGACCTTTGCAACGCAGACAGGATTTAACGGTCTGGCCTATATTATCTGTGGCGGTATGCCGATCAGTGGATTCCCGGATGGATTCATTGTACTGGGCCAGGGTTATATTGGAATCGTGCCGATCCCGGTTATCATTATGGCGATCTGTTTCGCGGTAGGTTCCTTTATCCTGAATAAGTCCTACTTCGGCCGTTATTTCTACGCAGTGGGCGGTAATATTGAGGCGGCTAAGCTGTCCGGTATCCGTGTTGGCGTTGTAAAATATCTGGTATTTGCATTGTCCGGATTTTTTGCAGGTCTGGCAGGTATCGTTCTTCTGTCCCGTACCAATTCCGGTAACGCATCTGCAGCGCTTGGATACGAGTTTGACGTTATCACTTGTGTGGTTTTAGGCGGCGTATCGATCACTGGTGGTTATGGTAAGATGTCGGGCGTTGTGGCAGGTACCTGTATCATTGGCGCTCTTCAGAATGGTATGGTGCTGATGAACATCAACTCCTTTGTGCAGGATATTGTCATGGGTATCGTGCTTGCGCTTGCAGTTGGATTTGACTGTATGCAGAAGAAATCACAGCAGAACTAATCGAGAGAAACCAAGAGTAATTGTCCCGGCAAAGTTTTCTTTGCCGGGACTTTCTGCAAACGGGAACCGTTTGAGAAGGGAGAATTTATGCGTACGATCAAAGCGGAACCAATCAGCCGGGAGGCATATGCCCCCTTTGGTGTTTATTATGATTATCTGAATCCGGAAGGGTATGCTCTGGAAGGAGAGATTCACAAGTTTTATCCGGACCGGATCAGTGAGTCTGCAGTTACAAGGGTGGGATATTCTCCCATTGTGGTAAGAAGGGAAGAGCGCAGGATTGTGAAAAGCGTGGAATACCATACGACGGCCCCGGAGTTGATTCTGCCGCTAAATGATGATATGATCATTCATGTGGCTCCTGCTTCCGGAGGCACGCCGATCCCGGAGTGGACAAAGGCATTTGTGGTACCAAAGGGAACCTTGGTGAAGATCAATACGGCAGTCTGGCATCTGGCGCCGCTTCCGGTAAAGGAAGAAGTGCTCCATGCCATGATCATTCTGCCGGAGTGTACTTATGCCAATGATTGCCGGGTGGTGGATCTGAAAGAAGAGGAGCAGTTTGAAATTGTGCTTTAGTGTCAGGAAAACCGATGGATTGACAGAAGCGAAAGACTAGAGAATGGGGAAAGCCATGGTCCGGGGACTATGGCGAAAGCAGAGGTATGGATATTGAAAGAATAAGTTCCAATGAAATAAAGATCAAGAACAGGCAAAGAATTTATCAGTATATCCGGATGAACGGTCCTGTATCAAAACAAGATCTGGTAGTGGCCCTGCAGTTAAGCCTCCCCACAGTAACCCAGAACCTGGAATACCTGAAAAAGGCGGCGCTGATCGACAGCTCCAGAAAGATTACCAACACAGGTGGGCGCAATGCAACGGCATTTACCTATCTAAAAAGGGCGAAGATGGCGATTGGAATTTATATTACAGCGCATCACATGAACGGGGTGGCGGTGAATCTGTCGGGCGACGTAGAAACCATGATCAGAGAGCAGCAGGACTTTGATCTGGACGATGAAGGATATTTAAAAAAGCTGGGGCGTCTGGTGGAAAAGGTCAGAAAAGAGGCGCTTATCAAAGAGGAAGATCTTCTGGGTGTTGGAATATCAGTTCCGGGTCTTGTGTCAGATGACGGTGAGATGGTAATCTACGGGCGTACTCTGAATTTTACGGGAAAAACAAAGAAAGAGATTGCGAAATACATTCCCTATCCCTGCCGGCTGGTCCATGACTCTTATGCTGCCGGATATATTGAGGCATGGAAGAATCAAAATGTAAAGAATGCTTTTTATATCAGCCTTAGCAACAGCATCGGCGGTTCCGTGATCATTGATCATGAAATCTATCAGGGGGACACGCAGAAAGGTGGCGAGATCGGTCATATGACCGTTGTGCCGAAAGACGGCGAGAGATGTTACTGTGGGAAAAGGGGATGTTTTGATACTGTGTGCAGAGCGGGAAATCTGGACCAGTACACGAACGGTAATCTGGAAGCTTTTTTTGAGAAGCTGGCGCAAAAAGATCCCAAAGCGATGGAGCTCTGGGAGACTTATCTGGATTACCTGGCGCTTGCTGTTCATAATATCCGGGTTCTTTTTGACGGGAAAGTAATCCTGGGAGGATATGTGGGAGCATATATTGGAGAGTATCTGGAAGAGCTTTGCCGCAGAGTAGATGAGTACGATTCCTTTGGAGAGCAGGCAAAGGATTATGTACTTGCCTGTCACTATACAAAAGAGGCTTCGGCGGCAGGCGCAGCTGTCTTTTACATTGATGAGTTCCTGGAAGGGATTTAGGAAGTCTTAAATCCGGCAATATCCGATTGACAAGATCAGGTATAGGGTTTATTATTTAAACAGGTTTTATAAAACGTGTTTAAATAATAAAAAGGAGGAAGCTTATGAACTATTTACTTGGCACGGATATTGGAACGTCAGGAACCAAGACAATCCTGATGGATACGAGCGGAAAACTGATTGCCCAGGACCTTCAGGAATATGATGTACTGACTCCTGCGCCTTTGTGGGCGGAGCAGTGGCCGGATGTGTGGTATGAAGCCACAAAAGATTCTATCCGAAATACGGTGGAGAAGGCAAAGAAAGAAGGCGTTGCCACAGAAGATATCAAAGGCATTGCCATCAGCGGACTCTATGGAGGAAGCGGAATCCCTCTGGATGAGCATATGAAGCCGGTTCGGCCTTGTATGATCTGGATGGACAGAAGAGCGGATGAAGAGACCAGGTGGGTGCTGGAGCATATCGGGGAGGAGAAACTGCAGGAGATCACGTTTAACGGAGCTGATCCCTACTATGGTTATACCAAGATTCTTTGGATGAAGAATCACGAGCCGGAAAACTGGGCAAAGACCAGACTGTTTTTGCCGCCCAATGATTATGTGATATACAAGCTGACCGGAGAAGTGGCGATTGATTATTCTTCGGCAGGAAACATCGGCGGAATCTTTGATATGAATACGAGAGAATGGTCCAAAGAGCTGATGGACGCAATGGGAATCCCTTTGTCGATGATGCCACAGAGAATCGTTGAATCTACGGATATTGTGGGGGGCATGACCCGGGAGGCAGCAGAAGATCTGGGCCTTTGGGAAGGATTTCCTGTAATCGCAGGCGGCATTGACTGCGGCGCGGCCAATATCGGACTTGGTGTGTTTGACTCCGGGGTTTATGCGGCGGCTATCGGCACTTCCATGTGCGCGGCGCTTATTTCAGATCAGCCGGTAAAAGGGAAGGGACTGATCGTCTGGCCTTATCTTTATGATGCGAAGAGACTTTCTTATTATTTTGCAGGAGGCAATACGGCGGGAGCCATTGTGAAATGGTTCCGCAATACGTTGTGCCAGTGGGAAGTAGAACAGCAGAAAAATGGCGGACCGTCCATGTATGATGTTATGAATGAAGCCGCGGAGAAGATCCCCGCCGGGAGTGAAGGTCTGGTGGTGCTGCCGTATTTCATGGGCGAGCGGAGCCCGGTGTGGGACTCCGATGCAAAGGGAACCATTGTAGGGCTGTCTCTGACACATAGCAAAGGTCATATTTACCGGGCGTTTCTGGAGGCGGTTGCCTATTGCCTGCGTGATGCCATGGAAGCCACCGGCGACAATCTGGGCGATTATATCCTGATTGCAGGAGGCGTGACAAAATCCAAAGTATGGCGGCAGATTTTTGCTGATGTGACCGGCTATCCGGTGGTGTGCCCCATTTACGACGTAGAAGCAAATATGGGAGATGTGATGCTGGCGGGCATCGGCACCGGCCTGCTGACTTATGAAGAAGTGAAGAAGTGGCAGGTACTGGATGAGAAAATTATGCCGGATGAAGAAAACCATAAGAAGTATAACGAATATTTCAAATTATACAAAAATATTTACAATCATCTGAAAGATGATATGAAAGAACTGACCAGGATCCGGTAAGACAAGACTCCGGCTGAGGCGGAAACGCTTCAGCCGGAGCTTTTTAATTGGGGACGTAGTCGTTTTGCAAATCACCCCGTCCCTAAGTTGCAAAGTACTACGTCCCAAATTGCAAAGTACCCTGTACCCAATGATGTGGATTGTCTGGAAAACAACATAAAATTATGTGGTTTTATGGTGAATTATACATAGATTTAAAAAATGCAACATAAAACAACATGAAATTGATTGCTTTGTGAAGAGGCGTATGCTATGATGGGATTAGAAAGGTTGAAGCGGGGGAGACAGGACCCGCTGATATGACAGGATGGCAAGCTGACAAGTTGGCAAATTGAAGTTGGAAAGGAAGGAAACGGAACATGAAAACAGAACTGGAAATGAAGCAGGAAATGTGTGAGATCGGCAGACGTGTTTACAATCGGGGAATGGTGGCTGCCAATGACGGGAATTTTTCCGTAAAGCTAAATGAGCACGAATTTTTGTGTACCCCGACAGGTGTTAGTAAAGGATTTATGACGCCGGAGTTTATCTGTAAGGTGAATGAAAAGGGAGAGGTGCTGGAAGCGAACGAGGGATTCCGTCCGTCTTCAGAGGTAAAGATGCACATGCGGATCTATGAGCAGCGTCCGGACGTGAACGCGGTGGTACACGCGCACCCCATGTATGCTACTACATTTGCAATTGCGGGAAGAGCCCTGATGGAGCCCATCATGCCGGAGGCGGCGATTTTCCTGGGCGGCGTTCCGCTGGCAAGATACGCCACACCGTCCACTATGGAAGTGCCGGATTCCATTCAGGAGTATTTGCAGGATTATGACGCGGTTTTACTGGAAAATCACGGGGCTCTGACCTTTTCGGATACACTCCTGAATGCGTATTACCGTATGGAGTCTGTGGAGTTTTATGCGCGTCTGATGTATCAGGCAGAAATGCTTGGCGGACCCAAGATCATTCCGCCGGAAAAGGTGGAGGAACTTTATGAGATCCGCCGGAATATGAATCTTCCGGGGAAGCATCCGGCAATGAAAAAGTAGCAGGACGGAAAATGAGGTGAGGATCAGATGGGTAAATATTATCTGGCGGTAGATATCGGCGCTTCCAGCGGACGCCACATCCTGGCCGAATTAAAAGATGGGAAAATGGAGCTTGAAGAAGTGTATCGGTTCCAGAATGGTATGCAGGAGAAGAACGGCGCCCTGTGCTGGGATCACGAATATCTATTCCGGGAAATTAAAAACGGAATGAAAAAATGTAAAGAGCTTCACAAGATCCCAGAATCCGTTTCGGTGGATACCTGGGGAGTGGATTTTGTGCTGTTGGATGCAGATGACCGGGTGCTGGGCGATACCGTGGGATACCGGGACAGCCGGACACAGGGGATGACTGAGAAGGTAGAGACATGCATTTCCCAGGAAGAGCTTTACAAGAGAACAGGGATCCACTGGCAGCTGTATAATACGATTTATCAGCTGGAGGCTGTAAAAAACACACATCCGGAATACCTGGAACAGGCAGAAAGTATCCTGATGACGCCGGACTATTTTCATTTCCTTTTAAGTGGGCAAAAGTACATGGAATATACCATTGCTTCCACCAGTCAGCTGTTAAGCGCCGCTACCGGCGACTGGGACTGGGATTTGCTGGAACTTCTGGGATTTCCAAAAAAAATCTTTCGATCTGTATCCATGCCAGGTACAGTAGCGGGATGCCTTAGAAAAGAAGTCCAGGATGAGGTCGGATTTAACTGCAAGGTTGTGCTGCCGGCATCTCATGACACCGGATCGGCGGTGCTGGCCGTGCCGGCAAAAGGAGAAGACGTGGTGTATATCAGTTCCGGCACCTGGTCCCTGATGGGAGTAGAGCGAAAAGAGCCGGACTGCTCTCTGGAGAGTATGGAAGCAGACTTTACCAATGAGGGCGGCTATGATCACCGGTACCGGTATCTGCGTAACATTATGGGGCTGTGGATGATCCAGTCAGTAAAAAAAGAGCTGACAGAGGATCTCACCTTTGGAGAAATTTGTGAAATGGCGGCACAGGAATCGATAGAATCTATCGTAGACTGCAATGATGAAAGCTTTATGGCGCCCAAAAGCATGATAAAAGCAGTGCAGCAGTTCTGTCGCAAGACCGGGCAGCAGGTACCAGAGACCACCGGTGAAATGGCAGCGGTCATTTATAACAGCCTGGCCAGATGTTATGCAGACACGCTGGAGCATCTGGAAACGAACACTGGGCGGCATTATGATACCGTTTATGTGGTGGGCGGCGGTTCCAGGGCTGGTTACTTAAACGAACTAACCGCAAAGTATACCGGCAGACGGGTGTCCGCAGGTCCCACAGAAGCAACGGCAATCGGCAACCTGGCAGTGCAGATGTTAAGCGATGGCATGTTTGCAGATGTGGATGCAGTGAGAGATTGTATCCGGAGGTCATTTGAGATAGAAGAGTATTGACAGATATGTAACAGGGGACGTAGACCTTTGCAAAAGGTCTACGTCCCCTGTTACATATCTGACAACATAAACCAACAATTATATATTGAATTTTTGTTGGGTTCATGATAATATCAAAGAAGAAACAACATAAAATATGTGGGATTTGTTTGGAAATGGAGGTGAAATATGCTTGCTATTGAAAGGCGCAATCATATTCTGGAAAGATTGCAGAAGGATAAGCGGGTGGTGGTCAGTGAACTGAGCCGGACGTATCAGGTGTCAGAAGAAACGATCCGCCGGGATCTGGAAAAGCTGGAAAATGACGGGCTGGTGATTAAGAGTTACGGCGGGGCGGTATTGAATGAGCACAGTATTTTTGACCTGCCTTTTAATATCCGGAAAAATCAGATGGTGGCGGAGAAGCAGAGGATTGCGGATACGATTGCGGATATGGTGCGGGACGGCGAGGCGCTGATGCTGGATGCCAGTTCCACGGCGGTCTATGTGGCCAGAAGGCTGAAGAGCAAGAAAAAGCTGACGGTGATCACGAATTCCGTGGAGATCATTGTGGAGCTGTTTGATGTGCCGGAGTGGAATGTGATCTCCACTGGGGGTGTGTCGCGGGAGCGTTCGTTTGCGCTGGTGGGCCCCAATACGAACCGAATGATCAGTTCCTACCATGTGGACAAGGCGATTATATCCTGCAAGGCCGCCAATATGGCCACAGGTATGATGGATTCGGACGAGCAGGACGCCTGCAGCAAGCGGCTGATGCTTGCCGCGGCCAAGGAGCGGATCCTGGTGGCGGATAATTCCAAATTTGACAAGATGGCATTTGCCAAAGTGGCGGACTGGACGGAGCTGACAAAGGTGGTAACGGACCGGGAGCCATCCAGAGAGTGGCTCCGGGAGTTTGAGCGGCTTCGGATCGAGTGTGTTTATCCGGGGAAAGAAGACGTGAAAAGTAAATAAAAAATAAGAAAATAAAAAACAGGAGGACAAAGAAATGGCATTGGTAACTTCAAAACAGATGCTGGAGGATGCCCAGAAGGGCGGTTATGCAGTTGGTGCATTCAATGTGGAGAACATGGAGATGGTAAAGGCAGTGATCGCTGCGGCAGAGGAGATGCAGGCTCCGGTCATGCTCCAGACCACACCGTCTACGGTGAAATATGGCACGCTTGAGAGCTATTACGCTATCGTTGCCGCAGAGGCAAAGAAGGCAAGTGTTCCCGTATGTCTCCACTTGGATCACGGCAGCAGCTTTGAGCTGGCGGCACAGGCTCTGCGGGCAGGCTACACTTCTGTTATGATCGACGGATCCCACGAGGATTTCGAGGGAAATGTAGCAGTGACGAAGAAGGTAGCCGATATGGCAAATGCTATAGGCATTCCGGTAGAAGCGGAGCTTGGAAAAGTAGGCGGAAAGGAAGATGACCTGGAAGCAGAGGCGGATACCAACACCGATCCGCAGGAAGCAAAGGAATTCGTAGAGCGTACCGGCGTGACTTCTCTGGCCGTGGCGATCGGAACCGCTCACGGCTTCTACAAGACCACACCGGTCCTGGATAAAGAGAGAGTTTCGGAGATCAAGGCGGTAGTTTCCGTACCGTTGGTACTTCACGGCGCATCCGGATTAAGCGATGAAGATGTAAAAGAATGCGTGCAGAGAGGCATGTGCAAGGTAAATTTCGCGACAGAGCTCCGGGCTGCCTATACAGACGCAGGCAAAAAGCTGCTGGAAGAAAAACCGGAGACCTTTGATCCGAAGAAATTTGGCGTTGTGGGCATGGAAGCTGTCAAAGAGCTGGTAAAAGGCCGTATGAAAGTTCTGGGCTGCGAGGGAAAGGCAAAATAAAGGGCAGCCGGATAAAAGGAAGGACTGTGCAAGGGAAAAAGCAACACGACAGAAAGAGTGGTACGCTTATGAAACAATATTTATTAGGGATTGATATTGGAACCAGCGCATGCAAAACAGCTGTTTTTGACGAGAACGGTCATGTGCTGGCCACCGGAAGCGGCGATTATCCGGTTTATTATCCAAGACCCGGGTGGGCGGAACAAAATCCGGAAGAATGGTGGGCTGCTGTCTGCGACGCCATCAAAGAAATGCTGGAAACAAGCGGCATCCGTGCGGGGGAGATTGCGGGCATCGGCATCGACGGCCAGAGCTGGTCGGCCATCCCGGTGGACAGGGATGGAAATGTCCTGGCCAACACTCCGATCTGGATGGATACCCGGGCGGCGGATATCTGCGAAGAAGTAGGGGCGAGGATTGGAGAAGACAGGATTTTTCAGGTCTGCGGCAACCCATTTAAAGCTACTTATACTACGCCGAAGATTCTCTGGTATCAGAGAAATCTGCCGGAAGTTTACGGGCATACTTATAAAATACTGCAGTCTAACAGTTATATCGCCTATAAACTGACCGGGGAAATGACCCAGGAATTAAGCCAGGGGTACGGCCTGCACTGCTTTGATATGCGAAAAGGCGTGTGGGATTATGAGATGTGCAGGGAATTTGGGATCCGGGAAGACCTGCTCCCGGACATTTATCCCAGTCACGCCATTGTAGGGAGCGTGACGGAACAGGCGGCAAAAGAATGTGGCCTGCTTGCCGGTACGCCGGTGGCGGCAGGCGCTCTGGATGCAGCCTGCGGAACCCTGGGAGCCGGAGTGGTGCATCCGGGCGAGACCCAGGAGCAGGGCGGACAGGCCGGCGGCATGAGCATCTGCATCGATGAATATAAGGCGGATCCCAGACTGATCTTAAGTTATCACGCGGCCGCCGGGCAGTGGATCCTGCAGGGCGGCACCGTAGGCGGAGGCGGCGTTATGCGCTGGATGGAGCAGCAGTTTGGGGATTATGAGAGAAGCCGGAAGACAGAGCTTGGGAAGAGTTCCCTGGATCAGTTCAATGATCTGGCGGGAAATGTGCCGGCAGGAAGCGACGGCGTGGTATTTCTTCCTTATATGTCCGGCGAGCGGTCCCCAATCTGGGACCCCAACGCCAAAGGCGTATTTTACGGGCTGGACTTTAGCAAGACTAAGGGACATTTCATCCGCGCGGCCATGGAAGGCGTAGCCCTGTCCCTTCGCCACAATCTGGAAGTGGCAGAGGAAGCGGGCGCCAGAGCAGATGTATTACGAGCCATGGGAGGATCAGCAAACTCTCTTCTCTGGACGCAGATTAAGGCAGATGTGACAGGCAAAGAGATTCTTGTGCCATCATCCGATACAGCCACGACTCTGGGCGCAGTGATCCTGGCAGGAGTGGGGATCGGGATGTATAAAAGTTTTGAGGAGGCAGTGGATAAGACCGTGGAAATCAAACGGTCCCACAAGCCGGATCCGGCGAAGAAAGAAGTATATGATCGAAACTATGAGACGTATTTAAAATTATATGACCATTTGAAAGATCTTATGGCGGAAAGGAGCAGATAAGAAATGAAAGCAGCAGTTGTATGTGCAAATGAAGACGTACGCTACATGGATTATGAAGAGCCGCAGGTGGCGCCAGGCACCGTAAAGGTTAAAGTTAAAGCATCGGGCATCTGTGGATCTGATATCCCAAGAGTCCTGAATCACGGCGTACATTTTTATCCGATCGTACTGGGACATGAGTTTTCCGGCGATGTGGTAGAGGTAGGAGAAGGAGTGACCTCCATCAAAGTGGGCGACCATGTGTCCGGCGCGCCTCTGGTTCCCTGTATGAAATGTGACGACTGTCAGAAGGGAAATTTCTCTCTGTGCAAACACTACAGCTTTATCGGTTCCAGACAGCAGGGCAGCAACGCAGACTATGTCGTGATCCCGGAGCAGAATGCGGTGGTCTATGATCCCAGCATTTCCTATGAGCAGGCGGCTATGTTCGAGCCCTCCACCGTGGCCCTTCACGGCGTATACCAGAACCAGTACCAGGGCGGCGGCTATGTGGCGGTTCTCGGCGGCGGCACCATCGGTATGTTTACCATGCAGTGGACCAAAATTTTCGGCTCCAAGAAGGTTGTGGTGTTTGATATCAGCGAGGAACGTCTGGAACTGGCAAAACGGCTGGGCGCTGACGAGGTGATCAATACTACAGAAGAAAATTATATGGAAAAGGCCATGGCCATCACAGAGGGCAAAGGATATGATTATGTATTCGAAACAGCAGGACAGGTGCCCACACTGAAAATGGCATTCGAAGTGGCTGCCAACAAAGCGCATGTGTGCTGCATCGGAACACCCCATGCAGACGCGACATTTACACCGGCCCTGTGGGAGAAGATGAACCGCAAGGAATTCTATCTGACCGGTTCCTGGATGTCCTACAGCGCGCCGTTCCCGGGCAAAGAGTGGAAGCTGACGGCCCATTATTTTGCCACAGGACAGCTCAAATTCGATCCGGGATTCATTTTTAAGAAAATGCCCATGAGCCAGGCCCAGGAAGCATTTCAGATGTATAAAACACCGGGGCTTGTACAGGGCAAGATCCTGTTGATGAACGAAGAGTAGGAGGCTGTTATGATACTGACCGTAACATTAAATGCAGCGATCGATAAGCGGTACGTGGTGGAAGAGTTCCGGGAAGGAGAAGTCAACCGGGTAAAGGAATGCGCCTATGTGCCAGGAGGAAAAGGGCTGAATGTATCCAAGCCGGCGGCAGTTGCCGGGGCGGAAGTTGTGGCTACGGGATTCGTGGGCGGTCATGCGGGTAATTACATCGAAGAATCCTTAAAGGCCTATCATGTCACAGGAGATTTCTATCATCTGGAGGCGGAAAGCCGTTCCTGCATCAATATCTGGGACGAAAAAAACCAGAGGCAGACCGAATTTCTGGAACCGGGCTTTACCGTGACAGAAGAAGAATTTCAGGCTTTTGCCGAAAAATTCCGGGGTCTGGTGGAACAGGCGGACGTAGTGACCATGTCCGGCAGCGTGCCCAAAGGCCTGGATGGAACGGCATATCAGCGTCTGGTAAAGATCGTAAAAGACGCCGGTAAGCCGGTGATCCTGGACACCAGCGGGAAACTTCTGACCATGGGTATCGAGGCCTGCCCCACGATGATCAAACCCAACATTGACGAGATCCGGATGCTGACCGGTAAACGCTGCGACCACATGGAAGACATCATTGAGGCGGCAAAAGCAGTGCATGAAAAAGGCGTCGAGGTGGTTGCGGTATCTCTGGGCGCGGACGGGTCCCTTGCAGTGGGAAAAGAAGGCGTGTTCCGGGCGATTGTTCCCAAGATCCAGGCAGTCAACACCGTGGGATGCGGAGATTCCATGATCGCAGGATTTGCCCTGGGATTTGCCGAGGGAGCAGGGCTGGAAGAAACCCTTCGCAAAGCCAGCGCCATTTCCGCGGCAGCCGCACTCCGGGAAGAGACCGGTTTCTTTGTCATGGAAGATATGGAACAGCTGTACCCGCAGATCCAGATTGAAAAGATCGGATAAGTTCCTGGAAAAAGAATGCACACAATACCCCTTTTTCGCATACGTTAAGATAGAACGTAGGGAAAGGGGTATTTTTATGCCATATTCAATCATGCTGGATGCCGGACACGGCGGAAAAGATCCGGGCGCCGTATCTGCAGGCCGCCAGGAGAAGGACGATACACTCAGGCTTATGCTGATGGTGGGAGAGATCCTGCAGGACAGAGGGGTGGATGTGGAATATACCAGGACCACAGATATCTATGAGACGCCGGTGGAGAAGGCGATGGAAGCCAATGCGGCAGGAGTGGATTACTTTGTTTCCATTCACAGAAATTCTACCCCGGATGAAAAAGGACCGTCCGGAGTGGAGAGTCTGGTCTACGATCTGTCCGGGGTGAAGTATGAGATGGCCCAGGACATCAACGAACAGCTGGAAGCCGTGGGATTCGTGAACCGGGGCGTGCAGGCAAGGCCCAATCTTGCGGTGCTCCGGCGGACGAAGATGCCGGCGGTGCTGGTGGAAGTGGGATTTATCAATTCTGATACAGATAATCAGCTGTTGGATGAAAATATGCGGGATATTGCGGAAGCCATCGCTGAAGGGATCCTGGATACGCTGGAGTATGAAGGGGAACTGGGCGGAGGAACTGCCGGAACCTTGCAGGGCGGCCCTCATTACCGGGTGCAGGCGGGCGCCTACCGGAACCGGACCTATGCCCAGCGGCTGATGGAAGAACTGATGGAGTATGACATTCCGGCTTATATCGATGACTCTGGTCCGTTCTATCTGGTGCAGATCGGCGACTACCGGGATCTGGATGAAGCCGCGGCGATGGAGCAGAGGGTAAAAAGGGCCGGATACCCGGCGGTGATCGTAAAACTGCCTTCCTGACGTGCGCTGCAAAGGAAGATTTAACATAATTTTAAAGGGAATCTTTATATGGGCTTAACACTCCTGGACTATACTATCCTCAGAAAAGGAAAAAGAGGAACCTGTCTGATTCCAGGGAGGGAAAGAACATGAGAGAATTATGGGAACTGACACAAAAATTTTGCAGAAATGAAGATGTGGAAGCAGTATTTCTTGCGGTGAATATCGTCTGCTGGACGGCAGGCACACTTCTGGCAGGGCTGGCGTTCTGCCTGATCACAGGAACCGCTGTCTCGCTTTGCCTGACAAAGCTGATGTGTGCCGCCATCTATATGGGTCTGATCGTCGGCCTGGCCGGCGGGATCGTATATTTATTCCGCAGAAGAGCACAGTAGTTTTACTGCGGAACTGGTGCCGATCCGGCTGCATCCCGCCTGGATAAAGGCTTCTAAGTCTTCCCGGGTGCGGATTCCCCCTGCGGCTTTGATCTTGACCGAAGAGCCGATGTGCTCTTTGAATAATAAAATGTCTTCCATCGTGGCGCCGGCTGTGCCAAAACCGGTGGAAGTTTTTATATAGTCAGCTCCGGCTTTTGTGACGATCTCACAGAGCCGGATTTTTTCGTCTCTGGTCAGATAGCAGGTCTCCACGATCACCTTTAAGATCCGGCTGCCTGCGGTTTCTCTGAGGGCGCGGATCTCCTCGTATACTTTATCAAAATCCCGGTTTTTCACATCTCCCAGGTTGATCACCATGTCCAGTTCGTCCGCCCCGTCCCGGAGAGCGAGCCGGGCTTCGCAGACTTTGGCCTCTGCAGGATTGTAGCCAAGAGGAAAGCCGATGACGGTACAGATGGGAAGTTCCGGTCCAAAAGCTTCCCTTGCTCTTCTGACATAAGAAGGAGGAATGCAGACCGAGGCAGTGTGGTAAGAGAGGGCCTCTTTACATAGTGTTTCGATCTCGTCCCAGGTACAGACAGGTTTCAGAAGCGTGTGGTCGATATACTGCAGCATTTCCTTTGTTTCCATAAGTAACCTCCTCGCCGAATACATTATCTTTATTGTATCTCCGGATCAGAAAAAATGTCAACAGAACTTATTGACATTGAATGGTCATATGGTATAATACCATTAAAGATAGAAAATGGGGGATATCATGACTTTAAAACTATTTCAAAAAGGATTTAATTATTCCCAGGACGGCCAGGGAAACCGGCTGGTCTATCATCTCCAGGGCTGCAATATGACCTGTCCCTGGTGCGCCAATCCGGAGGGGATGCCGATGGAGGGGGCCATGATCCGGGAAGCGGGGAAGTCTCCCAGGCTTTCCTGTAAAGTATACGAGACAGAAGAGATTTTAAGGGAGGCGGTAAGCTGTGTCCCCATGTTTTTTGACGGGGGCGGCGTAACCTTTAGCGGCGGGGAAGCCACCTGCCAGTTTGAGGCCCTCAAAGAAGTGCTGACAGAGCTTCAGAAAGCCGGGATCCACACGGCTGTAGAGACCAACGGCACCCACAGGAGACTGCCGGAACTCTTCCCCTGCATCGATCAGCTGATCATGGACTGTAAGCACTGGGACGCAGAACAGCACCGGAAATACACCGGCGTCCCGTTTTCTGTGGTATATGCGAATCTAAAAGAAGCGGCTGCAAAGCATCCCAGGGTGGATATCCGGACGCCTCTTATCGGCGGCGTCAATGACAGTGAAGAGGATGTGGCACATTTCCTGGATCTTTATGAGGAACTTTCCGGCCCCAATGTGACCTTTGAGTTATTGAAGTATCACGAATACGGCAGGAAGAAATGGGAAGAGTGCGGATGGACCTATGCCATGGATGAAAAGGCACATGTAACCGTGGAGCAGATGAAGGATTTTCAGGAAAAGATCCGCGGAAGAGGACTTACTTATAAAAAGAGCTGATACAAAGGCTGACCAGAATCAGAGGAGAAAGAAAGGAGCTGCAGAAAAATGGAGATCAAAGCAGTATGGAATGCAGATAAGATTACGGAACTTGCAAAGGAACGGTTTCAGGAAGAGAGAAGCTTAAACCATCTGGAGGGATGGTTCCTGGCAAAAGAGATCCAGAGAGAGTGCGACCAGAGATTTGAAAAAGATCCGGACTGCATCCGGATCGCTAAGACGCAGGTGGAAGTGGTGAAGCACATCCCGCTTTCCATCGGGGATTATCATGTGTTTGCGGGAACACAGGACGATTCCTTTGCCAGATCCTATGCGCTGATCAATCCGGCATTTACAGTGGATTCTTTTTCCGGCTACTGTGATCCGGTAGCAGTATTTGGGGACATTGATCCGATCGGCGATCTTACGAAAGAACGGATCGAGGATCTGCGGGAATATAATAATCATACCAGGTTTGCCGATGCGCTCCGCCATGCCTACGACCTGGCGGGAGAGGATACCAGTGAGGCGATTTATTTCATCGAGCAGGTAACCGGGCATCTGATCCCGGACGTGCGGCCGCTGCTTGCGGAAGGCACGGCGGGCGTGCGGGCAGAGATTGAGAAAAACCAGGCGGCCTGCGAAGACGACAGAAAGGATTACTTTGAGGCGATGAAGATCGCCCTGGACGCCCTGGACATTCTGGCGGACCGTTACCGCGCTCTGGCAGAGGACAAGGAGAAAAACAGCGAAGGAGAGGCAAAAGAGCGGTACCGCCTGATGAAAGAGACGCTGGAGAAAGTGCCGGCGCACGGAGCGTCGAATCTTTTTGAGGCGATCCAGTCGTTTATCCTGATCTGGCAGACCATGTGTCTGGAACAGACGCCCAATCCCTTTGCCTTTTCCGTGGGAAATGCGGACAGGATCTTTGAGCCCTACCGGGCAAAGACCAATATGAGCCGGGAAGTGGCGGCAGCCCTCTTTAAGCACCTGCTGGTCTTTTTCAACGTGGCGGACAGAAGCTGGGCCATTTCCCAGAACCTGCTGATCGGCGGCAGGAATGTGGAGGGAGAGGATCTGACCAATCTTACCTCTTATGCGCTTCTGGATGCCTATTATGACATGAACCTGCCCCAGCCTATTTTGTCGGTCAAGCTGCATAAGAATACGCCCAAAGAACTGTATGAGAGTCTGGGAAGGTTCTTCTTTACTCCGGGATGCCTGACCCCGTCCTTCTTTAATGACGACAGCCTCTTCCCGATCCTTGAGGCACACGGCGTGGAGACCGGGGATCTTGCGGATTATTCAGTGGCAGGCTGCCAGGAGCCGCTGATCATGGGAAAGGATAACGGCAATACCACCAACAGCTGGCTGAACCTGGGCAAGATCCTGGAACTGTGCATCAGCGGAGGCGTGTCCACTGTTACCGGAAAGAAGCTGGGAAAGACGGATGAAGAGAACGGCTGCCACAGTAAACTGGAAGTGTTGCAGAACATCCGGCAGATCTTCTATCAGAATGTGGATGAATATGCAGACCGGATGGTACGGTCCGCCAATGCGGCTTCGGAAGCCATCGGAATCCTGCAGGTACCCTTCTTGTCTACGATGATGGGCGGCGCAGACTCCGGCATCGACGTCAGGGACACCAGAAAGCAGGGAACCCGCTATAACGGCAGCGGCTGCCTGATCCACGGCCTGTCCGTGGTGGCAGATTCCTTTATCGCCATTGACACACTGCTAAAAGAACGTCCCCAGGACGCAGACCGGCTGGCGGAAGCGCTCCGGACCAATTTTGAGAAGGACCCGCAGATGCATGAGTATCTGATGAACTGCAAAAAATTTGGAAATAATGAGGCACAGGTGGATCTGGAGGCGCAGGAGATCGCCAATCGAGTGGCAGACATCGTGGCTTCCAAGAAAAATTATCTGGGCAATCCCTTCCGGCCTGATTTTTCTACACCGTCCACCCACCTTCTGTACGGCTACTGGGTGGGGGCGACGCCAGACGGACGCAAGTCCAGAGATATGCTGGGTTACGGCGTGGACCCGCTGTACGGTGAAGCACATTCCGGACTGGGATTCCGGGTGCTTTCCGGCATGAAGCTTCCTTATGAGAAGATGAACGGCGGATATGCTTCTCATTTTGGCATCAATCCGGGATATTTCCGGGTAGATACCCTGGAAGGAAAGGGCGTGGAATTCAGGGATAAGATCATCAATCCATTGTTCTATAATCCCTGCAATCCGGGCATCCAGCCCTTTTATCTGTATGTCAATGTCACCACGCCGGATATGCTCCGGAAGGTATTGAAAGAACCAAAGAAATATGCGCCCAGCGGGGTCTATATCATGCGGATCCACGGGACATTTGTCAATTTCCTGGATCTGTCTCCGGCGATCCAGGAGGATATTATCACCCGTCTGGATATGGAGTCTACCAGTATGTAGAGCAAAGTGTCGTATCAGGCGGTCTGCCCCGGTTTTCAGAAGAAACCCGCGGACAGCCGCCTCTTTGTTTTGAAGTAAACATTGAATTTGGCGGGTTTTTAGTGTATGATGGACGTTGAAATGAAGAAGACCGGGGTGTTTTATGAATCAGAAGTTTTATGAAAAACTGGCAGAGATCCTGCCGGAAGAAAGAATCAAGACAGAAGAGCCGATGCAGATGCACACTACGTTTCGGGTAGGCGGGCCTGCGGATTATTTCCTGATGCCTCAGACGCCGCAGGAGGTACAGAAGGTGGTTTCTTTGTGTAAAGAAGAGGGAATGCCCTTTTATGTGATCGGAAATGGCAGCAATCTTCTGGTGTCAGATCAGGGATACCGGGGAGTGATCCTGCAGCTGTACCGGAACATGAGCCGCATCCAGGTGGAGGGAACGGTGATCCGGGCGCAGGCAGGCGCGCTGTTGTCTGCGATAGCGGCAAGAGCGTATGAAAACCATTTGACAGGGTTTGAATTTGCGGCCGGGATTCCGGGTACCATTGGAGGCGCCACGGTGATGAATGCAGGAGCTTACGGAGGAGAGATGAAGGACGTGCTTTTGCGGGTGATGGTTCTGACGCCGGAAGGAGAACTTCTGTCAATTGAAAAAGAGGAGATGGAGCTGGGATACCGGACCAGTGTTATTTCTAAAAAGGGATATATTACTCTGGAGGCTGAGATCGGACTTTCGCCTGGAAAGCAGGAAGAGATCAAAGCGCGGATGGACGACCTTCGGATCAGGCGGACTACCAAACAGCCACTGGAGTACCCAAGCGCAGGCAGTACCTTTAAGCGGCCGGAAGGATATTTCGCCGGGAAGCTGATCCAGGACTGCGGACTGGCCGGATATCAGGTGGGAGGCGCGCAGGTATCCGAAAAGCACTGCGGATTTGTGATCAACAAAGAACATGCAACGGCTGCGGACATTGATGCGTTGATGCGCCAGGTGTCTGCGAAGGTCAAAGAACAATTTGGAGTAACGCTGGAACCGGAAGTAAAGAGACTGGGAGTGTTCTGATATGAGGCTTGTAATCATAACAGGAATGTCAGGGGCAGGGAAGAGTACCGCTCTTAAGATGCTGGAGGACGTGGGATATTTCTGTGTGGACAATCTGCCGGTGCCGCTGATCCCGAGGATTGCGGATCTGTGGAAGGGATCCGGCACAGAGATCAGCAAGGCTGCGCTTGGCGTAGACATCCGGAGCGGCCAGAGCTTTCGGGAGCTTCACAAGGTGCTGGATGAACTGGACGGCGCAAAGGTTCTCTATGAGATCCTGTATCTGGAATCGGATGATGATGTGCTGATCAAGAGATACAAGGAAACCAGAAGATTCCATCCGCTGACAGGAAGCCAGGGGCGGATTGAGGACGGGATCCGGGAAGAACGTCAGAAGCTGAAGTTCTTAAAAGATCGGGCGGATTATATCATTGATACCAGCCATATGCTGACCAGAGAACTGAAAGCAGAGCTGAACAAGATCTTTGTTCAGAATAAGGAGTATAAAAATCTGTACATTTCTGTGATGTCCTTTGGATTCAAATATGGAATCCCGCAGGATGCAGATCTGGTATTTGACGTGCGGTTCCTTCCGAATCCTTATTATATAGAAGAATTAAGACCAAAGACCGGGAATGATCCGGGGGTTCATGCCTATGTAATGGATAGTCCGGCAGCAGTTGCTTTTCTGGAAAAACTGACAGACCTGGTGGAATTCCTGATCCCGAATTATGTGCAGGAGGGAAAGACACAACTGGTGATCGCGGTGGGATGTACCGGAGGGAAGCACCGGTCTGTGACACTTGCCGCGGAATTATATCAGGCCCTGTCACACAATGAATCTTACGGTATCCGCCTGGAACACCGGGATATCGGCAAGGATGCGATCACGAAGGCAAAGTAGGGATGAGGCATGTCATTTTCAGGGAAAATCAAAGAGGAACTGGCCGGACATATTGCCAGGGCCAGGCACTGTAACCTTGCAGAACTCTCTGCGCTGACGGAGATGAGCGGGGAGTTTCGCGTGGGGACGGATGAAAGCTGCGGTCTGATGATCCATACAGAAAATCTGGCAGTGGCAAGAAAAGTCTTTACATTATTACAAAAAACATTTAATATAAGAACGGATATTATCGTCAGGAGAAATACGGTAAAAGGCAGCAGTAGTTATCACATCTATGCCAAGGGCGGCGAGCTTCTGGCGATCAGACAGGCAATCGTACAGGCTGTGTGCTGTAAACGCGCATATATTCGGGGAGCGTTTCTGGCATCCGGGTCTATGAGTGATCCCAGTAAGGCATATCATTTTGAAATCGTCTGCGAAGAAAACAGGCAGGCAGAGCATCTGCGGGATATGATCAATAGTTTTGATCTGGACGCGAAGATCGTGAAGCGGAAAAAGTCCTATGTGGTCTATCTGAAAGAAGGTTCTCAGATCGTGGATATCCTGAATATAATGGAGGCTCATGTGGCCCTGATGGAGCTGGAGAATATACGGATCGTAAAAGAAATGCGTAATTCTGTCAACCGCAAGGTCAACTGCGAGACTGCCAACATCAACAAAACCGTGTCGGCTGCAGTGAAGCAGAAGGAGGATATCCTGTATATCAGAGATACCATCGGTTTTGAAAAACTGCCGGAAGGCCTGCGGGAAGCTGCTCTTGCCAGGCTTCGGTACCCGGACGCTCCTTTAAAAGAGCTGGGAGCTCTACTTGAGCACCCGGTGGGAAAGTCGGGGATCAATCACAGACTTAGGAAATTAAGTGAGATGGCAGAGAAGTTAAGGGAACAGTAAGGAGGAGCAAGTAGTTATGATTAGAAGACCAGTGATTATTCAGAAGGATATGGCGAAAGAAGAGCACCCGATTGCTCTGTTAGTCCAGGAAGCCAGCCAGTATGAAAGTCAGGTTTACATCGAGGTCGACAATAAAAAGATCAATGCCAAAAGTATCATGGGCATGATGAGCCTGCAGCTGGAAAAAGGACTGAACATTACAGTGGTAAGTGATGGAAACGATGAAGAGGCTGCGGCATCCGGCGTTGAAAATTTTCTGGCAGCTCATGCCTGATGAGAACTTATACATAATAACATAATATTTGAGATAAGAGGGCATGTAAGATGCCCTCTTTGCGTAACAGGATCCTGCAGGAAGAAAGAAGTGGAGGGAAAAGGAATGGCAAGAATGAAACGATTATTGTTTGTATATAATCCGCGGGCAGGAAAAGAGCTTCTGAAGCCAAAACTTTCAGACATTGTAGACATTTTTGTAAAATCCGGATATGAAGTGGTGATCTATCCGACACAGTCCTATCATGATGCTTACAAGAAGATCCGAAAATATCCTTCCGAAGACTTTGACCTGGTGGTCTGCAGCGGGGGAGACGGGACCATTGACGAAGTAGTGACCGGTATGATGAAGCGAAGCAGAAGAAATCCCATCGGTTATATTCCCACCGGCACCACCAATGATTTTGCCAACAGCCTTCATATTCCAAAGGATCTTCTGGGCGCAGCCGACAATGCGGTAAACGGCGCAGTATTTCCCTGCGACGTGGGAAGATTCAATGACGGGACCTTTGTATACATTGCGGCTTTTGGCCTCTTTACCGACGTTTCTTATGAGACAAAGCAGGGAATGAAAAATGTGCTGGGCCACCTGGCCTATGTGCTGGAGGGGACAAAGCGGCTCTTTAACGTGCCTTCCTACCGGATCAAAGTCACCCATGACGGAGAAGTGATCGAAGATGAATTTATCTATGGCATGGTGACGAATTCCCGTTCAGTAGGCGGTTTCCGGAACATGGTAGGAAAGCAGGTGGTCTTTGACGACGGCCTCTTTGAAGTGACGCTCATCAAGACACCGAAAAACCCCATCGCCCTGCAGGAGATCATTGCGGCCCTTCTGATCGAACAGGTAGATACGAAGCATATGTATACCTTCAAGACCGGCAGGATCGAGTTTGAGTCCCTGGAAGAGATTTCCTGGACGCTGGACGGAGAGTATGGAGGAAGCCATGACAAAGTCGTGATCGAAAACCTGAATAAGCAACTGCAGATCATGGTGCCCGAAGAGCATATCCGGGAGCTGATGGCGAATCCGGATGATTATCAGCCGGAAGAAAGCAGGGTAGAAGAAGACTTGTAGAAGGAGCGAAAATCGGAATCCTGAAAAAATAAAAAAATTTGAAAAAAGTACTTGCCTAATTAGCATTTGTCTGCTATACTAGGCAAGTACGATATGACATGGCTCCGTGGTCAAGAGGTCAAGACGCTAGCCTCTCACGCTGGAATCAGGGGTTCGATTCCCCTCGGAGTCACTGAGAAAGCCCGTTTTTACGGGCTTTTTTCGTGTCTGGAAAACAAAAGTGTATCAAATGGTGTATCAAACATACGTTTGGATATTGAGGAATCAAAATACTTAAGGAGGAAATGATACATTGGATAATGCAATGGATATTCTTCTTACGAAACTGGATGATGCCATTCATGATATGGAGACTGGCAGAGTGCAGACGATAGAGGAAGCGTGGAAAGAGATTGATGAAATAGAAAGCCTTGACAGTTAACAGAAAAACTGCCAGGGCTTTTTCGCCGGTAAAATGAATTTTATAATGACTGGTCTGTATCACTTGGAATATATCTGCAAATCTCCTGAATATCACAATCCAGAATACGGCAGAGATCATTCAGCGTTGTAGTATTCAACGGTTTGTTCTTCCGCAGCTTATCAATCGTAGAACTGGAGATATGGTGCTTGTTGATCAATGTATATGTTGACTCGTTTGATTTCTTTAATGTTTCCCAGAAAGGACTGTAATCAATCATGGCATACCTCCTATGGTTAAAGGATAGTATGTGGTTGTTTTATTGACTATAGTCGCTAAAAAGACTGCAATATTAGAGAAATGAAATGGACAAAAGAACAACAGGAAAACATGATATATCTGCTAAGGGATTCCATGTACAGAGGATTGATGAGGAAGATCAAGAAATATGAAACAGGAGTAGAATAAAAATATCTCTCACAGCCTTCATTTTGTACCATCGCGATGGGCTTTTTTGAAGTTCAAGTGAGACAGGCGATAGAAATATTGTCTCAATGGACTCAGGGTCCAGTTGGATGATCTGATCAGTCGTTTGGATCATTGCGTGGATTTTAATCACAAGCCGGATATATGCAGGTATGGGAAGCAGAGTTCTCAGCAAGAGTGCTGCCATGTGAAATGCAAATAACAGATTTTCTGTTTTGGTATTACGGGGTGGATCTTGCTCTTTGAAAATTATTTGTTCCATGTTAAAATTTATGTATGTTTATAGTATTGTTTGATTATGGACAGTCAAACAGTATACTAATCGTATAAAATCGAGGATTGTGTTGCAGAGCTAATGATATTTTATCAGACGCTTATAAAGTAAAATACTTTAATAGCAAAAAGAGGTGGCGAAAAATGTATTTTGATACGTTAAATTCCGATGAACAGATATCTTATTTAATCAAACCTATTATTGAAGTGCTTCAGGAAGCAGGCGGTCAGCTGGATCGATCAGAAATCAGAGACAGGATTGGGGAAAAAGACGAGAGGATTGCAGAGTTTGAACAGAAACTGTATACGTCTGGGAAAACCGGAAATCAGTATAAAAAATTTGATTTTAAATTCAATTTTGCAATCAAAGAATTGAGTTATCTTGGGATTATCTCTTATGTAAAGTATAATCCGAAGATTACTCTTACACAAAAAGGGGCAGGTATTATTCTCGATTCTTTCGATGCGGCAGTTGAAGTGCATGATAAAGCCAAAGAGTATTGGACAGAACAGGCTGTTAAAAACAAAAGTAAAAATCCCGCACATGAAAATCCGGCGGCGGAAGACGAAGAGGAAGTTTCGACAGAAGATGGAATTGTAGATGACTTCAAAGTGAGACTGCAAAGTGCGATTGCTAGTATGTCACCGGCAAAGTTCGAGCAGTTTTCCAGAGCACTGCTCACCAAAATGGGAGTCCAGTTTACCAACAAAGGTATTCAGATCTCTAATGACGGCGGTATTGACGGATATGGATATCATGTGGATGAAGAGGATTTCAGAACCACCAGGGTAGTGATCCAATGCAAGAGATATAATACAAATCCAGTAAGTGAACCGGAGATCAATCAATTCCTTGGGGCAATGAACAAGTTTCAGGCAGACTACGGCGTTTTTATTACAAACAGCAGATTTACCAATAAAGCGCGGGAGGCCGCTAGAGAAGGCACGCCGATCACGTTGATTGACGGAAACGATCTGATCAGATTAGTGATTAAGTATGAACTTTTCATTACGCCTGTCACTACATATGTTTTAGACGACTTCTATTTGGACGATTAGGATGATTAGTCAAATGCCATGTTGAAAGATATTGGAAAATTTAAAAAATAGGTTGTATTTATCCTATTTTTTGCATATAATGCAATTAGAATATTATGAAAAGAGGGATTGATATGATCGTTGATACAAATAATTTGATTTCTATTACAGAAGCAAACCAGAATTTCTCCAAAGTGGCCCGGCTTGTAGATGAAAAGGGTTCGGTTGTGATATTAAAGAATAATGTGCCGCGTTATATGATAGTGGAATTTTCATTAGCAGAGGAAGAGCAGATGGCATCGGATGAGGATGTCATGGATATCTCCAGACGTTTGATTGAAAAGAACCGTCAGGCTTATGAGGTGCTTGCTAAATGATCCGATTATCCAAAGCACAGGTTATTATGATTCATAAACAACTCATAAAAGAGACGGGCGGAGCATCAGGCCTTCGAGATGAGGGGCTGTTGGAGTCCGCATTAAATTCTCCGTTTCAGACGTTTGGCGGGGAGGATGTATATCCGTCTCTACAACAGAAAGCAGCAAGACTATGTTTTGGACTTGTTAAAAATCATCCGTTTGTAGACGGAAATAAGCGGATTGGCGCACACGCTATGCTGGTGTTCCTTGCACTTAACGGTGTGGAGTTGCAGCATTCACAGGAAGAACTTTCTGATATCATTCTCCAGGTTGCGGCAGGCGAAATCGAGACAAAAGAACTTCTGAACTGGATTCTTCTTCATCAAATATAAATTGACAATTACGGAAATACAGTCATTAGGTACACAGCCTGATGACTGTATTTTTTACAATCTAACACAGTAAAAGCGTCCGGTTTCTTTTCTATAACATTTCTCTTATAATGAATTATGTTGGGACAGGTCCGCCTATCACAAAAGCAAAGCACAACAAAAGAAATAACACTTCTCCTGGTTGAGGTTATTGTATCACCAAACAGCAAATTAGTCACTCAACGCATAGTAGAATCGGCTTAAATACAAGAGGACTGTGAGTTCACTTTGATAAATTAGATGTTTACAATACGGGATAATAATTGCTGTCAAAGCATATAATATAATTTTGAAATAGAAAAATGCAACATGTTGCAAAAATTTTTTGCAGAGATGGATAAGCTTTTTCACTAAATAGTCAAAGAAATAATTGGAGTACACAGAAAAAGGGCATCGCAAAATCATCCGCCTGATGATTTTGCAGGAGCCCTCCTTTTACGTTGGTTTTACATTAGGCGGATAGAAGATATAACAATAAAAACGTATAGTAAAAATAGTAAGATTCAAAAAAATAACTACGGGAAGGAAATCTGAATGGGAAAAATCTATGTGCTTGATACCAACGTCCTGATCCAGGCACCATATGCGCCGGTCTGTTTTGAGGAAAATGAAGTGATACTTCCGCTGGTGGTTCTGGAGGAGTTAGATAATCTGAAGAAAGACGAGGGAGAGAGGGGAGTTAATGTGCGCCGGGCGATCCGTTTCCTGGAACAGATGCGTGCAAAAGGGAATCTGCTGGACGGGATCAGGATGGAAAATGAGGGCATCCTGAAAGTAGAGAAGAATTACCTGGATGTGGAACTGCCGCCAGATCTTCCCGATTATAAATCGGACAACCGGATTTTAAAAGTCTGTAAAGGACTGTCACAGTCCAGAGAAGAGCAGGTCACTCTTGTGACAAAGGATATCCTGCTTCGCATCAAGGCGCAGATCCTGGGAATCCGGGCGGAAGATTTTACCACAGAACAAGTGGGAGAGCATGAGACGCAGTATCAGGGCAGGATTCAGGTGTATGTGCCGGAAGAAGCATTTAAGGACTTTAAGAAAAAAGGGATCGGCACAGAACTGGCTTATTGCATGGATGAAGACGGGAAAGCATGGACGCCGGAACTGTTTGAAAATGAGTTTGTAATTTTGAAGGCTGATCAGTCTCATAAAAAGACCCAGCTTGGAAGAGTGGAGAAAGGGATGATCCGGAAGCTGGATTACAGGAAAAGCACGCCTTACGGGGTGAAGCCAAGGAACGCCGGGCAGTATTTTATCCAGGAAGCGTTGATGCAGCCGGCGGAAAAGGCGCCGCTGGTGATCATCAAGGGGATTGCCGGGACCAGCAAGACTTTTTATTCTCTGGCTGTGGGACTGGAGAAAATGCTGAATCACTATACCGGGGAGTACCGGAGGATTCTGATCTGCCGGCCAAACGCGCAGTTTGATTCGGAAATAGGTTTTCTGCCGGGCAATGAGCAGGAGAAGATTTCCCCTCTTTTGCGCCCGGTGATCGATAATCTGGAACAACTGGTAGATTCCGATGAAAAGGAAAGGTACAGCAGTGAGGCGGAACTGTCCGGGAAAATAGAAGAAATCTTTGAGCGGGGGATCATTCAGGCAGAAGCTATGAATTTTATCCGAGGAAGATCTATCGTAAAGACTTATCTGATCATAGATGAAGCGCAGAACATGACGCCTGCCCAGGTAAAAGGAATTATTACCCGGGCAGGAAAAGATACGAAGATCATCCTCCTTGGAGATCCGGGCCAGATAGACCGGCCGTTCCTGGATGAACGGACAAACGGACTAAGTTATGCGGCGGAACATATGAAGGGAAGTCCGCTCTGCTGGCAGATCACTCTGACGCCAGATGAGTGTGAGCGGTCAGAACTGGCCGTGGACGCAGTTCAGAGATTATAGAAAACATTCCGCGGAAGGTAACCAGTAAATTTTGCGGCGCCTTCCGCTTTTTATTCTAAAAAAGCAGGAGTAGTGAACACAAGTGATCAGTTATAAAGACGTTAAGAAAAATGAAGAAATCAACGCATTGATTGAAAAAGGCAATGACGTATTATATGAGCTGGGGTATACGGAGCATTCCAGAAAACATGCGGCCAGAGTCGCCCAGCGGGCCGGAGAGATTCTTGAAAAATTAGAGTTTGACGAACACGAGGTAGAACTTGCCAGGATTGCAGGATATATGCATGATATCGGCAACTGCGTCAACCGGAACAACCATGCGCACAGCGGGGCGATACTGGCATATCAGATCTTGAGGGAAGAGGATCTGTCCATCGACGATGTTCTTACAGTAGTGACAGCCATCGGGCATCACGATGAAGCCACCGGGACATCAGTAGACGCCGTCTCTGCGGCGCTGATCCTGGCGGACAAGACGGATGTGAGAAGAAACCGGGTGCAGAACCGCAACCCGGCAAACTTTGACATCCATGACCGGGTCAATTATGCGGCGCTGAAAGCGGCTCTGGAACTGAAAGAAGAAAAGAAAGTGATTCAGATGAATCTGGAACTGGACGATTCCATCTGTACGGTGATGGATTATTTTGAGATCTTTCTTGAACGGATGTTGATGTGCCGCAGAGCCGCAGAAGTGCTGGGATGCCGGTTTAAGCTGGTGGCGAACGGGAACAAGCTGTGCTGAAAACCGGTTGCATTTCATCTCTTACGAACAGACCGGATCGCTTACAGCGCTGATTTTAATGGAAGGGCTTCCTTTACTTTTTCCACGCCTTCGCCGATGATAGCCTGGGTTCTAGCTGCGGATTCGTCTGCTTCTTCTTTGATGCCTGTAACGCCGGTTGCGTTTTCCAGGTTTTCGGTGTCATCGACCGGCAGGACCAGGAACGCGGCGCCCTTCTCGCCGGGGTAGCGGTGCGTCCACATGGGAGTGAAGGTCACATCTTCCAGCGTAACCTTTCCCTTTTTGTTGCTGGAAAGGGAGAGGCTTATGAGGTAACTGTCCTCAGTTTCGCCTGTGGGCAGTTCTTCTGTCATATATTCGATCTGCTGGTTGGACAGGAAATTTCCGATGGCATAAGCGCAGAGCATCTGGTGCTTGCCGTCTGTGGAAGTCAGCACGTCTACCGGCTGGATCACATGAGGATGGCTGCCGATCAGAGTGTCGATCCCCAGGTCGCAGAGCTCCTGTGCGATCGTTTCCTGCTGTTCAGACTGGGTGGTCTGGTATTCATTGCCCCAGTGCATATAGGCGATGGTATACTGGACGCCTTTCTTTTTCATATATGCAAGAGATTTTTCTACTTCTGTATAGAAGGAATCCAGATCGTTGTAGTCAAAGGAATTGATCAGCGGTGCGATGTCCTCGGAAAGAGGGATGGCGTTGATGGAAGTTTTGCCGCCTTTTTCTGTGGTTTCATATACATAGCTTAGGACGCCGACCTTGATTCCGTTTACGTCAATGATGCGACAGGTCTTTTGTTTTTCATCGGAACGGGTCCCCAGATAGTCAAGATCCCGTTCTTTCAAAACATCCATGGTGCGTAAAAGCCCTTCGTCGCCTCCATCGTATACATGGTTGCTGGCAAGATTGATCATGTCAAAGCCGCATCCGGACAAGGCGTCTGCCAGAGCGTCCGGAGCGCGGAACATGGGATATCCGCTGTAGCCGGCTTCTTCTCCGGCAAGAGAGGTTTCCAGTGTTACGGTGGAAATGTCAGACGCCTTCAGAAGATCCCGGCAGTAGTCAAAGATGGGAGCATAATCGTAACTGCCATCCTCTGCGTTATGATAGGTGGCGGAATTCAGAATCGGGCCGTGAAACACGATATCTCCGGCTGCCGTCCAGGTGACAGTGGAAGGTGTAAACGTTTGTCCTTCCTCTTTTTTGCCGGAAGAAGAAAAGGCAAGAAAGGCAAGGATGATCAGAAGAACACAAAGTACAATGCTTTCAGACAGTAACAGATAGAATCGTTCCCTGCCCCGGACAGTAAATGTCTCCGGCAGATATCGTGTATAACGGGCGCGGCGTCTGGCCGCTTTTTTACGGTGTTTTTCAAATTCTGACATAGTTCCTGCCGCCGCTTTTGCAGTGCCAAAAGGGCTTCTCCTTCTTTTGTGTGATACAGATATTGTAACGCGCAAAAGAGAGAAAAACAAGAACGATTCCGTTCCCGGAACCTTATCTTTTCGCGGACAGTTTTCCGGCTGCAAAGGTAAAAAGTAAAATACTGGCGCCGAACAGGCAGCTGCATGCCATGCCGGTTTTCGGGCCTGCCAGATCGTTTAGGATTCCCAGAAGCCAGGGGCCGAACATGCCGCCCAGGCCGCCAAACGACAGAAAGACGCCGAGGGCCCGGCCGGGATGGCCCGGGGCCAGCCCGGAAACAACGGCCGAAGATGTGGGAAAGATGACAGAGTAACAAAGGCCGCTGACAGAGACCAGGATGGCCAAAGCGTCCGGTCCGTATACCCCGGCCAGGGTACAGCCAACGGCAAGAAGCGATGCGGCAAGGATACTTGGAATGTGTCCGATGCGGTCAACAAAAAGGGATCCGCCAAGCCGGCCCAGTGTGATCCCGATGTAAAAGAGGGAAAGGCCGGCGGAAGCTTCCAGAAGAGAAAAATGCTTCACATGACAATAGAAGTCCGCCAGCCAGGTGGCAGTGCCGATCTCGGCTGCCATATAAGCGAAGTTTGATAGGTTCATGGAAAAGAGGGCAAGGGACTGCGAGGCGCGCTGCTTTTTCTGCATAATTTTCTGCGCCTTTTGGCTGAGGCGGGGGCAGTGAAGGAAGATAAAGTACAGGGCGCAGGGCGCTGCAAATACAAGTCCCAGCCGGTAAACAAGCCGCCAGGATAGTCCGGCGTCCAGAAGGAGGCCTGCGGCTGCAGGAGTCAGGAATGCGCCGCAGCCTGCGATAGCTGCCAGGATATTTAAGTGGCGGCCCTTTTTTTCCGGATAGATGGCAGAGATGATATTGCAGCCGCCAAGTTCCAGAGAGCCAAGGCCCATCCCGATGAAAAACATGAAGAAAATGAGGAGAGGAAGCGCTGTGGAAGCTGTGTATCCAAGGACACCGGCCGTCAGGGAAACGCCTGCAAGGATCAGAGTGGATCTGGGACTGGTCCGGTCGGCAAGGACGCCTGCAAGTAAAGTGGCTGTAAAATATCCGGCGTATTGCCCCATAACAATCAAACCTCCCAGAGCATAACTAAGAGGAAGATCGGCAAGCAGTGTGGAAAGAGTAGCGCCCCGCATGCTGTCAAAAATGCCAAAAAGCAGATAGCTGAAATATCCGCCCAGAGTCAGGGCGATCAGGTGTCGTCTGGTCAAAGAAATCATCTGTTTCCTCCTGTATCTTGTGTGACGTTCAGAAATCTAGTATGATTATATCAGCAACTGCGGCAGATCAATAATATTATTTAGCCGGATAATAAGAATATTCCGTCAAAATGGAGGGAAACATGATTGAATTTGGAGATACCATCGTTGATGAGGCCGGATATGAAGATCTCGGGCATAAAATGGGAGAATTTCCCATAGGATGCTATTTTGATGACCTGGAGAAACGAACGATTCCCTGGCATTGGCATGAGGAGATGGAAAGCGGCGTTGTGGCAAAAGGAGAGATCCGTTTCCGCACGCCGAATCACAGCTTTCTTCTGACGAAAGGGGATGCTTTTTTTGTCAACAGCGGAATCCTTCATGAGATACAAAGGAGTGCGGAGGGCTCCTGTGAGGTGCAGATCCTTGCGTTTCATCCCAGGCTGATCGGAGAAGAAGAAAGTGTATACTGGAAAAAATATGTCCTGCCTTTTCTGGAACATCCGGAAATGGAGGGGAGCGGATTTAGCAGGACTCTCTGGAAAATGCCGGGAGATCTGATCGAAGAAGCATGGATGGGATGTGTAGAGGAAGAAGAAGGATATGAGATCCTGGTGCGGGAAAACCTGACCCGTCTGTTGCTGCTCCTTGGCAGAAGACCTGGAGAAGATTGCAGAGCCGGAGCGAAAGAAAGAGCCAGAAGAAACAATGAACGGATCAAGCAGATGCTGACCTTTATCCGGCAGCATTACGGAGAGCGGGTGACGGTGAAGGAGATCGCAGCCAGCGCATCTGTCAGTGAGAGCGAATGTCTGCGCTGTTTCCGAAATGTCCTGGATACGACGCCGGTCGCCTGTTTGAAGGAATGTCGTCTGCAGACCGCGGCAAAACTTTTGGCAGGCACATCCGTCAGGATTTCTGAGATTGCGTACCAGTGCGGATTTTCGGATATGAGTTATTTTGCCAGATCTTTTCGTGAGAAGTATCACTGCACGCCGTCTGCTTACCGGGATCGGGCCGGAAGCTCTGCCGTACCGGTGCAAGGGAAATATTGACATTTCCGGAAGCTGTGCTATAATGAGCAAAGATTCATATCGGAAACATAGAGTGGACAAAGGTTCATGAAGGGGTGCACCACCGCGGGTGTATTACTTTGTGAACCTTTTTTGTGGCAATTGTGGGACGAATACCATGTGAAGCAAAGGTTTCCGGGAAAGGAGAAACAGATGATCAGGGTAAACGGAGAAGAAAAAAAGCTGGACAAACCGACCGCGCTTTTGACTTATCTGGTACAGGAAGGGTATCAGACCGGGCGGATCGCGGTGGAATTAAATGGAACGATTATCCCGAAGAGAAATTATGAACAGATCATCCTTCATGCCGGAGACGTGCTGGAAGTGGTCAGTTTTGTAGGAGGAGGTTAGCATGGGGAGTCTGCATATGCAAGGAACAGCCGGAGAGGAAAGAAAAGGACAGCTTTCCAGAGAAGCGGTGGAAGAGGCGCTGACCCTAAGGCATGGCCGGACAGTGCAGGAGAAGCTGAAGGCCGGGAAGGTGGCGGTGGCCGGGCTGGGAGGCCTGGGATCGAATGTTGCCTTTTCTCTGGCCAGGATCGGAGTCGGATCTTTGCATCTGATTGATTTTGATCGGGTGGATGTGACCAATCTGAACCGGCAGCAGTACAGGATGTGCCATGTCGGCAGGTACAAGACGGAGGCGCTGAAAGAAGAACTTCTGGAGATCAACCCTTACCTGGAGATCCGGACAGATTGCGTACGGATGACAGAAGAAAATCTAGGGGAACTATTCCGGGAAGATGAGATCATCTGTGAGGCCTTTGATGATCCGGAATGTAAGGCCATTCTGGTCAACGGCGTCCTGGAGACTTTCCCGGAGAAGGTGGTTGTCAGCGCGTCCGGGATGGCCGGGTATGGAAGAAGCAATGAGATCCGTACCCGGAAGGTGACGGAACACTTTTATCTTTGCGGAGATGAAGTCAGTGATTCACAGGAAGAACCGGGGCTGATGGCGCCCCGTGTGGCCATCTGTGCCGGCCATGAGGCGAATCTGATCGCAGAGCTTTTAATCCGGAGGCGTGACAATGACGGTGGTCAGACAGATATAAAGGAAGAAATGAGGAGGAATCAGAAATGACAGACAGAGAAAAAGACACATTGATGATCGGAGGACATGAATTTACATCCCGTTTTATACTGGGATCCGGGAAATACTCGTTTGAGCTGATCAAAGCGGCTGTGGAAAATGCAGGGGCGCAGATCATCACTATGGCGCTTCGCAGGGCGAGTCAGTATGGAGATAATATTCTGGATTATATTCCAGAGGGAATCACGTTGCTTCCCAATACGTCCGGATCAAAAACGGCAGAGGAGGCCGTGCGGACTGCCAGGCTTTCCCGGGAAATCTGCGGCAGCGATTTTGTGAAAGTGGAGGTGATCCCGGATGCCAAGTATCTGCTTCCGGACAATTATGAGACGGTAAAGGCAACGGAGATCCTGGCAAAAGAAGGATTTGTCGTAATGCCTTATATGTATCCGGATCTGAATGCGGCTAAGGCTCTCCGGGATGCGGGGGCGGCCTGCATCATGCCTCTGGGAGCGCCGATCGGCTCAAACAAGGGCATTTGTACCAGGGATTTTATTCAGATTCTGATCGATGAGATCGATCTGCCGGTCATTGTGGACGCGGGGATCGGAAAGCCGTCCCAGGCCTGTGAAGCCATGGAGATGGGAGCTGCGGCTGTGATGGCAAATACTGCTATTGCCACAGCCGGGGACATTCCGGCAATGGCGGGCGCGTTTAAACAGGCCATTGAGGCAGGTCGCGCCGCTTACCGGGCAGGACTGGGCCGGGTTATCGAGTGTGGCGCAAGTGCGTCTTCTCCATTAACTGGTGTGAGTGGGAAATAAACATGTATGAAGAGATTGATTTTACCAGGATAATAGCGGTGTCTAACCGTCATGTAAGCCGTCTTCCTTATCTGGAACAGGTGGAGAGGATCTTAAGCTTTCATCCCAAAGCATTTCTTCTAAGAGAAAAGGATCTGGAAGAATCTCAATATCTGGATCTGGCAGAGAAGGTGCATAGACTTTGCAAGAAGTACCGGGTGGAGTTGATAGCGCATTATTACCCGGAAGCGGCGGAAAGGCTGGGAGTGGACGCGCTGCATCTGCCACTGTGGAAGCTGGAGGCTCTGGCAGGCGGCCGGGACCGGTTCGTGGCGGACAGGAAGATTGGCGTGTCTGTACACTCTCTGGAAGAAGCGGCTAAAGCTGTGGGGCTTGGCGCGTCTTATCTGACGGCGGGACATATCTTTGCTACGGACTGTAAAAAGGGACTGGCGCCCAGAGGATTACCGTTTCTAAAGGAAATCTGTGATTCCGTGGAGGTGCCAGTCTATGGCATCGGCGGGATCCGGCTTGAGCCGCCTGGGATTGCCGGGGTGATGGAGCAGGGCGCGGCGGGAGTCTGTATCATGTCGCAGATGATGCGGATGTAAACAGGTGGGTTCCCGGCGAGCCGGCCGGATGATTTTCTGTCGTCAAATAAGGGACGCCATCCTAAAAAGGATGGCGTCCCTTGTTTCATCATGGTGTGAGTGTAAAGTGTGGCATCCGGAGCACGGAGCTCCGGATGCAAACTTTATGAGGGGGGAGATAGTCGAATATTTTCAACTATCTGTGCTTTATTATAGATAGAAAATGTGACCAAACTATGTTCAAAGTCTAAAAAAAGTGAAAATTACTGATTTCCTTGTCATTTTTCTCTTTATGAGATATAATGATTAAAGCAAATTTTTAGGAATTGGAGGAAATTGAAAATGTTAGTATCAGCAAAAGACATGCTCGAAAAAGCAGTCGCAGGTCACTATGCGGTCGGACAGTTCAATATTAATAACCTGGAGTGGACCAAGTGTATCCTTCAGGCGGCAGAGGAGTGCAAATCTCCGGTAATCTTAGGTGTATCCGAGGGAGCCGGAAAGTACATGACAGGATTCAAGACTGTTGCGTCTATGGTGTCTGCAATGATCGAAGAGATGGGGATCACCGTTCCGGTAGCGCTTCATCTGGATCACGGAACTTATGACGGATGTATGAAATGTATTGAGGCAGGATTTTCTTCCATTATGTTTGACGGCTCCAAGTATCCGATCGAGGAAAATGTTGAGAAGACCAAAGAACTGATCGCAATCTGTCGGGAGAAGGGAATGTCCCTGGAGGCAGAGGTAGGAGCCATTGGCGGCGAAGAGGACGGCGTGATCGGACAGGGCGAATGTGCAGATCCGCAGGAATGTAAGATGATCGCTGACCTTGGCGTAGACATGCTGGCAGCAGGTATCGGAAATATTCACGGAAAATATCCTGCAAACTGGGCAGGTCTTAGCTTTGAGACTCTGGACGCGATCCAGCAGCTGACAGGGGATCTTCCGCTGGTTCTGCATGGCGGTACCGGTATCCCGGATGATATGATCAAAAAAGCGATCGATCTTGGCGTTGCAAAGATCAATGTAAATACAGAGTGCCAGCTGGTATTTGCAGAGGCTACCCGTAAGTACATCGAGGCGGGCAAGGATCTGGAAGGCAAAGGATATGACCCGCGTAAGCTTCTGAAGCCGGGCGCAGAGGCCATTATCGACAAGGTAAAGGAAAAAATGGAACTGTTTGGTTCTGTAGGAAAAGCCTAAGCAACAGGCAAAGCGATAAAAAGAATAAAGGCGTTCCAACCGGTAGTTGGAGTGCCTTTTTCTATATGGAATATGCAGGATAAGAGAAGAAAGGAAATGCGAGAATATGAGTGAAGCATTTAACGTGGCTGACATCTTTGGCGAGGACGTTTTCAATGATACAGTCATGCAGGAGCGACTGCCGAAAAAAGTTTACAAAGATCTGAAAAAGACCATTGAAGAGGGAAAGGAACTGGACCCGGCAACTGCCGACGTGATTGCCCATGAAATGAAGGAATGGGCGATTGAAAAGGGCGCGACCCATTATACGCACTGGTTCCAGCCCCTGACAGGAGTGACGGCAGAAAAGCACGACTCCTTTATTTCAGCGCCCATGCCAAGCGGCAAGGTTCTTATGAGTTTTTCCGGCAAGGAGCTGATCAAGGGAGAACCGGATGCGTCTTCTTTTCCGTCGGGCGGACTTCGGGCCACATTTGAGGCGAGAGGATATACGGCCTGGGACTGCACTTCTCCGGCCTTTGTCCGCAAAGATGCGGCTGGCGCGACACTATGTATTCCTACGGCATTTTGCTCTTATACAGGAGAAGCTCTGGATCAGAAGACGCCTCTTCTGCGGTCTATGGAGGCGATCAACATTCAGGCGCTCCGCCTGATCCGTCTCTTTGGCAATACGACTGCCAGGAAGGTAACGCCGTCTGTCGGCCCGGAGCAGGAATATTTCCTGGTAGACGCAAAGAAATTTCAACAGAGAAAAGACCTGATCTATACCGGCAGGACTTTGTTTGGCGCGATGCCGCCAAAAGGGCAGGAGCTGGACGACCATTATTTTGGGACGATCCGCCAGCGGATTGCCGGATTTATGCGTGATGTGAATATTGAACTGTGGAAGGTGGGCGTAAGCTCCAAGACACAGCATAACGAGGTGGCTCCGGCGCAGCATGAGCTGGCGCCGATCTATGCGCCTGCCAATGTGGCGGTGGATCACAATCATCTGGTGATGCAGACGTTAAAAAGAGTAGCAGGGCAGCACGGGATGAAGTGTCTGCTTCATGAGAAGCCCTTTGCAGGGGTCAATGGATCCGGTAAGCATGACAACTGGTCTCTGACCACAGATGACGGGAAAAATCTTCTGGATCCGGGTAAGACACCCCATGAAAATATTCAGTTTTTGCTGGTACTGACTTGTATATTAAAGGCGGTGGATGAGCATGCGGATCTGTTAAGAGAGTCTGCGGCTGACCCGGGCAATGACCATCGTCTGGGAGCGAACGAAGCGCCTCCGGCGATCATTTCTGTGTTCCTTGGCGATCAGCTGGAGGATGTGATCGATCAGCTGGTCAGCACGGGAGAAGCCACGCACAGTCTGAAGGGCGGGAAGCTGGAGACCGGCGTGCGTACGCTGCCGGAACTGGCAAAGGATGCGACAGACCGTAACCGCACGTCTCCATTTGCATTTACCGGAAATAAATTTGAATTTCGTATGGTGGGATCCAGAGATTCTGTGGCCGGCCCGAATGTGGTGCTGAACACCATTGTGGCGGAAGCGTTTGCAGAGGCCTGCGACGTGCTGGAGCAGGCGGATAATTTTGAGATGGCTGTTCATGACCTGATCAAAAAATATGCGACAGAGCATCAGCGGATTATTTTCAACGGAAACGGGTATTCTGAGGAGTGGGTAAAAGAGGCGGAAAGAAGAGGCCTGCCGAACATTTCCTCTATGGTGGAAGCTATCCCGGCCCTGACAACAGACAAATCCGTAGCAATGTTTGAAAAGTTCGGAGTGTTTACCAGGGCGGAACTGGAGTCCAGAGAAGAGATCAAATACGAGAATTATGCGAAAGCTATCAATATTGAAGCGCGTACGATGATCGATATGGCCAGCAAACAGTTCCTGCCGGCATTTATCAAGTATACGAAGACTCTGGCAGATACGGTAAATGCGGTAAGAGATGCCGGGGCGGATGCTTCTGTGCAGTCCGATATCTTAAATGAAGTGACGGTTCATTTAAGAGAGACCAGGGAGGCGCTGGAAAAACTCAAAGCAGTAACAGAGACGGCGGCTGCCATGCCGGAAGGTGGAGATCAGGCCAGATATTATCATTTCGATGTGGTTCCGGCCATGGAAGCTTTGCGCGCTCCGGTGGATACGATGGAAATGATCGTGGACAAAGAAGCGTGGCCGATGCCTTCCTACGGCGATCTGATGTTTGAGGTGTAAAGGAGAAGCTTCGTGACAAGAAGAGAATTTATAGAAAAGCTGAAGGCTGCGCTGGAGCAGGACTTAAGTCCGGGCGAGGTGCAGGAGCAGGCTGCGTTTTATAATGATTATATCCGGGACGAGGTGCAAAAAGGGAGAACGGAGGAAGCGGTAACCGCGGAACTCGGGGATCCCTGGGCGATCGCCCGCAATATCATCAGCGCCGCGGAGATCGCAGACGGAGAAACCGGGCGCGGGAGAGAGAGCGCGCGCCGGTTCCGCGAAGATGGCGGGAACAGCGCCGCAGGAGGCTTCCGGGAAAAAGGAGAAAGGCAGATCCATATCTCTGGCACGCCAGGCTGGTGGCAGATCCTGCTGGCTGTTTTGGGAGTGCTCGGGGTTATCGTACTGGTCGTGGCGGTGATCGGCGGGATCTTTTCCCTGCTTGCCCCTATTTTGCTGCCTCTTATTATAATTCTGATCGTATTTCGGATATTAGGAAGACGCCGGTGAAAACCGGCGCCTTTTTTGTAACAGAAAGAATCGCAGAAAGGTAAAAGACCGATGGGGGAGCCATCGGTCTTTTGAGGGGAGTATAAATAATTAATAAGGGGTTGTAGAAAGAACACTTTCTACATGACTTAGTATAATATAGCAGAAAACAAAAAGCAAGCAAAATATTAAAAAAATCTTAATGTTCAAAAGAAACACCAGAATGAAAGCCGATTTTGCATAAATCGATACATAGAATTCTGCCGGTTGGAAACAATAATCTCGAAATCAAAAAAGCAGGAGGAATCGATATGGCAAAGAATAATCAGTCGTCCAACAGTAATCAGAATGCAAATAATATGGGACAGAATGGCACCAACAGACAGACATCCGGAAAAAATTCCGCAAACAAAAATTCTTACGGAAAAAATAACACGTCCCGGAATTACACGTCCGGTGCATCCGATTACAGCGACAAATACTAGCGCAGCCAGCGAATGGGGACGTAGACCTTTGCAAAAGGTCTACGTCCCCATTTCCATTTTGCCCTGTCCCTAATCGCATTTTACCCTGTACCCGATTGACAAATTCCTGGGGAAGCAAGTAAGATGTAAGGTGAGATATGGAAATGTTTGGTTGAGGATAAAGGATATGAAAAAGCGTATGGAGTTGATTGCGCCCTGTCATTTTGGGCTGGAAGCTGTTTTGAAGCGTGAAATTCTGGATCTGGGATATGAGATCCTGGAGGTGGAGGACGGGAGAGTGACTTTTCTCGGGGATGAGGAAGCTATCTGCCGGGCGAATGTGTTTCTTAGGACTGCGGAGCGGATCCTGCTTAAGGTGGGGAGTTTTCAGGCAGTGTCTTTTGAAGAATTATTTGAGAAGACGCGTGCGCTTCCCTGGGAGGAGTACATCCCCAGAGACGGCCGGTTCTGGGTGGCCAAGGCTTCGTCTGTGAAGAGCAGGCTCTTTAGTCCGTCGGATATTCAGTCGATTATGAAGAAGGCCATGGTGAAAAGACTGCAGGACAGATATCATATCGAATGGTTCCCGGAGGACGGGGCGGAGTATCCGCTGCGCGTGTTTTTGATGAAGGACCAGGTGACGGTTGGAATAGATACATCTGGCACATCCCTGCATAAGAGAGGATACCGGGAGGTTTCCGGGAAGGCGCCGATCACAGAGACGCTGGCGGCGGCGCTTATCATGCTGACGCCGTGGCGGCAGGACCGTATCCTGGTAGATCCTTTTTGCGGAAGCGGTACATTTCCCATTGAGGCGGCGATGATGGCGGCAAACATTGCCCCTGGCATGAACCGTTCATTTACCGCGGAGAAATGGACCAACTTTCTGCCTAAGAAATTGTGGTATGAGGCGGTCAATGAGGCTGGAGATCTGATCCGTGATCCGGCTGAAACAGATATCCAGGGTTATGACGCAGACGAAGAGGTGATCCGCATCGCAAGGAGAAATGCCCGGGAAGCCGGGGTGGAGCATCTGATCCATTTCCAAAGGCGGGACGTCAGAGATCTGCATCATCCAAAAAAATATGGATTTATCATTACCAATCCGCCCTATGGGGAAAGGCTGGAAGACAAAAAAGATCTGCCCCGGCTCTACCGGGCGTTTGGCGAGGCGTTCCGGGGGCTTGACTCCTGGTCTGCATATATGATCACATCCTATGAAGACGCGGAAAAATATTTTGGCCGTAAGGCAGATAAGAATCGGAAAATATATAACGGCATGCTCAAAACATATTTTTATCAATTCCAGGGGCCAAAACCGCCCCGGAGAGCGAAAGCGTCAGGACAGGAATAAAAGGAAAGAAAGGATGGAAAAAATGGGGAAGATGGATAAAATTATTTTTGCAACAGGCAATGCACATAAGATGACAGAGATCCGCATGATTTTAAAGGATCTGGGGGTGGAAATCCTTTCACAGGCGGAAGCGGGGATCCATGCAGACGTGGTAGAGGATGGTTCGACCTTTGAAGAAAATGCGCTGATCAAGGCCACGCAGATCCAAAAGATCGCAGCTGCCGTGCCGGAATATCAAAATGCGGTGGTCCTGGCGGATGATTCCGGTCTGGAGATTGATTATCTGAATAAAGAGCCGGGCATTTATTCTGCCAGATATCTGGGAGAAAATACCTCTTATGATATCAAGAATCAGGCGCTTCTCGGCCGGCTGGAAGGCGTACCGGATGAGAAAAGGACCGCCCGTTTTGTATGCGCGATCGCAGCGGCGCTTCCGGACGGGACTACAGAAGTGGTAAGAGGAACCATGGAAGGGATCATCGGACATGAAATTGCCGGAGAGAATGGATTTGGCTACGACCCGATCTTCTATCTCCCGGCTCTGGGATGTACCAGCGCGCAGTTGGCTCCGGAAAAGAAAAATGAGCTGAGTCACCGCGGCGAGGGATTAAGGAAAATGCGGGAGATCCTGGGAAATCGACGATAGCAGAGGAGACAGCGAAGAAAGAAAAAAGCTGACAATGATAAAAGAGGCGTTGACATAAGGAGGATGACCCATGAAAGTTCTGATCGTCAGTGATACGCACAAATCCCATCGGAATCTGGAAAAGATCATGGAAAAGGAGCGCCCGTTTCAGATGCTGATACATCTGGGAGATGTGGAAGGAAGTGAGGACTATATAGAGGCTCTGGCCGGTTGTCCGGTTCATATTGTCCGGGGAAATAATGATTTCTTTTCTGATCTGCCGGCAGAGGAAGAGTTTTTTATCGAGGGCCAGCATGTTTTTATTACCCACGGCCATTACTACGGGGTTTCTATGGGCGAATCCAGGATCCGGGCGGAAGGAAGAGGCCGGGGGGCGGATCTGGTTATGTACGGGCACACACACAGGCCGTCTCTTTTGGTGGAAAAGGATCTGGTGACGTTAAATCCGGGGAGCGTGTCTTATCCCCGGCAGGAGGGAAGAAAGCCGAGCTATATTGTGATGAATACAGATGGCGATGGAGAGGCAGTTTTTCAGATATGTTATCTGGATGGATCCGGATTGTTATAGATGTTAAAATTTCCGGTTAAAATTTCCGCAGTTAAAAAATATGAAAAAGTTGTTGACAATCCGAAAAGCATCGGATATAATAATTTTTGCGTTGTGAGACGGTAAGGAGATGTCGGGGTGTGGCTCAGCTTGGCTAGAGCGCCTGGTTTGGGACCAGGAGGCCGCAGGTTCGAATCCTGTCACCCCGATACCGACAGCATGCGGGTGTAGTTCAATGGTAGAACACCAGCCTTCCAAGCTGGATACGTGGGTTCGATTCCCATCACCCGCTCTCTTATGAGTCTGTAGCTCAGCTGGATAGAGCAACGGCCTTCTAAGCCGTAGGTCGAGGGTTCGAATCCCCCCAGGCTCGTTAGAACCAAGACAATTAAATACAGGATACTTAGTTGGACGCTTGGTTCGATAAGTAATTAGCATGGTGGGTATGGTGCAGTTGGTTAGCGCGCCAGATTGTGGTTCTGGATATCATGGGTTCGAGTCCCATTACCCACCTTTTTCTATTTTCTTTTATTGGGCTATCGCCAAGCGGTAAGGCACAGGACTTTGACTCCTGCATTCGTTGGTTCGAATCCAACTAGCCCAGCTTTTACGGGCGTGTAGCTCAGGTGGTAGAGCACTTGACTTTTAATCAAGTTGTCCGGGGTTCGAATCCCCGCACGCTCACTTTGATATTCCGGCGGAAATCCTTTGAAAGATTTCCGCTCTTTTGATACGTTGGGCGGATGTGGCGGAACTGGCAGACGCGCTAGACTTAGGATCTAGTACTTCGGTGTGCAGGTTCGATTCCTGTCATCCGCATTAGGATCGTGATTTCTGATCTTGCATCGGGGGTTGCGGTTCTTTTTTTTACAGATTTTCACAGAAATATCAGGAGGGCCTGGTTGCGGAAGTGAAAGCATCGGAAAAGGCGGATTTGCTGTTCTTTGGCTTGAATATCCGCAAAAAAGAGGATATAATGTGCTTTGTGGAAAGAAGAGGCTTAAAAGGAGCGAAAAAGGAAATGCTGGAAGTAAGAAATCTGACATTTAATGTCCATGAAAATGGAGTGGAAAGAAGCATTGTTGAAAATATAAGTTTTCAGGTAAAGGATGGCGAGATGCTGGTGATCACCGGCCCAAACGGCGGCGGAAAATCTACGCTTGCCAAGGTGCTGATGGGGATTGAAAAAGCCGACGGCGGACAGATCCTTCTGGATGGAGAAGACATTACCGGTTATGATATCGATCACCGGGCAGGCGCAGGGATTGGCTTCGCGTTTCAGCAACCGCCAAGATTTAAGGGAATGACGGTAAATAAACTGCTTTCCCTGGCTGCGGGAAGAGACCTTTCGGAGCCGGAGTGCTGCAGGATGCTCAGCGCGGTAGGATTGTGCGCCAGAGAATATATCAGCCGGGAAGTAGATGCTACCTTGTCCGGTGGAGAGATGAAACGGCTGGAGATTGCCACTGTGCTTGCCAAACATCATAAATTGTGCATTTTCGACGAGCCGGAGGCGGGGATTGATCTGTGGAGTTTTTCCATGCTGATCCAGCAGTTTGAAAAGATCCACCAGAAAAAAGAAGAGAGTCTGATCCTGATCTCGCATCAGGAGAGGATCATTCAGATGGCGGATCGGATCATGGTGATCGAAGGTGGGAAGATCGCAGCAATCGGGCCAAAGGATGAGATCCTGCCCACTCTCCTGGACAAAGGGGAAAGCTGCGTATGTATGGACCGGGAATAGGAGGAGACGACAGATGGAACAAACAATCGACCAGGCAAAACTGGACCGGATCACGGAGCAGATTTTAAAACAGATTGATAATGGAAATGGATTCTCCCAGGAGGGGGCATTTAACCTGCGCCACAATGGGGTTGCGCTCTGCCACGGGGACAGTGAGCATATCAAGATCCGTAAGAAAGAGGACAGGCAGGGGATCGACGTCTATATTGATGCAGAGACAAAGGGCGAGCAGGTGCATATTCCTGTGGTGGTAGATGCTTCCGGCATGACAGATATTGTATACAATGATTTTTATATCGCAGATGGAGCGGATGTGGTCATTGTGGCCGGCTGCGGAATCCATAACAGTGGATGCAATGAGAGCCGCCATGACGGGATCCATTCCTTTCATGTGGGAAAAGGCGCAAATGTGCGCTATGAAGAAAAGCACTACGGAGAGGGCGAGGGAACCGGAGCGAAGGTCCTGAACCCGGTGACAAAGATCTTTATGGAGGAAGACTCTGTATTTACATTGGATACGGCCCAGATCAAAGGCGTGGATTCTACGGTAAGGGAGACAGAGGTACATCTTGGAAAAGGGGCAAAGCTGTATGTGATTGAAAAGCTGATGACCCACGACTGCCAGACGGCAGAATCCAATATGGAGGTGGATCTGGACGGCGAAGGAAGCTCTGCACAGATCATTTCCCGGTCTGTAGCCAAAGGAACCTCAAAGCAGATTTTTCATCCCAGGGCTGTGGGAAATGCCAGGTGCCACGCTCATGTACAATGTGATTCTATTATCATGGATCACGCAGAGGTCAGCTCGATCCCGGAGATCAACGCCAGACATCTGGATGCGGCGATTATCCATGAGGCGGCCATTGGCAGAATCAACGATGAGCAGCTGATCAAACTTCGGACGCTGGGCATGACAGAAGAAGAGGCGGAAGGTGTGATCATTGAAAACTTTTTGAATTAAGAGGCTATGTAGTTTTTTGACAGAAGAGAAGAGGAATCAATGAAATTAAAGAAACGACTGCACGTCATGGGGAAAGCGCTGCACATGGAGCTTAGAGAGCATAAAAGCTCCTTTCTTGTGTATGTGACGCTGCGGGCGCTGGTCATCGTGATGATGATCCTGCAGATTTTTAACCGGAACTATGAGAATGTATTTTTGTGCGCCCTGACTCTGGTGCTGCTGATCATGCCAAGCCTGATCCAGATCAATTTAAAGATCGAGCTGCCGACTGCGCTGGAGATTACCATTCTGGTATTCATTTTTGCGGCGGAGATCCTGGGAGAGATCCAGGCGTATTATATCAAATTTCCGTTCTGGGATACCGTACTCCATACCATCAATGGATTTTTGATGGCGGCCATTGGATTTGCGCTGGTGGACATCCTGAACCAGAGTAAGAAATTTTCCATCCAGCTGTCGCCGGTATTTCTGGCGATCGTTGCATTTTGCTTTTCCATGACCGTAGGCGTGCTGTGGGAATTTTTCGAGTGCGCCATGGACCGGTTTTTTGGCATGGATATGCAAAAAGATACCATTATCCACAGTTTTTCTTCCGTGATGCTGGATCCCACGCACAAGAATATTCCTGTGCCCGTGGAAGGGATTAACGAGGTGGTGATCAACGGGCAGGAACTGGGCCTGGGCGGGTATCTGGACATTGGGCTTTTAGATACCATGAACGACCTGTTTGTCAATTTCATCGGGGCAGCGGTATTTTCCGTGATTGGATATTTCTATGTAAAAAGCCGGGGAAAAGGGAAATTTGCCCGTAAGTTTATCCCCAGGCTTAAGAGCAAGGATGCAGATTTTCTGGAAAAAGCGGAAGAGATGGAGAAAACAGAAAAACAGAAGTGATTCTCGAAATGGTACTGGCCGGGGGCAAAAGCCCCCGGCTTTTTTCTTTTGCTGACAGGGGTCTGTTATGATAAAATAAGAATCAGATAAGAATTCAGATAATAGTCAGAAGGTGAAGGATAAACAGAAAAGGAGGAAGGTTATGTATTTTATCGGTATTGATCTGGGAACATCGGCGGTCAAGCTTCTTCTGATGGATGAAAAGGGGACGATCCACCGGGTGGTGTCAAAAGAATACCCTCTGTATTTCCCGCAACCGGGATGGTCGGAGCAAAATCCAAAGGACTGGTATGAGAAGACCCTGGAAGGGATCCGGGAACTGACGGAGGGAGTGGAGAAGCGCGAAGTGGCCGGGATTGGCTGCGGCGGGCAGATGCACGGGCTGGTGGTCCTTGACGACCGCGATCAGGTGATCCGTCCGGCCATCCTCTGGAATGACGGACGAACGGCGAAGCAGACGGAATATCTCAATCAGGTGATCGGAAAAGAGACCCTGTCAAAATATACGGCAAATATTGCATTTGCGGGATTCACAGCGCCCAAGCTTTTGTGGATGCAGGAAGAGGAGCCGGAACATTTCGCGAAAATCGCAAAGATCATGCTCCCCAAGGACTATCTGTCCTACCGGTTGGGCGGCGTCCACTGTACCGATTATTCGGACGCGTCGGGCATGCTGCTTCTGGATGTGGAGCATAAATGCTGGTCAAAGGAAATGATGGAGATCTGCCATGTCCGCGAGGAACAGCTGCCAAAGCTGTTTGAAAGCTATGAGGCCGTAGGGACTCTGAAGCCGGAGCTGGCAAGAGAACTGGGGCTTTCTGATCAGGTGAAGATCGTAGCGGGAGCCGGGGATAATGCGGCGGCGGCTGTGGGAACCGGAACCGTGGGCGACGGACGATGCAATATTTCCCTTGGGACTTCCGGGACCATTTTCATTTCCAGCAGGACATTTGGCGTGGACAGCTACAACGCGCTGCATTCCTTTGCTCATGCAGACGGGCATTATCATCTGATGGGCTGCATGTTAAGCGCGGCGGCCTGCAATAAATGGTGGATGGAAGAGATCCTGAAGACCTCGGATTATGGCGCGGAGCAGGAAAAGATCTGCAGGCTGGGGGAAAATCACGTGTATTACCTGCCTTATCTGATGGGCGAGCGGTCGCCCCATAACGATCCCGATGCCAGGGCCTGCTTCATCGGCATGTCCATGGACACCACCAGAGAAGAAATGACCCAGGCCGTGCTGGAGGGCGTGGCCTTTGCCCTTCGGGATTCCCTGGAGGTGGCAAAAAGCCTGGGCGTACAGCTGACCCGGACCAGGATCTGCGGCGGCGGGGCAAAAAGCACACTCTGGAAACAGATCATCGCAAATGTCATGAACCTGAAGGTAGACATGATCGAGAGCGAAGAAGGACCAGGACTTGGCGGCGCAATGCTGGCAGCCGTAGGATGTGGCGCATTTGCCAGCGTAGAAGAAGCAGCTGAAAAGCTGGTCCGGGTAGTGGACACCATCGAACCCGATCCGGAACTGGTCGAAAAATACGCCAGACACTACGAAAAATTCCGGAAATTCTACCCGGCGCTGAAGGGGTTATTTTAGCACTCGGGTACAGGGTAAAATTCAATTAGGTACAGGGTGAAATGCAAATTGGGACGTAGACCTTTGCAAAAAGTCTACGTCCCAAATGAAAGTAGTGGAGGTGGAATTATGGCGATTTACCGGAAGTATCTGGAGCCGTCCTACGGCCCTGTGGCGCCGGAGGTGGAGATTATGGCGCCCCAGGTGATGGATATGGAGCACAAAGAGGCCTGGCGGAGGCAGAGTGATTATGAATCGCTGGCGCTTATGACGGCTGCCTATCGGAAATGTAACTGCTATCCGCAGGTGATGCGTGTGCTGACGGAGGATGTTCGGCTGGATTTTGGGAACGGGCCGTTCCGGGTGCGGATCTACCTGCCGCCGGAAGGGGCCGGAAAGCGTCCCGTGCTGGTGTACTGCCATGGCGGCTCGTTTTCCTTTAACAGTATCGAAGTGTATGAGTATGTGTGCCGCTATCTGTGCATGGCGGGCAATCTGATCGTGGTGGCGCCGGATTACCACCTGGCGCCGGAGTTTCGGTTCCCGAAGGGACTGGAAGAGTCTTATGAGACGTTGAAATGGGCGGAGGCTCACGCGGAAGAGTACGGTGGCGATCCGGATAATTTAAATGTGGGCGGCGACAGTTCCGGCGGAAATTTTGCGGCGGTACTCTCTATGCTGGCAAGAGACTGGAAGGGCCCGAAGATCTGCAGACAGCTCCTGGTCTATCCGTTGGTGTGCAACTATGCGGAAGAGGTAACACGGTCGGAGGAACTCTACGGACGGAACCATTTTCTGGATTACCGCTGTGTGGACGATCCTATGGCGCCTTACTTTAGCAGAGAAGAGGAGAGAAAGAATCCGCTGGCCTCCCCGCTCCTTGCCAAAGATCTGACCGGCCTTCCGCCGGCCTGCCTGGTGCTTGCCGGCTGCGATCCGCTGCTGGATCAGGGACTGATGTACGCGGCCAGGCTGGAAGACGCCGGCGTTCCGGTGGAATGCCATGTGATGGAAGGGATGCTCCACGGATTTTTCAACTGGACCTATGGGAAGAGTTTTGAAGCCCTGGGCCTGGGCGCCCGGTTTCTCAATCAGAGATCGTAGGCGTTTGTAAAGAAAACAAGAGGAAATGTTAAATCTTACCACATTTGCTTTACGGGCAGGGTAAAATCCAGTAAGATAAATGTAATAGTAATATACCTAATAAAAAAATGATCCAAGGAGGGCAAAGAGATGAAGTATCAGATTTTAGGCGACACGCTGCCGGTAGTGGTATGCCAGCTGGAGGGCGGCGAGAAGATGATCACAGAGAGCGGGAGCATGTCCTGGATGTCTCCGAATATGAAAATGGAAACGACCAGCAATGGCGGTTTTGGAAAGGCGCTGGGACGGATGTTCGCAGGAGAACATATTTTCCAGAACATTTACACGGCGCAGGGCGGCGAGGGAATGATCGCTTTTGCATCCAGTTTTCCGGGATCTGTCCGGGCATTTGAGATTGCGCCCGGAAAGGAAATGATCTTCCAGAAGAGCTCATTCCTGGCAGGCGAGGCTGGCATCCAGCTGTCTGTATTCTTTAATAAGAAATTCACATCCGGCCTGTTTGGCGGCGAGGGATTTATCATGCAGAAGCTGTCCGGACAGGGCATTGCGTTTGCTGAGTTTGACGGTCATGTAGTGGAATATGATCTGGCTCCAGGCCAGCAGATCGTGGTGGACACCGGATATCTGGCAGCCATGGAAGCAACCTGCAGCATGGAAGTAAAGAGTGTTCCCGGCGTGAAAAATATGTTGTTTGGCGGGGAGGGGATTTTCAACACCCTGATCACAGGTCCCGGCAGGATCTGGCTGCAGACCATGCCGCTTAGCAATGTGGCGGGAGTGTTAAGGCCTTACATGCCGACAGGAAATTAAGCGCTTTTTTGTCAGACATGCGAGAAAAGGCGGATGTCAGAAAATATGGGAAACAGGAGGAAATGCCATGTTAGTTTCATTGAAAGAGCTGATGAAAGCTGCGTCAGAGGGTGGTTATGCGGTGGGCGCATTTAACGTATCCAATCTGGAATCTCTGATGGCCATCATGGGGGCGGCGGAGGAAACAGGACACGGAGTGATTTTAAATTATGCAGAAGTGCACGCCCCGTTTCTGTCGATGGAGCAGGCGGCTCTGATCATGCTGGATGCAGCCAGAAAGGCCAGTGTTCCGGTGTGCGTCCACCTGGATCATGGCTCCTCTATGGAAGCCTGCATCCGGGCCATCCGTCTGGGATTTACATCTGTGATGCTGGACGCATCCGCAGAAGATTATGAGACGAATGTAAGGGCGACAGCCCAGATTGTCCGTCTGGCCCACAGTGTGGGGGTAACCGTGGAGGCGGAGCTTGGTCATATTTTTTCTTCTAATATGGGACTGGCGGAATCGCCTGCAGAGGCGGAAACGCTGGATTCCTACGAAAGCGCTGACGACGTGTATACAGATCCGGCAACGGCAAAGGATTTTGTAGAACGGACCGAAGTGGACGTTCTTGCCATTGCTTTTGGCACCACTCATGGCATTTACACGAAGAAGCCGGTGCTGGACCTGGAGCGGATCGCAAGGATCCGGCAGGCCATTGACATTCCTTTTGTGATGCACGGAGGATCAGGCCTTAGCAAAGAAGAATTCCAGACCGCCATCAGAAACGGGATTCGGAAGATCAATTATTATACTTATATGACGCTGGCCGGAGGAAAAGCGGTGAAGGAGGCTATGGATCAAAAGGGAGCGGATGAAAATGTTTTCTTCCATGATATTCCCATGATCGCGACAGAAGCCATGAAGGAAAATGTCAAAGAAGCCATTCGGGTATTCAGTCTGGAAGTGTAGGTGGAAAAATGAAAGAAGGAAAAAAGGGGATCGCAATTGCGGGAACCCTGATCGCAGATACATTTTATAAGATCGATACCTATCCAGAGCCTGGGAATCTGACCAAGATCCGCGACATTGTATATTATATCGGCGGTACCGGAAATACCATCCTGGATCTGGCAAAACTGGATCCGAAGCTTCCATTAAAATTAAGCGGCATTATCGGTGAGGACGCGCAGGGGCGGATGATGAAAGAAAAGCTTCAGGAGTTCCCAAACATCGATCTTGCCAATCTGACAGTGACAAAAGACGGATTTAGTTCCGTGACCCATGTGATGAATGCCCAGGATACCAAGCAGCGGACCTTTTTTTACCAGGGCGGCGCAGGTGATATCTATGAAGAAAAATACATTGACTGGGAAGCCATTGACGCAGAGATTTTTCATCTGCAGTACCTGCTTTTGATGGACAAGGCGGACAGCCCGGATCCGGAGTACGGCACCCATGCGGCCAGGATCCTTCATGACGCCAGAAAACGGGGGATGAAAACTTCGGTAGATATGGTTTCGGAACAGAGCGACCGGGCGCCGGGGATCGTCAGCGCTGCGCTGAAATATACGGATTACTGCGCCATTAACGAAGTGGAAGCGGAGGCGGGAACCGGCGTGCAGTTGCCGGCGGAAGGCCCTACGGAAGCCTGGGCAAAGAAAGCGCTCCTGAAAATGAAGGAAAAAGGGGTCACTACCTGGGCGGTGATCCATTGTCCCAGTTGCGGATATGGCTATGACTGCCAGACAGATACATTTGTAAGTGTTCCCAGTCTGACGTTGCCCGAGGGGTATATCAGGGGAACCAACGGCGCAGGCGACGCATACTGCTCAGGGATCCTTTACGGCGCATACCAGGGGATGACCCTTCAGGACTCCATGATCCTGGGAACAGCCTGCGCGGCCTGTTCACTGTCTGAAGTAAATGGCACGGACGGCATGCGGTCTTATGAGAAGACCATGGAATTGTACCGGAAGTTTTCCCGGGCTGCGGATTAAGAGGATAGCTCCGGCAGAGCCGGACGGAAGGCCTGTATCAGGGTTCCAGACGGTTTTTCCGGTACTGGCCGGGAGAGCATCCCATATAGCGTTTGAAGATCTGACCATAATAGGCCGGCGTGGAAAATCCAACCATGCCGGCTGTTTTTGTGATGCTTTCTCCCCGCAGAAGAAGAGGCAGGCTGTTCTGGATGCGGAGAAATAAAATGTAGTCGAAGATCGTCATTTTCATATATTTCCTGAAAAACCGGCAGCATTCGCTTTTACAGATATTGATGTGGGAGGACACATCTTCCAGGGACAGGTCTTCAGCATAGTGTTCCTGAAGATAAGCCAGCATATCCTTGAGGCGCCGAAGCTGCTTTTGGGGATGCGGTTTCTTTTCCGGAAGACGGCTGTAGTAGAGGTAGAGTTGTTTCCAGATGCCGGCAAGGAGCAGATGGAGGTCCAGCTCGTAGCAGGAAGTGGGAGCCTCGGAGAGAGCATGGATTTCTTTCAGGCTGTGCAGAATCTGCGCCTGCCAGTCGGTGTCCGGACAAAGTTTCAGAGAGTGCCAGGCTTCGTTGGCGGTGATAAAGTCTACATATTTTGTCTGCAGCCGGCTGTTTTCGTATCCGTAAATAAAACGGGGCGCAAAGGTGACAGAGACGTACCGGCAGTCGTTTTCGTCTATCATGTAGCCGGAATGCAGGGCATTGCTGTTGCAGAAAAGGCCTTCGCCTGCATGCAGGATGTATTTCTGGTCATTGATATGGTATTCCATCTGCCCGGAGAGAATGTAAGTCAGTTCGATCTCCCGGTGCCAGTGCCAGAGAAAGGATCCCTGTTCGTAAGAGCGGATAGATTCCGGACTGATGTGGACGGGAAATTCGTAATTGCCGTGGTGTTTGATCTCCTGGCGGTTTTTGGCGGTGTGGATCTGCATTTTCGGGTAAACTCCTCAAAATCTTTATAGTTTTCTGGAATATTCTTATTGAGAAACTTTTGGAATCTCATTATAATCATAAAATAGAATAAGAAATTATGCAAGTGGAGGAGAAAAGGACCATGATGACAAAACTGATGGAGACGTTCCAGAAACTGTATGGGGAAGGCGGAGAGATCCGCGCTTATTTTGCGCCTGGAAGAGTCAACCTGATCGGCGAGCACACAGACTATAACGGAGGACATGTATTTCCCTGTGCGCTGACACTGGGGACATATGGACTGGTCCGGGAAAGAAAGGACCGGGTTCTTCGTTTTTATTCGGTTAATTTTGAAAGACTTGGCGTGGTGGAGACAAGTCTGGATGATCTGACGCCTTATAAAGAGGCTTCCTGGACGAATTATCCGAAGGGAGTAATGTGGGCTTTTGAGAAGAGAGGCTATCACATGGATCATGGACTGGACATGCTGATCTGGGGAAATATCCCCAATGGATCCGGATTGTCTTCTTCTGCGTCCCTGGAAGTGCTGACCGGCATTATCTTAAAGGATACTTATGGATTTGACCAGGTGAGCATGGTGGACATCGCACTGATCGGACAGGACTCAGAGAATAACTTTAACGGCTGCAACTGCGGGATCATGGATCAGTTTGCCAGTGCTATGGGCAAGAAGGATCATGCCATTTTCCTGGATACGAACACGCTGAAATATGAGTATGCGCCGGTGATCCTGGAAGATGCAAAGATTGTGATCACGAACAGCAAGGTAAAACACAGCCTGGTGGATTCTGCCTATAACGACAGGAGGCAGGAGTGCGAAAAAGCGCTGGAAGAACTTCAGCAGGCGGTGGAGATTAAAACGCTGGGAGATCTGACAGAAGAAGAGTTTGAGATGCACAAAAGCGCCATCCAAGATCCGGTTCGGCAGAAGCGGGCAAAACACGCGGTTTACGAGAATCAGCGGACCATCCGGGCGGTGGAGGCTCTGAAGAACAATGATGTAGAACTGTTTGGCAAGCTGATGAACGCTTCGCATAAGTCTCTCCGGGAGGATTATGAAGTATCCTGCGAGGAGATTGATATTCTGGTAGATCTGGCACAGGCCATGCCTGGCGTGCTGGGATCCAGGATTACCGGAGGCGGATTTGGCGGATGTACTGTCAGCATTGTAAAGAATGATACCGTGGATGAATTTATAAGCAGCATTGGGAAGGCATACCAGGAAAAAGTGGGTCATGAAGCAGAATTTTATGTAGTGGACATCGGGGACGGAGCCAGGAAGCTGGAATTATAAGACGAGAAAATCCGGGATATTGTATTGAGAAACACAGGAGTCAGAAAAAGCAAGGCCAAAACAGCCGATTGGAAACAGGGGGATGTAGGATGTTACAGAAAAATATTAAAAAATTAGTAGAATATGGGATCAGCACCGGCCTGACGCCGGAGTGCGAGAGGATTTATACGACAAATCTTCTGCTGGAACTGTTTCATGAGGATAGTTATGAGGACGTAGAAGCGGAAAAAATAGCGATAGACGAAGAAGGAAGCGGTCTGGAGCAGGTGCTGGCGGAGCTTCTTGACGAGGCGGTAAAGCGTGGGATCATCGAGGACAGTATCGGCTACAGGGATCTGTTTGACACGAAGATCATGAACTGCCTGATGCCCCGTCCGGCCCAGGTGCAAAAAGAGTTCTGGGAGCATTACGGACATTCTCCGGAGGAGGCGACAGAATTTTACTACAAGTTCAGCAGGGACAGCGATTATATTCGCCGGTACCGGGTAAAGAAGGACATGAAATGGAAAGTAGATTCTCCTTACGGAGAGATCGACATCACCATCAACCTGTCCAAGCCTGAAAAGGACCCGAAGGCCATCGCTGCAGCGAAAAACGCGAAAAACAGCAGCTATCCAAAGTGCCAGCTGTGTATGGAAAACGAAGGGTATGCGGGAAGACTGGATCATCCTGCAAGGGAAAACCACAGGATCATCCCCATCACTGTCAACGGAGGAAAGTGGGGATTCCAGTATTCTCCTTATGTATATTACAATGAGCACTGTATCGTATTTAACGGCGAGCATATCCCGATGAAAATTGACCGGGCTGCATTTACCAAATTATTTGATTTTGTAAAACAGTTTCCCCATTATTTCCTGGGATCCAACGCAGATCTACCCATCGTAGGCGGTTCGATCCTAAGCCACGACCATTTCCAGGGCGGACATTACACCTTTGCCATGGCAAAGGCGCCCATGGAAAAAGCAGTTACCATTCCCGGGTATGAAGACGTAGAAGCCGGAATCGTAAAATGGCCGCTGTCCGTGCTGCGGATCCGCCATAAGGACGAAAAACGGCTCATCGACCTGGCAGACCATATCCTGGGTGTGTGGAGAGACTACACCGACGAAGCGGCATTCATTTACGCTGAGACAGACGGAGAGCCCCATAACACCATCACGCCAATTGCCAGAAAAGTAGGAGACGTATACGAACTGGACCTGACACTTCGGAACAATATTACCACCGAAGAGCATCCGCTGGGCGTGTACCATCCACATGCACAGTACCACAATATCAAAAAAGAAAACATCGGCCTCATTGAAGTCATGGGCCTGGCAGTGCTGCCGGCCAGACTGAAAGAAGAGCTGGAGATCCTGGCCGATTATCTGGCAGAAGGAAAAGACATCCGCAGCAACGAAAAGATTGAAAAACACGCTGCCTGGGCAGAATCCTTCCTGCCAAAATACAAAAACATCACCAGAGAGAACGTAATGGACATTCTGAAAGAAGAAGTAGGGCAGACATTTGTCCATGTGCTGGAAGACGCAGGCGTGTACAAATGCACGGAAGAAGGCAGAAAAGCCTTCATGAGATTTGTGGAAAAACTGTAACGGGTACAGGGTAAAATTCAATTAGGTACAGGGCAAAACGCAATTTGGGACGTAGACCTTTGCAAAAGGTCTACGTCCCAAATTGCATTTGCGCGGCCAGACTGTCGGTGAAGGGCGGATAGCAGATGCCTTTTTCTGTGATGATGGCAGTGATCAGGCTGTGGTCTGTTACGTCAAAGGCGGGATTGTAGCAATTGACTCCCTTCGGGGCCATGGGTTCCTGATAGAACATTTCCCGGATTTCATCGGGATCGCGCTGTTCGATCTGGATCTCGCTGCCGGTTTTGCAGGTCATGTCGATGGTGGAAGTTGGACCGAGTACATAGAAGGGAATATGGTAGTAATGTGCCAGTACCGCTATACTGCTGGTACCGATTTTGTTGGCAACATCTCCGTTTGCTGCTACCCGGTCGCAGCCTACCATACAGGCCTGTACCCACCCGTTTTTCATAACCATGCCGGCCATGTTATCGCAGATCAGGGTGACATCAATGCCGGCGCGGCTTAGTTCGTAGGCGGTGAGCCGTGCGCCCTGGAGGAGGGGTCTTGTCTCGTCTGCAAATACTTTCAAATGCATGCCTCTTTCTTTTGCGAGAAAAAGCGGACCCTGGCCGGTGCCGTACCGGGAGGTGGCGAGAGGGCCGGCGTTGCAGTGGGTCAGGATGCCGTCGCCGTCTTTTAACAGAGAAAGACCGTATTCGGAAATAGCGGTGCACATCTTTATGTCTTCCTGGTGGATTGCCATACATTCGGCCTTTAAAAGCGGAAGGATTTCTTCTGAAGGCCGGCCGGCGTTTGCTGTAACAACGCCCTCCATGCGGTTCAGGGCCCAGCTTAAGTTGACAGCGGTTGGTCTGGAAGAATTCAGATATTCCTTCTGTTCACGAAATTTTCGCAGAAATTCTTTGGGATCAGCGGCGCGGATCTGCTTTGCAAGGCAATAGATTCCGTAGCCTGCACAGATGCCGATGGCCGGCGCGCCGCGAACCTTCAGTGAATGGATGGCGTCCCAGATCTCATCGACAGAGGAAAGACACTGGTATTCCAGACGTCCGGGAAGTCTGGTCTGATCAATGATAATGACAGCAGTTTCGTCATCACTTAAACGTACACTTTGCGTATGGGTAATTTCTCTTAATTGACTCATAAGGATCTCCTGGTGTGGTTTTGAATAGGGTGCAGGGTAAAATCCGATTAGGTACAGGGTAAAATTCAATCAGGTACAGGGCAAAACGCAATTTGGGACGTAGACCTTTTGCAAAGGTCTACGTCCCAAATTGTTATGCGTAGAGCTTTACTAACTCAATCAGTACGTCTACGGCTTTGTCCATTCCTTCTACGGTAATGTGTTCATAAGGGCCATGGTAAGCGTGTCCGCCGGTGCCCAGGTTCGGGCAGGGCAGTCCTTTGAAGCTTAACTGGCAGCCGTCTGTACCGCCGCGGATCGGAAGGATCAGCGGAGTGACATCTGCGTTTTCGCAGGCAATCTTGGCATTGTCGATCAGATGCATGCAGTCTTTGATAATGACTGCCATGTTCTGGTACTGATCGGTAATGGTCAGTTTTACGGTGCCTTCGCCCCATTTTTCGTTCAGGTCTTTTTCGATCAGCTGCAGAGTCTTTTTCCGTGATTCAAACATATGGCCGTCATGGTCGCGAACAAAATAGTGGAGCTCTGCATGTCCGCAGTCGCCGGACATGGATACCAGATGGAAGAATCCTTCATAGCCCTCGGTTCCACGAGGTGTTTCGCATCCGGGAAGCATCTGGTTGATCTCCATAGCGACCAGGGCAGCGTTGATCATGGTGTCCTTGGAGGATCCGGGATGAACGCTGAATCCGGTGATCTCAAAATCAGCCTTGCAGGCGTTGAAGTTTTCGTACTGGATCTCGCCTTCGGTGTCGCCGTCCAGAGTATAACCATACTGCGCGCCGAACTGTTCTACATTGAAATGAGCGGCGCCGGTTCCGATCTCTTCATCGGGAGTAAACGCTACGGAAATCGGTCCGTGAGGCATCCCGCTCTCGTTCAGATATTCAATGAGAGTGAGGATTTCGGCGATTCCGGCCTTGTCGTCTGCGCCAAGAACGGTATGGCCGTCTGTGGTGATAAGGGTTCTGCCCTTCAGATCCTTAAGGTGCGGGAAAGTTTCTGTGCTAAGTACCAGACCGCTGTCTCCCAGAGGAAGATCTTCTCCGTTATAATTCTCTGTGATCACCGGATGAATGTCCTGATCACAGAAGTCAGATACGGTATCCATGTGGGCGATGAAACCGATGGAGGTCTTGTCCTCATACCCGGGAGTTGCCGGGAGTTTTCCGTACAGATAGCACTGGTCATCCAGCACTACATCGCTAAGTCCCAGCTCTTCCATTTCTGTTTTCAGGATCTTTGCCAGATCAAACTGGCACTGTGAGGAGGGAACAGTCTCGCTGTTCTCATCACTGGGTGTACGCACAACAACGTACTTCAGAAGTCTTTCATAAGCTTTCATGATATGATTTCCCCTTTGCTTTGTTTTTGCTACAGTTTTCTGTAGTAATGATCCTTCTATACTATAACACAAATTTGTCTTTGCTGCACTTAAAATTAATGCTATACTATAAGAAGCGGGAAAAACAGGGAGGAAACTCATATGAAATTAAACAGTCTGCTGGAACACCTGGAATATGAAGTCAGACAGGGCAGTGACAGCATAGAAGTAACCGAGCTTATTCATGATTCCAGAAAGGTAACGCCGGGCAGTGTTTTTGTCTGCATCAGCGGCGCCGTGTCAGATGGACATGCGTATGTTGAAGAGGTAGCGGCCAAAGGAGCAAAAGCGGTGATCGTAGAGAGACCGACAGACGCGCCGGAAGGGGTGACGGTGATCCATGTGGATGACACCCGTTATGCGCTGGCGCTGATGTCTGCGGCATATTTCGGATATCCGGCCAGAAAGCTGAAGGTCATCGGCATCACGGGGACCAAGGGAAAGACGACAACGACTTATATGGTAAAATCCATCCTGGAAGGCGCCGGCTATAAAGTCGGCCTGATCGGGACGATCGAGGCTATCATTGGAGATACGTCGATTCCTGCCAATAATACCACACCGGAGTCTTATACAATCCATCAGTATTTTGCACAGATGGTAGAGGAAGGCTGCGATTGCGTGGTGATGGAGGTGTCCTCACAGGGCCTGATGCTGCACCGGACGGCGGGAATCCAGTTTGAGATCGGTATCTTTACCAATCTGGGCGAAGATCATATCGGGCCTAATGAACATAAGGATTTTGAAGATTACAAGCGCTGTAAAGGTATTTTATTTACCCAGTGCAGGCTTGGGATCGCCAATGTAGATGACAAGTGGTACAAAGATGTATTCCAAAATGCTACCTGCCGGGTGGAAACTTTTGGATTTTCCAGTGAGGCAGACCTTCGGGCGACCAGGGTGCAGCACATCGCGAGACCGGGATATCTGGGAGTGGCCTATCATGTGACAGGCCTGATGGATTTTGATGTGGAGATCGATATTCCGGGAAATTTCAGCGTATACAATTCATTGACTGCCATTGCCGTGTGCCGTCATTTTGGCGTGCCGGTTGAAAAAATCCAGGCAGCCTTAAAGCAGGCGAAGGTAAAGGGCCGGGTAGAGATGGTGAAGGTGTCGGATGAATTTGCCATGCTGATTGATTATGCTCACAATGCTATGAGTCTTGAGAGCCTTCTTGAGACTTTAAGAGATTATAATCCGGGACGGATCGTGACTATTTTTGGCTGCGGAGGCAACCGCTCCAAAACCAGGCGGTACGAGATGGGAGAAGTGTCCGGACGCCTTTCCGACTTTACGATTATCACTTCGGATAATCCAAGATTTGAAGAGCCGCAGGAGATTATCAATGACATTATCACCGGGATCCAAAAGACAGATGGCAAATATATCGACATCTGCGACCGCAAGGAAGCGATCCGCTATGCCATTGCTCATGGACAGGCCGGAGATATCATTGTTCTGGCAGGAAAAGGACATGAAACTTACCAGGAGATCAAAGGCGTCAAGTACGACATGGACGACAGAGTTCTGATTAAAGAAGTGTTAGAGGAATTACATGTACGCTGATATTATTGTTGATATTACGCATGAAAAACTGGATAAGATTTTTCAATACCGCATCCCCTCTCATCTGGAGGGGATGCTTAAGATTGGAGACGAAGTTTATATTCCTTTCGGCAGATCCAATAAAGAAATCCGGGGGTACCTGATCAGTTTTTCTGAAAAAGCGGATTATGACCCAGGGAAGATTAAGGAAATTGCCGGGATTGTGGAAGACGCAGCCGCAATCGAGGCGAAACTGGTAGCTTTGGCGGCCTGGATGAAGGAAACCTACGGGGGAACCATGATCCAGGCTTTAAAAACAGTTCTTCCGATTAAAAAGAAAGTGAAGATCCCGGTCAGGCGGACAGTGATCTTAGAGCTGTCAGAAGAAGAGGGCAGAAAGAAGCTGGAGGAGTATCTGCACAAAAATGAGAAGGCAAGAGCCAGGGTCCTGGCCGGCCTTCTGGACTGTCCTGCCCAGGACTACGGGCTTCTGACAAAAAAACTGCATGTGACGGCGCGGACTTTGCAGGCGCTGGAAGATCAGGGCGTATTAAAGATTGATTCGGAACAGACCTTCCGCACTCCCTTCCGGGTAAAACAAAGGACAGACCGGCAGGTGACGCTGACCAGAGAGCAGCAGGCGGCGGCGGACCTGTTCTGGCAGGATTATCAGGCAGGAATCCGCAAGACCTATCTGGTATATGGCGTTACAGGCAGCGGAAAAACAGAAGTATATATGGAAATGATCCGACGGGTGCTGGAAACGGGGCGTCAGGTGATCGTGCTGATTCCGGAGATCGCGCTGACGTATCAGACGGTTCTTCGGTTTTACGGCAGATTTGGGGACCGGGTATCCATCCTGCACTCCAGGATGTCTGACGGAGAGCGGTCCGACCAGATAGAAAGAGTCCGGACCGGCCAGGCAGATGTAATGATCGGTCCGCGATCTGCATTGTTTACCCCGTTTCCCAGGCTGGGACTGATCGTCATCGATGAGGAGCATGAGGGAACTTATAAAAGCGAACAGACGCCCAGGTATCATGCAAGAGAGACTGCCATTCACAGGGCAAAGGAGGAAGGAGCCAGCGTAGTGCTGGGATCAGCCACTCCATCTCTGGAAAGTTTTTACGCCTGTCGCTCCGGAGAAATCCAGATGCTGAAGCTGGGAAGCAGAACAGGCGGCGGCAGGCTCCCGAGAGTCTGGATCACGGACATGCGGGAGGAATTGAGAAAAGGGAACCGTTCTATTTTAAGCGACAGGCTGGAAGCGCTGATCCGGCAGCGGCTGGAGCGAAAAGAGCAGATCATGCTGTTTTTAAACCGCCGGGGCTATGCAGGGTTTGTAAGTTGCAGGGCCTGCGGATATGTAGTAAAATGTCCTCATTGTGATGTGGCTCTTTCCGCTCACAGAAATGGACGGCTGGTCTGCCATTATTGCGGGTATGAGCAGCCGGAGCTTCACAGCTGCCCGTCCTGCGGATCTTCTTATATTGGGGGATTTAAGGCGGGCACGCAGCAGGTGGAAGAGCTGATCCAAAAAAGGTTTCCCGAAGCCAGGCTTCTTCGCATGGATCTGGATACTACCAGAAAAAAAGACAGTTATGAACGGATCCTGGAGGCCTTTTCTGATGGGGAGGCAGATATCCTGATCGGTACACAGATGATTGTAAAAGGCCATGATTTCCACAGGGTTACCCTGGTGGGGATCCTGGCTGCAGATCTGTCGCTGTACTGTGATGATTACCGGTCCGGGGAGCGGACGTTTCAGCTGCTTACGCAGGCGGCGGGAAGAGCCGGCAGAGGAACCGGGGAAGGAGAAGTGGTGATCCAGACATACAGCCCGGATCATTACAGCATCCAAAGGGCGGCAGATCAGGATTATGAAGGCTTTTTTGAAGAGGAGATGCGCTACCGCACGCTGATGGGATATCCGCCGGCGGCTCACCTTCTTGCAATCCTTCTTTCCGGAGAAAAAGAAGAAGAAGTGAACCTGGCAGCCGGGTATCTGAAGGGATTTATTAAGAGGATCGATCCGGAGGGACGGATCCAGGTGATCGGCCCGGCCAGCCCGCATGTAGGCAAAGTGGCGGATCTGTACCGCCGGGTGCTCTATCTGAAAGAACAGGATGCCGGTATTTTGATTGAAGCCAAAAACCGGATGGAGCAATATATCGAGGCAAACCGGGGATTTACGCCCCTGCGGATCCAGTTTGACCTGGATCCCATGGGGATATTCTAGTATAAAAATGTGACAGAGGAGACAAACTTATGGCAATCAGAAAAATCAGAGAAATCGGAGACGACGTGTTGACAAAAACCTGCAAAGAGGTTCCCAAAATGACTCTTCGCAATAAGATCCTGATCGGGGATATGCTGGACACCATGTACGAGGCAATGGGCGTAGGACTTGCGGCGCCACAGGTAGGGGTATTAAAGCGGATTGTAGTGATCGATGTGGGCGAAGGTCCTATTGTGCTGATCAATCCCAGGATCGTGGAGACTTCCGGGGAACAGACCGGAGAGGAGGGGTGCTTAAGCGTACCCGGAAAATCCGGACAGGTGACAAGGCCTGAACGTGTAAAAGTTGTGGCACAGAATGAAGAGATGGAAGAAATCGAACTGGAGGGAGAGGGACTGCTTGCAAGAGCGTTCTGTCATGAGATCGATCATCTGGACGGGAAAATGTATGTGGATCTTGTAGAAGGGGAGCTTCATGACGTGGAGTACAGCGAAGAAGAGCAGGAGGAAGAGTAAATGAAGATCATATTTATGGGAACTCCGGAGTTCTCGGTGGGGACTCTGGAAGCTCTGATCGAGGCAGGACACCAGATCGTTCTGGCGGTGACGCAGCCGGATAAACCAAAGGGACGCGGCGGGAAAATGCAGTATCCGCCGGTCAAGGAGACGGCGCTGGCTCACGGTATCCCGGTCTTTCAGCCAAAGAAGATCCGGGATCCTGAAAATATCGAAGAGCTTCGGAAATATCAGGCAGATGTGATGGTTGTCATCGCATTTGGGCAGATCCTTCCACAGGAGATCCTGGATATGACGCCTTATGGCTGTATCAACGTTCATGCATCGCTCCTTCCCAAATACCGGGGAGCTGCGCCCATTCAGTGGGCGGTGATCCGGGGAGAAAAGGTGTCGGGCGTGACGACCATGCAGATGGACGCAGGCCTGGACACCGGGGATATGCTCCTGAAAACGGAGGTTGTACTGGAGGAGAAAGAGACCGGCGGGAGCCTGCATGATAAACTGGCAAAGGCCGGGGCAAAACTGTGTGTGGAGACCCTGCAGGGGTTGGAGGATCATACGATCCTTCCTGAAAAACAAGGCGAAAGTCCGACAGAGTATGCAAGAATGCTGGAGAAAGAATTGGGAAATATCTGCTGGGAGCAGCCCGCAGAAGAGATTGAACGTCTGATCCGTGGCTTAAATCCCTGGCCCAGCGCTTATACCCACTGGGAAGGAAAAACGATGAAGATCTGGGAGGCAGAGGTGGTCGAAGAGGAACCGGACTGCCGGACAGAGGCAGCGCCGGGAACCATCGTCCGGGTGGAGAAAGACGGCTTTCTGGTCCGGACAGGAGCAGGACTTCTGAAGGTGACGGCGCTTCAGATCCCGGGGAAAAAGCGGATGGACGCGGCCGCGTTCCTGCGGGGCTATCCGGTAAAAGCCGGACTGATACTGACAAGTAGTTAGGAGGCATTTGTAAATGTATTATCCGATGTTTTATTTTGACCCGACGTATGTATTTTTAATCATTGGCGTAATCATCTGTATGGCTGCATCCGCAAAGATGCGGTCTACTTATTCCAGATACTCCCGGGTGCCAAATCACCGGGGCATGACGGGACGGGAAGCGGCGGAGCAGATCCTGCAAAGAGCGGGGATCTTTGACGTCCGTGTGGAGCACATTTCCGGAAATCTGACCGATCATTATGATCCGCGAACAAAAGTACTAAGACTTTCTGATGCGACCTACGGGTCCGCTTCTGTAGCGGCGGTAGGGGTGGCGGCTCATGAATGCGGCCACGCCATTCAGCATGCCACCGGATATGTGCCGCTAAAGCTGCGCGGCGCGCTGGTTCCGGCGGCCAATTTTGGAAGCACCATTGCATGGCCTTTGATCCTGCTTGGATTTCTTTTTAACGGGCAGTCTTCGGTATTGTTCCTGAACCTGGGGATCCTGGCGTTTTCACTGGCTGTTTTATTTCAGATCGTGACGCTTCCGGTAGAATTCAACGCGTCCGGACGGGCGCTTCATATGCTGGCAGGGAGCGGCATGCTTTATGAAGAAGAAATGCGCTGTGCAAGGAAGGTGCTGACAGCTGCGGCACTTACTTATGTGGCGGGAGCAGCTTCGGCAATCCTGCAGCTTCTGCGTATCATTGTACTGTCAAATTCAAGGAGAAGATAAAGATGAACGAGCGGGAACTGGTGCTGGAAGCTTTGCTTTCCATCACACGGGACGGAGAATACAGCCATATTGTATTGAAAAATCTTCTGGATCTTTACCAGTATCTGGATAAAAGAAAACGCGCTTTTATCACCAGGGTGGTAAACGGCACCCTGGAGCGTCAGATAGAGATTGATTATATCATTGATCAGTTTTCAAAAGTGAAAGTAAAAAAAATGAAGCCGGTAATCCGGACCATCCTGCGATTTGGCGTCTATCAGTTAAAGTATATGGACAGCATTCCAGACGCGGCCGTCTGCAATGAGGCGGTGAAACTGGCAGAAAAAAAGGGGTTCCGGCAATTGAAAGGATTTGTCAACGGCGTACTGCGAAATATCAGCAGACATCCGGAACAGATCATCTGGCCGGGAAAGGAAGAGCCGGAAGCGTATCTCTCTGTAAAAGAATCTCTGCCTGTGTGGCTGGTGAGGCTGTGGCTGGAAACCTATGATACAGAGACCGTAGAGGGGATGGGAGAAGAGTTCTTGAAGGAAAGCCCCCTGACGGTCCGGTTTGATCCGGAAAGGATCTGCCGGGAAACACTGATCCGAAGACTTCGGGAAGAAGGTGTGGAAGCAGAGGGAATCCCCGGAACGTCCTGCGGTCTGATCCTGCATGGCGTGGATCATCTGGCTGCCCTTTCCAGCTTTCAGGAGGGGCTTTACCAGGTGCAGGATATCAGTTCCATGCAGGTGGCGCTTCTGGCAGATCCAAAAGAAGGAGACCAGGTGCTGGATGTGTGCGCGGCTCCCGGCGGAAAGGCGATTCATATGGCTGAGCTTCTGAAGGGTACCGGCTATGTAGAGGCCAGAGACTTAAGCGAGCGGAAAACCGAGCTGATCCGGGAGAATATTGCAAGAAGCGGCCTTACCAACATTGCGGCCGTCTGCCACGACGCGCTGGTTCCGGATCCGGAATGGATCGGGAAAGCGGATGTGGTCATTGCCGATCTTCCCTGTTCCGGACTGGGGGTGCTGGGAAGGAAGCCGGATCTGAAGTATAAGATGACAGAAGAAGCGGCGGCAGAACTGGCAGGACTGCAAAGACAGATTCTGTCCGTTGTGAAAGATTATGTAAAGCCCGGAGGAAAACTTCTCTACAGCACCTGCACGATCCACAATGCGGAAAATGAAGAGAACGCCAGGTGGTTCGCAAAGACGTATCCGGAGTACACACTGATAAAAGAAGAACAGCGGATCCCGGGAAGAGATCCCGGAGATGGATTTTATATCGCCGTGTTCCGAAAGGAGTAGAGATGGATAGACAGGATATTGCTTCCTTTACCTATGAAGAGATCCAGGAGGAAATGAAAAAGATCGGGGAAAAGCCGTTCCGGGGAAGACAGATCTATGAATGGATCCATGTCCGGTCTGCGGACGATTTTTCAGAAATGACCAATCTGTCCAGGGAGTTGAGAGAGAAGCTTTCCCTGCATTACAGGATCCCGCAGATGAAGGTGGCGGCGCACCAGGTTTCCCGAAAGGATCCGACGGAAAAATTTCTGTTTGAGCTGGAAGACGGCAATATGATCGAGAGCGTGCTGATGAAATACGAATACGGCAATTCTGTCTGTATTTCTTCGCAGGCGGGATGCCGGATGGGGTGCAGATTCTGCGCCTCTGCCATTGGCGGCCTGAAACGCAGCCTTTTGGCGTCGGAAATGCTGCGGCAGGTTTACCAGGTGCAGAAGTGCTGCAAAGAACGAGTGTCCAATATTGTGGTTATGGGCACCGGGGAGCCTCTGGATAATTATGAGAATTTCGTCAGATTTGTACATATGATCAGCGATGAGCACGGATTGCATATCAGCCAGAGAAGCATTACCGCTTCTACCTGCGGGATTGTTCCCGGGATACAAAGACTTGCCGGAGAAGGGCTGCAGATTACGCTGGCTTTGTCCCTGCATGGCTCCACCCAGGAAAAGCGCAAAGCGCTGATGCCTGTGGCAAATAAGTATGCGCTCCCGGAGGTGCTGGCGGCCTGCGATTATTATTTTGAAAAGACAGGCCGCAGGATCACGTTTGAATACAGCCTGGTAAAAGGTGTCAATGATCAGCCGGAAGATATCCGTGAGCTTACCGCGCTTTTGAAGCACCGGAATTGTCATGTAAACCTGATCCCGGTCAATCCTGTGAAAGAAAGAACGTTCCGCCGCCCCAGCTATGAAAATGCGGTGGAATTTAAAAATAAACTTGAAAAAAACGGAATTAATGTTACTATAAGAAGGGAAAGAGGCTCTGATATTGACGGAGCCTGTGGACAGCTGCGTAGAAGATATGCGGCGGATCATAAAGGAGAAACAGATGAAATTATATGCGATGACTGACGTGGGGAGAAAGCGTGAAGTCAATCAGGATTTCGTATATGTGACAGACCGGCCGGTGGGGCCGTTCCCGAACTTCCTTGCTGTGGCAGACGGGATGGGCGGACATAAAGCCGGGGATTTTGCGTCCAAATATACGGTAAATACGGTGCTTGAGGAGCTGGAAAAGACGCCTCTTGACAAACCGGAAGAGATTTTGCGTAATATTGTCACCATTGCAAATCATAAGCTGATCGAAGTGGCGTCTACAGATGTCAAGCTGGAAGGGATGGGCACAACGCTGGTGGCGGGTACCGTGATCGGGAATACCCTGTATTTTGCCAACGTGGGCGACAGCCGTCTTTATCTGATCAATGAAAAGATCCGGCAGATATCCAAGGACCATTCCCTGGTAGAGGAAATGGTGCGACTGGGCGGGATCAAGGCAGAAGAGGCAAAAAACCATCCGGATAAGAACATCATTACGCGCGCAATCGGAGTGAAAGAAGACGTAGAGGCAGACATTTATGAGTATCGTCTGAAAAAGGGGGATGTGATCCTCATGTGTACAGACGGTCTTAGCAATATGGTAGAAGACGAGGATATGTTTGATATCGTCAAGGGCTCCAGAGATGTGGTGGAAGCGGTAGAGATGCTGATCGAGAAGGCAAACAGCAACGGCGGAAGAGATAATATAGGGGTAGTGATTGCGGAGCCGCTTTCAGATGAGGTGAGTGTATGGTAAAGGATGGTATTGTACTGGGAAAACGGTACGAGATATTAAGTAAGGTAGGCGCAGGCGGCATGGCCGATGTCTACAAGGGCAGAGACCGGATGTTGAACCGGTATGTGGCAGTAAAAGTACTGAAGAAAGAGTACCGGGAAGATGAGAGTTTTGTCCGGAAGTTCCGTTCGGAAGCGCAGGCTGCTGCGGGGCTTCTGCATCCGAATATTGTAAATGTATATGATGTGGGTGAAGACCGGGGACTGTATTATATGGTCATGGAACTGGTAGAAGGCATCACCTTAAAAGAATATATTGAAAAGAAGGGGAGATTGTCCTACAAAGAAGTGGTGAGCATCGCCATCCAGATGTGTGCCGGGATCGGCGCAGCACATGCGGCGGGCATCATCCACCGGGACATCAAGCCGCAGAATATCATTATTTCCAAAGAAGGAAAAGTGAAGGTTACGGACTTTGGCATTGCGAAAGCTGTAACATCTAATACGATCAGCACGAACGCCATGGGATCTGTCCACTATACTTCGCCGGAGCAGGCAAGAGGCGGATTCAGTGATCAGAAAAGCGACATTTATTCCATTGGCATCACGCTTTATGAAATGGTGACCGGACAGGTGCCTTTTGACGGGGATTCCACGGTGTCTGTAGCGATCAAGCATCTTCAGGAAGAGATCACGCCTCCGTCAGAGAAGGTGGAGGACATTCCCTATAGTCTTGAACAGATCATTTTAAAGTGTACCCAGAAAAACTCTGAAAGAAGATATCCGAATACCGATGAACTGATCCGGGATCTGAAACATTGTCTGGTAGACCCGGATGGAGATTTTGTTGTCATTCCGCCTCTTGGGAATGCAGATACTGTGATCATCACGGATGAGGAACTGGATGAGATCCAAAATTCCTGTGACGGGGATGAGGAAGATTATGACGAGGATGAGGACTACGGCGGGTACGACGAAGACGAGGATGAAGATTACGACGGGGACGATGAGGATTACGACGGTGAGGACTATGACGAGGATGAAGACTATGACGTGCCCGGAAAGAGAGGCAAGGGGTCTGATGAAGTCAATCCGCGGATGAAGAAGCTGACCCGTATTCTGACCATCGTGGTGGCGCTTATCATCGCATTTATTGTGATTTTTGCCATTGGCCGGGCGGCAGGAATCTTTTCTGTGGGACCTGGAAAGAATGTGCAGACTGAAAATATGGTAGAAGTGCCAAAGATTGTGGGGATGACAGAGGCCGATGCAGAGGAGGCTCTTAACAAAAAGGGACTGGGATTTAAAGTTGTCGCAAGAGAAGAGTCTAAAAAATATGAAAAAGGCAGGGTCAGCGAGCAGCGGACCAAAGCAGGAGACGAGGTGGCAAAGAATACCACCATTGAAGTCGTAGTAAGCTCCGGGCTTGTGGGAGATAGTATCAAAGTTCCGGATGTCAGCGGAAGAACAGAGGATGAAGCACAGAGCATCCTGGAAGACGCCGGGTTTAAAAAGATATCTTCTGAATTTACCTATCATGACAGCGTGCCAAGCGGCCAGGTGATCAAGACGACGCCGGAGGCAAATGCAGAAGCGACGGAAGATACAGAAATCGTGATGCAGGTAAGCAAAGGAGCAGAGAAAAAGACTGTGCCGAATGTGATAGGGAAAGAAGATGCAGAGGCGCAAAATGAGATCAAGAACGCAGGCCTGGATATTGAGTCTGTAACCTATGAATACAGCAGCACAGTTGAAAAAGGGCTTGTGATTTCGCAGAGTGTGGATGGTGGAAAAAAGGTGAACGCCGGAACTGCCATTGCACTGGTGATCAGCAACGGTCCGGAACCGGCAGCCAAGGTAAGCGTTCCGCCGGTGACCGGGACATCGGAGAGTACTGCGCGGCAGCTTCTAAGAAGCGCGGGGCTGAATGTAAGTGTGACGTATCAGCACAGCAGCTCCGTGACAGCAGGCAATGTGATCAGCTGCAGCCCGGATGTGGGAAGCAGTGTGGATGAGGGAGCAACGGTAACTTTGGTGATCAGCACAGGCCCGGAGCAGACGACGCCCGTGCCGGAGCCGGAGCCCGAGCCTGAGCCGGGAGGCGAAGGAAGCGAAGCAACAGAAGAAGTGGACTGATTGATGAGAGGAAAGATTATCAAGGGAATTGCCGGATTCTACTACGTTGACGTAGTAGAATCCGGTGTTTATGAATGTAAAGCAAAAGGTGTGTTTAGAAAAGAAAAGAAGAAGCCATTGGTGGGGGACAATGTGGAGATCGAAATCCTTGATGAAAAGGAAAGAGAGGGAAACCTGATCCACATTTTGCCAAGGAAAAATGAACTGATCCGCCCTGCGTCAGCCAATGTGGATCAGGCGCTGGTGGTTTTTGCTGTGACAAAGCCCAGTCCCCATCTTCATCTGCTGGATCGGTTTCTGATCATGATGGAGCAGGCAGGAATCCCTGTGGTCCTTTGTTTTAATAAGGAGGATCTGGGGACAGAGGAACAGATCGGCGCGTTAAAGGAGATTTACCGGGATTGCGGATGCAGGCTTCTCTTTTCCAGTGCAAAGGAAGAGACAAACATTTCCGGGATCCGGGAGCTGCTGGAAGGAAAGACTACGGTGATCGCAGGGCCTTCCGGAGTGGGCAAGTCTTCGCTGATCAATCTTCTTCATCCCCAGGCCAATATGGAGACGGGATCTGTCAGCAGAAAGATCCAGCGAGGCAGGCATACCACCAGGCATGCGGAATTGTTTGCGTTGGGAGAGAATTCTTATATTATGGATACTCCGGGATTCAGTTCTTTGTATGTCAGCGATCTGGAAAAAGAAGAACTGAAATACTATTTCCCGGAGTTTGCGCCCTATGAAGGAAATTGCAGGTTTCAGGGATGTGATCACATCCATGAACCGGATTGTGCGGTGAAAAAGGCGGTGGAAGAAGGAAAGATCCACCGGTCCAGATACGACAATTATCGGGCTTTTTATGAAGAGCTGAAGGAGCAGAGGAGGTATTAGCATGGAATACATACTGGCCCCGTCAATCCTTTCTGCAGATTTTAAAAATCTGGGAAGCGAGATGAAAAAAACGGAAGAAGAAGGAGCGCGTTACCTCCATTTTGATGTGATGGACGGCATGTTTGTGCCCAATATTTCCTTTGGGATCCCGGTGCTGGCATCCATTCAGGGGGCGACTGGCCAGGTGATGGACGTGCATCTGATGATCCGGGAGCCAATCCGTTATGTGGAGGATTTCAGGAAGGCGGGAGCGGATATTATTACGATTCATCTGGAAGCCTGCCAGGATGTCCATGCCACTTTAAGGGCTGTCCGGGAAGCAGGGCTGCGAGCCGGGCTTTCCATCTGCCCGGAGACGGATGTGGAAAAGCTTGCTCCCTATCTTCGCGAGATTGATATGGCGTTGATCATGAGCGTACATCCGGGATTTGGCGGGCAGTCGTTTCTTCCAGGAACACTGGAAAAAATCCGAAGGACCAGAGAAATGGCACAGGAGCAGGGGCTGGATCTGGATATCCAGGTGGATGGAGGGATCTCCATGTCCAATATCCGCCAGGTGCTGGACGCCGGAGCCAATGTGATCGTAGTGGGGTCAGGAGTTTTCAAAGGGGATGCAAAGGAGAATACCAAAGCATTGATGGAGATTGTGAAGAGTTATGAGTAAAAAGATTGTGATTGTATCCGGCGGAAAGCTGGAGGAAGAAGTGTGCCTTCCCATTCTGGAGGGACAAAAAGAAGGATATGTGATCGGTGTGGACAAGGGCGTGGAGTTTTTATATCGTCATCAGATCATGCCCGATTACATTGTGGGAGATTTTGACAGCGTTCAGCAGGAAGTGGTAGAGTATTACCGCAAGGAGACGCATGTGGGCATCCGGGAATTTAATCCTGTAAAAGATGCTTCTGATACAGAGATTGCCATTCGGCTTGCCATGACGCTTGGGGGGACGCATCTGGTGATCCTGGGAGCTACCGGAGGCCGGATCGATCATCTGTGGGCAAATGTTCAGTGCCTGACCATTCCCTTTAAAGCGGGAGTGCAGGCAGAGATCCTGGACAGCCAGAACCGGATTTCTCTGATCGGGGAAGGGGAGACCCACCTGAAAAAGGCAGAGGCATACGGACCGTATTTTTCAGTGTTTCCACTGGGAGAAGAGATCTTCGGCTTCAATATAGAGGGCGCGAAATATCCGTTGGAGAACCATGTACTGACACCTTATGACAGCCTGTGTGTCAGCAACGAGATTGCCGGAGACGAGGTGGTGATCACGTTTTCGGCGGGGATCGTGATCCTGATGGAGACACGGGATAAGAAGGAAAAAACGAAGGAGATGTAATAGATATGAAATTAGGAATCGTGGGACTTCCCAACGTAGGAAAAAGTACATTGTTTAATTCCCTGACAAAGGCAGGGGCAGAGTCTGCCAACTATCCTTTTTGCACCATTGATCCCAATGTGGGTGTGGTAACGGTGCCGGATGAACGGCTGAACGTGCTGGGAGAAATGTATCATACCAGAAAAATTATCCCGGCGGCTATTGAGTTTGTAGATATTGCCGGACTGGTTAAAGGCGCTTCTAAAGGAGAGGGGCTGGGGAATCAGTTCCTGGCGAATATCCGGGAGGTTGACGCTATTGTTCATGTGGTGCGTTGCTTTGAGGACAGCAATATTGTGCATGTAGACGGCAGCATCAACCCGCTGCGGGACATCGAGACCATCAATCTGGAGCTGATTTTCTCTGACCTGGAGATTCTGGAACGGCGGATCGCTAAGACTACAAAGGTGGCCAGAAATGATAAAACGGCTGCAAAGGAATTAAGCCTTCTGGAAAAGATCAAAGCACACCTGGAGGAAGGAAAGATGGCAAAGACCTTTGGCGGGGCGGAAGATGAGGAGGAACAGGAGTGGCTTGGAAGCTATAATCTTCTTACCTATAAACCGGTGATCTACGCCGCAAATGTGGCGGAAGGTGATCTGGCAGACGATGGCGCGTCCAATGCGGGAGTGGCGGCTGTGCGGGAATATGCAAAGGAAGAACAGAGTGAAGTCTTCGTGGTTTGTGCACAGATCGAACAGGAGATCGCAGAGCTGGAAGAGGATGAAAAGAAAATGTTCCTGGAGGATCTGGGACTTTCCGAGTCTGGACTGGAAAAGCTTATCAAGGCCAGCTACCGGATCCTGGGACTGATCAGCTATCTGACTGCCGGGGAGCCGGAAGTGCGGGCGTGGACGATCACGAAGGGAACCAAAGCGCCCCAGGCGGCAGGAAAGATCCATACCGATTTTGAACGCGGGTTTATCCGTGCGGAAGTGGTTTCCTACGAGGATCTGATTGCCTGCGGCAGTCATAATGCCGCGAAGGAAAAAGGACTGATCCGGCTGGAAGGAAAAGACTATGTGGTGCAGGACGGGGACATTATGTTGTTCCGGTTTAATGTATAATGCCTGTCTGATGACAGAAAAGATGGGAGCGGTCGGACATGCATACATTTATTGATTTTCCGCATCTGGGGATTCATCTGGAGGATGTGGGGAAAACACTTACGGTATTTGGATTTGACATCGCCTATTATGGAATTACGATAGCGATTGGCATGCTGGCCGGTATTTTTGTGGCCACACAGATGGCAAAGCGTACCGGTCAGAAGCAGGAAGATTATGTGGATCTGGCAATTTTCGGGATTATTTTCGGGATCATCGGGGCCAGGATTTATTTTGTGATCTTTAGTTGGGACATGTATAAAGGCAATCTCCTGGAGATCTTTAATACCAGGCACGGGGGGCTGGCAATCTACGGTGGTGTGATCGCCGCGGTGATCACAGTATTTGTGGTGGCTCGTGTGAAAAAAATCCCGGTAGGACTGATGCTGGATACCGGCGGCTGCGGGCTGATTACCGGACAGATGATCGGCCGGTGGGGAAACTTTTTTAACCGGGAGGCTTTTGGAGAATATACGGACGGCATATTTGCCATGCGGCTTCCGCTGGATGCAGTGAGGAGCGGGGATGTGACAGAGAAGATGCGGGAGCATATGGAGACTGTGGATGGAGTTTCCTGCATCCAGGTGTCGCCCACCTTTCTCTATGAATCGTTCTGGTGCCTGTTGGTGCTGATCCTGCTTTTATGCTACACCAGATATAAGAAATTTAACGGCGAGGTATTTTTGATCTATCTGGCAGGATACGGCGCAGGGAGATTCTGGATCGAGTCTTTAAGGACTGATCAGCTGTGGATCCCCGGGACGCAGATCCCGGTGTCACAGTTGCTGGCAGGAGTCCTGGTGGTGGTGTCTGTAGTCTGGATCATATATGGAAGAAGGAGACAAAGGAGACAGGAAAAATGATCATCAAAAATGTAAAAGTGTATCTGGAGAATGAGACATTTGCAGAAGGTGAGATTAAAGTCCATAAGGGGAAGATCGAACGGGTGATTTCCGGAGCTGCAAGAGGAGAAGGATTCCTGGCGCAGCCAGGGGAGGAAGTGGTAGACGGAAAAGGCGCGTATGCGATTCCTGGTCTGATCGATCTCCATTTTCATGGCTGTATGGGAGATGATTTTTGCGATGGCACCAGGGAGGCGATCCGGCGGATCGCCGAGTATGAAGCATCCATCGGTGTGACGGCTATCGCGCCGGCTACAATGACTTTGCCGGTGGAGGAGCTGGTACAAATCCTTGAAACGGCGGCAGAATACCGGGAAGAAGCGCAGCCGGCTCTGGCGGGAGAAGAGAGAAGTGAAGCGTACCGGGCCTGTGCGGATCTTATCGGCGTCAATATGGAGGGGCCATTTATCAGCAAGGTAAAAAAAGGAGCCCAGGACGAGCGCAATATCCTGGATTGCGACACCAAAGTGGCCCGTCGGTTCCTGGAGGCTTCCAAGGGACTGGTGAAGTTTATCGGTGTAGCGCCGGAGGAGAGCGAAAACGCGGTTTCGTTTATCAAAGAAATGAAGGATCAGGTTCATATTTCCCTGGCTCATACCAATGCAAATTATGAACAGGCAAAGGCGGCATTTGACGCAGGGGCAAGTCACGCGGTGCATTTATATAATGCTATGCCTGCGTTTACCCATCGGGCGCCCGGCGTGGTGGGGGCAGTGGCAGACAGTCCTTCGGTTATGGCGGAACTGATCTGTGACGGCGTACATATTCATCCGGCGGTGGTCCGTGCCACCTTCCAGATGATGGGAGCGGACCGTATGATCCTGATCAGTGACAGCATGCGGGCAACCGGTATGCCGGACGGCAGATATACCCTGGGCGGACTGGATGTGGATGTCAGGGGCAACCGGGCAACCCTGGTCAGCGACGGCGCGTTAGCCGGCTCCGCGACTAATCTTATGGACTGCATACGTACGGCAGTAAAGAAGATGGGAATCCCGCTGGAAACAGCAGTGGCCTGTGCTACGATCCATCCCGCAAAGAGTCTGGGCGTGGAAGAGGAAAGAGGATCCCTTGCGGAAGGAAAGAAGGCCGATATTGTATTGCTTGATCAGGAACTGAATCTGGTAAACGTATGGAAAGATGGGGTTCTGATCGTATAGATCAATGGATAATTTAAACAGAGACTGGAAATGGAAAGGATGTTGCGGCGGTGAGACGAGGAGAAGGCGCCTGTCTGGTATGCGGCAAAGAACTGGAATATTCCCGGGAGGCAAAAGAAATGACTTGCGTTTTTTGCGGGAAAACAGAAATGAGCCATGCCGTGTGCAAAGACGGACATTATGTGTGTGATGCGTGTCATGCAAAAAAAGGGATTGAGGCGATTATGCGGGAATGTAGTGTTACTCCTTACAAAAATCCTGTTGAGATCATGCAGAAGATCATGGAAGATCCATATATTTATATGCACGGACCGGAACACCATGTAATGGCAGGAGCTGCGCTTCTGGCAGCTTATCACAATTGCGGCGGAGAACTGGATCTTCCGGCGGCGCTGAAGGAAATGAAGACCCGCGGTTGTCAGGTGCCCGGCGGCGTGTGCGGGTTCTGGGGATGTTGCGGTGCAGGGATCAGCACCGGCATTTATATGAGCATTGTCACCAAAGCCACACCGTTAAGCGGGAACTCCTGGGGAATCTCCAACCGAATGACAGCAAGAGCCTTGCAGGCCATCGGCAGGATCGGCGGCCCCAGATGCTGTAAAAGAGATACATTTACAGCGGTAACAGAAGCAGTGCAGATGACCCGCGAAGAACTGGGAATCAAAATGGAGCTGCCGGAAAAGCTGGTCTGCAGATTTTATGTGGAAAACCAACAATGTTTGGGGAAAAGATGTCCTTACCACCCGGAAGGGGACGGGGGATTTCTAGAAATCCCCCGTCCCCTTCCGGGTGGCGAAGTGAAGAAATCCCCCAAATGTGAATAATTCATGTGGATAAAAAGGGAATAAAATGTGGATAAGTTAAGTTCATCAAAATTGGGGACGGGGGTTTTCCAGAAAACCCCCGTCCCCAATTTTGGGTTGACAATTTCCTTTAAATGCGGTAGGATTGCAATCAGACAGATAGATATAAAGGCTTGGAAGGGAACAAGTAATATCCGGGACACCCGTACAGAAAGCAGCCGGCGGATGAGAGGCGCGCGAAGGAACCGTATATGAATACGTCCCGGAGCTTTGCACCGAACACTATTCTGATGCGATTTTTCAGGTAGAGAGTAGGCTGTGACGGATTGGCGCACGTTAAAGCGCCGGGCTGTAAATGGATAGCAGATGCAGAGCAGCCGAATGAGACCGATGCTGTAAGGCTTCGGTGAAGCAAGGTGGTACCGCGGAAAAGTTGATTCGCCCTTACTGTGAAAGCAGTAAGGGTTTTTCTTTTTTCTGCAGTGTTGCCGGATCACTTTGTAGTGTTGCCGGATTGTTTGGCAGTGCAGTCGGCAGCGTTTGGAAGAAAAAGGTGGGGAGTCATGTCTAAGGAAGAAAAAGTGGACAATAAAAAACAGATGCTGGTGGACAATTATGAAAGACAAAGGACCGAGTTTGTGCAAAGAGGATACCGGGAATCTTCAGAAGTGTTTTCTGTGGCCAAAGCGAATGCGATGGTGTTTGTTACTTCGGTTCCTGTTGCAGCTGTTCTGCTCCTGCTCTGGATCCTGACAGGGCGCGGTCCGCTCTGGACAAAGGATCTTAACGGCTTTTTGCTCCTGGTCGTGTTTCTGGTGACAGCCTTCATCCATGAAGTGCTTCATGGTGTGGGATGGAGCCTGGGAGCAAAAAAGGGGTGGAAGAGCATTCATATCGGCATGATGTGGTCCAGTTTTACGCCTTACTGTCATTGCAGGGAACCACTGGAGCCCGGGAAATATATTTTCGGCGGAGTGCTGCCCGGAGCAGTTCTAGGACTTGGAATCTATCTCGCGGCATTTATTGCGGGCAGCAGTTTCCTGCTGTGGCTGTCTCTTCTAAATGTGGTGGGAGCCGGCGGGGATCTTTTGATTGTCTGGTATGCCCGCCGATACCGGAAGGGCTATATCCTGGATCATCCAACGGAATGTGGCTTCATCATATTTCAGAAATAAAAAAGAAATAAAAGAGAAACAAAACAAAAGGAAAAGGAGAAAAGAAAAATGGGAATTTATGAAGAATTACAGGCAAGAGGGCTGATCGCCCAGGTGACGGACGAAGAAGAGATCCGGGAACTGATCAATAACGGAAAAGCAACATTTTATATTGGATTTGACCCGACGGCAGACAGTCTTCATGTAGGACATTTCATGGCGCTGTGTCTGATGAAGCGTCTGCAGGACGCAGGAAATAAGCCAATTGCCCTGATTGGCGGAGGCACCGGCTACATTGGCGATCCATCCGGAAGAACGGACATGCGTTCTATGATGACGCCGGAGCAGATCCAGCACAACTGCGATTGTTTTAAAAAGCAGATGAGCCGCTTCATTGACTTTTCTGAAGATAAGGCATTGATGGTCAATAATGCAGACTGGCTGCTGGATTTGAATTACATTGATTTCTTAAGGGAAGTAGGACCTCATTTCAGCGTCAACCGCATGCTGACAGCAGAATGTTACAAGCAGAGAATGGAGAGAGGTTTAAGTTTCCTGGAGTTTAATTACATGATTATGCAGAGCTTTGACTTTTACATGCTGTACCAGAAATATGGCTGTAATCTGCAGTTTGGCGGGGATGACCAGTGGAGCAATATGCTGGGCGGCACAGAATTGATCCGCCGGAAGCTTGGCAAAAATGCCTGCGCCATGACCATTACTCTGCTTTTGAATTCCGAAGGCAAGAAGATGGGTAAAACACAGAGCGGCGCCGTTTGGCTGGATCCAAACAAGACCTCTCCCTTTGAGTTCTACCAGTACTGGAGAAACGTGGCAGATGCAGATGTGCTGAAATGTATCCGGATGCTGACATTCCTGCCGCTGGAGGAAATTGATAAGATGGACAGCTGGGAAGGAGCGCAGCTGAATACGGCAAAAGAAATCCTGGCCTTTGAGCTGACCAAGCTGGTACACGGCGAGGAAGAAGCAAAAAAAGCACAGGAATCTGCAAAAGCCCTGTTCAGCCAGGGAGCGGCGGCAGAAATGCCAACCACAGAGCTGACAGAAGCCGACCTGGAGGATGGAAAGATAGATATTCTGACCCTTTTGGTTAAGGCAGGTCTGGTTCCTTCCAAATCTGAGGCAAGACGCGCGGTACAGCAGGGCGGCGTTACAGTAGACGGGGAGAAAATAGAGGATATTCATGCAGTATTTGCCGGGGAAGATTTAGGCGGAGAAGGCAGGATCCTGAAAAAAGGGAAGAAAAATTTCAGGAAGATCGTAATGAAGTAATTATGGGGAAATACAGAAAATAATAGAAAGAAAACTGCCGAAAGTGTGCTACAATAAAACAAAGGATAAATCAGCAGGAGGATTTTAAAATGTTTTGCATACACTGTGGACAGGAACTCATGGAGGGGGACCGGTTCTGTACAAATTGCGGCGCTCCCGTCGGAGGTGCAGGCGAGGGGATGGCGTCCGGCGCACAGACGCGATATGCAGGAATAAAAAAGAGCAGAAAAGGATGGATCGCGGCCATTGTGGGAATCCTGATCCTCTTTATTGCCGGTGCGGCATTTGGCATATGGATGTTGTTTTTTAGCAATACCTATAAAACGCCCATCCGCAATCTGGTCAAGGCAATCGAAGAGCAAGACGGCGAAGCGGCTGTGAAGCTGATTCCTGAGCAATATATGGAGATGGCAGATCAGTGGATGGGAATCGGAAAGGAAGAGATGGAAGACCTGGTAGAAGCAGGCCTGAAAAATATAGCTGGCGGCTATCAGGGCGATGTGAAAGTTGATTATGAGATTGGCGATGTCAGGGATCTGTCAGATCAGGAAATCCAGAGCCTGGAAACCAGTTATTTCGGAATGTTGGGTGAGATTGAAGAGGCAAAAGAAGTAGAGTTTTCCGCAGAAGTTTCTGTGAATGGCGGAGACGATATGGAAATTGCGGACGATACATGGATCACGGTAATCAAGATTGACGGAAAGTGGTATCTGGACCCGTCTTTGCTTAACTAAGCCTGGAAGAAATGCTGCCGGCTAAAAGGAGGGATAGAGGATGAAATGTCCGAGATGTGGATATAAGAATATCAGGGAAGCCAGATTCTGTGAGAGATGCGGAACACCGCTGCCGCAAAAGAAATCAAAGGCACCTGTTATTATTGCTGTCGTATGCGTGGCAGTCATCATTTTTGCTGTGCTGATCGGCTATTTTGCCTATGATATTTTATCTGACGGGAGCAAGGCTGTTGTCCGGGAAGAAGAAATCCCGGGAGGTTCCGGCGAGGATGAGAAAGCGCCTCAGCCGGAAGGCGGAGCAGAGGAGACGCAGGAAGATCCGGAAGAAGAGACAGAAGAGGAAGAAGATGGCGTCTGGGATATGTACAATATCAGTCCTCCCTCCTCTGTCGGAGCAGCCAGTGAGGTTGCGGTGACACAGGCAATGGCTACTTCTGTGATCGATCAGGAAGGCCATGATAACAGCGCCGGCATGGTGGTGGACGGGCGAGACGAAACCTCCTGGCAGGAAGGTGTGCCAGGTGACGGGATCGGGGAAGGCATTTCCCTGTATTTTGACGGGGAATACGAGATCAGGTACATAGCATTCAAGCTTGGAAACTGGAGGGGCGATAGTTATTATACGCAGAATAACCGTCCGCAGACGTTGAAGATTACCATGGATGGCCAGGAGAAAGAGATCACTTTTGATGATGTAAAACAGGAACAGTGGGTAGAGGTATCCGGAGACTGTGATGCCTCAGATCTTAAGATCGAGATTGTATCCGTGTATGGCGGAACCAATCCTGACTGGGACGACACCTGTATTGCAGAGGTCAGTGTTTACGGAGAAAAGGAATAGAGAGATTGACAGATCTGGTATAATGGAAAAAGAAAAAAGACAGGAGGAATGGACAATGACATTTCATGAAGCAGACATTCACACATTATCATTTAATCCGTTTGATAAGATCAGCAAGCAGTGGATGCTGATCACTGCAGGAGACCGGAATGGTTCCAATACCATGACCGCCAGCTGGGGAGGAGTTGGGATTATGTGGGGGAAACCGGTGGCAACCGCATATATCCGGCCACAGAGATATACCAAAGAATTTGTAGATGCCAGCGATACGTTCACCCTGTCCTTCCTGCCGGAGGAACAGAGGAAGGCGTTGAATATCTGTGGTTCGGTATCTGGAAGAGACGTGGAAGATAAATGGAAAGAAGCCGGTCTTCATCCCTGTTATCTGAATGAAGGCGCCCCGGAAGAAGTGGCGGCAGTTGAAGAGGCGGAGATGGTGTTTGAGTGCCGGAAGCTGTACGCACAGGAGATGCTTCCGGAATGTTTTACAGACACAGAATGTGATACCAAGTGGTATCCGACCAAAGACTATCATACCATGTACATTGCAGAAATCGTTAAAGTCTGGGTGAAATAAAAAAGTGAAAAACAGGGCGAAGATTCCTGGAGTATTACATATCCGGGATGTCTTTGCCCTGTTTTTTATTTGAGTTTCAAAAGAAATATTTTGGTTTCTTTTTCTAGAATTGCAGATACAGGATACTGTATGCCGGCATTTCCAGTGATCCATTCAGATGTAGAGTGTTTTCGCTAAGCAGTTCTGTGACCGGACCGGATAAATCGCCGTGACAGGCGGTGTAGGGGATGTCCGAGGCGTTGACAGCCACAAAAACTTTTTCCCTGTCTGTCATGCGTTCAAAGATCAGCTGGTGATTGGTCAGAACTACATTTCGATAGGAGCCGTTGCAAAGGGCATCGCTGTTCTTGCGGATGCGGATCAGCTTCCGGATCAGGTCGGTCAGATCGTTTGGCTTTGGCTCTTCAAAGCAGGGACGAAGGGAGTAGTCATTTCCCGGAGCTTTTTCCCCTGGTTCGCCCCATTCGCTTCCGTAATAGATACAGGGGATGCCTGGCATGCCCATCAGAAGTCCGCAGGCCAGAGGCAGATGAGCTTTGTTGGTCAGAATGCTGGCAATTCTTGTCACATCGTGATTGTCTACAAAGTTCATCAGGTGTTTGCCCCGGTAGAGGCACCAGGGCTCTGAACCGTACTGGCGCTGCAGAGAATGGGCAATCTCAAACAGATTCATGGAATTAAAGCTGGAGTATATGCCCTTGTAACATTCATAATTGGTACAGCTGTGAAGCATTTCCTCATTAACGATCCGGTTGTAGTCGCCGAACAGGACCTCTCCGATGAGTACAAACTCTGGCTTAAGTGTCTGCGTGAAGGAGCGCAGGCGGCGCATAAACTCCGGTTCCAGACTGTAGGCTACGTCAAGGCGCAGACCGTCAATGTCAAATGTCTCGATCCAGAATTTTACACACTCCAGAAGATAGTCTGTAACCGCCGGATTTTTCAGATTCAGTTTTACCAGTTCAAAATGTCCTTCCCACCCTTCGTACCAGAAACCGTCATTGTAGGAGTTGTTTCCGTCAAAATTGATCCAGAACCAGTCCTTGTAAGGGGAGTCCCATTTCTTTTCCAGCACATCCTGAAAGGCCCAGAATCCTCGGCCTACATGGTTAAAAACACCGTCCAGTACGATTTTAATACGGTGGTTGTGAAGGTTCTGGCAGACTTCGGCAAAATCTTCGTTGGTGCCAAGCCGGCAGTCGATCTTTTTAAAATCGCGGGTGTCATAGCCGTGGTTGTCGGATTCAAATACCGGATTTAAAAGAATAGCGTCTATGCCCAGTTTTTCCAGATACTCACTCCAGTCCAGTAATTTGCGGATACGGGGGATACATACTCCATCGTTGTGTACCGGCGCGCCGCAAAAACCGATGGGATAGATCTGATAAAAGATACTGTTATATGCCCACATAATATTTGAAAGCCTCTCTTTCTGTTTCATTTTTTCGTATAGGTCTATTTTAATCGATAGGAAACCATTGGTCAAAACTTATTCTGTCCCGGCAGCCGGAAGTTTCTTCTTCAGGAACCATAAAAACCAGCACAGCAGAACGATTCCCTTCAGGATGCTGGAAATGGTGATGCTCCACCAGATGCCGTTTAGTCCCAGTATGGTATCTACCAGCATGAAGGCAAGCGGGATCCGCATGGCGGTAAACAGGATGCTGACCACAGATGGCGGCACTGTTTTCCCGAAACCGGCAAAGGCGCCTGCGGTCGTGATTTCCACGCTCATAAAGAGCTGCGAGACCCCCAGGATTACCAGATAGTCCACACCCATGGGAAGCACGTCTGCTTCGGTAATAAAAATGCGGAAAATGGGCGCAGGACACACCATCAGAAGGAAAGTACAGAACAGGCCCCAGATCAGAACGATTACCATGGCGCTGCGATATCCCCTGCGGATCCGCCCCGGATTGCCGGCTCCGTGATTTTGTGCGATAAAAGAATTTACCGCAGCGGCAAAACCGTCAGCTGTCATCCAGGAAATGGATTCGATCTGGGAACCTACTTTCTGGACAGCCACGGCGGCATCTCCATATCCTGCCACCATCCGGGCAATGATCATGGAAATACCGGTAAACAGCATATTTTGCAGGCAGGATGGCACGCCGATCTGCACGATGGACTGGATGGCTGCCAGTTTTGGCCGTGAAAAAAACCGTACATGGCAAAATAAGAGATCGTCCCGCAGCGCAAATAAAAGGAACATGCAGGTAACAATCATCTGTGCAAAGACGGTGGCAATGGCGGCGCCCATAACCCTTAGTTCTGGAAATGGGCCGATCCCAAAGATCAGGACAGGATCCATAAAAAAGTTGATCACCAGTCCACTGGTGGTGGCAAAGAACGCAGCCCTGCTGTTGCCGATGGCAGTAAACAGTCCGGTAAACGTCTGGTTTAAAAAGGAAAAAAAGACCAGGCCGCAGGTGATCTTAAGATAAATCCGTGCGTCTGCAATGACCTGCGGGCTGTTCAGTTTAAAGAAGTCGATCAATGGGACGGAAAACAGGATGCAGAGCAGTCCGAAGAGCAGACCGGTAAAAGCGGCAAGCTGCAAAGCGCCTGCGGCGTATCCGGCCGCCTCTTTTGAATCCCCGGCGCCCAGAGAATGACCGGTGTTTACCTGACCGCCCATTTTGGAGAGCACAGCAAGGCCGTTGGAAAGCCACATATACATACCGGCAGCGCCTACGGCTGCCACGGCATTACTTCCCAGTCTTCCAATCCAGATCATATCTGTCAGGTTATAGGCCATCTGGATCAGAGAAGTTGCCATGATCGGGATGGCAAGACGGGTCAGGGAAGAAAGTACAGGCCCGTGCAGGAGATCTATGTGTTTTTTCATTGGTAATTCCCCCAGAATGTGATACTATATTCAAGGCGAGACAGAGGATCTACACAGGAGTTTTGCGGCGTTGCCTCTTCATTGTGCATCCGTAGTGCAATGATTTTGTCTCATGTGGAAATCCTCCGGTCGTGCAGGAAAAAGTATAGCACAAATGTCAGTAGAAAAACAGCCGGAGAAACGGAAAAAACCACAGAAATTTGCAGAAAAACTGTTGACACACCTGGATGCGTATAATATAATAATGCAGTATGACAAAAGGAGAAACAGCAGGAAACCAAAGCCCCGGAGTCTTGCTGATTCCGATAAAAAGACCATGTGAAATGTTTAGATTTACAGGAGGGAACCCAATGAAAACTTATATGGCAAATCCAGATAAGATTGAAAGAAAATGGTATGTAGTTGACGCATCGGGATATACATTAGGACGCCTGGCATCTGAAATCGCCAAGGTGTTAAGAGGAAAAAACAAACCGGAGTTTACACCGCACATTGATACAGGTGATTATGTAATTGTTGTAAATGCAGAGAAAGTTGCTGTAACAGGTAAGAAGATGAATCAGAAGATCTACTATCGTCACTCTGATTATGTAGGAGGAATGAAAGAGACTACACTGGCAGAGATGATGGCTAAGAAGCCGGAGAGAGTGATCGAACTCGCTGTAAAGGGAATGCTTCCGAAGGGACCTTTGGGAAGAGCTATGATCAAGAAGCTTCATGTATATGCAGGACCGGATCATGAGCAGCAGGCTCAGAAGCCGGTAGAGCTGAAATTTTAGGGAAAGGTTTGAAAGGAGGATATTACAGTGGCTAACGCAAGATTTTACGGAACAGGAAGAAGAAAAAAATCAGTAGCAAGAGTATATTTAGTACCGGGAACCGGTAAGATTACAATAAATAAGAGAGATATTGATGAATATCTCGGACTGGAAACCTTAAAGGTTGTTGTTCGTCAGCCCCTGGTAGCTACCGAGACTGATGGAAAATTTGATGTAATCGTCAATGTAAAGGGCGGCGGCTATACAGGACAGGCAGGAGCAATCCGCCACGGTATCGCAAGAGCGCTGCTTGAGGCAGACGCTGATTACAGACCGGTGCTCAAGAAAGCAGGATTCCTGACTCGTGATCCGAGAATGAAAGAGCGTAAGAAATACGGTCTCAAGGCAGCCCGTCGCGCTCCGCAGTTCAGCAAGCGTTAATCGGGATTACCCAAGAGATAACCGAACAGTTATTGAAATTGCAGGCAAACCCTGGAAACATCACGTTTCCGGGGTTTTTTTTTACCCTGGAAACGCGGTGAAACGGGGGAAAACCGGGTGAAAATCACCGGATTAGCAGCGCGTTTGTAACACGTTTGCAACAAAAATATCTTTACTCAAGAGTCCTGTTTATGGCGTCAATCAGGATCCGTACATCGGATATGAAATATTTCTATACGGATCTGATCAATGAACTGGTGCAGAATCCGGCAGAGAAACTGAAAGTGTTTGATAAGAACAGCCCCTATCTGCCAACCAGAAAAATCGGGAAGAACAATCCGAAAGCAGAGGAGATACGGATCGATAATTATCTCCGGCAGGAGTGGAACAACATGGTAGACCGGGCGATAGTGGAAGGCGTGACCGAAGAGGAACTGCGCCTTACAAAGAAAATGTTGATTGGGACTATCAGGCTATTCTTTACGCAAAAGAGAATGGTGTTGGAGAATCGGAAAACCAAATAACAGAGATGATGCAGTATTACGGTATTAATCAGGATCAAATTGCTAAAGCATTAAAGGAAATTGGGTATTAGTTTTATAATCAATATTATTTTTATAAAATCCAAGAGGTGGAAGAAATAGGTGACGTGTGGCAGGTAGAAGATATTGGGCGAGTTTATGGAAAATATACCCTAGTAGAGGCATTGGCTGATAGGAAAGCATCAATAGGAATTTTTGGAGATATTATTTCTAAAGTGTAAGAACGGTAACAAGGGATTTGTGAAGAATGAAACGGGTTGAAAGAAACTGATAAGAGAGGTGTCCTCAATCGCATTCAGTCTTCTACGATTTGCAACGCATTTGCAACAAATTCCAGCGGAATCCCCGTATTTCCGCCATTTTCGGTTACCCAAACGTTAAGCAAGTTTTATTACGGTTGAAAAGGAGAAAAAGTATGATAAAATAGACCTATATTTTCCGAAGGGTGGGACAGGTTATGAAACTGAAAAATGTCTTGATTGTTGTTTCGGATCTTGAAAGATCCAGGAAGTTTTATCAGGATCTGTTTGGGCTGGATACGATCCTGAAACAGGACGGGAACGTGATCCTGACAGAGGGACTTGTGCTGCAGGAAAAACAGGTATGGGAGGAAGCGATTGGAAGAGAGTCCCGGATCGGGGATGCGGGAATGTTGTTGTATTTTGAAGAAAAAGACATGGAAACATTTCAAAAGAAATTAGAAAAATATCAAAAAGAGTTTCCGGGAAGGATTCGTTATTTGGGATCGGCAATAGACTTTAACAGCAAAAAAGACCCGTGTCAACCGGCAGGAACGGAACAACCGGCAGGAGCAGATCGGCGGGCGGCGCTTTCCGGGAAAGTGCTTCGGTTTTATGATCCAGACGGACATTTGATCGAAGTACGGGAACGGTAAGGGGATCAAAGCAATGTCTGGAACGAGGAAAAAGCCATGGACAGGAGGAAGACAGATGGAGATTGACATGGAGGAAGATAAGGAAGTGGAGTTTTCCGGGCTGATGCCGCTGATGAATACTGCTTTTGTACCGGGCAGGTGTAAGGAGGCGGTGCTTGCTATGCCAGAGGGTCCGGAAAAAGAGATCGCAGCAGCGGAATATGAGTACTTTAGAGGCAATCCCAGGGAGGCTGCAAAGAAGGCGCAGATGTATCTGGATTGTCAGGACCGGGCTGTCAGGCTGTCGGCGTGTCTGATATACGGATATGCCAATCTTTCTATCGGTCAGATCCGGCAGTCCGGCTATGCGCTTCGTGAATTAAAAAAAACATTAAAGTCAGGGTCAAAAGAACCACCGGAAAGCCGCGCTATGGAATCATTTCTTTCATTCACCGCAGCGGTCCTTCTGCATCTGCCTCTGCCGGAAGAGCTTCCGGAGCCTGGAGAATACTTACGAATGCTTCCGCCAGGGATACGGATATTTGCAATGTATGTGAGAGCACATTACTATTATCTTCAGGAGGATTATAGTAAGAGTCTTGGCATTGTAGAAGGGACAGTAAGCGTTCAGGACGCGATCTATCCGATCCCCATGATCTATATCCATCTGGTGGCGGTGATGGATTACATCAGCCTGAAGCAGCCGGGGCCGGCGAAAGAACATCTTCTGGCTGCCTGGGAGCTGGCAAAACCGGATGATCTGGTCGAAGCATTTGGCGAACATCATGGCCTGCTGGGTGGAATGCTGGAGGCTGTGATCAAAAAGAACTGGCCGGAAGATTTTAAGCGGATTATTGCCATCACCTATCAGTTTTCCGCGGGATGGAGAAAGATCCACAATCCGGCGACCGGGCATGAAGTGGCGGAGAATCTTACCACCACGGAATTTGCCACTGCGATGCTTGCCGCCAGAGGGTGGACGAATAAGGAGATTGCAGAGCATATGAATGTGTCTGCAAATACGGTAAAAAGCTGTATTGCTTCTGTGCTGCAGAAACTGCATATAAGGAATAGAAAAGAATTGAAGCGGTATATGCTTCCATAGGGAAAAGGCAAAAAAGACTCTGTCACCATCCGTTTTTAAGGAGGAAACGGGTGGTGGCAAAGTCCTTTTTTTATGGTATTTTTTATAATAGAAAAGCGAAAGTAAATGAAAAGGAGGAAAGTAGAATGGGTAAAAAAGTATGGAAGAAACTGGCGGCCTGTATTGCCGTAATGAGTATGATACTGTGCATGCTGCCGGTTTCTGCTTTTGCACAGGAAGATACGCCGGAAACGTATGTGGCGCTGGGTGACAGTATTACATCCGGTTACGGGCTTTCAGAGGATGAAAGCGCATTTCCTGCGCTGGTGGCAGAGACCTGTGGGCTTACGCTGGATAACCAGGGGATTGCGGGAGCGACATCAGCAGATCTTCTGGCAGGGCTGGGAGACGGCAGCCTGAAAGTCGCCGGGGCAGATGTAGTCACGATTACAGTTGGCGGCAATGATCTGATGGACGCGCTTTATACTTATCTGGCAAATCAGTATAACGCATCTGTGCCTGGGGGCGCCATGACGGCAGAAACGGTACAGACGGCCCTTATGACAGGAGATACGGCAATGCTTGCGTTTGCAATGGGTGTGGTGCCTTCTTTTGCTTCTTCCACGGAGGCAAAGACTGCCCTTGCAGGTTTTGGGGTGAACCTGGCGGGGATCATAAAGGCAATCCGTCTGCAAAACCAGGAAGCAATGATTATTTTTGTGACACAGTATAATCCTTATAAATATTTTGCAGAGCATATAACCGTACCGCTGGAACAGATCAAGACCCAGGCACAGGCGCTTGCATCTGCATTTGAGCTTGGCGTACAGGCAATGAATGCTGTGATCCTGCAGACCGAGGGACAGGCAGGATGCTTTGTGGCAGATGGTTATGGAGTGATTGCAGCGGCAGAAGAAGATCCTTGCAATGCAGCCTTTGATATGGCTTCTATGAAATTTAATCTGGATTTTCATCCCAATGCGTATGGGCATCAGCTGATCGCGGAAGAGGTATCTGGCGTGGTTAATACCATCAAGCAGCTTTCTGCAGCGCTGGAAGCACAGATTGCTGTGATTCAGGGTCTGACAGCGCTTACTGAGGTGGATCAGAAGACGGCGGAAACGGAAGAAAGCGCGAAAGCATGGGCAGAAACTCTGATCAGCGGGGTTCTTGCAGAAGGCGTGACAGCAGAAGTTCAGATTGTAGATTTTGAAGCTGCACAGGCTGGAGACAAAGAAAATGCAGAGGGGAAGGATGGCAGTTTCAAGATTGCTGTTTCACTGGCATATGGAGAGTTTGAGATTTCTGATGCGGTTGTGATAGACACCAGGATTACTGCAGAAGAATATACAGAGCCGGAACCGCCGAAGACAGACCTCCCGTATACAGATGTTGATGAAGACAGCTGGTTCTATGCCGAGGCAAAGTACGCTTACGAGAAAGGTCTTATGACCGGAATGGATGAGACTACTTTTGGGCCCGAAGTCATTCTGCCAAGAGCACAATTTGCGACAATACTTTATCGTATGGAAGGAGAACCGGAGACAGAATTTGAGGAGAAATTCCTGGATGTCGCAGACGGGCAGTTCTATACACTACCCGTTATGTGGGCAGAGGAGGCAGAAGTGGTAACCGGATATACCAATGGCAACTTTGGACCTTCTGATCCGATCAACCGGGAGCAGATGGCCACCATGATGTTCCGTTATGCAAATTATCTGGGGCTGGATACTTCACAGAGAACGGATGATATGGATTTCCCGGATGTTTCATATGTCAGTGATTTCGCGCAGGAGGCAATGTCCTGGTGTGTGGCGAATGAAATTATTACCGGTGATAACGGAAATCTGAATCCGCAGGGAGAAACGAACCGGGCAGTATGTGCAACCATCATCATCCGTTTCTATAAGTGCTACGGATTATAAATGGATCTTGCAACAGAGGAAAAGAAGGAATACGAGACAGGTTTATGATCTGAAACGAGAATGCGCGCTGCAGCTTATGATGCTGCGGCGCGCATTTTTTTGAGTGTTGACCGGAAACTGAAAGCAAACATAGTTGCGGTGGTGGCTACGGCAATGAAATCTGCAATGGGTTCTGCCAGAAAGACGGCCTGTACCTTGTCTTCCAGAAACAGGGGAAGAAGGTAGATCAGCGGAATCAGTACGATGATCTTCCGAAAGATTGCAAGGAAGGCGGACACTCTGGAGTTGCCAAAAGCGATAAAGGTCTGCTGGCAGGATATCTGCAGCCCCATCAGGATCACGGAGGCCATGTAGATACGAAGCGCCCAGCAGGCAAGAGCAGTCAGCTGGGGGTCGCTGGTGAAAATGGCGACAAAAATACCCGGAGTCAGTTCTGACAACAGCCAGAGGATAGCGGCAAAGCTGACGCAGCAGATAGTCTGGAGCCGAAATGCTTCTTTTACCCGGTCGGCGTTTCCGGCTCCGAAGTTAAAGCTGATGATAGGCTGTCCGCCCTGGGTCAGCCCCTGAAGAGGCAGCAGGGCAAACTGCATGACGCTGGAGAGAATGGTCATAGCGCCGACGGCCAGATCGCCGCCGTATTTTAAAAGGGAAGAATTAAAACACAGCACCAGGATGCTTTCTGTGGACTGCATGACAAAGGGAGCAACTCCCAGACCGATGCAAGGCAGCAGAACCCTGGAGCGGATCCTTAAGTTTTCCTTCTTCAGACGAAGAACGGTATTTGGGCCGGTTAAAAATCGAAGGGCCCATACAGCGCTGATGGCCTGGGAAAGGATCGTGGCAAGAGCAGCGCCCCGGACGCCCATATGAAATCCGAAAATAAAGACAGGATCCAGGATAATATTGGTGACAGCGCCGATTACAACTGTCATCATGCTGATCTTGGAGAATCCCTGCGCTGAGATGAACAGATTCATTCCCAGTGTCAGCTGTACAAAGATGGTGCCGATGGCGTAGATGGACATATAGTCCGTGGCATAGCCAATGGTATTTTCACTGGCGCCGAATAAAAGTAGAACCGGCCGCTGGAAGATCAGGATCAGTATCGTCAGCAGGATGGCGGCTGCCACAAGGGCGAAAAAACAGTTTCCCATGATCTGCTCTGCGCCCTCCTTATCTTTTCTTCCCATCAGGATGCTGGCTCTTGGCGCGCCGCCCATTCCAAGAAGAGAAGCAAAAGCGGAGACGATCATGATCAGCGGGAAGCAAACGCCTACGCCGGTCAGAGCGGCAGCCCCGGTCTCGGGGATGTGGCCGATATACATCCGGTCAACCATGTTGTAAAGTGCGTTTACAAGCTGAGAGGTGATGGCCGGTACAGCCAGGACAAAAAGCAGATGGCGGACAGACTCCCGCCCCAGGTCCACTTCATTGGACATACGCAGTTTCATAGATATATAGCCTTCTTTCTAGTGTGTGTTTCATTGCCGGATATGCAGACTTAAGGTTTCAGCAGTCGATGGATCTTATAAATGATGGACAGGGTTTCCAGAAAGTCCACTTCATTTTCTCCGTATTCCAGGATCTCCTTCAAACTGTTGATCCGGTAACGGACCGTGTTCTCATGGAGAAACATGGCGGCGCCGGTTTTTTTATAATCTGCGCCGTTTTCCATGAAACAACACAGGGTGTAAAACAGCTGGGAATGATTTTCCTCGTCATATTTCAGGAGAGGGCCGGCAGTCTCTTTGTAAAATTGCAGGAGAGCCGGATGATCCTGGATAGATACCAGAAGCCGCGTAATCCCCAGTCGGCGATAGTAGGCGGTCTGTCCCGGGCTGGCAGCATCTGCCGCGGCGTAAGCCTGGGAGATGCCGTCTCCCAGACGGGAAATGGGCTGGACATTGCTGATGCCGATCCGGGCTCCGGGAAGGTTCTGGCAGAGATAGTCGGTAATATCCTGGATGGTTTCCTGAAGCTGGCTGTCTGTTTTTTTGTGAAAACTGTAAGCCAGACAGAATCCGTCACGATATGTAGCCGAGAGGGAAGTGACTCCGTAGTAAAGCGGCTTGCTCAGGAGCATTTTTTCCTGCTGCTTTTCGGACATGGCGCAGAAAAATACCAGGACATGACTAAGAAAACTGGGATTTAGTTCCCGGATGATCTCTCGTTTTTCAGAGTCTGAAATGTGACCGGAGGTCAGGGCCAGCAGTTGATTGGTGACAAGCCTGCGGCTTTCCAGAGATAGTTTACATTCAATAATGCCGGAGATCACTGAAGAGTAGGGAACGTGTTCGCTGATAAAAATAACCGGCAGCTTATGTTTGTTACAAAGCTCCGCTGCTTCGGGAGGGATATCTTTGATGTATTGATCGATGATACATACGGCAGAAGCCTGGATAGAGAGGTACCGTTTTATGACCGTTATGATATAATCCGGATTATCTTTACCATAAAAAAAAGCGGTCAGATAAAAATCATGACGTGCGGTCAGATTATCCAGGATCGGATCGCAGACATCATGAGGAGTGTCATATACATTGGGAAAATGGACCGGGTTATCCAGGCCGGATTCTCCGGCGACCAGACGATAACCGTCCATAAATGGGAGTTTCAGGACATCTCTGACAGTCAGCTCTTTCATTTGTACATCAAATCCTTTCTTTTTTTATAATTCTAACAATTGTTGAAAAGAAAATCCAGTAATCTTTGTGAAATAAACAAAAAAGTTGAGGTTTTTTTAACAAAGAATGATGAAATACAGAAAAATGGCTGGTATACTTTACGATTAGGGGATTCAGATAGTTAGATTGAAGTAAATATAGGGGAGAGCAGACAGGGAAAAGGAAGGGGAAATGGTATGGCAGGAGAAAAGTTTGCCCTGGAACCGGTTGGCCCGGAAGAAAAAAAGGGATGGATATCGCTGGCGTTTGTACAGACAGGGATTATCGTATGCGTTCCATCGCTGCTTTTGGAAAACAAGGGGCGAGGTTCCTGGTAGGCACCACGATGCTGATTTCTATGGTAGGCTGGTCTGGGCTGAACTGTAATGTGTGTGGAGAATCCTTTGCCAGTCTTGTCAGAACGGCCTTTGGAATGGAGGTTCCAGTGATGGCTTCCTCGGTTTTCTGGGGGATCGTGATGCTGATCAGCGCCGTGTACGGGATGAATGCTTTTCGCAGGCTGGATGCTGTGGCGCTTCCTCTTCTTGTGCTGCTTATGATCCTTGGAACAATACTGGCATTTTTAAGATATGGAGCGGAGGGGTTATCTCTGCCGTCCGGGAACACGATGACATTTGTACAGGGGATGGGGCTTTCTTTTAGCTTTACTGCTGCCGGCGCTATTACAAGCGCGGATATCACCCGGTTTCAGAAGAGTAGAAAAGATACGGTAAAATCTGTTTTCTGGGGAATTATGCCGGCAGGGATTTTCACATTATGCCTGGGGATCCTGATGACAAAGATGACAGGAAATTATGATATTACATCGGTTCTTACATCTGTTGGTCTTCCGGTTTCCGGGGTGCTGGTCCTGATTCTTGCCACCTGGACGACCAATTCACTGAACGCTTATTCTGCGGGACTGGATGCAGTGATGGTATTTGGTATTCCCGATCAGAAAAGAAAGGCTGCGACAGCGGTTGCCGGCCTTGCGGGGATTGTGTTGGCCGCAGCGGGGATCCTGGGACATATGGAAACTTTTTTGAGTCTTCTTTCCTATGTTTTTTCTGCTGTTGGGGGAGTGATGACGGCAGATTACTGGATTGTGAGAAAGGGGAGAAAGGAATCCTGGCATGAGAAACGCGGGTGGAATCCTACCGGCGTTCTGGCGATGATCCTGGCCATTGGCGCGGCTGTGATCGTGAAGGTGGATTACTCGGGGATTATCTGGGGATTTTTTATATATCTGATAGTAGAGCGTCTGCTGCCCGGTTCCCGGGAAAAGGAGCTTCCGTCTACAGAAGAAGAACAAGGAAAAGGAAATGAGGAGAAATGAGGAAATTACAAAAGCAGGAGATTATTGATTTGTTGCATGGCTGTGCCGTGGCAGGAACCGGTGGCGGCGGAGAATTGTCGCTTGGGTTATCCCTTTTGGAGGAGGATTTTCAGAAAGGAAAGGATCTGTTCCTTGCCAAGCCGGAAGAGGTGCCGGCGGGTTCTTATGTCTGTGTGCCATATATGTGCGGCTCTCCGGCCAGTCTTGCCACTTGCGGAAAAGAGTATGCAAGGCTTCCGATGCTTGGGTACCCGGAATCTTTGCTTGCGTTCCGGACGCTGGAAGACTATTTCGGGAAACCGTTTTTTGGTGTGGTCGCGACAGAACTTGGAGGCGCGAACACCGCCTATGCACTACATACCGCATTTCAGCTGGGTGTGCCTGTGATTGACGGCGACCCTGCCGGCCGGTCGGTGCCGGAACTTCAGCACAGCTCCTTTTATGTGGAAGGAATCCCGATGGCCCCGGTAGCTGTGGCCACTCAGTTTGGGGATACGATGATTATCAAAGACGTGGTAGACGATATGCGCTGTGAAGACATTATCCGATCCATTGCCGTAGCCAGTGGAAATAAAATCGGTGTAGCGGATCATGCTGTAACAGGAGAGCAGCTTCGCCACGCCATTATCCCGCATACGCTTTCCTACGCTATGGAGATCGGAAAGGTAATGCGCCTTGCGAAAGCACAGGAAAAAAATGCGGCAGAAAAGATCTGCGAAGCGGTGGATGGAAAGATTTTATTTACCGGAACGGTGACAAAGACTTTCTATGAGGAAGAGGGAGGATTTGTCCTTGGAGAGATCCATTTGAGCGGAACAGGAAATTATAAAAAAGAAAATTACGGAATCTGGTTTAAAAACGAAAATCTTGTGGCTTACCGGAATGGAAAAGTGGATGTTTCCTGCCCGGATCTGATCTGCGTCATAGATGACGCGGGGAACCCGGTGACGAACCCTTATGCAAGATCTGGCCAGAAGCTGACTGTATTTGCCCTTCCGGCGCCGGCAGTCTGGAAAACAGAAGACGGGATTGACGTCCTGGGTCCGAGAAGCTTTGGATTTCATTTTGATTATATTCCTTTTTCGGAGAGAGAATAAAAAAAGAGATTATATAAAAAAGATTATAAAAAAAGAGATTATTGGTTGAAATATCTGTCAATTTAGAGGAAACTGCGTTATAATGAAAGAAGATACCTGCAGGATACTTCGTGAGGAAGGGGGATTCTCTATGACAGAACCAAGGATCATCACCATAGGCCGTGAATTTGGAAGCGGCGGACACGAAATCGGAAACTTGCTTGCCACCAGGCTGGATATTCCGCTTTATGATAACAATCTGATCCGGATGGTAGCGGAAAAACTGGATATCCGGGAAGAGACGGCGCGCGCCGTGGACGAGACGACATTAAATAGTTTCCTGACTGGATTTGTATTGGATCCCATCGAGCAGTCCAGCCGGCTGAACGGGACAGAATATGTACCGCCGCTGACCCAGCAGGTATATGAGCTGCAGTGCGACATCATCCGCAGGCTGGCAGACAGAGGATCCTGCATTATCGTAGGCCGGTGTGCAGATTATGTGCTGCGGGATCATAAAAACTGCATCAATATATTTATCTGTGCAGGCTTGGAAGACCGGGTATCAAGAATAGCAAGAAAATATGACATTTCCGAGCGGAAAGCGGCAGATAAGATCAAGCGGATGGATCGCGAGAGAAGAAACTATTATGAATCTCATACCGGACAGGAGTGGGGAAGCATCGAATCCCATCATATGCTCCTGAATGTGAGCCGTCTGGGAATAGAACGGGCAGTAGACTTGCTGGAAAAAATGTGCAGATAGAAGATTGTTAAGTTACTAACAGGGGACGTAGACCTTTTGCAAAGGTCTACGTCCCCAATTGCATTTTACCCTGTACCTGATTGAATTATTTCAGGAAAAACCGTACCATTTTTTCGTGTATTTTCCGGTAAGGCTGATAGCGCATAGGCAGATCCAGCCAGTTTTTTTTGTCTACAATGCTCTTGTAGTGGGAGAAGGTATCGAAGCCGGTCTTGCCGTGATAGGCGCCCATTCCGCTTTCGCCGAAGCCGCCAAATCCCATCTGGGTGGTGGCCAGATGGATGATGGTGTCGTTGATGCACCCGCCGCCGAAACCGCAGTGGGCGGTTACCTGTCTTGCGGCTTTTTTGTTGGATGTGAACAGATAAAGCGCCAGTGGGTGGGGCCTGGAGTTGATGTTTCGGATCACTTCGTCCAGATGGTCAAAGACCAGGATGGGCATGATGGGGCCGAAGATTTCTTCCTGCATGACAGGGTCGGCAAACGTGACGTTATCCATGACGGTGGGTTCGATACGCAGAGTTCTGCGGTCGGATTTTCCTCCGTGTATGACTTTGGCGTTGTCGATCAGTCCCAGGATCCGGTCGAAATGTTTTTCGTTGATGATTTTCCCGTAATTGGTATTTTTTAATGGCTGTTTGCCAAATTGTTTCTGGATTTGTCTTTGTACTTCTTTGATCAACTTTTCTTTGACAGAGCGGTGGCAGTAAATATAGTCCGGCGCCACGCAGGTCTGCCCGCAGTTCAGATATTTGCCGAATACGATTCTCCGGGCTGCCAGCCGGATGTTGGCGGAGGCGTCTACGATGCAGGGACTTTTGCCTCCCAGCTCCAGAGTGACCGGAGTCAGATGTTCGGCGGCGCTTTGCATGACTTTCTTTCCTACAGACTGACTGCCTGTAAAGAAAATATAGTCAAAATGTTCTTTTAGAAGGCAGGTATTCTCTGCACGGCCGCCGGTAACAACAGCTACATATTGTGGATCAAAGCACTGGGACAGGATCTGGAGGATTACGTCGCTGGTGCAGGGGGAATAAGCGCTTGGCTTCACGACAGCAGTGTTTCCTGCAGCCAGCGCGTCCACCAGAGGTGACAGCGTCAGCATAAAAGGATAGTTCCATGGACTCATGATCAAAGTCACGCCGTAAGGCAATGGCTTTTGATAACTGTGAGAATGAAACTGGGCAAGCGGCGTAAGCACTGTCTTTTCCCGGGCAAATTTTCGGATGTGTTTTAGCAGATAGCTGATTTCTTCCAGAACCAGCCCCGTTTCGCACATATAACTTTCAAAACTGCTTTTTCCCAGATCTTTGCGAAGAGCCGTGTGGATCTCTTTTTCGCATTCGGAGATGACCGCATACAATTTTTTTAAAGCTGCGATCCGAAATGGGATGGGAAGAGTTGCCCCTGTTTGAAAATATTTTCTCTGCGTAGTGACGATTTCTTTAATTTCCTGTTCTGTCATGGATGTCCGCTCCTTCCACATTTGTTTCTTCCTGGTCTTTGATAACGCTGCTGTCTGCTGTGTCTTCATCTGTCATCAACATATAATAGAAAGGTTCCAGTTCGGCGGCGTTCATCAGGACCGGTACCGGATAGAGGGGGTTGGCTTCTTTGTCTGCGTAATGCGCCAGCTTGGGAATGTCTTCTTCTCGGATTTCCGGGATCCGGTTGCCGATGCCAAACCGTTCTTTCATCAGTTTGATGGCTTCAATAAACCGTCCCGCAGCTTCATCGCTGGGGGTGTCTTTTTCGGCAAGGGAGGCCGCAATGGCAAGGCGGTGCAGCTTTTTGTGGATTTTTGCCCCGTAAGCTTCCAGCACCATCGGCAGGATTACGGCGTTGGCATATCCGTGGGGAACATTGTATTCTCCGCCAAGAGAATGAGCGATGGCGTGCACATAGCCTACATAGGATTTGGTAAATGCACAGCCTGCATAGAAAGAAGCGTGCAGCATATTCCGGCGTGCATCAATGTTGCTGCCATCTTCATAGACCTTGTCGATATTTTCAAAAATCAGCTGTACGGCCAGAAGCGCATCTTTTCTGGTGCCGTAAGTGGTAGAATTGCCAATATAGGCTTCCACTGCGTGGGTCAGAGCATCCATGCCGGTGGTGGCCGTGATAAAAGGCGGAAGACTAAGGGTAACTTTTGGATCCAGCACGGCGTACCGTGGGATCAGTGGAAAATCGTTGATGGCATATTTGTAACGGGTCCGGGCGTCTGTGATCACAGCAGCCAGCGTTGTTTCACTGCCGGTGCCAGCGGTAGTTGGCACAGCCATCAAGAGGGGCAATTTTTTATGTACCTTAAGGATACCCTTCATTTTTGCAAGGGACTGGCCGGGTTTCACTGCCCGGGCGCCAACCGCTTTGGCGCAGTCCATACTGGAGCCGCCGCCAAATCCAATGATGCAGTCACATCCCTGGCTCCGGTAGAGTTCCAGGGCTTCGGCTACATTGTCTGTAGTGGGGTTGGCTACGGTTTTATCATACATGCAGTATGGAATCCCCTCAGTTGTAAGAGCTTTTTCCAGGCGTCCGGTCAGGCCGAGTTTGCGGATCCCGGCATCGGTGATGATCAGAACTTTACTGCAGTGCTTTTTCTGGATCACTTCCGGCAGCGCTTTGACACTGCCGACGACTTTGGGCTTGCGATAGGGCAGGAACGGAAGAGCGATTTTCAGACCAGTCTGAAAAGTCCTGCAATATATTTTTTTGAAATGATTCATAATAAAGATCCTTTCCGGCGAAAAACGCGCATTTTTACATATTTTACACAAAAAAATATTAGCAGTTGCGAGAAGGTTTGTCAATAAACCTAAGTTGCCAGACGGAGTGGAAAATATCTATAATAGAAGGGATTGCAGGTAATGGATGTTACATCTGAAAGCAACAAAAAAAGGAAGAAAAAGGAGAAAATATGGAGAAAAAAGCAGCGCTGTTTTTTGATATTGACGGGACTCTGATCGATGATCATACCAACGAATTGCCGGAGAGTGCGGCAGAAGCAATCAGACGGGCCCGTGCGGCCGGACATCTTGTGTTTATCAATACCGGGCGGACGGTCTGCAGCGTGCCGGTCCGGCTGCGGCTTATGGGCATTGACGGTCTGCTTTGTGGATGCGGCACATATATCAATTATCGGCATGGTATTTTGCTGGAGCATCCCATTCCAGAAGAAAGAGGGTATCGATATATCGATGCTATGATACGTTTTGGAATGGAAGGTTTTCTGGAGGGGACAGAGGACGTATACTTTTCTGAAAGGATCAGCCGGTTTGAAAATGTGGAGAGCACCCGGCGTTATATGGCGTCCCTGGGACTGGGTGTGGAGAGAAACTATGAGAAGAAAGGATTTTGTTATGACAAACTGTTGGTCTGTACCGACGCGCAGAGCCGTAAAGAAGAGTTCTTCCAGGCAATTGCGGAAGATCTGGTTCCGATCGATCGGACCCGGGGTGTTTATGAATGTATCCAAAAAGGATACTCCAAAGCAACAGCCATAGAATTTATACGGAAATATCTGAATCTGGACCTGGATCAGATCTATGTGTTCGGCGACAGCAGCAATGACCTTTCTATGTTTGCGTATGCCAGGCATGGAGTTGCAATGGGCGAGCATGATCCGGTGCTGGACGACTATGCGGAGTATATTACCGATACGGTGAAGAATGACGGGATTCGGAAGGCCATGGAACATCTGGGGCTGATTTAGCTGGCAGGGATACATGGAGTGGATGGGAAGGGGGAGCTGCATACAGATACGGAACTTTGTACTTGACTTCAAAAGATATCCGTGCTACCATAAATTTAATGATAAACATTAAATAATTATCGTAATACATGCAATGGGAGAGAAGCGAATGAACGAAGAAGGAAAAGTACAGGAAGAAAGAACCGTTCAGGTCAATGATTTTGCGGTGGATACGCAGAAGGAAGGAAGAAAAAGAACACCCAGAAGGCTGAAAGTACTTCTGGGGCTGTCGTTAGTTGTGACAGGATTCGCGGCGCTTGGCTGCCTGTGGTCTTTGCCGTGGATGATAAAAGCAAGGGAGTGGGAAGAGGCCGGCGCGGTGGCTTTTGCAGGGCGGATCCTCTTTGTTTTCACCATTTTGATTAGTTTTGCTGGTCTGATCTGTATCGCGAAAGACCTGCATGCAGGCAAGATGTTTTCCGGGACGCTGGCCAGGTGCGTGCTGCTGCTGGGAGTGATTTATATGGCGGCGTCTGTATGGATCCCCAGAATTCCCGGTTATCATTCATCCGGGTATGAGATCTTATCCAGCGATGAGTTTGTACTGATCGACGGAACCATTCTGCTTCCGGGGCTTTTGCTTCTCGTTTTGGGAAGCCTGATCCGGGAAGGGGTCCGGATGCAGAAAGAAAAAGAGGAAATATTGTAGGAGGTACCGTCATGGCGATCATATTAAGACTGGACCGGGTGATGGCAGACAGGAAGATGTCGTTAAATGAATTGTCCGAAAGGGTGGGAATCTCCAATGTAAATCTTTCCAACCTGAAAACAGGAAAGGTAAAGGCCGTGCGGTTTTCCACTCTGGACGCCATCTGCGATGTGCTGGACTGCCAGCCCGGGGATATATTGGAATACAAAAGAAATCCGGATCAGTAAGAAAGAAACAGGGAAAATATCATAGCATGCGATGTAGATGCGACAAATTTACAGCTGCGGACACATAGAGACAGGCAGATGAAGCACTTTGGCCGGAGAACCAGATATTTACCAGATATTAAGAAAAATAGAAGAAAGAGGGAAAAAAATGGGCGAACAGTTGACGCCAAACGACGTAAAAAAGATCAAAGAAGAAATCGAGTACAGGAAACTGGTGGTGCGGAAAAAAGAACTGGAGGCAGTAAAAGAAGCAAGAGCCCAGGGAGATTTAAGTGAAAACTTTGAATATAAAGCCGCAAAGCAGGATAAAAACCGTAACGAAAGCAGAATCCGCTATCTGGAGCGGATGCTGAAACATGCCCGGATCGTTTCCGATCGGTCAGCCGACGATGAAGTGGGCATCAACAATACCGTAGATCTCTATTTTGAAGATGACGAAGAAATAGAAACATATCGGCTGGTAACCAGCATCCGGGCCAATTCCATGGAGGGCAAAATCAGCATCGAATCCCCTCTTGGAAAAGCCATTCGCGGACATAAGACAGGCGACCGCGTATATGTAAAAACCGGGGAAGGCGGGTATTATGTAGAAATCCGGAAGATTGACAAGTCAACAGACGATACAGAAGATCAGCTGCGGAAGTACTAATGGGGACGTAGTAAAATGCAAAAGGTCTACGTCCCAAATTGCGTTTTGCCCTGTCACTTTTTGGCAAGAGGGGTGTACCCGACTGCTTTTTATTGAATGAATCTATATCTTTTATTATTTTTTTGAATTGGAGAGAATGTTTTTACGCTGTTAAAATAAGGGGTAGTACAGTAAATATGACAGAATGGAGAGGAGATTTTTATGGAAGTTATTAAGGATCTGCCAGAAGTTTTTGAAGAGTTTGCGGAGCAGCGTAAAAAATCGTTCCTGGCTGTGAAGGAATTGAAGGATAAGGGAGTCCCGGTGGTCGGCGCGTACTGCACATATTTTCCGCAGGAGATTGCAATGGCCATGGGAGCCGCTACCGTTGGCCTTTGCTCTACGTCTGACGAGACGATAGCGGTGGCGGAAAAAGATCTGCCAAAGAATTTGTGCCCGCTGATCAAGTCCAGTTACGGATTTGCAGTTACGGATAAGTGTCCGTTCTTCTATTTTTCGGATGTGGTTGTGGGAGAGACGACTTGCGACGGGAAAAAGAAAATGTATGAATATATGTCGGAGTTTAAGGATGTGTTCCTGATGGAGCTTCCCAATACGCAGGGAGAGCAGGCATTTCGGCTGTGGAAAAGTGAGATCATCCGGTTTAAAGAGTATCTGGAGAAAAAATTCCATGTGGAGATTACCGAAGAGCAGATCCGTGACGCCATCAGGGTCAATAATGCAGGGCGCAGATCACTGCGCCGTCTCTATGAGGTGATGCGTCATGATCCGGCTCCCATCACAGGCCATGATCTCTTTAAGGTTCTTTATGGCAGCACCTTTAAGTTTGATCGTTCCAAGATCCCGGAGGAAGTAGACACACTGACAGACAAGATTGAAAAAGAATACGCGCAGGGAAAAATGCAGGAAAAGAAGCCGCGGATCCTGGTGACCGGATGCCCTATTGGCGGAGCCACAGAAAAGGTGATCGACGCCATTGAAAACAACGGCGGCATCGTAGTTACTTATGAAAACTGCAGCGGAGCAAAATCTATTGACAAACTGGTGGATGAGGAGAATCCGGACGTATACGATGCCCTGGCAAGAAGATACCTGGATATCGGGTGCTCTGTTATGACGCCGAACCCCAATCGTCTGGAACTGCTGGGACGCCTGATTGACGAGTATCAGGTGGACGGTGTGGTGGAAATGGTACTGCAGGCCTGTCACACCTATAATGTGGAAAGTACCGGCATCCGCAGATTTGTAAATGAGAAGAAAAAGATACCGTATATTGGTGTGGAGACAGATTATTCTCAGGCAGATATCGGGCAGTTAAATACCCGGATCGCTGCATTTATTGAAATGTTATAAGACATACGGCGGCGCATGAAAGACAGAAGGGATTGAAAAAATATGAATTATGTTGGAATCGATATCGGTTCCACTGCATCTAAAGTTTCTGTGCGGGGGGATCGGGAAATCAATTATGTACTCCCGACAGGGTGGAGCAGTAAAGAGACTGCCCGCACGATCCGGGAAAAGCTTCTGGAAGAAGGAGTGGATGTGGAGGCAGACGATACCAAAGTAGTGGCCACCGGATATGGGCGCATTGCGGTAGAGTATGCTGACTATGTGATCACGGAAATCACCTGTCACGCCAGGGGCGGCCGGGAATTTGCAGGTGGCGACTGCGCGGTGATCGATGTGGGAGGACAGGATACGAAGGTGATCCTTCTGGAGCACGGAATGGTCAGAGACTTTCTGATGAATGACAAATGTTCTGCAGGAACCGGAAAGTTCCTGGAAATCATGGCAAATCGTCTGGGCGTGACGCTGCAGGAGCTTTTTGAGATGGCGGACAAAGGAACCATCCTTCCCATCAGTTCCTTGTGTACAGTGTTTGCGGAATCAGAAGTGATCAATTATATCGGAGAAGGGAAGCCAAGAGAAGACATTGCGGCCGGCGTAGTGGATTCGGTGGCGGCAAAGGTAGCGCAGCTGGCACAAAGGAAGGAACTGCCGGATAAGATTATCCTGACCGGCGGATTGAGTAAAAGCCGGTATTTTACCGCCCAGTTGTCTGCAAAACTTGGAAAGACGGTAGAGCCTACCGAGATGGGCAGATACGCGGGAGCGATCGGGGCGGCAAAGCTTGCAGAAGAGAAAAGCCTAAAGGGCAGATAAAACGGCAAAGCCTGCAAAAAAGAAAAAACCGGAGAAAAATATACCGGGAGAAGAATATGCCGGAAGTAAGAACGGAGACGTGTGCCTGAAAAAGTACACGTCTCCATTTACGTTTTGCAGGAACTCCTGTTATAATAACAAAAAGATGCTTTTGCCGGATGATCGGGGGCCGGGGGTGCAAATCTGCCGGGGCCGGGTCACAGCAAAACACCGACAGAATAAGAACAGGAAAGGAATGTAGATTATGATCGGAACCTATCTGGAGGAGGTGCGCCACAAGGCGCCGCTGGTACACAACATTACGAATTATGTCACAGTCAACGATGTGGCAAATATGATCCTGGCCTGCGGAGCCAGTCCTATTATGGCAGATGAGCCGGAGGACGCCGTAGAGATCACGGCGATATGCAACAGCCTGAACCTCAATATCGGTACCCTAAACCGCCGGACCATTGAAGGAATGTTTGCGGCGGGAAGGCGGGCAAAAGAGCTGGGGCATCCGGTGCTTCTTGATCCGGTGGGAGCCGGAGCCAGCAGCCTTCGCACAAAAACAGCTCTTAAGATCATGGAGGAGATCCGTCCGGATGTGATCCGGGGAAATATCTCGGAGATCCGTACGCTTCGGGATAACTATACGAACCGCAGACAGGAAAATGCCGCGGGCGGACAGGTGTCGGCCGGCGCAACCCGGGGCGTGGATGCGGATATCAGAGATGCAGTCACAGAAGAGAATCTGGAAGAAGGAATCGCATTTGCAAAAGCTTTTGCACAGGAAACAGGCTGCATGGTTGCCATTACCGGGGCCATTGATCTTGTAAGCGACGGCAGCGCCTGTTATGTGATCCGTAACGGAATGCCGCAGATGAGCCGGATCACAGGTACCGGCTGCCAGTTGTCTGGTCTGATGACAGCATTTGTTGCGGCAGGTGGGGAAGATAAGCTTGCGGCGGCAGCGGCGGCGGTCTGCACCATGGGCCTGGCAGGAGAGATGGGGTATCAGAGGATGCAGGAAGGGGATGGAAATGCCACCTACCGCAGCCGGATCATTGACGCAGTTTATCAGATGAACGGGGAAATTCTGGACCAGGGGGCAAAGTATGAGATTCGATAAAAAACAATTGACAGAAGCGTTACTTCTATATGCGGTGACGGACCGTTCCTGGCTGGGGGAGAGCACCCTTGCGGAACAGACAGAAGAAGCGTTAAAAGGCGGCGTGACGTTTGTACAGATCCGGGAAAAGGATCTGGATGCGGCCTCCTTCCGGAAAGAGGCAGAAGAGCTGAAAGAGCTGTGCGAAAACTATCAGGTGCCCTTTGTGGTCAATGATGATGTGGAACTGGCTCTGGAGATAGATGCAGACGGCGTCCATGTAGGACAAAGCGATATGGAAGCCGGCGAGGTCAGGAAAAAGCTGGGGCAGGATAAGATCATCGGCGTCTCCGCAAGAACGGTGGAAGAGGCTCTTGCAGCCCAGGCTCACGGCGCTGACTACCTGGGAGTGGGAGCGGTGTTTCCGACCAGTTCCAAGAAAGATGCATCTGACGTCAGCTTTTCGACACTGAAAGAAATCTGTGAAGCAGTAGAGATCCCGGTCATCGCCATTGGCGGCATCACCGGGGAAAACACAGCCAGACTTGCAGGCAGCGGCATCTGCGGCGTGGCAGTGATCAGCGCCATTTTTGCAAAGCCGGATGTCAGAAAAGCAGCCGAAGAGCTGAAAGGGGCGGTCAGAAAGATGTTGTATCACGAGGGGGATGAAGGACGGATCATGGAGAAAGAAGAGCAGGAAAGAAGGGCGGAGAAATGATCCGGGGCGCTATTTTTGACATTGACGGAACCCTCCTTGATTCTCTGGGGATCTGGGAGGAGGCAGACGAGCGTTATCTGGAGGAGCAGGGGATCCAGGCAGAAGAGGGTCTGGGACGGATCCTGTATCCCATGACCCTGCAGGAGGCCTGCGCTTACATTCGCCGGCATTATCCGGTCGAAGATACACAAGAGGAGATTATCTCAAAAATACGAAAGATCGTGGAAGTATTTTACCGGGAGCAGGCGCCTCTGAAAAAGGGAGTGGCCGGATTTCTTTCTGCTATCCGGGCAAAAGGGATTCCTGTGATAGCGGCCACCACAGGGGAAAAAGCGCTGGCGGAAGCTGCTTTTCAAAGACTTGGCATAGAGACGTTTTTTCGGGAAATTCTCACCTGTACCGGGGTGGGCGCCGGAAAGGATCAGCCAAAGATCTATGAGGAGGGCGCCAGGCTTCTCGGAAGCAGGCCGGAAGAAACCCTGGTGTTTGAGGACGCCTTTTATGCGCTGAAAACCGCATCGGACGCCGGATTTCTGACCATAGGAGTCCGGGATCCTTACAATGAGCAGGATCTGGGAAATATCCTGGATACGGCAGATTTTTATCTGACGGATCTGACGGATTTCCAGGGATTCTGGGACAGATTAGAGGAGAAGAAAGGAAAACAGATATGAGACATACAGCATTAACCATTGCGGGCAGTGATTCCAGCGGAGGAGCCGGTATTCAGGCAGATATTAAGACGATGCTGGCCAACGGGGTTTATGCCATGAGCGCAGTCACAGCGCTGACCGCCCAGAATACCAGAGGAGTCGCCGCGATTCAGGAGTCTTCGCCGGAATTTCTGGCAGATCAGCTGGACTGTATTTTTACAGACATCTTTCCGGACGCGGTGAAGATCGGCATGGTTTCCTCCGGGGCGCTGATCCGCGTTATTGCAGAAAAACTGCGGACATACGGAGCAAAGAAGATTGTGGTGGATCCAGTGATGGTGGCCACCAGCGGAGCGAAGCTGATCAGTGAAGAGGCTGTCGACACCCTAAAAGAATGTCTGTTTCCGCTGGCGACAGTCCTGACTCCCAATATTCCGGAGACGGAAGTGTTGTCCGGCATGCGGATCACCTCCGCAGAAGCGATGACGGCGGCAGCAGAAAAGATCAGCCGGACCTACCACTGTGCAGTCCTCTGTAAAGGCGGGCATCAGTTAAATGACGCCAACGACCTGTTGTTCTGCGAGGGGGCGGGCAGATGGTTTTGCGGGGAACGGATTGAGAATCCCAATACCCACGGAACAGGGTGTACGCTTTCCAGCGCCATTGCCTCGAATCTGGCAAAAGGATACAGCCTGGATGTGTCTGTCGAACGGGCCAAGCAGTATATTTCCGGAGCACTGTCGGCGATGCTTGATCTGGGAGAAGGAAGCGGCCCTATGGATCACGGCTTTGATATCCACAGTTTTTACACGGAATAACAGAAAGAAGGAATGTAGTGTGGAGCAGCTTACTTTATTTGACAATCGCAAGGAGACGGCGCCGCTTGCCAGCAGGATCCGGCCCAAAACGCTGGAGGAATTCGCCGGACAGAAGCATTTGCTTGGCCCCGGGAAAGTGCTGCGTCAGCTGATCGAGAAGGATCAGATTTCTTCCATGATCTTTTGGGGGCCGCCGGGGGTGGGAAAGACCACACTTGCCAGCATCATCGCCGGAAGGACACGGGCAAATTTTATCAATTTCAGCGCCGTTACCAGCGGGATCAAGGAGATCAAAGAGGTGATGAGCCAGGCGGAAGAGGGGCGCCGGATGGGAGAACGGACCGTGCTGTTTGTAGACGAGATCCACCGGTTTAACAAGGCGCAGCAGGACGCATTTCTCCCCTATGTGGAAAAGGGAAGCATTATCCTGATCGGCGCAACCACTGAGAATCCTTCCTTTGAAGTCAATGCGGCCCTTCTTTCCAGGTGCCGGGTGTTTGTGTTAAAGGCACTGGAAGAAGCAGATCTGTCAGAGCTTCTTGTGCGGGCGCTGCAGCATCCCCAGGGGTTTGCATCCCAGAAGGTAAAGATCACGGACCGGCAGATTCAAAAAATAGCTGCGTTTGCAGACGGAGACGCCAGAACTGCCCTGAACACACTGGAAATGGTGGTGACCAATGCAGAAATTACGGCAGAAGGCATGGTCGTAACCGACGAAGACCTTGCCCAGTGTATCAGCCGCAAGTCTCTGCTTTATGATAAAAACGGGGAAGAACACTACAATCTGATCTCTGCCCTTCACAAATCCATGCGTAACAGCGATCCGGACGCCGCCATCTACTGGCTGTGCCGGATGCTGGAAGGAGGAGAAAACCCATTGTATATTGCAAGACGTCTGATCCGGTTTGCCAGTGAAGATGTAGGGATGGCGGACAGCCATGCGCTTACCGTGGCAGTGGCGGCTTACCAGGCCTGCCATTTCCTGGGAATGCCGGAATGCGATGTGCATCTTACACATGCGGCGACTTATCTTGCTATGGCGCCAAAGTCCAACGCTCTTTATACGGCGGTGGAAGCCTGTAAGCAGGAGGTGAGAGAAAGACCGGCGGAGCCGGTGCCGCTCAATCTTCGCAATGCGCCGACGCAGCTGATGAAAGAACTGGATTATGGAAAGGATTACCAGTACGCTCACGACACGGAAGAAAAGGTGACCCGGATGCAGTGTATGCCGGACGGACTTGTCGGAAGGACCTATTACCAGCCCACTGATCAGGGCGAAGAGGCGGCAGTCAGAGAACGTCTGAAAAAGATCCGGGACTGGAAAAGCAGGAAGAGTTCAGAGATATCGCAGATAATAAGGGAGGAAAAGTGATGGAAACAAAGATGGTAAAACTTTACACCCGCCAGAATGACAAAACTCTTTATCAGCTGGAACGGGACGGACGCATCATCAATCAGAGGGTCTATGTGGAACTGCATTTCGGAGATATTGCTCCATTATTTATGGAGAGCTATGACTGGTTTACCCGGGAAGCGGCAAAGAGACTGCCCAAGCCGGAAGATGTGCAGGCTCCAATCTGGTGTTCCATCAGTGTGGAAAATTGTTTGAAACCGATCCCCGGTACCGTGGTTTATTGCCTGGAAGTGCCGGAAGATCAGGTGATTTATTTTGATGATGTAAAATGGGATTATGTATTGAACCGGATCTACCTGCCAAAGGATGAGGAAGACAAGAAGGCATACCGGCAGCATTTAAAAGAGATCGGGGTAGAAAATGGGTTTGAATTTCTGTCCGGGAAATATAAGGGAATGTTTCCGGAAGAAGAGGCCCGCATCCGGGAAAGCTGGAAACGGGCCTTTGAGATTGATAACTGGACGATTTTTAATGTGTGCGGAAACATCTGGGAAATCCGCAGAGAATGGGTGAAAAAAATTGTTCATCCCGGTGAGACGGTGGAATAATCCCTATCTTGGCCAAAATGTGGCTTTCCAGGCCGGAAAGGCCGTTCTCTGGCGGAGCACTGCCTCGGGAGCCGGAAGCTTTAAGGAGGCAATCCGGTTCGTAATATTGGTTAATGGCTGCCAGGACAGGGCAAGGGTCAGAAGGATGCAGAATCCGACAAGCGCCAGGGCCTCCGGCAGGGTGTCCAGATGATCCAGAAGAGGAGTGCCTCTGCGGATACAGGAGTAGACCAGTCCGTGGAAAAGGTAGATGGCCATGGTGCGTGTTCCGATATAGGAAAAAGCAGTCTTCTTTTCTGTCATCAGCATCAGGACGGCAAATGTCATGAATGCGCCGATGGCATAGCAGATCAGACGGCACAGCATGCCGGTCAGGATGTCCTGCTCCAGATAATGATAGTTATAACGCCCGTAGAAGATCTTTACCGACAGATCCCGGTTCCAGGGCTCCAGAACGATCACAGTCACGAAGCAGAGGACGCCTGCGATGCCTGCTAGGGAGGAGATCCTGCCCCGCATCCTGGTGATGATGGAACGGTCGCAGTATAATCCTGCCAGGAAGAAAGGATAAAAGACCAGGATCCTTGGGATGCTTAGAAAATTACTTGGCATCTGCACACAACCGATCAGAAGACCGGCTGCCACAGAAAGCAGGAAATGGTGCGGCAATTTTCGCACATATGGGGTGGCAAGCCGCCACACAAACAGAGCCAGGATGTACCAGAGAGAAAATTTGGGGAACATCAGGGCAAGGCTGGTGGGACGGTGGAGCACCAGAGTATATAAAAGGTAATAAATGACCTCGTATACCAGGTAAGGAATAAGAAGCTTGCGGATCAGTGCGGACACTGGAAGCTCTCGTTTGGAAAAATAGCCGGAAATAAAGATAAAAGCCGGCATGTGAAAGGATACGATCAGCCATTTCAGAGAATACAGAAATTCCGTCTGCTGATAGCTGGCTTCAGTAAAATGTCCCAGAACTACCAGAAGGATCAGAAACGCTTTGCAGTTGTCAAACAGATAGTCTCTTGGTCTGCTGCCGGATGTCATAAATCATTCCTCCTAATCTAACAACAGATGATACACGTTTCGCTTTTGAAAGACAAGATTGAAAATGTATAAAAAAAACTGATTTCCCGGATGGAAATTGTGACAAATATTATATATAATGAGAGAGAGATACCAAAGAAAGGAATTTCAAAAAAGGAGAAGCATTCATGGAAATTTTAAAGATTGAGCAGGAATTAAGAGAAAATTCTTATCCCGGACGCGGCATCATCCTTGGCAAAAGCGCTGACGGCTCCAAGGCAGTAGCGGCGTATTTTATTATGGGAAGAAGTGAAAACAGCCGGAACCGTATCTTTGTGGAGGAGGGAGAGGGCATCCGTACCCAGGCATTCGATCCTTCCAAACTGACGGACCCCAGTCTGATCATCTATGCGCCAGTGCGTGTCCTGGGAAATAAGACCATTGTAACCAACGGAGACCAGACGGACACTATTTACGAAGGCATGGATAAACAGCTGACTTTTGAACAATCTTTAAGAAGCAGAGAGTTTGAACCAGACGGCCCTAATTATACACCCAGGATCTCCGGCATTATGCACATCGAAAACGGACATTATAATTATGCCATGTCCATTTTAAAAAGCAGCGACGGCTCACCGGAGAGCTGCCATCGCTTTACCTTTGCCTATGAGAATCCGAAAGCCGGAGAAGGACATTTCATCCATACTTACCAGTGCGACGGAAATCCTCTGCCAAGTTTTGAGGGAGAGCCCAAAAGAATCCAGATCCCGGATGATATGGAAGCTTTTACAGAGCTTCTCTGGAACAGTCTGAACGAGGATAACAAGGTTTCCCTGTTTGTGCGTTATATTGACATTGCCACAGGAACCTGTGAAACAAAGATTGTAAATAAAAATCAATAATCCAGAAGGGAGAAAATGCAAAATGAAAGAGTTAGAGCTGAAATACGGATGTAATCCCAACCAGAAGCCGTCCAGAATTTATATGGCGGACGGAAGTGAGCTTCCGATCACGGTATTAAACGGGAAGCCGGGATATATCAATTTTCTGGATGCTTTTAATGGCTGGCAGCTGGTAAAGGAACTGAAAAAAGCGACCGGACTTCCGGCAGCCACATCCTTTAAGCATGTGTCTCCGGCAGGAGCGGCGGTAGGATTGCCCTTGTCTGAAACACTGGCGAAGATCTACTGGGTGGATGATCTGGGAGAACTTTCCCCGCTGGCATGTGCCTATGCAAGAGCAAGAGGCGCGGACAGAATGTCTTCCTTCGGAGATTTTATTTCTTTGTCCGATGTCTGCGACGTGGACACGGCAAGGCTGATCAAACGAGAAGTATCCGATGGTGTGATCGCGCCCGGGTATGAGCCGGAGGCGCTGGAAATTCTAAAGCAGAAGAAAAAAGGAAATTACAATGTGATCCAGATCGACCCGGACTATGTGCCTGCGCCGCTGGAGCACAAGGATGTATTTGGCGTAACCTTTGAACAGGGAAGAAATGAACTGAAGATCGATGATGATTTCTTCTCCAATATTGTAACCGATCAGAAAGAACTGACCGATCAGGCAAAGATTGACCTTGCCATTTCTATGATCACGTTGAAGTACACACAGTCCAATTCTGTATGCTTTGTAAAGGACGGCCAGGCCATTGGTATTGGCGCCGGACAGCAGTCCAGGATCCACTGCACCAGACTGGCGGGCAGCAAGGCGGACAACTGGTGGTTAAGACAGTGTCCAAAGGTCATGGAGCTTCCGTTTGTAGATTCCATCCGCCGCGCAGACAGAGACAATGCTATCGACCTGTATATCGGGGAAGATTACATGGATGTGCTTTCTGACGACGCATGGCCGGCAATCTTTAAAGAAAAACCGGAAGTCTTTACCAGAGAAGAAAAGAGGGCGTGGCTGGACAAACTGACGGATGTAGCCCTTGGTTCCGACGCATTCTTCCCCTTTGGCGACAATATTGAAAGAGCCCACAGAAGCGGCGTGAAATATGTGGCGCAGCCGGGTGGCTCTGTAAGAGATGACAACGTGATCGAGACATGCAATAAATATGGAATGGTGATGGCCTTTACCGGCATCCGCCTGTTCCATCACTAAAAACAGAGGTGTCATCATATGAACCATTATGATGTGATTATCATAGGCGCAGGTCCCTCCGGGATTTTCTGCGCCTATGAACTGATGAGGGAGCATCCGGATTTGAAGGTGCTGATGATCGAGAAAGGCCGTTCGATTGAAAAACGGGTGTGCCCCAAACGGAAAACCAAAATATGCGTAGGCTGCAATCCCTGTTCTATCACCACCGGCTTTGCCGGTGCCGGCGCTTTTTCTGATGGGAAATTGTCTCTGTCCCCGGATGTGGGCGGTACGCTTCCAGAGATCCTGGGATATGAAAAAGCGGAAGCACTGATCCACGAAGCAGATCAGATCTATCTGAAATTCGGAGCGGATCAGAAGGTGTATGGCATCAATGATTATCAGGCGATCGAAAAGATCCGGACCAAGGCGATCCGGGCCAATCTGAAACTGATCGAGTGTCCGATCCGCCATCTTGGGACAGAAGAAGGATATAAGATCTATGAAAGACTTCAGGATCATCTGCAGAGAGGAAATGTAGAGCTTCGGTTTATGACGATGGTAGAGGACCTGATCGTAGAAGAGGGAAAAGCTGTCGGTGTGGTCACAGACAAAGGAGAGACTTATTATGCGCCGGAGATTGTAGCCGGCGTAGGAAGAGAAGGCTCTGAGTGGTTCGCCCACCTCTGCAGAAAGTATGGGGTCGAGACGAAGAATGGTACGGTGGATGTAGGGGTTCGTGTGGAAGTCCGTGATGAGATCATGAAGGAATTGAATGAAAAGCTTTATGAAGCGAAGCTGGTCTACTATACCCCTACTTTTGACGACAAAGTCCGGGTGTTCTGCACCAATCCTTCCGGCGAAGTGTCTGCCGAGTATTATGATGACCGGCTGGCAGTGGTCAACGGCCATGCGTACAAATCACAGGAACTTAAGACACACAATACCAATTTTGCCCTGCTGGTGTCCAAGAATTTTACGGATCCTTTCCGGTCGCCCATCGAGTATGGCAAGCATATCGCCCGGCTGGGAAATATGCTAAGCGGCGGCAGGATCCTGCTGCAGCGATACGGGGACTTTCGCAGAGGCAGAAGAACCACGGCGGAAAGACTGGGCCGCAATAATATCGTTCCCACCCTGAAGGATGCAGTTCCGGGCGACCTTTCCCTGGTATTTCCTCACCGGATCATGGTGGATATTGAAGAAATGATCCGGGCTCTTGATATGGTGACGCCTGGGATCGCATCAGATGAAACGCTGCTCTATGGGGTAGAGGTAAAGTTCTATTCTAATAAAGTGGTGGTGAACCGGCAGTTTGAGACAACGCTTCCCGGGCTTAGGGCCATGGGAGACGGCGCATCCGTGACCAGGGGGCTTTTACAGGCGTCCGCCAACGGGATCCATACAGCCAGAAGTATCCTGGAAAAGCGCGGGAAATAGGGTTGTATCTCAAGGCAAAAGGGAATATAATAGAAAAGGCCGGGCGCAGATTGTGCAAAAAAACCGGCAAATAAGTCAAAACCTGGAGGAATGGAGTACTATGGGAAAATATTTTGGAACAGACGGATTCCGCGGCGAGGCAAATGAAGTCCTGACTGTGGAACATGCGTTTAAAGTAGGAAAATATCTGGGATGGTATTACGGACAGGATCACAAGGCCAGAGTGGTGATCGGCAAAGATACCAGAAGAAGCAGCTATATGTTTGAATATGCGCTGGCAGCGGGACTTACTGCTTCCGGGGCGGACGCTTATCTTCTCCATGTAACTACCACGCCCAGCGTATCTTATGTGACAAGGACCGAAGACTTTGACTGCGGGATTATGATCTCTGCCAGTCACAACCCTTATTACGACAACGGGATTAAGATCATCAACGGAAAGGGTCACAAGATGGAGGCGGAGGTAGAGGAAAAGATCGAGGCCTACATTGACGGCGAGATCGGAGAACTTCCGCTTGCCAAAAAGGAGAACATTGGACGTACCGTGGATTATGCGGCAGGCCGGAACCGTTATATCGGACATCTGATCTCTCTTGCCACCCGTTCCTTTAAAAATATGCGGGTTGGTCTGGACTGCGCCAACGGCAGTGCGTTTGCCATCGCAAAGAGCGTATACGACGCCCTGGGCGCAAAGACCTATGTGATCAATCAGGAACCGGACGGAACCAATATCAATACCAACTGTGGTTCCACGCATATTGAAGTTCTTCAGGAATTTGTAAAAGAAAAGAATCTGGATATCGCATTTGCGTTTGATGGGGATGCTGATCGCTGTATTGCAGTAGATGAAAACGGAAATGTCGTAGACGGGGATCTGATCCTCTATATTTGCGGAAAGTACTTAAAAGAACAGGGACGGCTGAACGGGGACACCATTGTGACCACGATCATGTCAAATCTGGGACTTTACAAAGCCTGTGATAAAGTGGGCATAAAATACGAAAAAACAGCAGTCGGCGATAAGTATGTCTATGAAAATATGATGAAGAATAATTTCTGTCTGGGCGGCGAGCAGTCGGGACACATTATCTTCAGTAAATATGCCACAACCGGCGACGGTATCCTGACATCGCTGATGATCATGGAAGTGGTGATGGAGAAAAAGCAGACCCTTTCCAAACTGGCGGAGGATGTAAAAATCTACCCGCAGCTTCTGAAGAATGTAAGGGTTGCAGATAAGAAGACAGCCCGGGAAAATCCGGAAGTGGTAAAAGCGGTGGATGAAGTGGCAAAGGCTCTGGGAGACGACGGACGGATCCTGGTACGGGAAAGCGGTACGGAGCCGGTGATCCGTGTTATGGTGGAAGCGGCCACAGACGAGATCTGCGAGAAGTATGTAGATCAGGTGATCGATGTGATGAAAGAACAGAATCTGATAGTCGGATAAGGAAAAGACGTCAGGTCTGAAGCAGGCACAAAAAAGGATTCCCTCCTAGATGGAGTGGAATCCTTTTCCTATAATTTCGCTGGTGTTGGATATCAGTAAGAAAGCGTCCGGTGAGTGTTCTTTGATGTAGTTTCTTAACCGGATCGCTTCAATCCGGCTAAGGACGGTCAGAACCAGATATTTGTCATCTCCGGAGAAGGCGCCCTGAGCCAGGACTACCGTTGCGCTTCGGTGAAGATCCTCTTTGATAAATTCACAGATAGGTTTGGGATCCTGACAGACCACGTTAAAGTACTTGGACAGATTCAGGCTTTCAATAAAACTGTCGATCATGAAGGAACGAAGGAAAAGTCCAAGGAAGGAATACAGTCCGGTGGTGATCCCAAATACAAAGCATCCGGCGAAGGTGATCAGGAAGTCTGTGGCAAGAAGCGCTTTTCCGATATCGATGCTGGTATACTTTTTCATGATCATGGCAATGATATCCGTGCCGCCGCTGGATGCGCCGATATTAAACAGGATGGCTGATCCGACCGCAGGAAGAGCAATGGCAAAGATCAGCTCCAGAAACGGCTGATCAGTCAGAGGCTGCTGCATGGGGCAGATCCGGTCCAGCAGGGACAAGGTGACGGAAAGAAGAATGCTGCTGTAGGCAGTGCCTGCCGCGAACCCTTTTCCAAGAACGATAAATCCGATCAGGAGAAGGGCCATGTTGGCGATAAAAGAAAAGTCACTGGCTGAGATGACACCGGTTTTGGCAACCAGAACGGCAAGACCGGTGATCCCGCCAAAGGTAAAGTTATTCGTAAATTTAAAGAAATAAGTTCCCACCGCCATGATCAGCGTACTTACAGTCAGCAGAAAAAAGTGTTTGACTTGTGATTTCATGATATATTCCCCAACGTATTTTAGAATCTATTTGTAATCCACATGAATTGTAACGCCGGGCACCTGAAAAGTCAACGAATAAGCCGGGATTTGAAAAAATTGTATGAGAAGGCCGCCTTAGGCACATAATATCTTCCGTAAGGAGGATGGAGACATGTATAAATATCTGCCGATTACGGACGTATACGCGAGAGAAATCCTGGACTCCAGAGGGAACCCGACGGTGGAGGTGGAGCTTCTGGCGGGAGAACGGTACTGGGGGAGAGCGGCGGTTCCAGCCGGAGCTTCCACCGGCGGGCATGAGGCGGTGGAAGTTCGGGATGGCGGCGAGAGATACGCAGGTCTTGGAGTGCAACAGGCTGTGGAGCATATCAATGGCAGGATTGCGCCCCAGATCACAGAACTGAACGTGTTTGACCAGGCGCTTCTGGACCGGACGCTTCTGGAGATCGACGGAACAAATGACAAATCCAATCTGGGAGCGAATGCGCTGCTTGGCGTGTCCATGGCTGCGGCCAGGGCTGCGGCAGACGCGCTTAGGATGCCCCTCTACCTCTATCTTGGCGGGACCAACGCAAAGGTGATGCCTGTGCCGATGATGAACATTATGAATGGCGGGCGTCATGCAGATAATACGATCGACATTCAGGAATTTATGATCATGCCAGCCGGCGCCTGCTGTTTTCGGGAAGGACTTCGCATGTGCGCTGAAATCTATCATATGCTGAAAACCGTCCTGAAAGAGAAAGGACATCATACGGGAGTAGGAGACGAGGGCGGCTTTGCGCCAAACTTAAAAAGTGCAAGAGAAGTCCTGGAATTGATGACAAGAGCTGTGGAACGATCGGGATACCGGCCGGGGGAAGATATTGTATTTGCACTGGACGCGGCGGCGTCAGAGCTTTATGACCGCCAGTTCCAGAAATATGTGCTGGAAGGAGAAGGAAAAATCCTGTCTGCAGAGGAAATGACCGGATATTTTGCGGAGCTTGCAGAAGCATTTCCCATCGCATCCATTGAAGACCCTCTTTATGAAGAAGACTGGGAGGGCTGGGCGAAGATGACGAAAAAACTTGGCGGCAAAGTGCAGCTGGTAGGAGATGATCTCTTTGTAACAAATCCCTCCCGGATCCGGCAGGGAATCCGGGAGGGGGCTGCCAACGCCGCCCTGATCAAAGTCAACCAGATCGGTACTTTGACGGAAACATTTGACGCCATCGAAACAGCAAAGCAGGCCGGTTACCGCACGATCCTTTCCCACAGGTCTGCAGAAACGGCAGACACCATCATCGCGGATATCGCAGTGGCATACGGAACCGGGCAGATCAAGGCAGGCGCTCCCTGCCGGATGGAACGGGTGGAAAAATACAACCGGCTCCTAAGGATCGGGGAGCGACTGGGGGATGCGGCAAGATATCAGAACCCCTTTGTACAGATGTAAAAAATGAAGCGAAAACCCGTAATTTACGCTTGCCTTCCGAATGCTCCTGTGATAAAATATACATGGTTTATCCGCAGGAGGTGTAGAAAGTGGAGATCTTAAAGATAATATTAATGATTATATTTGCAATAGACTGTATCGCATTGACGGCTATCGTCTTAATGCAGGAAGGAAAATCAGCCGGCCTTGGAACCATCGGCGGCATGGCTGACAGCTACTGGGGGCAGAATAAAGGCCGTTCCATGGAAGGTACGCTGGTGAAATCCACAAAGTTCCTGGCGATCCTGTTTATTGTACTGGCGGCAGTGTTGAATTTGAAAGTATTTGCTTAATATTTGTTGGCAAAAGAAAAAGAGCAAGGACACTCCTTAATTTGGGGTGTCCTTTTCAAGTCCGGGGAGAATGGATGCAGTGACAGACCAGTTGTTTGAAGAAAGAAAACAGAAAATATATCGTTTTATGCAGGATGTTTTGTATGTTCCGATGAGGCAAAAAGAGATCGCCGCGGTTCTTCAGATTCCCAGGGAGGAACGGGAAGAACTGCGAAAGATCCTGGAAGCGCTTACAGAGGAAGGAAAGATCACGGTCAGCAAGCGGGGAAAATACAGTCTGAATAAAGAAATAAGACTGACAGGCATCTTCCGCGCCAATCTGAAGGGATTCGGGTTTGTGACAGTGGAAGGGGAAGACGAGGATATTTATATCCGGGAAGATCAGACAAACGGAGCTATGGACAAAGATACCGTGGAGATCATTCTTACCAGAGCCGGCAGTGGCAGACACCGGGAAGGACGGGTGCGAAAGATCGTGAAACGGGGTACCGCCAGGGTGGTGGGGCTTTTTCAGATGAATCCGGGAAAGAATTATGGATTCGTGCTCCCCGATAATCAGAAGCTGTTTCATGATATTTTTATACCGGCAGAGAGGTCCATGGGGGCTGCAGACGGCCATAAGGTGGTGGCAGAACTGACTTTCTATGGAGACGGAAAGAAGAAGCCGGAAGGAAAGATCGTAGAGATCCTGGGGCATGTCAATGATCCGGGAACGGATATCCTGTCCATTGTAAAGGCTTATGATCTGCCCGCCGAGTTCCCGGAAAAGGTCTTAAATCAGGCGGTCCGGGTGGCAAAGCCGGTCAGCCCGGCAGATATGGCCGGCCGCAAAGACATCCGGGACTGGCAGATGGTGACGATAGACGGAGAGGATGCCAAAGATCTGGACGACGCGGTGTCTCTTGTGAAGGAAGGAGATCATTACATCCTGGGCGTCCATATCGCGGACGTGGCAAATTATGTGCAGGAGAACAGCGCGCTGGACCGGGAGGCCTTTGAAAGAGGGACCAGCGTTTATCTGGCGGACCGGGTGATCCCCATGCTTCCTCATACATTGTCCAATGGCATCTGTTCTTTGAATGCCGGAGAGGACAGGCTGGCTTTAAGCTGCATTATGAAGATTGACCCTGCCGGCCGCGTGACGGATCATGAGATTGCCGAGACGGTGATCCATGTAGACCGGCGTATGAGTTATACGGCAGTAAACAAGATTCTGGAGGATCAGGATCCGACAGAGAGGGAAATCTACCGGGAACTGGTTCCCATGTTTGAGAGAATGGGAGAGTTGTCTCATATCATCCGGGAACGGCGAAAGAAAAGAGGATCTATTGATTTTGATTTTCCGGAGACAAAAATGATCCTGAATGAAAAGGGAGAGCCTCTGGAATTAAAACCATATGAGAGAAATACAGCCACCCGGCTGATCGAGGATTTTATGCTGCTGGCCAATGAAACAGTGGCTGAAGATTATTATTGGCAGGAACTGCCGTTCCTTTATCGCACCCATGAGGCGCCGGACGATGAGAAGATCCGCGCCCTGGCGATTTTTATCCATAATTTCGGGTATTCCATGCATGTCGGGAACCGGGAGATCCGGCCCGGAGAGGTGCAGAAACTTCTGACAAAAGCAGAAGGGACGCCGGAGGAACCTTTGATCGCAAGGCTGGCCCTGCGATCCATGAAGCAGGCCAGGTATACCGAAGATAATACCGGACATTTCGGGTTGGCGGCGAAGTATTACACGCATTTTACGTCCCCCATCCGCAGATATCCGGATCTGCAGATCCACAGGATCATCAAGGATCATCTGCGGGGAAGGATGAACGAAAAAAAGACGGAACATTATCGTTCGATCCTGCCGGAGGTGGCGAAGCATTCCAGTGAGACGGAGCGAAGAGCCGAGGAAGCGGAGCGGGAGACCATCAAGCTGAAAAAGGCGGAATATATGCAGAAGCGGATCGGAAAGGTATATGAAGGCGTGATATCGGGCATTACCAAATGGGGCATGTATGTGGAACTGCCCAATACGGTGGAAGGTCTGGTTCATGTGGTCAGTATGAAGGATGACCACTATGAGTACGACGAGCGAAACTATGAGCTGGCAGGTGTGCGTACCGGCAGGCGTTACCGGCTGGGAGAGCGGATCTGCGTGCGGGTCACCGGCGCGGACCGGCTGCAGAGGACCATTGATTTTGAGATTGCAGAGGAAGGAGAGGAAGACGATGGCAAAGAAAACAGGCATGAAGCTGATCGCCAATAATAAGAAGGCGTATCATGACTATTTCATCCTGGAGACATATGAGGCGGGGATCGCCCTTCACGGAACAGAAGTAAAGTCTCTACGCATGGGAAAGTGCAGCATCAAAGAGGCCTTTATCCGTGTGGAAAATGAAGAAGTGTTTATCTATGGTATGCACATCAGTCCCTATGAGAAGGGAAATATCTTTAATAAAGATCCACTGCGTGTAAGAAAGCTCCTTCTTCACAAGTACGAGATCCGCAAGCTTCTGGGAAAGACCAAAGAAAAGGGTATGACGCTGGTACCCCTGAAGGTATATCTGAAAGACAGCCTGGTAAAAGTAGAGATTGGCCTGGCAAGGGGGAAAAAACTGTATGACAAGCGTCAGGACATTGCGAAGAAAGATCAGCAAAGAGAGGCACAGCGGGACTTCAAGGTCCGCAATTTCGGGTAGGAGGAAGAGTATGGTACCTGTAAAGAAAGAGGATTTAAGAACTCTGGTGACAGAGACTACGAAGGAAGTATATGAGGAGCTGACGCCCCATCTGGTCCAGCTTATCAATCAGACACACCGGAACACCAATCTGACAGAGGCACAGAAGCAGGACGAGATCTCCATACATATGATGGGATATGTGAAATCCTGTACCAATGAGATTATCATTGAGGTGCTGGCAGAGATCCTGGGGCTGGAGGATGAAGACGAGGAATAACAGGATGGCAGTCACAATAAAAAACTACCGGCGGTTTCGTATCGCCGGTAGTTTTTTTAGAACATGAAGAGAAAAAATTATTCGATTGTAATCAGCTTAGGCTGTTCTTCTTCGTGCTGCACTTCTTTTGGGATCTGCAGGGTCAGGACTCCGTCCTTAAAAGCGGCCTTGATGTCGTCCTGGGTAACTTCATCTCCCACATAAAAGCTGCGGTTGCAGGTGCCGGTATATCGCTCTTTGTGAATACATTTTCCGCGGGCGTCTTTTTCTTCCTTGGTCTCATTCTTGTGAGCAGTAATGGTAAGATATCCGTCCTTTAAGTCGGCCTTGATATCTTCCTTTGCATATCCCGGCAGTTCCATTTCTACCATATAGTTGTTGTCTTTTTCGTGGATATCCGTTTTCATAACCTGGCTGGATGTACCGCTGTAAGAGCGGGTGAAGAACGGATCATCAAACATATCGTCAAATAAACTGTTAAAACCTCTGTTTGCAAGTAACATAATAATTACCTCCCTGAATCTGATTTATGATTTTTTGGTTATTGTCTGCATGGATAGAAATTCTATGTGATCGGGGACAGCTTTTGCTGTCCCCGGAATTTTAACCTTCGATCGCGATGCTGTTCCGGGTTTCTACGGCTTTAGCATCTTTTTTGGGGATGCAAAGTTTCAGGATACCGTCCTCAAACTTTGCTTTCACATCGGACTGCTCCACAGCATCGCCTACATAGAAGCTTCTCTGCATTGCCCCGGCATAACGCTCCTTGCGGATATATTTGCCTTTCTTGTCCTGCTCGTCTTTGTCAAGACCCTTGGAAGCGGAGATGGTCAGGTAGCCGTTGTTCAGCTGTACGCTGATCTCATCTTTCTTGAATCCGGGCAGGTCCACGTCCAGTTCATAACCTTCATCGTGTTCCCGGATATCGGTCTTCATCATATTCTTTGCATGCTTTCCATACAATGGGTTTTTGCGTCCGAAGAATTCTCTGTCGAACCGGTCAAATGGGAAATCCATCCAATCATCATCAAATAAGTTTTCTCCAAAAATACTAGGCATCATCATAAGTCATTTCTCCTTTCATTATGAAAACAAATACCATCAGCACTCTTGAAGTTATCTCAAGTGGTTTTCTTTTGTTCTGTATGTACTATAACACATATTGTTAGCAGTGTAAAGAGGTGAGTGCTAAAACTTTTGTGAAAAAAGTGTGAACACATAATACTGTTAAAAAAATGCCGAAATTGCATTCATGTTGTTGACACGTCCGATTATCTCCGATATTCTTAATATTGTGTATTCTTTTATAAAGGAAGGAATAGGCTGATAAAAAAGAGGGGCGGAATCTTGGAATGGAAAAACGGAAAAAATTTATCATAAATTTCTTATATTTTGCAATTATCATTGCCGCGATTTTCTTTGCGCTGCAATTTGCGCTGACATTGCTGTTCCCTTTTGTGGCCGCGCTTTTTATCGCTTATATCTTGAAGCATCCGATCAATTTTATTGCAAGAAAAACAAAAATCCCCAAAAAGCTGGCAGCCGTTCTTATGGTTCTGCTTTTTTACGGCACGATAGGTACCTTTCTTGTGCTTGCCAGCATTCGGGCCTTTTCATTCGCCACCGACCTTGTTCAGCGGCTGCCGTCGATCTTCCGGATCTATATGAATCCGGTGCTGACGGACCTGTTTGATCAGCTGGAACAGGCGCTGGAACAGGCAGATTCCAATATTCTGGATACGGTGGATTATCTGTGGAGCCAGTTTATGCAGTCTCTCAGAAGCATTGTTTCCAATCTGTCGCTGACCAGTATGGAAGCAATCTCAGACGTGGCGTCCTCTTTGCCGATGCTGTTTATTAAGATGCTTCTGATGGTCATCTCTACCTTTTTTATTGCCATGGATTATGAACGGCTGACCGGTTTTTGCATGCGCCAGTTAAACGGGTGGGCCAGAGATATTTTTCTGCAGGTACAGAAGTATGTGGTGGGCACACTGTTTGTGTGTATCCGTTCCTATGCGCTGATCATGAGCATTACCTTTATGGAGTTGTTTCTTGGCCTGTCACTGTTCCGCGTAGATTATGCCCTTCTGATCGCTCTTTGCATTGCGATCTTTGATATCCTTCCGGTGCTGGGGACAGGGGGGATTATGATCCCCTGGGCAGTGATCACGGCGATTCTGGGAGATTATCCGATGGCGTTGAAATTGTTCGGCCTCTATATTTTTATTACAATCGTGCGTAATATTATTGAGCCGAAAATAGTGGGGAGCCAGATCGGCCTGCATCCGGTGGTGACTCTGGTTAGTATGTTTGCAGGAGTTCAGCTGTTTGGAGTAGTAGGATTATTCGGATTTCCGATTGGATTGTCTCTTTTAATGCATCTGAACCGGACAGGAACCGTCAAGATCTTCAAATTGAAGGACGAAGAAGAAGCGAAAGAGTCTTTGGAGGCCGGATTCCCTGAAAAAGAAGGCGAATAAGAACGGATAAGAGGCCGAAAATCTCCTTGACAAAGAAAACTGACCGCGCATATAATGAGAGTGACATAAAGATCACGTCTGCACACCAGGAGAGACAGTTCAGGGCTTGTACTGGTTTCGACGGGGGTCTGGAAGTTGGGGAAGCCATCCGTAGCGGGACACTACGTTAAAAGTTCCATCTAAATATAAACGCAGACGATAGACAGTTAGCGTACGCTGCCTAATCTGGCAGTAGTCGGCCTTAGGTCATCCGCTGCTTAAGTCGCCGGCTTCAACGAGGCGGAGCACTTCACCTCCAAAGCTTTGAGGAGATGGAAGAGTATATGAAGCTACTGATGTCTGTAACCTGTCATTAGGTGACAGACGGAGGGAATGTTAAAATAATGACTGTGATGGGAGATGCCCTGATGGATGGGCTTTCGGACGCGGGTTCGATTCCCGCCAGGTCCACTTGGCGATAAGGACAGCATTTGCTGTCCTTATTTTTAGTTGTCTTTTATTGTCTTGAGAAAGCAGAGCAGAGCGTTCTGCTGCTGTTCTGACAGCTCAGACAACATTTCTGAAAGTTCCGGCAGTATCTGTGAACGTGCCTGACTGTCCGGAGGGTCCAGTTTACACAAAGTATCCAGGGAAATATTGAGTTTCTGCGAGTAGCCCATGAGTACCATGGGATTGCAGCGATGGATCCCTCGTTCCATTGTGGAAATATAACTTAAAGACACCTGGCAGTAATCAGCGATCTCGCTTTGAGAGATATGTTGTTCTTTCCGGAACTGTTGCAGCCGTTTTCCCAGTAAACGATCGGCTTCCTGTGGGGATGGTCTCATATTTTCAGTCCTTTCCTATTGTTTTTTCTTATTATTATACTCCCTGATTTCCTTAATAACAACAAAAAAATAGTCGTAAACTGCGAAAAAATATTGAAATAAAGATGATAAACAATTATAATCTTTCTTAATCAAAAACGGATAAGGAAAGAAGGGAGAAAAATGGGGAAAATTCTGCGGCGTGGGATCGGCTGTCTTTGTATCCTGTGTGGACTGGTCTGCTTTCTGTATCCGAAATATCAGGATTACAGGATCTGCCGCACGGTAGATACTATGGTCGAATGGCCGGAAGAGTCCGGAACCGGGCAGAGAAGTAAAATGGAGCGGATGCCGGAATTATATGAAGCGATGCGGCTGTATAATCAGAAGTTGTGTCTGGAAGGACAGAATTTTCAGGAAGAGGAAAAGGTTCCTGGCTTTTTATCCGCAGCAGAGTGTCTGGAGGAGACGGACGGAGCGCTGGGATATATAGAGATTCCGGATATGGGCGTCTGTCTGCCGGTATTTCCGGGAGCCACCGGGGAACATCTGGCAAGGGGAGCAGCCATAATGGATCAGACCAGCATGCCGCTGGGCGGCGCGGGAACAAACTGTGTGATCGCCGGACACAGGGGGTACCGGGGAAGTCCTTTCTTTCAGTATATTGATCATATGAAAGAAGGGTCAGAGGTGACCCTTGTGACTCCCTGGGAAACATTAAGATACCAGGCAGTGGAGACAAAAGTTATTGACCCGTGCGACTGGGAGGATCTGAAGATCTGTCCGGACAAGGATCGTCTTACGCTGATATCCTGCCATCCTTATGGCGGAGGAGGAAGATACAGATATCTGGTTCTGTGCGAGCGCATTACAGGCGGGCGGCAGGAGAGGTCTGCGTTAGCGCCGGAGGCTGCCCTGGGGCACAATCTGCAGAAAGGAGCAGTTTCTTTCGGAAATGTGAAAAGGATGGTGGAAGGGCTGCTGCCTGTTGTTGTATGTGTGGCTGCCGGATGGTTGATTTTAAAAAGCATTCGCAATAATTAGCTGAAAACAACTAATTATCTATTGATTAATTAGGCGTTAAATGCTATAATCGTTATACGATGAAACGGATCCGGAAAAGGAGGTGATGAAGATGGGGTGGGGAAATCCAGAAGGCGGAAGATAAATGAACGATAAAAGGAGAGGAGCAACAAAGATGAAGCGATATCGGAAAAGGAAGTTGGGAATGTTCGTATTAAGTGCAGTGGTTGCAGCGACATCTGTCGCCGGCGTCAGGGCCGCTCCTTCAGATGTGATCGATCCAGATGCCAGGGCTGCCTTTACGATCCACAAATATGATTTAAGCGCAGCAAAAAGCGATGGGGTGGATCCGGAGACTGCCGGATTTTCATCCGATGGACAAAAGGATGAGACAGTGGAAAAGGCGCTGGAAGATTATGCGTTGGAGGGGGTTGGCTTTACCTATCTGAAGGTGGGAGACATCCATACAGACCGGCAGGAGAACAGATTCCAGCTGGTATATGATATCCCGGACGCTCTTGAGATGGCGCTGGATCTTACGGATGGCGGAGGGGACGGAAAATATACTTCAACAGAGTTAAATGTGGCGCTGGCGGATACGCTGGCTGACGGCGCAGAAGGGAAGAACAGGCTGGAACGGTTTTTGGCGGCATCCCCGGGGAAACAGGAGATGGAGCTGACAGATGAAAATGGAGAAACACGGGCGGAAGATCTTGCACAGGGACTTTATCTGATCACAGAGACAAAAGTGCCGCCAGGCGTATATCTGACAACGAATCCTTTTTTTCTCTCCCTGCCGATGACAGATGAAGCGGGGGACAGCTGGTTTTATGACGTAGATGTATATCCGAAGAACCAGACAGATGAACCGGAGCTGGACAAGCTTGTAAAGCAAGAAGACGATAATGATCCGCAGGAACCATATGAGGATACGGCCACCGGGTCAGAAGGAGATGTGATGGAGTATCTGTTTGTCTCACATCTTCCGGGTATCACATCTGAAGCAACATATCTAAGTAAGTATACATTTCATGACAAAATAGATGTCGGTCTGACATACAATCAAGATTTTTCCATTTACTTTTATAAAAATGAAGAAGACGCAAGGATGAACCGCACAGAAAATGCGCTGGATGTCTGGGGAAAGGATTCTCCTAATTTTTATGTGGAATACAGTGAACAGGAAGCGATGATCCACATTACAGAAAACGGTCTTGCGGAAATCAATCCGTTACGTTCCGGTATGTATCTGACAGTGGCGTATTCCTGTACGATTGATTCAGATGCTGCAACTGTACTGGGAGATAAGGGAAACAAAAATGAGGTGCAGCTTACCTGGAGCCGTACGAGCAAAGAGGATACGGATACGCTGACGGACCAGGCAAAAGTATATGTGTATGGTCTGGATCTTCAAAAGGAATTTGAAGAAAAAGACGGCGAGAAAGGAAATCCCGAACAGGTGCAGTTTCTTTTGAAAAATATGACAGATGGATATTTTATGACTGCAGTTTCCGAAGAAGAAGGGATCTTTTACATTACAGACGGCCATAAGACGACAGATGAAGACCAGGCGACAGTTTTTGTGCCTGCGGCAGATGGAAGGCTTCTGATCAACGGTTTGGAAGCAGATACTTATGCGTTGACAGAAATCGCTACGGATGATCAGTATTCTCTGCTAAAGGAGCCTGTCATCATAGAAATTAACGAGGCGAAAGGAGAGGGAACTGCGTCTGCTGCAACGGTGGATCAGAAAAAGGCGCAGATGAGTATATACCGGGATCATGGGGAAGAATCTCCGAATGCGAGAGTAGAGCTGGCTGTTCTGAATACCCGATCTTTTCGCCTGCCGCAGACAGGAGGCTGGGGAAGCCTTATATTTACACTGGCAGGATGCGGATCCGCGCTGGCTGGAGTGATTCTGGTTACAAAGAAATCCAAAAAGAACAGAAAGAAGAAAAAGACAGCATGAAAAAGAACAGGAGGAGGGGGAGAACTTTTCAGGTGCTGCTGCTGTTTCTTCTTGCGGCAGGGCTCATGGGTTATCCGTTCCTTTCTAATCTTATGTTTGAGGTTCGCGCAGGTTCTTATGTAAAAGAGATTGCGGAGACAGCAGAAAACATGAACGCCAGTGGGAAAAAAAGAATCCTCAGGGAGGCTTATCAATATAATGAGTCTCTGGCTTGCGGGAATGTCCGTCTGACGGATCCTTTTATTGCAGCGATTCCCGGAGAAAAGAAAGAAAATTATTGCTCTGTGTTGTCTGCGGATGCAGACGGCGTTATGGGAAGTATTGAGATCCCGGTTATAGGGGTAAGGCTGCCGATTTATCACGGGACCACAGAAGAAGTGCTGCAAAAAGGGGCGGGCCATCTGTACGGAACGTCGCTGCCGGTCGGAGGAGAGAGTACACACAGCGTATTGACCGGACACACGGGAATTGGTCGGGCAAAACTTTTTACGGATCTTACCGCAATGGAAAAAGGAGATGTTTTTTTCCTGCATATCTGGGGAGAAACATTGGCCTATGAAACGGATCAGATCAAAATCGTAAGACCTGCAGATCTGTCGGACTTGTATATTGAAAGCGGGAAAGATTACTGTACACTGGTTACATGCACCCCATATGGGGTGAACTCGCATCGTCTGCTGGTCAGGGGAGAAAGAGTCAGCGATCCTGAAAAGGTGAAAAACGAAGCGGCAGATAGCGCGAAAGACAGAGGGTCTGAATGGATGAGAGAATATCTTCATGCTCTTTGGATCAGCCTGGCAGCCTTTCTGACTGGTTTTCTTGGGGTGACATTTTTTCGATGGCGTCGGAATGGAGTGAAAAATGACAGAATCTGGGAGTAGATGCTGATATAGAAAGGAAAAGCTGTGTATACGGCGGGTGAATATATGAAACATAAACGGAAACTTTCTGCCTTTTTTCTGACTATACTTTTTTGCGTGCTGATCTGCGGATATGTACAGTCAGTGTTGGCAACAGATGCGGTAAACAGTATCGTTTCTATCGAAAACGGAAAGATTCTTCGAGAAGATGGGAGTGTGGAATACGGCAGGCCTGAGGCAGATGAAGGAGACAGGGAGCCCTGCGTAAAGGAAGAACCAGGCCAGGCGCAATACTATGACCGGTACATGCAAAAAGGAACAGATTCCAGGATCAGTCTGATGTCGGTTCCGGATGTCCGGAATCTGACGACAGATATCCGGAAGAGGACACAATGGGTGGACCCATCAAATGGAAACGGAAAAGTGACGCTTCAATATCGGTCAAACTCCGGAATGATTCAGGGGACAGAAGACATGAATGTCATACTGATTCAGGACAAGTCCGGCTCTATGGATGCGAATTACGGATACAATCTGGAAGTGGTGCGCCGCGGATGGGGAACTCCGGATGCAGTCCTGTGGTATCCGATTCAAAATTCTTACGGGTGGTCGGAAACCGTCAGCGATATCGCAACGGAAGAAAACTATATGCAAAGGCTTCTTTTTAAAGATGCAGATTCCGGATATCCAGGGTACAGAGAAGGCTGGATGCACAACGGAGAGATGAGCTATAATTCTCCCTGTCAGGAGGATGCTCACTATTACCTGCTGACAGAAACGGATCCTGCCACCGGGCTTCCGGCCTGGTCTATGGTTCAGGGAAATAATCTTTATAACATAGCGAAGACGGATCTGCATCACTATCAGATGATCTCGCGGGATGAAGCAAGAAATCAATATCTTGCCGAGGGAAGAAGAGTTGTCCGGATGACCCGGGGAGTCTATTATGATGAAAAAGGAGAAAAGAATTATCCGTCAGAAGAGCAGCCTGCTTATTTTCTGGATGTGACACAGATGATCAAACATGGCGGGAAATGGATCTTAAGTACCTGTGCCATGCAGCAATGTCAGACCAATGACCGTCTGGCAAAATCACAGGATTTTATGAACACGCTTCTGACACAGATCTTTGCTTTCAACCCGGACAATCAGGTTGCTTATATTCCCTTTTGGGGGGATGTGCCCAAACAGGGAAACTGGGATAACGCACATGCAAACGGTTCGGCAGATGGATTGTATATTGATAATGCAGGCCGTATGACCAGGCAGGAGGGTGTGACGGAGATTGGTTTTACGACAGACCAGAAACAATTGAAGGATCAGATCGATCATGCGTTTACTTATGACGGGACGAATTGGGCAATAGCGTTTCAGGAGGCGTTGGCGCTGTTGGAAGGGCGCAGTCTGGAGGATGCACAAAAGGATACATTGATCGTGTTTCTGACAGACGGTATGCCACAGGGAACCGTAGGAACGTCTCTGGACAGTGAAAATCCCAGAATTAACGGAGAAAATGAGATCGCCAGGCTCCGGAAGATTCCGGGGGTAACCATTTATGCCTGCGGGGTAGGGGTGAATCAGTATGACCAGACCGGATTGAAGCAGCGGATGGATCAGACAGATTCTACCGGAACTGCCGCATATGCCAGGGTTACCAGTGATTTTGAACAGTTGAAAAAAGAGATCATGGACCGGATCGACCGGCAATATGTGATAGATATCCAGGGAAAAGACGCTTTTTATACAGATCAGTTAAGCGCTCCGTTCTCACTGGATGAAAGGAAATTATCTTCCGGGTGGAAAGTGCTGGACGGAACGGGAGAGGAAAAGAAAAAGGAGTGCCGCTGGAAGTATATCAGGCAGCCCTTCATGGAGCGCAGTATATTTACGTCAGGGATAGCAGGACCATATACTGGCATATCGGAGAGCTGACAGACGGAGGATATCAGGAGACGGGCCATGAGATGTCGTTTCCCATTTGCTACGGGGATTACCAGAATTCTACGGACGGGGCTGATAAGGCAATGGTCTCTAATGAGGAACAGAAGCTGACTTATACGACGACGCAGGAGCCGGAACGTATTTTGGAACAGACAATGTCTGCTCCCAGCATCATTTTTAACAGACAGAAAAAACCGGATATTACAGTAAATAAATCCATAGAAGGCGCTGTTTTCGAGAAAGATACGAAGTATCGTTTTGTCTGTACGAAAGAAAAGGAGACGAAGGAGTATGTAAAAGATATTGCCGGAGAGACGTATTTGACAGTGAAAGCAGGGGAAACTGCAGGGACAGCCAGGATCAGTGATCTGGAACCGGGGACTTATTATATCTATGAGGTGGATGAAATGGGACGGATTCTTTCCAGGCAGACTGGCGTAGCAATTCTTACTGAGAAAGCGGCGATCACCACGGCAGAAGCAGGTGGAAGCGTGCCCCCTTCTGTACAATCCTCTGATGCAGAGATCCTTCAGAACCAGGATAATGTTTTGAGGATCCAAACGGAAGGGGCGTCGGTCCTGTTTCAAATTGAATATATAAAAGTGCAGGTGGAAAAAATATGGAAAGACGAAGACGATCCGGACAGGCCAAAAGAAGCAGAGATTTTTCTCCTAAGAAACGGGGAAAAAATCCAGACAATGAAATTAACAGAAAAGGCAGGATGGAAGGGGACATTTCAAAATCTGGAAAAGTATGATGCGAAAGGAAAGATGTATCAATATACGGTAGAAGAGAAAGAAATCACCGGATATCATTCAAAGATCCGTCAGACGGGGGACTATTCATACGCGATTGAGAATACTTTGCTAAAAGGAAGCGTGAAGATCCGTAAACTGGATATGGACGGGAAAACGCCTCTTGCCGGAGCTGTGTTTGAATTGCAGGACAAAAGGGGAAAACGTATGGAAAAGAAAGATACCGGAGAAAATGGAGAAGTTTTATTTGCGGATCTTGCGCCGGGCGTTTATACAATTACAGAGATTCAGACAGCAAAAGGACATACTTTGTTGAAGGAGCCGCTGACCATAACGATTCCGCTTAAGATGTCTGAACAGGAAGTGGAAGATAAAAAGGTTGATAAAAGCCAATGTGTTTATGCGCCGGAAGAAAAGCTGTATTTATTCTATGATCATACTTATGAGATTACAAATCACGCTTCGTTTCAACTTCCGGTGACAGGAGGAGAAACACCGGCAGGAATATACGTTATGATGGCAGCCGGATTGGCCGCACTTGCGGGAGCAGTGTGGCTGGCACGCAAAAAAATATAGGATAAGAAAGAGGATAAACAGCAGCTGCTGCGTAAAACACAGACGTAGACGGCTGCTGTTTTTGTGGTATAATGATTGCACATGAGTGCAATCCGGCCCAATTGCATTGGGCCGCCCCGCTGCGCGGGGAGTTCTACCGGCAAGCCACGGCTTGGGAAGTAAATGCCGCCTGCGGCGTCGCTTCCTTCCCTGCGCGCGTGGTATAATGATTGCACATGAGTGCAATCCGGCCCAATTGCATTGGGCCGCCCCGCTGCGCGGGGATTCTACCGGCAAGCCACGGCTTGGGAAGTAAATGCCGCCTGCGGCGTCGCTTCCTTCCCTGCGCGCGTGGTATAATGATTGCACATGAGTGCAATCCGGCCCAATTGCATTGGGCCGCCCCGCTGCGCGGGGATTCTACCGGCAAGCCACGGCTTGGGAAGTAAATGCCGCCTGCGGCGTCGCTTCCTTCCCTGCGCGTGTGGTATAATGATTGCACATGAGTGCAATCCGGCCCAATTGCATTGGGCCGCCCCGCTGCGCGGGGATTCTACCGGCAAGCCACGGCTTGGGAAGTAAATGCCGCCTGCGGCGTCGCTTCCTTCCCTGCGCGTGTGGTATAATGATTGCACATGAGTGCAATCCGGCCCAATTGCATTGGGCCGCCCCGCTGCGCGGGGATTCTACCGGCAAGCCACGGCTTGGGAAGTAAATGCCGCCTGCGGCGTCGCTTCCTTCCCTGCGCGTGTGGTATAATGATCACAGAAATGTCACAGGTCTCTGTTATGATAAGATAAAATGGAGGGCAAAAGTATGGAAAATTTAAAAATACTGGTTGTAGATGATGAAAGCCGTATGCGGAAACTGGTCCGGGATTTCCTGGAGCGGGAGGGATATGAAGTTCTGGAAGCGGCAGACGGCGTGGAAGCTATGGATATTTTTTATGAAGAAAAGGAGATCGCGCTGGTTATTCTGGATGTTATGATGCCCAAAATGGACGGGTGGCAGACTTTGCGGGAGATTCGGCAAAGTTCTCAGATACCGGTGATCATGCTGACGGCAAGGGCGGAAGAGCGGGACGAACTGCAGGGATTTAAGCTGGGGGTAGACGAATACATTTCCAAGCCTTTCAGCCCGAAGATTCTGGTAGCAAGAGTCGGGGCTCTGTTAAGACGCAGCCATGGCATGGGCGCAGGAGAAGTCCTGACAGCCGGAGGCATTACGGTGGATAAGTCCGCTCATCAGGTCAAGATTGACGGCAAAGAGATTGAGCTTAGCTATAAAGAATTTGAGCTGCTTGCTTATTTTCTGGAAAATCAGGGGATTGCGCTTTCCAGGGAAAAGATCCTTAACAATGTATGGAATTATGATTATTTCGGGGATGCCAGGACTATTGATACGCATGTGAAAAAACTGCGGAGTAAAATGGGTGAAAAGGGTAGCTATATAAAAACCATCTGGGGAATGGGTTACAAATTCGAGGTGGACGCGTAAATGAAGTATTCAGTCAGGCGGCAGATGATCGCCATCTTTATTGCGCTTCTGGTGTGCATGCTGGCGGCCCTTCTTGTCATCAACGTCACATTTCTCGAACCTTACTATATTACGAATAAGGAGAAAAGCTTCCGGGAAATGTATGACGGGCTGGGGCAGCTGGTTGAAGAACAGGCTTATGAAGAAGAGGGCTCTACCAGTGAGCTCCTGAAGCAGGCGGAACGCAACAACATGTCATTTCTGATCCTGGACCAAAGAAGCGGGAAAAAATATACGAATGTCCATAATGAAGAAATGCTGCTGAATCAGCTGCTGGGATATGTGATCAATCAGGCACAGAAAAGTGGGCAGATCCTGGAAAGCACGGATTCGTATCAGATGCTTCAGGCAAGAGATCCATGGAATGAGACAGAGTATCTGGTTATGTGGGGAAAATTTAAAGACGGGAGTCAGTTCCTGATGAGAAGTCCCCTGGAAAGTATGCGCGAAAGCGCGGCCATCTCCAATCGTTTCCTGATATATATCGGCAGTGTTCTGATCGTGATCGGCGGCATTCTGGTCTGGTACTTTTCTAAAAAGCTGACAGATCCGATCCTGGAACTGGCTAAGTTGTCAGATCAGATGGCCAATCTGAATTTTGAAGCAAAATATACCAGCGGAGGTCAAAATGAGATCGGAGAGCTGGGCGCGAATTTTAACCGCATGTCCTTCAGACTGGAGCAGACGATCTCGGAATTGAAAAAGGCAAATAACAGCCTTTTGAAGGATATTGAACAGAAAGAGAAGCTGGAAGAAATGCGGAATGAATTTCTGGGAAATGTTTCTCATGAACTGAAGACGCCCATCGCACTGATCCAGGGGTACGCAGAAGGGCTTAAAGACGGGATCAGCGACGATCCGGAGAGCAGGGAATTTTACTGTGATGTGATCATGGACGAAGCCATGAAGATGAACCAGATGGTGAAAAATCTGCTGACTCTGAATCAGCTGGAATTTGGCGATGAGGACATCGAATTTACACGCTTTGATCTGGCGGCGCTGATCCGGGGAGTCTTACAGAGTATGGAGATCCTGGCGTCCCAGGAGGGAATACGAATGGTCTTTGGTCAGGAAGAGCCGGTCTATGTGTGGGCGGATGAGTTTAAGACCGAGCAGGTGATCCGTAATTATGTCAGCAATGCCATCCATCATGCGGCGGCGGAAAAAGTTGTAGAAGTAAAGATTGTAAAAGAAGGAAAGAAAGCAAGGGCAAGCGTCTTTAACACAGGGAAACCAATCCCGGAATCCGACCTTTGTCATATCTGGGAGAAGTTTTATAAAGTGGACAAAGCCCACACCAGGGAATATGGAGGAAATGGCATAGGGCTGTCTATCGTAAAGGCCATCATGGAGTCTTTTCATCAGGAATATGGCGTGAAGAATTATGACAATGGTGTTGAATTCTGGTTTGAACTTGATGTAGAATAAAAAGATATTATGGGAAAGAAATGGGAAAGAAGAGGAGCAGAGGATTGATAGCGATCATAGATTACGATGCGGGAAATATAAAAAGTGTAGAAAAAGCGCTGATCCATCTGGGACAGGAGGTGGCTGTCACCAGAGACGCCGGCCAGATCCTGAATGCAGACCAGGTTATTCTGCCCGGAGTGGGTGCTTTTGGCGATGCCATGGAAAAACTTCACAGATACGACCTGGTGCCTGTGATCCGTCAGGTGGCGGAAAGAGGGACACCTTTTCTGGGAATCTGCCTGGGGCTTCAGCTTTTATTTGAACGAAGCGACGAGGCGCCCGGGACAGAGGGGCTTGGAATCTTAAAGGGAGAGATTTTGCGGCTGCCGGAAAAAGAAGGATATAAGATCCCTCATATGGGATGGAATTCCCTGGAACTTCTTCATAACGGCAGATTATTCCGGGGGCTTCCGGAAGAACCTTATGTATATTTTGTACATTCTTATTATTTGAAAGCAGCGGATGAAAGGATCGTAACAGCCAGGACAGAGTATACTACCATGATCCATGCTTCCGTGGAGCAGGGGAATGTGTTTGCCTGCCAGTTCCATCCGGAGAAGAGCAGCAGCACAGGCTTGCAGATCCTGAAAAATTTTGTGGAAACAAAGGCATAGGAGGGGACACAGAATGCATACAAAACGGATCATTCCCTGCCTGGATGTCCATGACGGACGGGTAGTAAAAGGAGTGAATTTTGTAGATTTAAGAGATGCCGGAGACCCGGTGGAGATCGCGGCGGCTTATGACAAAGCGGGCGCTGATGAACTGGTGTTTCTGGATATTACGGCAACTTCGGATGCAAGAAAAACGGTGACAGAGATGGTGCGAAGGGTGGCGCAGACGGTGTTTATCCCTTTTACGGTAGGCGGCGGGATCCGGACAGTGGAAGACTTCCGGGCGCTTCTGCGGGAAGGAGCGGATAAGATTTCCATTAATTCATCGGCGATCAATACGCCTTCCCTTATTTCAGAGGCGGCAGACAAGTTCGGAAGCCAGTGCGTAGTCGTGGCGATCGACGCAAAGCAGCGGCCGGACGGCACCGGGTGGAATATTTATAAAAATGGCGGCCGGATCGATGTGGGGATTGATGCGGTGGAATGGGCGATGACGGCAGAAAAGCTTGGGGCAGGAGAGATCCTTCTCACCAGTATGGACTGTGACGGCACCAAGGCAGGTTACGATCTTGCGCTTACCAGAGCAATCGCAGAGGCGGTCAATATTCCTGTGATCGCCAGCGGCGGAGCAGGCACGAAAGAGCATTTTTACGAGGCTCTGACACTGGGCAGGGCGGATGCGGCTCTGGCGGCTTCTTTGTTTCATTACAAGGAACTTGAGATCCGGGATGTAAAAGCGTATCTGCGACAAAAAAATGTTCCGGTCCGTCTGTAGACCGAATGTGGGAAGGGGTACATATGGCAGCGATTTCCAATGACTGGCTGGATGCTCTGAAAGGAGAGTTCCGCAAGCCGTATTATAAACAATTATTTGAAACTGTAAACAGAGAATATCAGACCCGGCAGATTTTTCCTCCGGCTGACGACATATTCAACGCATTTCATCTGACCCCGCTCCACTGTGTGAAAGCGGTGATCCTGGGACAGGATCCCTATCACAATTACGGACAGGCGCACGGGCTTTGTTTCTCCGTACAAAAAGGAGTGCAGATCCCGCCTTCTCTTGTCAACATCTATCAGGAGCTGCATGATGATCTGGGATGCAGGATCCCGGATCACGGCTGTCTGACCAAGTGGGCAAAACAGGGCGTATTGATGCTGAACACGGTACTGACGGTCCGGGCCCACCAGGCCAATTCCCACCGGAATATCGGATGGGAAGAATTTACGGACGCGGCGATCCGGGCGCTGAACGAGCAGGATCGTCCCATTGTTTTTATCTTATGGGGAAGCCCGGCGGCAAAAAAAGAACGCATGTTGACGAATCCGAATCATTTGATCTTAAAAGCGCCTCATCCGAGTCCCCTTTCAGCATACCGGGGATTTTTCGGAAGCCGTCCGTTTAGTCAGACAAACGCATTTCTGGAAGCGCATGGAGTATCTCCCATTGACTGGCAGATTGATTAAATGTGAAATAATTCATTACAAAAATATTAATTTTCCTTTCATTTTATGCCAAACGGTTGAAATAAAAATCGCCGTTTGGCATAATTATTTATAATGGTTATCTATAACAGTTATGAAAAGGACAGGAACTATGACGGGAGAACTGAAGAGAAGGGTAAAAATATATGGAGCAGGCGTGATCCTTTACCTGCTGGCCATCGCAGTGACTACACAGGCGATCCTTCCGGATGCGCTGCGTTTTGTGTGGTTTTTCGCGGCTTACCTGCTTATCGGGTTTGATGCATTTCAAAAGCTGCAGGAGGCTTTTCTGAAAAAGAAATTTCTGACAGAGTATACGCTGATCATTCTTGCAACGATCGGCGCTTTTGGCGTGGGCAGATACGCAGAAGGCGTTCTTGTGATGCTGCTGTTTGAACTGGGGATGATGTTTGAAGCATATACCACAGACAATGCCAGGCGTTCGATTGAGAGTATGATCAATATCCGGCCGGAGTCTGCGACCAGAAAGGTACGGGGAAGAGAATTTAAAGTAGATCCTTCTTTATTAAAGCCGGGACATACGATCGTGATCCGTCCCGGGGAGAGGATTCCTGCAGATGCGGTTGTGACTTCAGGAACCACAAGCATTGATACGAAAGCGCTGACCGGGGAATCGGTTCCCAGAGCGGCCTGGCCGGGGGATCAGATCTATGGCGGCTGCATTAACCTAAGCGGAGAGATCGAAGCAAAGGTTACCGCCCTGTATGTAGATTCTACAGTTTCCCGGATTATGGAAATGGTGGAAGACGCGCAGAATAAAAAAGCAGAGAGCGAAAGTTTTGTTTCCAGATTTTCCCGGGCGTATGTTCCGGCTATGCTGATCTGCGCCCTGGCGGTAATGATCTATCCTTCCCTGACATTTTCCTATGGGAACTGGGAGACCTGGATCTATCGCGGGCTGATCTTTCTGATCATTGCCTGCCCGACAGGGCTTGTGATGTCAGTGCCCATCGCATTTCTGGGAGGGATCGCTTCGGCGGCCAGACACGGGGTTGTGGTAAAAGGCGGCAATTACCTGGAAACTCTGGCAAAAGCAGATACGTTTATCTTTGATAAGACCGGAACGCTGACGGAGGGCGTTTTCAAAGTGAAAGAAATCAAAGCGGTGGGGATGACGGAGCAGGAGCTTTTGCGGATCGCGGCTCATGTGGAATATCATTCCAATCATCCCATCGCCCAGTCCCTGAAAGAGGCTTATCAGGGAGAGATCCGGGAGAACAAAGTCTACCGGATGCGGGAAATGCCGGGATACGGCGTAAATGCAATGTTTGAAGGAAAAAGAGTTTATATCGGGAACCGGCGGCTGATGGAGCGCCAGAACATTTCCTGTGAAGAGGTAACCGGCACGGGTACGCCGGTGTTTGTGGCTGTCGCGGATCATTATGCCGGATACATATTGATCGCAGATTCGGTCAAAGAAGACGCGAAAGAAACGCTTCAGTATCTGCGGGAAAAATGCAGGGCTGTACTGGTTATGCTGACCGGAGATACCACCAGCTCCGGCAAAGAGGTTGCAAAGGAGCTGCAAATGGATTATGCTTATACCAACCTGATGCCGGAAGATAAACTGGAACAGCTCCAGGATTTTATGAGTCTGCAGGACGGCAGTGAAAAACTGGTCTGTGTAGGGGATGGGATCAATGATGCGCCGGTGCTGGCAAGGGCGGACGTGGGGATTGCCATGGGCGCGCTTGGATCGGCGGCGGCTGTGGAGGCTGCGGATGTGATCCTGATGGATGACGAACTGTCCAGAATTGTTGACGCGATCAAGATCGCCAAGGAGACGCTGCGGGTAGTCAGCCAGAATATTACGTTTGCCATGGTGGTAAAGGTTCTGATCCTGATCCTTGCGGCAGTGGGATGGTTTGGAATGTGGGAGGCCATTCTGGCGGAGGTTGGCGTTATGTTTGTGGTCATCTTAAATGCTGTGTGGGTGGTCAAGTATCAGGTATAGTCTGTCGGTGTGACAGAAGTTAGGAGATTGGATCATGAAAATAAAAGCAGTGATACCGGCGCTTGCGCTGGCACTTTCCCTTGCCGGCTGTTCCGGTTCTCCGGAAAAGGGGCTGGAATATCTGGAAGCAGGGGAATATGAGCAGGCGGAAGAAGAGTTTCAGGCGGCGGCCGAAAAGGGAAATCATCCCGGCGAAGCTTATCGGGGACTGGGGATTGCCAGATGGGAATTAAAGGATTATGAGGGCGCGAAAAAAGCGTTTAAGAGCGCGCTGGAAAATGGGGCCCAGAAGACCGGTACTCTTTATAATTTTATTGGCTGCTGTGCGCTGCGCTTGGAAGAACCTTCCTCGGCGCTGAATTATTTTAATTTGGGTCTTACCAGGGAAGGAAATAGCGAAGAACTGGTGCAGGAGATGAAGTATAATGTGATAGCAGCCTATGAGCAGATGGAGGACTGGCAGAGCGCTGTGCAGAAGCTTGAAGAGTATCTGGAAGAATACCCGGACGATGAAAACGCCCGCAAGGAACTGACATTTCTTGAGACCAGAGAATTAGAGTAGGATGAAGAACTGTATGATTGAATTGGCAGAAGAACAGGAACGGGTCATTCTGGTGGGGGTGAGCCTGGGAGATCAGGAGGAAGCCAGACGATCCCTTGAGGAATTAAAGGAGCTTGCCGGGACGGCCGGCGCTGTAACGGAAGGTTGTGTGATCCAGAGCCGGGAACAGATTCATCCAGCAACCTATGTGGGAAAAGGAAAGCTGGAAGAGATCAGGGATCTTCTGTGGGAAACGCAGGCGACCGGTGTGATCTGTGATGATGAACTTTCGCCTGTGCAAATGAAAAACCTGCAGGATGAGCTGGACGCTAAGGTTATGGACCGGACCCTTCTGATCCTGGATATTTTTGCAGGCAGAGCTTCTACCAGCGAAGGGAAGATCCAGGTGGAGCTGGCACAGCTGAAATACCGGCAGACCAGGCTGGCCGGATTTGGAACGGCCATGTCAAGGCTTGGCGGGGGGATCGGCACCAGAGGGCCCGGGGAAAAGAAACTGGAAATGGACCGGCGACTCATCAAGAGCAGGATCGCTCAGCTGAACCGGGAACTGGCGGCAGTCAAACGACATCGTGAGGTTACGAGAGAACAGAGAAGCAAAAGCCGCATTCCGGTGGCGGCCATTGTGGGATATACAAACGCAGGGAAATCTACACTTTTAAATACCCTAACCGGCGCTGGGATCCTGGCGGAAGATCAGCTTTTTGCGACCCTGGATCCGACAACCCGGGAGAGAAAGCTTCCCAGTGGACAGAAGATCCTTCTGACAGATACGGTGGGATTCATCCGGAAACTGCCCCATCATCTGATCGATGCATTTCGCAGTACACTGGAGGAGGCAAAGTATGCAGATCTGATCCTGCATGTGGTGGACGCGTCCAGTCCGCAGATGGATGAACAGATGTATACGGTTTATGAGACGCTTCATAACCTGGAGATCACAGATAAGCCGGTAATCACGGTTTTTAATAAGAAAGACAAGGCAGGATTTGATCAGATGGCCAGAGATTTCCGCGCAGACCACACGGTACGGATCTCGGCAAAGAGCGGAGATGGCCTGGATGAACTGCTGGTTGCTATTGAGACAGTGCTTCGCCAGCAGAAGATTTATATTGAAGATCTGTATTCTTATCATGAGGTCCCAAAGATTCAGCTGATCCGAAAATACGGAGAAATAAACACTGAGGAATACCGGGAGGACGGGATTTTTGTGCAGGCATTTGTACCGGCAGAGATTTACGCGAAAGTGAAAGGAGACGCGTCCGGCAAATCCGTTCAGACGAATTCTGCCGGATAACAGATTATGAAAGCGCAAGGGTCTCCCGTGGGGATTCCTGAAATAATTTTTTGTAGGAACGGGAAAACGTAGAGTAATCCCGGAATCCGCAGTCAAAACAGACCTGCGTGCTGGGGACGCCGGACAGGATCAGTTCCCTGGCAAGCAAAAGCCGCTTCTGCGTGATGTATTGCCCCAGCGTGTAACCGGTTTCCTGCTTAAAGAGCCGCATCATATAATATTTGCTGATAAAAAAACGGCCTGACAGCCCGTCAATGGTCAGATCTTCAGACAGGTGATTATTGATATACTGCAGAATTTCCTGGATCTTCAGATTACACTTTTGCGTATCAATAAATTCCAGCCGGTTTTTCCTTGCGGCCCGGTTTAAGTGGATCATAAACTCCAGGAAAAGGACCTGACGGTACAGCTCCGAAGCATAGCCGTCATCCGAAAAAGAATGTTCCAGACGCATGATCGAGCGGAAAAGAGAACTTTTCTCCAGAGAAGAAATACGCAGTACATTGGAATGCTCCAGCTCGGCCTTCCGAAAACAAAAACTTAAGTCATAAGAATCCGTATGGTAGGCATCTATAAAATTTGGAGAAATATAAACGATGATCCGTTCATAAAGCACAGAATTATCCACCGAAAGCCGATGAATATCTCCATGCCGCACAAGCACAATATCATAAGGCTTCAGTGCATAAGACTTTCCCTCGATCATATAGCTGACATTTCCCTTGATAAAAATCGTAATCTTATCAAAATCATGATAGTGATAGGCAATCTCATGCGTTTCCCGGTCGGTCAGATGAAAAAGCCGGAATTCGCTGTTGAGGTAGCCTTTTTTTGTATACATTTCCATAAAAACTCCATTTGGGTACAGGGTAAAATGCAATTAGGTACAGGGTAAAATGCAATTTGGGACGTAGTCCTTTGCAAAAGGACTACGTCCCAAATGTATCATGAAAGAGCAGGATTTGCAATATATATAACAGGATTTGTGTTGTATTGGGAAATAATGCCTGATATGATAAGAATATAGTGTGGTAATCTTATGATTTCGGAGGTTATGTTATGAAGGTTGTTTTACAGAGGTATCATGGGCTGGGAAATGATTATGTGGTGTTTGATCCGAACAAGAATGAGCTGGAGCTGACGCCGGAGAATGTGAAGCTGATCTGCGACCGGAATGCGGGTCTTGGATCGGACGGTGTGCTGGAGGGCCCGGTGCTCCGGGAGGACGGTATGTATGTGAAGGTGTGGAACCCGGACGGCAGTGAGTCGGAGACCAGTGGAAATGGTGTGCGGATTTTTGCGAAGTATCTGAAGGACGCAAGTTATATACAGAAGAAGCATTTTACGTTATATACGGGAAACGGCCCGGTGGATGTGACCTTTCTGAATGAGGACGGAAGCCGTCTGCGTGTTTCCATGGGGAAACTGTCGTTCTGGAGTGATGATATCCCGGTAACCGGCGAGCGCAGGGAAGTAATCAATGAGGATATGGTTTTTGGCAGAACGCTGTATCCGGTAACCTGTGTTTCTATCGGAAATCCGCATTGTGTGATCCCGATGCGGGAGATTTCCAAACCGCTGGTGTGCAAGATCGGTGATTATGCTGAAATCGCAAGATATTTTCCGAACCGGATCAACACGCAGATTATGAAGGTGATTGACAAAGAGCATGTGGCTATCGAGATTTACGAGCGCGGAGCCGGCTATACCCTGGCTTCCGGTACAGGAGCCTGTGCGGCGGCCGGCGTTGCCTATAAACTCGGTATGACAGGCAGTAAGGTGATCGTGCACATGCCGGGCGGAGACCTGCAGGTGGAGATTGAGGATGACTGGAGTGTATTTATGACCGGCGATGTATTTTATGTAGCAAAACTGACGCTGAGCAATGAATTCACAGAGAAACTGAGAAATGCATAAGATGATACAATGAGATCTGACGGGGACATGCAACAAGCATGTCCCTTTTTGGTATGGCGGCAAACCGGCGTACAGGCGTGGCTTTACACTCTTCGTTGTACTATCCGGCTGCCCGTGTTAAAATAAAGCTGTTAAATGCTTCAAAAGCAAGAAGAGTAAGTCTTGGATGCAAACAGGGAGGAATTATGGCGCTTCAGTTTATTTTTGGCCCGTCGGGATCGGGAAAATCTTATACTTTGTATCAGTCTGTGATCCGGGAATCAATGGAGCATCCGGAACAGAATTTTATTGTCCTGGTGCCGGAGCAGTTTACCATGCAGACGCAGAAGGATCTGGTCAGCATGCACCCGAGGCGTGGGATCATGAATATTGATGTGCTAAGCTTTGCAAGGCTTGCGTATCGCGTGTTTGAAGAGACCGGAGGAGGCAGTCTGCCGGTGCTGGATGACGAGGGGAAAAATCTGATCCTGCGGAAGATCGCCGCTGATTATGAGGATCAGTTGAAGGTGCTGAAAGGAAATATACGAAAACAGGGTTATATCAGCGAGATAAAGTCAGTCCTTTCGGAATTTGCCCAGTATGACATCGGAGAAGAAGAAATCCGGAAAGTCATGGAGGCGTCAGGGAAAGATTCCAGACTGTATTATAAATTGCAGGATCTTAAGATCTTGTATCGTGGTTTTACCAAATATCTGGAGGATCGGTATATCACGAAGGAAGAGCTTCTGGATGTGTTAAGAAGAGAAGTAAAGAAGTCAGAGATGTTAAAAAACAGTGTTGTGGTTCTGGATGGTTTTACCGGGTTTACGCCGGTGCAGAACCGGCTGCTTCTGGAACTTTTGCGGTATTGTCGGAAGGTCTGTGTCACTGTGACCGTGGATGAGAGAGAAGATCCCTTTACTTACCGCCATCCGTATCAGTTATTCGCTCTAAGTAAACAGATGGCTTCGGGTCTTTTGAAGCTGGCGGAAGAAGCAAAGACAGAGATCGGGGAACCGGTGCGCCTTTTCGGGGAAGTTCCGAAACGCTTTGAAAACAGTCCGTCTCTTAAATTTCTGGAACGAAATCTGTTCCGCTATCAGACAGAAACCTTTCCAGGACAACCGGAAGGCGTGCAGGTCTTTGCGGCAGCAAATCCCAGGGAAGAAGCTATGGCTGCAGCGGGAAGGATCCGCGCACTGGTAAGGAAAGAACGATACCGCTATCGGGAAATCGGTGTGATCGTCAGTGACATGAATGTCTATGCAGAAGAATTAAAGCAGGCGTTCCAGCGCTATGAGATTCCCTTTTTTATGGATCAGAAGAAAAGCATCTTGTTGAATCCGTTTATAGAATATCTGCGAAGCCTTCTTTTTATGGCAGAACAGAACTTTACTGCAGACAGTGTTTTTCGTTTCCTTCGTACTAATTTATCCGGTTTTTCTATGGAAGAAACAGACGCGCTGGAAAATTATGTAACCGGTCTTGGGATTAAGGGATATAAGAAGTGGCAGGAACGCTGGATCCGCCGGATGAAATTTACCACAGAAGAAGATCTTGAAAAGTTTAATCATTGCCGGGTCCAGCTGGTGGAAAAAGTAGATGGTCTGCTTTATGTATTAAAGCAGCGGAAGAAAACGGTCCGGGATATTACCATGGCGATTTATGAATTTATGGTTCGGGAGGATCTTCAGAGGAAATTAAAACGAAGAGAAGAAGAGTTCCAGGCGTCAGGCCGGCTGGCGCTGGCCAAAGAGTATGCACAGGTTTACCGAATCGTGATTGAACTGTTTGATAAACTGACGGAACTGTTGGGGGATGAGGAAGTCAGTCTGAAGGAATATGCCAGGCTTCTGGACGCGGGCCTTGAGGAAGCCCGGGTTGGGGTGATCCCGCCCAGTCCGGATCAGGTGGTGGCCGGCGATATGCAAAGAACCAGGCTAAAAGATATGAAGGCACTTTTGTTTGTGGGAGCCAGCGACGCTTATCTGCCGGGTAATCTGTTAAGAACGGGTCTTTTGTCCGAGCGGGACAGAGAGCGGTTTGCGGGCGCCAGAGTTCTTTTGTCTCCAGGAGGGAAGGAAAAGGCTTATGAGCAGAAATTTTATCTGTATCTGAACCTGACCAAGCCTTCCCGCAGGCTGGAGATTTTTTACAGCCGTCTGTCTCCGGACGGAAAGACGATGCGACCCTCTTATCTGATCCAGGAGATCCGGAAACTTTATCCGGATCTGCAGGTTGGCAAGGTAGAGGAGGCAGGTTTTTTCGACCGGGAATGGACCGGCGCTCTGGGATTTGCAGAGTGGGCAAAGGGGATTCCCGGGGCTATGGAGGCTCCGGACAAAGTGTGGATGGAGCTTTACCGCCGGTACCGGCAAGATCCGAAGTATGCCGGGGAAGTGGAGAGGCTTATGAAAGCAGGATCCTATCAGAGACCATCGGATCCGCTGACAAAAGAGACGGCAAAACGGCTGTACGGAGAAGATTTTGAAGCCAGTATTACCAGGATCGAAGGATTTTCCGCCTGCGCGTTCGCCCATTTTCTGACCTATGGATTAAAACTTAGAGAAAGGGAAACGTATGAATTTCAGGCAGTAGACCTGGGAAACATCTGCCACAAAGCGCTGGAATACTTTTCGGCAAAAACGGAAAAGGAGCAAAAAGACTGGACACAGCTTACCGGAGAAGAAAGAAACCGGCTGATGGATGAAAGCGTGGAAGAGGCGGTGACTGATTACGGAAACAATGTGTTGTACAGCAGTGCACGCAATGAGTATCTGATCCGGAGGATCAAAACCATGCTGGAACGCACGATATGGGCGGTCACCAGGCAGCTGGAAGCAGGAGATTTCCGGCCTTCCTCCTATGAAATGCGTTTCCGGGGCGGGAAGATCGACCGGATCGATACCTGTACAGAAGAAGATAAGGTCTATGTAAAAGTAGTGGATTATAAAACCGGCAAGAAAGCCTTTGATATTACGGCGCTTTATCATGGCCTGCAGCTTCAGCTGATGGTTTATCTGGATGCGGCGGTTCAAATGGAGGCAAAGAAGCATCCCGGCAAAGAAGTGATTCCGGCAGGCGTGTTTTATTATCGGATTGAAGACCCGATGGTGGAAAAACAGGAGGGCCTGCAGCCAGAACAGGTGGAAGAAGAACTGTTAAGAGAGTTGAAGCCGGATGGAGTGATCAACTGTAAAGACGAGGTATTAAGACATCTGGACAGGAACAAAGAAGGGGAGTCTCTTGCTGCTCCTTTGAAATATAACAGGGACGGGAGCCTTTCCAGAACATCGAAAGCCGTGCCGGAAGAGATGTTCGGGGTTATGATGGAGCACGCCGTAAGCCAGGTGAAGCGGGTGCAGGAAAGAATCCTGGATGGGGAGATTGGCATACGTCCTTACCGGAGAGGTCAGGAAACGGGATGCGATTACTGCAGATATAGGAATATCTGCGGGTTTGATACAGAGATTGGAGGTTATGAATACCGGGAAATCTATAAGATGAGCCTGGAGGAAGCCATATCTGCAATGAAAGGAGCAAAAGGTCATGGGGATCAGCTGGACAGAGGAACAAAAACAGGTCATCTGCCTGAGGAATCGTAATATTCTGGTATCTGCGGCGGCGGGTTCCGGAAAAACAGCAGTACTGGTGGAAAGGATCATCACCATGCTGACAAAAGATCAGGAGCCGTTGTCTGTGGATCAGCTTCTGATCGTTACCTTTACAGAAGCAGCGGCAGCGGAGATGAAGGACAGGATCCGTAACGCGATTGAAAAAAAACTGGAAGAGATGCCGGAAAATGAACATCTGAAACGGCAGGCTACGTTGATCCACAATGCACAGATCAGCACCATCCACAGCTTTTGTCTCTCTGTGATCCGGGATCATTTTCATGTGATCGATCTGGATCCCGGTTTCCGGGTAGGGGAAGAAGGAGAATTAAAACTGCTGCAGCAGGATGTGCTGGCAGAGGTTCTGGAAGAAAAGTACAGGGAAGGAACGGAAAGTTTTCTGAATTTTATCTCGGCCTACAGCAGCCCCAGAAGCGACCGTAAACTGGGCGAATGGATTTTAAAAGTTTATGAATTTTCCAGAAGCTATCCGGACGCCCAAGGCTGGCTTGCCTCCTGTGTGAAAGCTTATGAAGCGACGGATGAACAGGCATTTGAGGAATCCTGGATCGCGGATATGATCAAAGCGCGGACAAGACAGTATATCAAAGATGTAAGAGCGCTTCTGGAGGAGGCTCTTTTGGTCTGCGGGGAGGCTGACGGGCCGGGTGTTTATGAGGCGGCGATTATTCTGGATCTTCGTCAGGCCAAAGAACTGGAACAGGCAGAGACCTACCGGGATCTGTTGAACAGGATGGAGAAGCTTTCGTTTCCCACGCTTGCGGCCAACCGGAAAAAAGAGGTTTCAAAAGAAAAAGCTTCTTATGTAAAAGGGCTTCGGGAGGAGGCAAAAAAGCTTCTGCAGGACCTGAAAAAGCAGTATTTCTATCAGAGTATGGAAGAGATGACGGCAGATCTTAAGGTCTGCTTTCCGGCGGTGCGGGAGCTGGCCGAACTTGTAGAGTTGTTTGCCTGCAGATATGAGGAGGCTAAGCAAAATCAGAATCTCATTGATTTTTCAGATATGGAGCAGTATGCGCTGAAGATTCTGACAGAGAAAAAAGATGGAATGTTCGTGCCCTCTGCTGCAGCGCTGGAATATCAGCAGCAGTACCGGGAGATTATGATCGATGAATATCAGGACAGCAACCTGATCCAGGAAACGATCCTGACCAGTGTTTCTTCTGTCTCACAGGGAAGATACAATATCTTTATGGTGGGTGATGTAAAGCAGAGTATTTATCGGTTTCGTCTGTCCAGACCGGAGCTGTTCATGGAGAAATATCATACTTATGATCTTGGAGAAAGCAAGACTCAGAGGATCGATCTTCATAAAAACTTCCGCAGCCGCCCGGAAGTTCTAGAAAGCGTCAATCAGATTTTTCGGGAGATCATGGCGCCGGATCTTGGAGGAATTGCTTATGATCAGGATGCGGCGCTGTATCCGGGCGCTTCTTTTCCGGAAGACGACAATATGCAGACAGAGATTCTGGTGCTGGATACAGGGCAGGAGGATGTCAAGGGGGAAGAACGTAAGCTGGAGGGACGCCTGATCGCAGAGAGGATCCGTCAGCTGATACGAAACGGCCGGGTTACAGAGAAAGAAACCGGAGAACTTCGCCCGGTCCGTTATTCAGATATCGTAATTCTTACCCGCAGCATCCAGGGATATGCGGATGTATATGCAGAAGTATTAAATGAAGAAGGAATCCCTGCTCACACAGTAGCAAAAGAAGGATATTTTAAAACCCGGGAGATCGGGATCCTGCTGGATTATCTGCGGGTGCTGGACAACCGGCAGCAGGATATCCCGCTGGCAGGAGTGCTCGCCTCGCCTATCGGAGATATGAGTGATGAAGAACTGGCATGTATTGCCTTCACATGTCCCGGGAAGCCTTTTTATCAGGCGGTAGATCAGTACTGCGAGAGGGAGGACGCAAAAGAACAGATCCGAAATAAACTGAAAAAGACGCTGGATCAGATGGACGGATTCCGGGAACTGGTTCCGTATACCCCCATCCATGAACTACTTATACAGATCCTGTCAGAGACCGGGCTTGGAGCATTTATGGAGGCGATGCCGGGCGGGGAGCAAAGAAGGGCGAATCTGGAAATGCTGGTGGAGAAGGCAAGGGCTTTTGAGTCAGCCAGCTATAAAGGACTGTTTCATTTCGTACGGTATATCGAGCAGCTGCAGAAATATCATGTGGACTATGGAGAAGCCGGAACAGAGGCGGAAGATACCGATACGGTCCGGATCATGACAATCCATAAGAGTAAAGGACTGGAATTCCCGGTCGTTTTTGTAGCGGGGATGGGAAAACGGTTCAATCTGCAGGACGCAAGAAGCAGCATCGCTCTCCACCCGGGGATGGGCATCGGTCTGGATGCGGTGCGCCTGAACGAACGGACCAAGGCACCCACGCTGGTGAAAAAAATGATTCAGAAAGAAGAGGTTCTGGACAGTCTGGGCGAAGAGCTTCGGGTCTTATATGTGGCTATGACCAGAGCAAAGGAGAAGCTGATCCTGACCGGGACTCTTTCGGGAGCAGAGAAAAAACAGGGCCCCCGTCCGCTTACCTTTGCAAGAAGAAGCGGCGCCGTTACCTATTGGGATTGGGTGCTCCCTGCAGCGGCGGCAGCGGATGACCAGGGACTTTTTAAGGTCTTTGTTGTTTCTCCGGAGCAGATTGTAAAAGCTTCTGTAGAAGAGGAAATAGACAGCCGCCTGACCAGGACGGCCCTGGACGCGTGGGTCGAAAGCACTAAAGCAGATCCGGAGATAGAAAGAGTGATGGAGGAGCAGTTTGCTTACCAGTATCCTTATCCTGCAAGCAGGCAGCAAAAAATGAAGTTTACAGTATCGGAATTAAAGAAGCGGTCATATGTCAGAGAGGACCAGGCAGTGGATGATGCCTTCCAAATGGGCGAATTACTGTATGAAGAGCCGGATGTGGTGCCGCTTCTCCCCAGATTCCTGCAAAAAGAAGACGTGCTTACCGGTGCCTCCAGGGGTACGGCTTATCACAGAGTTATGGAACTGCTGGATTTTGCCGGGATTTCCGATCTTGAGACAGTGAAAGCGGCGATGGAGGGATATCAGGAGGAAGGAAAATTGTCCGGAGATATGAAGGAAGCGGTCCGGCCGGAGGATATCCTGGAATTTTTGCAGTGCCCCTGTGGCAGGCGGATGCAGGAGGCGGATAAAATACGGCGCCTGTACCGGGAACAGCCGTTTGTGCTTGGAATTGACGCAAGGGAAATATATCCCGGCGAGCAGGAAGGAGAGATCCTGCTGGTACAGGGGATCATCGACGCTTATTTTGAGGAAGACGGGGAACTGGTGGTTGTGGACTATAAGACCGACAGGGTTTCGTCAGGGCAGGAACTGGAAGAAAGATATCACGCACAGCTGGAGTATTATGCAAGGGCGCTGGAACAACTGACCGGAAAGAAGGTAAAAGAAAAGATCATCTATTCCTTTGCTTTGAAAAAGGAATTGTCCCTATCATGATCAAAAAGAAGAAAGGAAGAAGGACATCCGTTCCGGGAAACGGATGTCCTTTTTTCTATTATACTTGTTGACAAACTATATTATACATCATATAATATAGTCAATTAAATAATATTAATTAAAAAATAATATGGAGAAAACAGCAAGGGAGTGAAAGGGTATGGTATTTAACACCGGAGCGGCGCTTCTGGATGCCATCGTACTGGCTGTAGTATCCCGGGAAAAGGAAGGGACTTACGGGTACAAAATTACTCTGGATGTCAGAAAAGTACTGGATGTGTCAGAGTCCACCCTGTATCCGGTCCTGCGAAGACTTCAAAAGGATGAGTGTCTGGAAGTCTACGACCGTCAGTTTGACGGGAGAAACCGGCGATATTATCGGGTAACGCCAAAAGGAATGGCACAATTACAGCTCTACCATGAGGAATGGAAGCTCTATTCAAAAAAAATCAGCGAGCTATTTGAGGGAGGTGCGGCATAAATGAACCGGATGGAATTTATGACAGAGCTGGCGTCGCTTTTGCAGGATATTCCGGCAGAGGACAGAAGAGACGCAATGCAGTACTATAACGACTATTTCGATGACGCCGGAGAGGAACTGGAGCAGCAGGTGATCGAGGAGCTGGAAAGTCCGGCAAAAGTGGCGGAAAAAATCAAGGCCAATCTGACAGAGGACGGCGATGACCGAAAGGGAGACCAGACATATCAGAGTGGCGGGCAGCCGCCCCGGGAACGGCTGCATCCGGCTTCCGGCTCCGGACGGACCTGGAAGATCATACTTATTGCAGTAGTGATCTTATGTGCGCTTCCGGTTATTCTTCCGGTGGCGTTTGGGATACTTTGCGGAGTGATCGGCATCCTTTTTGGAATTTTCGGTCTGTTTCTGGCGCTGGTTGCAACCGCGGCTTCTATACTGATTGCAGGGATCGCTCTGATCGTTTCCGGGATCTTTTGCCTGGTGCCTGAGGTGGCCGTCGGTCTTGCGCTGATCGGCAGCGGTCTGATCCTCTCTGTTCTTGGCGTGATCGCTTTGGTGGGAGCAGTTAAATTATGCGCGGTGGCAATCCCGGCCATTTTAAGAGGGCTGATGTGGCTCTGCCGCAAACCATTTGAAAGAAAGGCGGTGAACCGGTCGTGAAAAGAGGATGGAAGATATTCTGGATCGTGTGCGGGGCGCTGGCGTCTCTTGGGGTTGTACTGTGTATTGTGTCATTGGTGCTGGGTGTAACCATGGATCAGATCCGTATCCGGGCAGGAGAAGGCGTCGGATTTCACGGACTTCTGAAATTTGAAGCAGGCCTGGAAGACGATATGGAGAAAACTTATGAAGGAATAACCAGGATCGATGCAGACGTGTATGCGGGGACGGTGAAAATCCTGCCCGGAGAGGGGACAGATGTATCTGTGGAAACAAAAGAAATCAGCAGAAGGCTGAATCTGGAAATCCGTCAGGAAGGAGAAGAGCTGAAGATTGATACGGACGAACATGTCTGGGGAATCAATGATGACGGCGAAGGTCTGATCCTGATCTATATTCCCAGGGAGAGGATGCTGGATCAGGCAACGGTAGAGCTGAAGGCGGGAACCCTTTATATAGAAGATCTCCAGGCGCAGGAACTGTCTGTGGATACCGGAGCGGCAGAGGCGGTCCTGGAAAATGTGCGGGCAAAGGAAGCCGATATTGCCTGCGGAGTAGGCAGTGTGACCGGATCCGGATGCTTTTCGGAAGCAGCAGAAATAGAAGTTGGCGTAGGATCCCTTGAGTTTACTCTGGCAGGGGCAGAAGAGGATTACAATTATGCGCTGAATGTGGGAGTCGGGGAAGTAGAGATCGGCGGAAGCAGGTATTCCGGTGTTGGCACAGGGAAAGAGATCGACAACAAAGCGGCCCGGAGTATTTCTGTTGACTGCGGGACCGGATCTGCGAAAATAATTTTTGACGAGAGACTTCAAAATACCTGGGACGCCGGGGGCGTATAAAAATAACAGCATTTGCCCATACTTAGTAAAAAATGAAAGGGGCAGATGCGAATGGCTGAAAAAGAAAACCGTCCGGTCCGCTGGCAGGAACTGGAGGAAGAGGATCGTTTAAAGTATGAGATCGCAGGAGAACTGGGGCTGCTGGATCGGGTAATGGAACAGGGCTGGAAGTCTTTGTCGTCCAAAGAGACCGGGCGGATCGGAGGACTGGTGGCCAGGCGCCGCAGACGGGAAGAGAAAAATTAACAAAAATATTACGAATATTAAGAAGTATGAACATTTCGTGATAATGGTTGAAAAGGAAATACCCATTTGCTATAATCGAAAAACTGGAAAACATATGTAAGTGGGTGACGGGATGGAGCAGAAAATTAATGTTTTAGGCATTGATATTGACAACTGCACTGCCAAAGAAGCGCTGCGGCGAACAATTGAATATATGGATTCCGTACCGGTCAGCACAGTAGAGATGCTTACAGTGGACAGCCTGATGCAGATGGACGAAAGACCTGAGATTAAGGAAGAGGTGGGGTCCTTCGATCTGGTGATGCCTGCGGACAAGACTCTTTTGGAAGCGGCGGATATTACAGATGGGAAAAACCTGCGGGAAACAAAAGAGCAGATGTTTCTCAAGCTTTTCCTGCGGTATCTGCATAAAAATCATAAAAGGGTGTACCTTCTGGTAGAATCCGAAGAAGAAGGACAGCGCTTTTTTGATTATCTTCAGAAAAATTATGAAGGCGTTCAGGTAGTAGGGCTGGCAAAGGTGTCCGCAAGAAACCGGGCGGACGATATGCTGGTCAACGCCATGAACGGCGGAGAAGTAGACTGTGTGATCGCAGCACTGTCTGCGCCGCTGCAGGAAGAATTTATCATTCGGAACCGGAATCTTCTGGATGTGAGGATCTTTCTGGGGCTTGGGAAAAGAACGCTTCCGGATCTGCAAAACGGTGTGTTTTCTGACAGAGTGGGACGTTTTTTGATGAAATATATTTTTAAAAGAGAGATTGAAAAAAGGAAACAAAAATAATGATGAGGAAATTAACAAAATTTTGTGATTTCCTCTTTATTTTTTTGGTGAAATATATTAAGATAAAGGCTGTAATATACATTTTTACTACATCTTTTTTAACTTTGTTGTGAAAAATGTATATTGAAACTGGTGGAGGAGATGACATATGATATCTAATCAAATACTTCAAAACACAATTGAAGGATTGAAAGGGATCACACGGATTGATTTCTGCGTGATGGACACGGACGGAAAGGCACTTGCCGGCACATTCACGGAGCAGGCGGACTATGAAAAAGAAGTCGTATCTTTTGTAGAATCTCCGGCAGAAAGCCAGGTGGTACAGGGATGTCAGTTCTTTAAAATCTTTGATGAACATCAGCTGGAGTATGTCCTGATGGCAAAGGGAGAAAGTGACGATGTATATATGGTGGGAAAGATTGCCGCCTTTCAGATTCAGAATCTCCTGATCGCTTATAAAGAGAGATTTGACAAAGATAATTTTATCAAAAATCTTCTGCTGGACAACCTGCTTTTAGTGGACATTTATAACCGTGCCAAAAAATTACATATTGACACAGAAGTCAGACGTGTTATCTTTATTATTGAGACAAAGCACGAAAAAGACAGCAATACATTAGAAAATGTCAGAGGTATGCTGGGCGGAAGATCCAGAGATTTCGTGACTGCGGTGGATGAAAAGAATATTATCGTCGTAAAAGAACTGGAGCCGTCAGACGGTTATCCGGAGATTGAAAAGACGGCGCAGAATCTGTATTCCATGTTGAAAGAGGAAGAAGGAGAAGAGGTTCTGATCGCTTACGGCACCATTGTAGGCGATATAAAAGAAGTCTCCAAGTCATACAAAGAAGCGAAACTGGCGTTGGACGTAGGCAAGATCTTTGCGGGGGAGAAAAATGTCATTGCCTTTAGTGCTTTGGGAATCGGCCGGCTGATCTATCAGCTTCCGATCCCGCTCTGTAAGATGTTTATACGCGAGATTTTCGAGGGAAAATCACCAGATGATTTCGATGAAGAGACATTGACTACGATCAATAAATTCTTCGAGAATAATCTGAACGTGTCAGAAACATCGAGACAACTGTACATTCACAGAAACACGCTTGTGTATCGTTTGGACAAGCTCCAGAAAAGTACGGGGCTTGATCTTCGTGTGTTCGAAGATGCGATTACATTTAAGATCGCTCTGATGGTCGTGAAGTACATGAAGTACATGGAGTCGATGGAGTATTGATAACCAGGAGGAAAGTATGATTGAATTAAAAGAAGTAACGAAAGAGTACTCAAAAGGGGTTGCAGCCCTGAACGGCGTCAATCTGAAGGTCGAACAGGGAGAATTTGTATTCATCGTAGGAGACAGTGGATCCGGAAAATCAACGCTGATCCGTCTGATCTTAAAAGAACTGGAGCCTACGTCAGGAAAGATTATTGTGAATGGTCAGGATCTTAGCAGATTAAAGCATCGCAAGATCCCGATGTACCGCAGAGGCATCGGTGTGGTATTTCAGGATTTCCGTCTTCTGAAAGACCGGAATATCTATGAAAATATTGCCTTTGCACAGAGAGTTACAGAAAAACCATCCAGGGTCATTAAGAAAAAAGTGCCTGCGGCGCTTTCTCTTGTAGGCCTTGCACAGAAATACAAGTCATTTCCAAAAGAGCTGTCAGGGGGAGAACAGCAGAGAGTTGCTATCGCCAGAGCCATTGTAAATGAGCCTGCGATCCTGCTGGCTGACGAGCCGACCGGTAACCTGGATCCGACAAACTCATGGGAAATCATGAAACTTTTGGAGGAAGCCAATAACCGTGGAACGACGGTTCTGGTCGTTACACATAACCAGGAGATCGTAAACGAAATGCAAAAGCGCGTTGTTACAATGAAAAAGGGAGTTATTGTAAACGACGAGAAAAAAGGTGGGTATAATAATGAGAATTAGTACAGTTGGGTATTCGATGAAACAAGGGGTAAAGAACATCGGAAGAAATAAGTTGTTCTCCATTGCTTCCATCGCGACGATGGCGGCGTGTATTTTTCTCTTCGGCCTGTTTTATTCCATTGTAGTCAATTTTAATTACATTGTGGAAAAGGCAGAAGAAGGGGTGGCGATCACAGTCCTTTTTGAAGAGGATGCCACAGAAGAGCAGAAAGAAGAAATCGGAGAAGAGCTGGAACAGGCGGACGGTGTGCTGGAAGTGAATTATGTCAGCGCCGAAGAAGCCTGGGATCAGTTCCAGGAAGAGTATTTTGGAGATAACGCAGAGCTTGCGGAAGGGTTTCAGACCGACAATCCGCTGGCCAATTCAGATAACTATGAAGTTTATATGGCGGATGTTTCCAAACAGTCAGATGTAGTAAAGTTTGCGGAAAGCCTGGACGGAGTGCGGAAAGTTAACCGTTCGGATGTGGTGGCAAAAACACTGACCAGCGTGAACCGCCTGGTGGGATATGTGTCCATCGCGATCATCGCAATCCTGCTGGCTGTATCGGTATTCCTGATCAGCAACACGGTCACCATGGGTATTACGGTGCGCCGGGAAGAGATCGCGATCATGAAATATATCGGAGCAAAGGACAGTTTTGTCCGGGCGCCCTTTGTGATAGAGGGTCTTCTGATCGGTGTGGTCGGAGCGCTGATTCCGCTGGCGCTATTGTATTTTATGTATGACAAGGCAGTGGCTTATGTGATGACAAGATTCAGCCTTTTGAATAATATCATTGATTTCCTGCCGGTGGTTACGATTTACCGGACGCTGCTTCCGATCGGTATTGTGCTGGGCGTGGGCATCGGATTTGTAGGAAGTTTCTTTACCATTCGTAAGCACCTTAGAGTATAATCAAAGTATACAAAGTATAATTAAAAAGGGGGATACATATGATACATAGAAAGCGAATCATCAGCCTGGTGTTGACGGCTGTTATGTGTCTGGGGCTGGGGCTTCAGGTCAACGCATCAGAGATCAGCGAGACCAAAGAAAAGGCAGCACAGCTTGAGAATCAAAAGAAAGCGGCAGAGAATGAAAAGAATTCTCTGGCAGCGCAGCTTGAGAAGATCGCGGGGGAGATGGAAGATCTTCAGGGTCAGATCGAAGAAAAGGAAATGGAGCTGTTCGCCAAGGAAGAAGAACTGTCACAGGCTAAGGTGGAAGAAAACGAGCAGTATCAGGACATGAAGAAGCGGATCAAGTATATGTACGAGAATGGTAACGCTCAGTTCATTGAGATCCTTCTGGAGTCCAAGACGATCGGAGATTTTCTGAACAAGGCCGAGTACATCAGCACGATTTCTGAATATGACAGAGATATGCTGGAACAGTTCCAGGAGATTGTAAAAGCGGTAGAAAAGCAGGAAGCAGAGATCCGTGACGAATATGAAGAGATGGGTGACATGCAGGATGAACTGATCGCAAAACAGGATCAGGTGTCCAAACTGGTTACCCAAAAAGAAGCAGAGATCAGCAGCCTGGGAAGTCAGCTGGATGACACCAATAAGAAACTTGCCCAGCTGGAAGAGGCGGCAGCAGAGGCACAGCGCAAGCAGGCAGAAGCAGCTGCATCACAGCAGGCACAGTCTTCGGCCGGCAGCGGTTATAAACCTGGCGGCGCAGGAGCGGCCGTTGTCAGCGGCAATGGCACTTTTACCCATCCGTGTCCTGGATATACTTATATTTCCAGTTATTTCGGATATCGGGAACAGCCACTGGCAGGAGCCAGCACCAATCATAAGGGAATGGATTTCGCGGCTCCACAGGGGACTCCGATCTACGCGGCGGCTTCCGGAACAGTTGTATCCGCGGCATACAGTGGAAATGCCGGAAATATGATCACCATCAGCCATGGAAACGGATTGTCCACGATTTACATGCACTGCTATCAGATGTATGTTTCAGCAGGCCAGACAGTAAGCAAAGGTCAGAATATTGCCAGCGTGGGAACCACAGGTAATTCTACCGGACCGCATCTTCATTTCCAGGTGAACTTAAATGGAGTGCCGACTAATCCGATGAATTATCTGTAGAAGGTGACAGTGGTCAATGAATCAGGAACAGGAAGAAAGAAATGAGATTAAGGAAATCTTTTTTACAGGGGGCGCTTTTTGGCGCCCTCGTTGTATTATCAGGAACAGGAATGATATCTTGCGGGATCAGACTTTTTGGTGATGATCCCACCGGGGAAAAGGTGGAGACGTTAAAGAAACTGATCAATGAAAAATATATGGGGGAAATAGAGGAAGACGCCCTGGAAGAAGGCCTCTATAAAGGGTATGTCCAGGGGCTTGACGATCCTTACTCTGTTTATTATGACGAGGGAGAGACAAAGGAGCTCTATGAGACCACGGAAGGAGAATACAGTGGGATCGGCGCGGTCTTAAGCCAGGATCTGGACAGCGGGGTGATCACGCTGGTTCAGATTTATGAGGATTCTCCGGCGGATAAAGCCGGCCTTCGGGATGATGATATTCTGACCAGGGTAGGTGAGATGGAAGTGACCGGCATGGATCTTTCGGAACTTGTGACCTATATCAAAGGGGAAAAGGGAACGGAGGTAGAACTGACGGTACTGCGGGGAGAAAAACCGCAGGAGATTACGGTGACGGCTGTCCGTGATACTGTGGAGGCGCAGACAGTAGAATACGAAATGCTGGAAGATCAGATTGGATATCTTGCGGTCAGCGAGTTTGATTCGGTTACCAGTGATCAGTACGAAGAGGCTCTGGAAGCGTTGTCCAGCCAGGGGATGGAAGGTCTTGTGGTGGACCTTCGGAATAATCCGGGAGGCAATCTTGATACGGTCTGCGATATGCTGGATCTGGTGCTGCCGGAAGGAACTATCGTATATATGGAGGATAAAGAAGGCAATCGGCAGACCTATTCTTCAGATGAAGAACATCAGCTGGATGTGCCAATGGCAGTGCTGGTCAATGGAAACAGCGCCAGCGCTTCCGAGATTTATGCCGGAGCGATCCAGGATTATGGAATTGGAACGATTGTTGGTACGAAGACTTACGGAAAAGGCGTCGTTCAGCAGATTTTTGATCTGGGAGACGGCACCAGCGTGAAACTTACGGTTGCAGAATACTTCACACCGAAGGGAAGGAGCATCAACGGAGAAGGGGTGACGCCGGATCTGGAAGTGGAATATGAGCCGGATGAAAAGGATCCGGAAGCGGATAATCAGCTGGAGACGGCGACGGAGGCGGTAAAACAGGCAGTGGAATAAGCCAGGCCGCTCTGCGGGTTCTGAATTAAACCTTTTCTTTTTCGGCCGGCCTATGGTAAAATAAAAACACAACTGTTTCAGGAAAGGAAAGCGAATATGACGATATTAATCCAAAACGGTCATGTGATCGATCCGCTGACAGGGCGGAATGAAGTGTGTGATGTTCTGGTGCGGGATGGAAAGATCCAGAAGATAGGGACCGGTCTTCCGGAAGAGGCGGAACAGGTCCTGGACGCTTCCGGGTGCTATGTCATGCCGGGACTGATCGATCTCCATGTACATTTCCGGGATCCAGGCCTGGAGTACAAGGAAACCCTGGAAACCGGGGGAAGGGCGGCTGCCCGCGGCGGCGTCACCACAGTCTGCGCCATGCCCAATACCAGACCGGTGATCGACACGGCGGAAAAGGTGGCGGATGTACACGCCAGAGCAAAGAAGGAGGCCCTGGTCCATGTGATCCAGATCGGCGCCGTGACCAGAGGACAGGAAGGAAAAGAACTGGCCGATATTGCAGGAATGGCAAGGGAAGGATGCCACGCGATCAGTGAGGACGGGAAGTCCGTGATGAACGCTTCCCTGTACCGGAAGGGCATGCGGGAGGCAAAAGCAAACGGTCTGGCCGTATTTGCCCACTGCGAGGACATTACCATGGTGGAAGGCGGCGTGATGAACGCGGACGAAAACGCGGCGCGCCTGGGTCTGAAGGGAATCACCAATTCCGTAGAAGATGTGATCGTGGCAAGAGACATCCTGCTGGCAAAGGAGACCGGAGTGCGGCTGCATCTGTGCCACTGTTCTACTGCGGACAGCGTGGAGATGATCCGGCTGGCCAAAGAAGAAGGACTGCCGGTGACAGGCGAGGTGTGCCCGCATCATTTCACCCTGAGCGCGGACGATATCAGGGAAAATGACGGAAATTATAAAATGAATCCCCCGCTTCGAAGCAAAGCGGATGTGGAGGCGCTGAAAAAAGGTCTCAAAGAAGGCATCATGGACGTGATTTCCACAGATCATGCGCCTCACAGCGAGGAAGAAAAGAATCAGCCCATGGAGAAAGCGCCCTTTGGCATCGTGGGACTGGAGACTTCCGCAGCGCTTACCTATACGGAACTGGTAAAACCGGGGATTTTAAGTATCATGGATATGGCGGAAAAAATGAGCCTGAATCCCGCGAAAATCCTGGGATTATCAGACCGCGGAAGCATTTCCGAAGGGAAACGGGCGGATCTGGTGGTATTTGATCCGAACCGGGAGTACCGGATCGATAAGACGACATTTTTATCAAAAGGCAAAAATACGCCGTTTGACGGACGGAAAGTGACCGGAGATATCAAATATACGCTGGTGGACGGCAAAATCGTATACGAAAATCAGGCATTGACAGGAGGAAACTAAAGTGATCAATCAGTTGACAGCAAAGATTAAAAAGACAGGAGCGCCGATCGTGGTGGGGCTGGACCCCATGCTGAACTATGTGCCGCAGCACATTCAGAAAAAAGCATTTGCAGAATTTGGAGAGACACTGGAAGGAGCGGCAGAGGCCATCTGGCAGTTTAACAAAGAGATCGTGGACAAGACTTATGACCTGATCCCGGCGGTAAAGCCCCAGATTGCCATGTACGAGCAGTTCGGACTTCCCGGGCTTGCCGCATTTAAGAAGACCGTAGATTACTGTAAGGAAAAAGGCCTGGTGGTGATCGGCGATATCAAGCGCGGAGACATCGGCTCCACTTCCGCAGCCTACGCAGTAGGCCATATCGGAAAAGTACAGGTGGGAAGCAGATCCTACGCGCCGTTTGACGAAGACTTTGTGACCGTCAATCCGTATCTTGGCTCCGACGGTATCAACCCCTTCCTGGACGTGTGCAGAGAAGAGAAAAAAGGCATCTTCGTCCTGGTAAAAACCTCCAATCCGTCCAGCGGAGAATTTCAGGACCGGCTCATCGACGGCCGTCCGCTCTATGAACTGGTGGGCGAAAAAGTGGCACAGTGGGGCGAGAGCCTGATGGGCGAAGAATACAGCTATGTAGGAGCCGTTGTCGGCGCAACCTATCCGGAGATGGGAAAAGTATTGAGAAAGATCATGCCCAAAGCCTACATTCTGGTGCCGGGCTACGGCGCCCAGGGCGGCAAAGGCAAGGACCTGGTACACTTCTTCAACGAAGACGGTCTGGGGGCGATCGTCAACTCCTCCCGCGGCATCATAGCAGCCTATAAACAGGAAACATACGCAAAATACGGCGAAGAGAACTTCGCAGATGCGTCCCGCGCAGCGGTAGAAGATATGATCGCGGATATCCGCAGCGCGTTATAACAGGACGTAGACAAATGCAAAAGGTCTACGTCCCAAATTGCAAATCAGGGTGTCCCAAATTGAATTTCAGGGTGTACCCGAAAGGAGAAAATCGTACATGAAGAAGAAGGAACAGGCGTTGGTGATTTCGCAGGAAATGCTTGCCGACGGGATTTTTAGTATGTGGATCCGCACAGATGCGGCAAATGCGGCGAAGCCGGGGCAGTTTTTGTCTATGTACACGGATGATGGAACAAAGCTTTTGCCCAGGCCGATCAGTATCTGTGAGATTGACAGGGACGGGGAAGCGCTGCGAATGGTATACCGTGTCACCGGCCCGGAGACGGGGACGGAGCAGTTTTCCCGTTTGCAGGCGGGGGATAAGATCGAGATTGTTGGCCCGCTGGGAAATGGATTCCCGCTGGAAAAAGCCGCCGGTAAACGGGCGATGCTGATGGGCGGCGGGATTGGCGTTCCGCCGATCCTGGAGCTGGCAAAGGAGCTGGCAGGCGAACTGGAACCGGTACAGAAGATGATCGTTGTCGGATACCGGGACAGCCAGACGTTTCTGAAAGAAGAGTTTGAGCAAAACGGTGCATTGTATCTTTCTACGGAAGATGGCAGTGTGGGGACAAAAGGAAATGTGATGGACGCTGTCCGGGAAAATCAGCTGGACGCTGATATTATCTATGCCTGCGGCCCGACGCCGATGCTGCGCGCGATCAAGGCGTATGCCCAGGAAAATGGTATCGAATGTTATATTTCTCTGGAAGAGCGGATGGCCTGCGGGATCGGCGCATGCCTGGGCTGCGTCTGCAAGAGCAGAGAAAAGGACGAGCACAGCAACGTGCATAATAAGAGGGTCTGCAAGGACGGCCCGGTATTCCTGGCTTCGGAGGTGGAAATCTGATGAATATGAAGATCAACATAGCGGGAGTGGAGTGGAAAAATCCCGTAACAGTCGCCTCCGGCACGTTCGGATCCGGAGAAGAGTTTTCGGAATTTGTTGACTTGAACCAGCTGGGTGCTGTAACCACCAAGGGGGTGGCAAATGTTCCCTGGGCCGGCAATCCGACGCCCAGAGTTGCGGAAGTATACGGGGGCATGATGAATGCCATCGGCCTGCAGAATCCGGGGATTGATGTTTTCTGCCGCCGGGACATTCCGTTTCTGAAGCAGTTTGATACGAAGATCATCGTCAATGTCTGCGGCCATGCGCCGGAAGAGTATCTGGCGGTGGTGGAGCGCCTCGCCGACGAGCCCATTGATATGATGGAGATCAATATTTCCTGTCCCAATGTAAATGCAGGTTTCCTGGCTTTTGGGCAGGATGCAAAGCATGTGGAGGAACTGACCGCCCAGATCAAGAAGATCGCAAAACAGCCCGTGATCATGAAGCTGACGCCTAATGTAACGGATATTACAGAGATCGCGAGAGCGGCGGAGGCCGGCGGCGCGGATGCGGTTTCACTTATCAACACACTGACCGGCATGAAGATCGACATTCACAGGAGAACCTTTGCCCTGGCAAATAAGACCGGCGGCGTGTCCGGCCCGGCAGTGCACCCTGTGGCCGTGCGGATGGTCTATCAGACAGCGCAGGCGGTCAAGATCCCGATCATCGGAATGGGCGGCATTTCCACAGCAGAAGACGCCATTGAAATGCTTCTGGCAGGAGCTACGGCTGTGGCGGTGGGAACAGCCAACTTCCACAATCCTTCCGCGGCGGCGGACGTTGTGGATGGAATTGCGGCTTATATGAAACAATATGGCATAGAAGATGTTCGTGAATTGATTGGAGGGGTCCGTTAGCAGTGGAGTTATACCAGACAAGATTTGCTGAAAAATTAAAGGAGGCACTGACTGCAGTGTCTCCTACGATTGGAATTGTGTTATTGTTAAGCTTTACGATCGCGCCCATTCCGCCCAGTATCCTGCTGCTCTTACTATTTGGCGCAGTGCTTTTGATCATCGGGATGATGTTCTTTACGCTGGGAGCGGAACTTGCGATGACGCCGGTGGGAGAGAAGATCGGTACCCGCATCGCCAATTCCCGGAATCTGGGGATCGTATTGCTGTTGTGTTTTCTGTTAGGCTTTATTATTACCATATCGGAGCCGGATCTGCAGGTACTTGCAGAGCAGGTTCCGTCCGTTCCAAATGCCGTGCTGATCCTGGCGGTGGCTGTCGGCGTGGGATTCTTTCTGATGATCGCAATGCTTCGTATGCTTTTTTCTAAAACACTGCGTTCCCTTTTGATTCTGTTTTATTTCCTGGTGTTTGTACTGGCATTTTTTGTACAGGATGACTTTCTGGCTGTCGCTTTTGATTCAGGCGGCGTGACCACCGGTCCCATGACGGTTCCATTTATCATGGCTCTGGGCGTGGGCTTTGCTGCGGTCCGAAGCGATAAACATGCGGAAGACGACAGCTTCGGTCTGGTTTCTCTTTGTTCCATCGGGCCGATCCTGGCGGTGCTGCTTCTGGGGCTTTTGTATCATCCGGAAAGTACCGGATATGCGGGCTCCGAGACCCCGGTGATCCGGGACTCTGTAGAGTTGTGGAGATATTTTGCCGCAGGGCTTCCGAAATATATTGAAGAAATCGCAGTTTCACTCCTGCCGATCATCCTCTTTTTTGCTGTATTTCAGATGATTTCTCTGAAAATGCGTGGAAGACCGTTGAAAAAGATCGTGATCGGAATGGTGTATACTTATGTGGGTCTGGTGCTGTTTTTGACAGGGGTAAATGTAGGGTTTATGCCGGCCGGAAATTATCTGGGATTCATGATCGCGGGACTTTCCTACCGTTGGGTATTGATCCCGATCGGTATGGTGATCGGTTACTTTATTGTAAAAGCGGAGCCTGCGGTGTACGTGTTGAAAGAGCAGGTAGAAGAAATCACGTCCGGGGCGATCTCAGGGGAGGCCATGGGACTTAGCCTGTCTCTTGGCGTATCCGTATCTATCGGACTTGCCATGATCCGGGTGCTGACAGGAATCTCTATTTTCTGGTTCATTCTGCCGGGATATCTGATCGCGCTGGCGCTGTCTTTCTTTGTCCCAAAGATCTTTACAGCGATTGCATTTGACTCGGGCGGCGTGGCATCGGGGCCGATGACGGCAACCTTTCTTCTGCCCTTTGCCATGGGAGCCTGTGAGGCTGTTGGCGGAAATATCGTGCAGGACGCCTTTGGCGTGGTGGCTATGGTAGCCATGACGCCGCTCATTACGATCCAGGTCATGGGCGCTGTATACAAGTACCGTTTCGCGCATGCCAGGGCCGAGGAAGCGCTGGAGGCTTCCTATCTGGATATCTGGGCGGATGACGATATCATAGAATTGTAGGAGGAACTGTATGAATCATATCTATCTGATGGGGATTATTATCAACCGGGGAATGCGGGAAAAGTTTCTCCAGTTTTTTAAGGAATATCACATCGAGGTGACGTTTGCTTCACTGGGCCGGGGAACAGCCAGCAGTTCTCTTCTGGATTATCTGGGCATGGAAGCCGCGGAAAAAGCGGTATATGTAGCCGTGGTCACCCGGAAAACATGGATACAGCTGAAAAAAGGCCTGTACACCAGGCTTCGGATCGATGTACCGGGCCGGGGAATTGCATTTCTGATCCCGTTAAGCAGTGTGGGTGGGAAAAAAGTACTGCAATATCTGACGGCAGGCCAGAAACTTGAGATCGAGGAGGAGAGCGTTTTGAAAAATACAGAGTATGAATTATTGGTTACAATCGCAAATTCTGGTTATACAGAGACGATCATGGATGCGGCCAGAAGCGCCCATGCTCCCGGGGGGACTGTGATCCATGCAAAAGGAACCGGCGCGGAACATGCAAAAACATTTCTTGGGATCTCTCTTGCGGAGGAAAAAGAAATGGTATTCATCGTGGTAAAGACATCGCAGAAAAACGAAATTATGCGCGCCATTATGGAGAAGGCCGGAACCGGGACCAAGGCCGGCGGCGTGATCTTCTCTCTTCCGGTGACGGATACCGCCGGGATCCGACAGATCGAGGAAGAACTGGAAGAGGAATAACTGATTTTGAAAATAAAAGTGCTGCAGGATATCTGTCCTGCAGCTTTTTTTGTGCGATACGCTCGAGGGCGACCACCGTGCTTGCACGAGTGGGCATCCGACCGGCAAGGAATACTGATGCTATTTTTCATAGAGAGCTAATTTCTTTTTTAATTCGGCTATTTCGTTTGTTAATCGTTCTTCGGAAAATTTTTTCTCCTCCTTCAGAGTATCAATTTCCTCCTGCATTTCATCAATCATATATTGCACAGTGTTTCGGTCTAGTTCCTGCAATTCCTTTGAGAACATATCCATCACCCTTTCTATATTCCTGATATTATTGTGCAGAAGGTTTTTGGCGATGTCAAGAGAAACGTAGTGGGAGCGGTTCGTTTAAATATTCGGGAGTGTTTCCTTGAGAAAATGAAGGGATAATGGTATGCTATTAAAAAGCACTGACCGGAGGCAAAGAGGTTATGACAAATCGTGAAATCCTGCGGATTGCCATGGAGCAGTCTGCGATAGATATTAATTGTAAAGCAGATGATTTCCTGAGAACAGAGCATGTGGTTGTGGAATCTAAGATTGGACCGGATGCAAGAAAGTATTATCATGAACCGGTCGCGCTGGATCTGGTCTCATATGGAAACAATATTGTTGCGTCTGTAAAAGATGAATATCGGGAAATTGCAGAAGAGTATATTCATAAATATGAATTTTATCATTGTTTTGAGACGCCTAACATGTATTGGCTGAACGAACGCCTTGCACCGTTTGGGCAGAAAGTATGCTTTATGGCAGAGTATTATCTGCCGGATCTGAACCGGATGAAACCGTTGCCCTGCAGTTATCCATTGCGGATTCTCACACAAAAGGATTTTACAGATTTATACAGGCCTGAGTGGAGCAATGCATTGGTTGAGGGAAGAAGGGAATTTGATGTCCTCGGAGTTGGCGCATATGACGGGGAAAAGTTGATCGGTCTGGCGGGCTGTTCTGCAGACTGTGATATGATGTGGCAGATCGGGATAGATGTGCTGCCAGAATACAGGAATAAGGGAATTGCTTCTGCGCTGACAAGCAGGCTGGCCTTGGAAGTCCTTGAGAGAGGGAAAGTGCCGTTTTATTGTACTGCCTGGTCTAATATCCCATCAGTCCGTAATGGGATCAAGAGTGGATTCCTTCCTGCGTGGACACAGATGACCGCAAAACCTGTGGATTTTATAGAGGAGATGAATCGCTGATATGCGCTATAGAAAAGCAACAATCGAAGATATCCCGGAACTGGCAAGGATCCGCAAGATGCAGCTTCATGATGAGGGCCCGCAGCCGGAAGAAATGATGGATGAGGAACTGGAGGCCTATTTTTCTGAAAAAATGGCAGACGGATCTCTGATCCAGTGGGTGGCGGAAGATGATAACCAGATCATTGGGACAGGAGCGATTATTTTTATGGATTTTCCGCCGTCTTTCACGAACAAGAGTGGAAAGCAGGGATATATTGCAAATATGTACACCAGTTCGGGAGACCGCGGAAAAGGGATTGCCACAGAGATTCTGGAAAGGTTGATCCGGGAGGGGAAGCAAAGAAAGATTACAAAATACATTCTTTATGCATCCCGTTGGGGGCGCCCGGTGTATGAGAGATATGGGTTCCAGGACGCAGGAGCGTGGATGGAACTGAAATTATAAAATCATCAAGATGAGGAGAAAAGGTTATGGAAGAGAAGATCATCAGAAGCGCCATCCTGGCACATGGAAGCAACAAAAGTTTTCATTTTGAGCTCCGGGAGGAATTGAAACCCAAGCAGATTGACAATGCAATCCGCGCGTATGCCAAAGGAGTTACAGCTGCGGAGGTCATTGCTTTCCTTGATGAAACCATGCTCTCAAACGGGAAAAAGGGGTATCTTGTTACCGAGAAGGGGATTTATTCCAGCACGATGTTTAACAAAAAATGCAATCCGCTCCCGCTGGATCACATGGTGTCCGTTGAGGTAGAGGAGTCGGACTGTATCGTGACCTATGAGGATGGAACAAAGCGGAGCTTTTTCTTTAGTATTCACAAGGAATTCCCGGAAATCTTGAGAGCAATCCTGAAAGGTGGGGGCCAGAGCGTGAGAGAGCCAGAAAAACCGGAGAAGGCGGCAGAGCCGCCGAAGGCAGTGGAGCCGCCAAAGCCGACAGAGCCGCCGAAGGCAGTGGAGCCGCCAAAGCCGATAGAGCCAGCTAAGGCAGTGGAGCCGCCAAAACAGGCAGAGTCGCCAAAGCCAGTGGAGGAAGAAGAGCCTGCTAAGCCCGAACAAGAGCCCACTGCGCCGGAAGAAGAGCCTGCCGAGCCGGAACAAGAGCCTGCTGCGCCGGAACAAGAGTCTGCCGAGCCGGAGCAAGAGACGAAGAAGTATAAGATTGCTGTCGTGGGAGAGGCAGACAGCGGCAGACATACGCTGGTGGAGCGCCTGTTAGAGAGCGGAGACCTTTCAGAGGATATTTCCCTGATCATCTTTGAGAATCCGCTGGAATTGTTCCGTTATCTGGAAGAACCTGGAGCTTACTTGAACGGCTATATAGGCGTCTGTGACGCTACAACAGGCACATCAGATGAACTGACGGATGCGATCCGGATCATGAGCGGGAAACAGATTCCTCTTTCTGCGTTGTTTTTTAATAAGCGGGATTTGTTCGAGGATGACGAAATGTTTCTTCTGTCAGCACAGATGACGCTGGGAGATATGGAAGATATGGGATTTGACGGTTTTTATCAGCCGGAAAGTGTAGAGATTTTACTTGGCCGTCTGTATTCGGTGCCGGTCTATATCGGGAGCGCAGTGGATATCAGGACGAATCACCTGGGGCCGGAATTTGGAAACGCAGTCCGGGAATTAATTCTGGCATTGAATGCCCATGAAGGGATCCTGCCGGACGGAGAAATGGAACCAGTATCATTAGAGGAACTGATTTCCAGATATCAGGCATAAATGTAATTCATTCTTACGGAAACAGACTGAATTGAAAAACCCTGTCTGATATGTTAGAATTGTTAAATGAAATAGGATCATTAGCAAAGATTAACTACACGGAGGTTTTAGATATGGAAAGCTACAAGCAGGAATTTATTGAATTTATGGTAGAAAGCGATGTGCTCAAGTTCGGAGAATTTACGCTGAAGAGCGGAAGAAAATCTCCGTTTTTTATGAATGCGGGCGCTTATGTGACAGGAATCCAGCTGAAGCGTCTGGGAGAATACTATGCAAAGGCGATCCACGAGACCTATGGAGATGATTTCGATGTGCTGTTCGGACCGGCTTATAAGGGAATCCCGCTTGCGGTGGTGACTGCCATCGCTTACAGCGAACTGTACGGGAAGGAAGTGCGTTACTGCTCTGACCGCAAGGAAGAGAAGGATCACGGCGCGGATAAAGGAAGCTTCCTGGGAAGCAAACTGAAGGACGGCGACCGGGTGATCATGATCGAGGATGTGACGACGTCCGGAAAATCTATGGAAGAGACGGTTCCAAAGGTAAAAGGAGCGGCAGACGTGGAGATCAAGGGCCTGATGGTATCCTTGAACCGGATGGAAGTAGGAAAAGGCGGAGAAAAATGTGCTCTGGATGAGGTGAGAGACCTCTATGGTTTTGACACCGCAGCCATCGTTACCATGGAAGAAGTGGTAGAATACTTATATAACCGGGAATGCCAGGGAAAAATCGTGATTGATGATACATTAAAATCTGCGATTGACGCATATTATGAACAGTACGGCGCAAAATAGAGGCCGGAAGAAGCGAGGGGAAGACGCAGGCGAAAGATTCAGGTTCAGGAGGGATATGTATGAATGAGAAGGCATATAAAGCAATGAGTATAGTCGGAGCGGCAAATATCGCAGTCGGGATCGTTATCCTGGTTGTCGGCATCGCGGCCGGTGTGATCGCGATCGTCAGCGGGGCAAAGCTCCAGAAAGAGAAACAGGGGCTTACTTTTTAAGCGCTTTTGGAAAGAAAGGAAGCATTTTTTTGAATTATAAGACGAGGAAGAGGGTTCGTGCCCTGGGGAAGCTTCTGTTTGTACTTTATGTGTTTTTTATTATCTATTTTTTGTTGTTTTCTGAATGGTACGGACGGACGGGGGTATATACGGAATATCGATATAATCTCGTGCTCTTTAAAGAAATAAAAAGGTTTTGGGAATACCGGGATCAGCTGGGCTTTTTTGCTGTGTTTACCAATCTGTTCGGGAACGTGATTATTTTTATTCCCTTTGGATTTTTCTTACCGATGGCAAGCAGGCGAAGGAGCCTGTCTGCCACGGTATTTTATAGTTTCGGCTTAAGTCTTTGTGTGGAGACATTTCAATTGATCTCCAGAGTTGGAAGTTTTGATGTGGATGATCTTTTGCTCAATACACTGGGAGGGCTGGCCGGATACATTGCGTTTGTGATATGTGCGGCGATAAGGAGAAGAAATGATACGCATAGGAAAAAAAGGAAGAAAACCAAGAACTGAAGAAGACCGGGCAAAAGCGGCAGCAAAAGCCAGAGAAAAGCAGCGGAAAAAGATGATCCGTACCAAGTACGGACAAAAGACGCTTCGTCATGCAAGAAAAGGAGTCTACTCCTGTTTTTATGGCGGAATGGTATTTGTGTTGTCGTTTCTGATGATCCTGATCTCCTATGTGGCAAAAGGAGAGGTGGGGATTCTGATCGGTCTTGTCGGGGCAGGGACGCTGGCATTGTCTGTGGCAGGGCTGGTTCTTGGAATTCGGGGATTGAAAGAACGAGATAAAAATTATATTACCTGCAGGGTCGGGATCGCCATGAACGGCGTGTTCCTTGCCGGTCTTGCAGGACTATTTATCAGGGGGCTGTTATAATATGATGGAAGAAAGATATGGACTTGCTGTAGAAAGGATCCGGCAGATTTCAGAGGAAGAAAGTGTAAATGAGAGATTCCTTTCGTTTTTTCGGGAAACTGCAAAGTTTCTATTGATGATTGATGAGTTAAAGAAACAGATGGAGGACGGGACGTACCGGAAACTTGAACTGGAAGAACTGGAAGTCTGGAACCGGCGCCTTTATGAAGACATCCTTCCGGAGAATTATGGGAAAAGCTTTGGAAATCCGGATTATGCAGTGAACATGCTGGGAGAGGAGTTTGGCCCGCTGTTAAGCGCTCTGTATACAGAGCTTCGGGGCGCTATTCCCTATGTATTTGAGGGAAAGACAGAATATCTGGACATCCTGATGGAACTCTTCCTGGAGATCTACTGCCAGTTTGAAGAAGAGGATGGTCCGGAAGCTGCCGCCGTCCGGGATACCATTTACTGGTATGCCAGCGATTACTGTGACGTATTTGTGGCAGACCGCATCCGGGATCAGATCGATCCGGAGCATTCTTTTGCCGCGGACCTGATTTGTAAAAGTGATCTTAAGGATCTTCGCTATCTGTACTGGTTCGGGGAATATATCAGTGAAAACGAAATGGAAACTGCAAAGTTTCTTCTGTCTCTGGATGAGGAAAAGATCCGGAAAATGGCCGATGTATATACGGAGGGCTACCGGATCGGATTTGTCAACACCGGAAAAGATCTGTCTAAGAAGGGAACGGTAGAGATCCGGTATGTGATTGGATTTGAGCGGGTGGTGAAGGCTGCCATCCAGAATTTTAAAGCCATGGGGCTGAAACCGGTGTTCTGCCGGTCCGGCGCAAGCGTGCTGACCAGGCGCCAGCAGCTGAAGACCGGGTACTATGGCGGTATTCCCAATAAGCAGTTCGACTATGATCACAAAGATGACCAGGCTTTGTTTTTGGATAAGAAATTTGTGGAACGCAAGCTGGAAGTGATCCAGACTACCTACGAGCATGAAAAGGAGCTGGCGGCTCTGATGGCCGGCCCGGCAGTGATCGAGATGTTTGGAGAAAAACCGTTTTCCCCGGAGCATAAAGAGAACGCCCTGAAGCTGGACAAAAAACAGGAAGAGCTTTCCAGACAGTTCGACAGCCGGCAGGGACAGATCGTGAATCGTTATATCCGAGGGGATGAGAGAAGCTTTACCCTCATTGCCTATCCGGTGCCGGAGATCGGACCGGACTACGAAGAGATTTTTGAGGAAGTGATCCGGATCAACACCCTGGATGCGAAGGTCTATGAAAAGGTGCAGCAGACGATGATCGATGCGCTGGATCAGGGAGAATATGTACACATCCTGGGCGGAAACGGCAACCGGACTGATCTGAAGGTGCAGCTGTACCGGCTGCAGGATCCGCAGAAAGAGACGATTTTTGAAAATTGTGTGGCGGATGTCAATATTCCGGTGGGAGAAGTGTTTACCTCTCCTGTGCTGGAGGGAACCAATGGAACGCTTCATGTAAGCAAGGTCTATCTTCATGATCTGCAGTACCGGGATCTGGAGCTTACCTTTGCCAACGGCATGATCGCGGATTACCGATGCGCGAATTTTTCCAGGGAGATGGAGAATAAAGCTTATATCCGGGATCATATTCTGCACCATTATGAGACGCTTCCTCTTGGAGAATTTGCGATCGGGACGAATACTACGGCTTATGTTGCGGCAAAGAAATACGGCATTGAGGACAAGATGCCGATCCTGATCGCGGAAAAGATGGGGCCTCATTTTGCGGTAGGAGATACCTGTTACAGCTGGAGTGAAGATGTTTCCGTCTATAATCCGAACGGAAAAGAAATTGTGGCCAGAGATAATTCGGTGTCTATCCGGAGAAAGGAAGATGTTTCCAAAGCATATTTCCAGTGTCATACGGATATTACCATTCCCTATGAGGAGCTGAAAAGTATTACGGTAGTAACAAAAGAAGGAGAAGAGATCCCGCTCCTGCGGGACGGAAGATTCGTTCTTCCGGGGACGGAGATCCTGAATGAACCGTTGAAAAACCTGTAGAAATCATGTATGATGAACGGAGAACAAAAGTGGACGTTTCCTGTCTGCTTAAGTATACAAGGAAAGGATGAAAATAATGGCAAAAGTAGGAATTGTAATGGGCAGCGACTCAGACCTTAAGGTGATGAGCAAAGCCGCATCCATGCTGGAAAAGCTGGGGATTGATTATGAGATGACGATTATTTCCGCACACAGAGAGCCGGATGTGTTCTTTGACTGGGCGAAGGCAGCAGAAGGAAAAGGGATCAAGGTGATCATTGCGGGAGCCGGTATGGCGGCTCACCTGCCGGGAATGTGCGCCGCACTGTTCCCGATGCCGGTCATTGGCGTTCCCATGTCTGGAAAAAATCTTGCAGGAGAAGACGCGCTGTTTTCCATCGTACAGATGCCGCCGGGAATCCCGGTAGCGACAGTGGCGATCGACGGAGGTATGAATGCGGCGATCCTGGCTGCAAAGATCCTGGCTGTTTCTGATGAAGAACTTCTGAACAAGCTGAAAGATTATACCACAGAGATGAAAGAAACCGTGCAGGCAAAGGCTGCAAAGCTTGATGAGATCGGATATCAGGCGTATCTGGACCAGAAATAGACATTTGGACAGAGTCAAACAGATTTTGGAAAAAATAGAAAAAAGATAAGGAGACTGGTTATGGATTATAAGAAGGCAGGCGTGGATATTGAGGCTGGATATCGTTCTGTGGAACTGATGAAGGAGCATGTGAAAAAGACCATGCGTCCGGAAGTACTGGGCGGCCTGGGCGGTTTTTCGGGAGCATTTTCTTTAAGTAAGATCAAGGAAATGGAGGAGCCGGTCCTGTTGTCCGGAACAGACGGATGTGGGACAAAGGTGAAGCTTGCAATGGTTCTCGATAAACACGATACCATTGGTATCGACGCAGTGGCAATGTGTGTCAATGATATTGCCTGCGCGGGCGGCGAACCGCTGTTTTTCCTGGACTATATTGCATGCGGGAAGAATTATCCGGAAAAGATCGCAGATATTGTCAAAGGCGTAGCGGAAGGATGTCTCCAGTCTGAAGCGGCGCTGATCGGCGGCGAGACAGCGGAACATCCTGGGCTTATGGCAGAAGATGAATACGATCTGGCAGGATTTGCCGTTGGCGTATGCGACCGGAAAGACATGATCACAGGGGAAAACCTGGCATGCGGGGACGTGCTGATCGGCATGGCGTCCACAGGCGTTCACAGCAATGGATTTTCTCTGGTCCGCAAGGTATTTGATATGACAAAAGAGTCTCTGGAGACGTATTATGACGACCTGGGAACCACTCTTGGCGAGGCGCTTCTTGCTCCAACCAGGATCTATGTAAAGGCATTGAAAAATGTAAAGAATGCAGGCGTGACTGTCAAGGCCTGCAGCCATATTACCGGAGGCGGGTTCTACGAGAACATTCCAAGAATGTTAAAGGGCGGCGTAAAAGCAGTGATCGAAAAAGACAGCTATCCGATCCCGCCGATCTTTGCGAAGATTGCAAAAGAAGGAAATGTAGAAGAGCAGATGATGTACAATACATATAATATGGGTCTTGGCATGGTGATCGCCGTGAACCCTGAAGATGTGGATAAGGCAATGGAAGCCATCCGCGCCGCAGGGGATCAGCCCTATGTAGTCGGCCACATTGAAGCCGGAGAAAAGGGAGTCGAATTATGTTAAATGTAGTTGTCATGGTATCCGGCGGAGGGACCAATCTGCAGGCGATTCTTGACGCGGTGGAAGACGGCGGGATCCGGAATACGAAAATCTGTGCCGTGATCAGCAATAACGCAGGCGCGTATGCGCTGGAGAGGGCAAAAAACCACGGGATCCCCGGAATCGTTATCTCTCCCAAACAGTTTGCTTCCAGAGAAGCGTTTAACGAGGCGTTTCTGGAGGAAGTGGAGAAGCTTCAGCCGGATCTTATCGTGCTGGCCGGATTCCTGGTAGTGATCCCGCCGGCTGTGATCCGCAGGTATCCCAACCGAATCATCAATATCCATCCGTCCCTGATCCCTTCTTTTTGCGGGACCGGGTATTATGGACTGAAAGTCCATGAAGCGGAACTGGAGCGGGGCGTCAAAGTAGCAGGCGCTACGGTGCATTTTGTGGATGAGGGAACGGATACCGGACCGATCATCCTGCAAAAGGCAGTGGAAGTAAAGAAGGGCGATACACCGGAGATCTTGCAGCGCCGTGTCATGGAAGAAGCGGAGTGGAAGATCCTTCCCCGGGCGATCCAGCTGATCGCAGACGGGAAAGTCAGGGTGACCGGTAAGATTGCAGAGGTCATAGAGGAGGATTAAGAAAATGAAAGTGTTGATCGTGGGAAGCGGCGGAAGAGAGCATGCGATCGCTTACAGCGCGGCAAAGAGCGATAAAGTGGACAAGATCTACTGCCTGCCTGGAAATGCGGGGATTGCGGAGTACGCTCAGTGTGAGCCCATCGGCGCCATGGAATTTGAAAAGATCGTGGCATTTGCAAAGGAAAAAGAAGTGGATCTTGTGATCGTAGGAATGGACGACCCGCTGGTGGGCGGTCTGGTGGACTGTCTGGAAGAAGCGGGGATCCGTACCTTCGGCCCCAATAAGGCGGCGGCGATCCTGGAGGGATCCAAGGCATTTTCCAAAGATCTGATGAAGAAGTATCACATCCCGACAGCGGCTTATGAGAATTTCACAGATCCGGAAAAAGCGCTTGCCTATCTGGAAACAGCAAAGATGCCTATCGTATTGAAGGCGGACGGCCTTGCCCTTGGAAAAGGCGTGCTGATCTGCAACACTCTGGAAGAGGCAAAAGAAGGCGTAAAGACGATCATGGAAGATAAGAAGTTCGGAAACGCCGGAAATGAGATGGTCATTGAAGAGTTTATGACCGGCCGCGAAGTTTCTGTTCTTTCCTTTGTAGATGGAAAGACCATCAAGACCATGACCTCCGCGCAAGACCATAAGCGGGCCGGCGACGGAGATACCGGACTGAATACCGGCGGTATGGGAACCTTTTCCCCCAGCCCCTTCTATACAAAAGAGGTGGATGAATTCTGCCAGAAACATATTTATCAGGCGACGGTAGACGCCATGCGTGCAGAGGGAAGACCTTTTAAGGGTATCATTTTCTTTGGCCTGATGCTGACAGAAGACGGACCCAAGGTCCTGGAATACAACGCAAGATTTGGGGATCCGGAAGCACAGGTGGTACTGCCCCGGATGAAAAATGATCTTATCGAAGTGGCGGAAGCCTGCATTGACGGTACGCTGGATCAGGTGGATCTGCAGTTTGAGGACAATGCTGCGGTCTGCGTGGTGCTGGCAAGCGAGGGGTATCCGGTATCCTATCAAAAGGGGCTGCCAATCACCGGCCTGGAGAAATTCAAGGATGCAGACGGTTACTACTGCTTCCATGCAGGAACCAAATTCGACGGAAATCAGATCGTGACCAGCGGAGGACGTGTCCTTGGCATTACAGCAAAGGGAAAAGATCTGAAAGAGGCGAGAGCCAACGCCTATGCTGCTACAGAGTGGGTACAGTTTGATAACAAATATATGCGTCACGATATCGGAAAGGCGATTGACGAGGCATAAATATAAATACATTTAAATATGAATAGAAACTGCCAGGAATCTATGCTATGATATATGAAAGCATTACATTTCTGGCAGTTTTTCTTTAGCGGCAATTGCCGTGTCTGATTTTCTAAAAAGATCTAAAAGAAATCTTAATGCTTTGATTCCAATTTACAGGGCAGAGAGGTTTCGTAAAATCTTTTGGGAAGTTTGGGAAGCCTCCCGCAGGATTCTATGAAAAGGAGGCAGTTATGAGCAAGCAGAATCCGGTTCCGAACAGAACCTACAAATCCACGATCTTCATCAGGCTGATGGAGGATAAGAGAAAGCTGCTGGAGGTGTATAATGCAGTCAGTGGAAACCATTATACAGATCCAGACCTTCTTACGATTAATACACTGGAGAATGCTATTTATATGTCAGTGAAAAACGATGTTTCGTTTTTGATTGATTCCAGATTATATCTGTATGAGCATCAGTCTACGTACAGCCCGAATCTCCCATTGAGGCTGCTTTTGTATCTGGGAGATCTGTATGCAGGGATGACAGAGAATGAAAACCTATATGGCAGAAAGCTGGTGAAGATTCCACCGCCACAGTTTTTAATTCTCTATAATGGAGAGGAAGAGTTGCCAGACAGGAAAATTCTTCGTTTGTCAGACATGTATGCGGCAGAGGAAGCAGAGCATAAGCTGGAACTGGAGGCAGTGATGCTGAATATAAATGCAGGCCATAGTCCGGAACTTTTAAGTGTATGTAGTATTTTATGGGAATATGCGGAGTATACAGCCAGGGTACGGAAGTATGCGAAGAAACAATCGATTGAGGATGCGGTAGAGAGGACGATTGAGGAATGTATCGAAGAGGGAATTCTGGAAGAATTTTTGCGGAAAAACCGCGCGGAGGCCAAGAATATGAGTATCTATGAGTATAATCAGGAGAAGCACCTGCGGCAGGAGAGGGAGGCGTCCTGGGAGGAAGGCCGAGAAACTGGAATACAGGAAGGCCGGAAAGCAGAGCAACGCAAAACTGCCTTTAACTTGTCGGAAATGGGAATGGATGTAGAAAAGATCGCCCAAGCGGTGGAGGCAAGTGTAGAGGATGTGCAGTCATGGCTTAGAGGAGAGTGTGTAGAAAATTAGAATTTTCATAGAAATAGAGGAAGAGGGTGTCGCTCAATCATCTGGCTTGACGATTGAGCGGCACCCTCGCTCTGTTTATGGGAAAATAGGATCTGGCTTATTACTCTGTTTCCAAAAGATACAATCTGGAATCAAAGTCGCAGCTTATTTCCATGCCGGGAACTGGTTCCCCTGCGGAAGAGTCGGAAGTCACAAGTCCTGCGTTCATCAGCTCATCTCCGTAGTAGAGTTGTCCGTCCGCGGAATTTTTATAACACAGATCCGGATTCAGACCCGTGAGTGACAGCCTGGTGAACCGGTCGTTGACGGTATTGAGGATCCGGTACCATCCCACAAGAGCCTGGCGCCGGTCCGGACTTACCACCATCCAGGCGGTCTCGTTATTCTCAAACGGGCTTAGCAGCCGGTAGAAGTCGCCGAACTGGATCAACTCCCGGTGATCCTTCATGAAACGGATCTGTTTCTTAACTTCTTCCTGTTCTTCGGGGGTCAGCCGGTTTAAGTCCAGCTCATACCCAAAGGTCCCAAAATACGCTACATTTGCCCGGGTGTGAAGCGGCGTATTCCGGTTCAGCTGATGGTTGGGGCACATGGATACGTGGCTGCCCATGCTGACAACCGGATAGCCGTAGGAAGAACCGTACTGGATCTTCAGGCGTTCTATCGCATCGGTATCGTCGCTGGTCCATGCCTGGGGCGCGTAATAGAGCATACCCGGGTCAAACCTTGCCCCGCCGCTTGCGCAGGACTCAAAGAGAACCTCAGGAAATGCACTGGTCAGGCGTTCATAAAGGTCATAAACACCCAGAATATAGCGGTGGAACACTTCTCCCTGCTGATCTGCCGGGAGAGCAGCGCTCCAGCATTCGCTGATGCTGCGGTTCATATCCCATTTGACATAAGAGACTTTTGCATGGGACAGGATCTTTGCCATCATTTCGTAAATGCAGTCTACCACCTCCGGGCGGGAGAAATCCAGGACATACTGGAAGCGGCCGTGGGAGACGGCGCGGTCCGGCGTCTGCAAGATCCAGTCCGGGTGGGCGCGGTACAGATCGGAATCCTTATTCACCATCTCTGGTTCAAACCAGAGCCCGAATTTCAGGCCAAGGGCTGTGACTTTTTCGGCGATTCCGGTGATGCCTTCCGGTAAAAGAGAAGGCGCGGCCACCCAGTCGCCAAGACCTGCGCGGTCGTTTCGTCTGGCGCCGAACCACCCGTCGTCCAGGACAAATAATTCCACGCCGCATTCTTTTGCTTTCGCGGCAATCTCTACCAGCCGGTCTTCCGTAAAATCAAAATAAGTGGCTTCCCAGTTATTGAGAAGGATGGGACGGGTTCTGTCCCGCCAGTAGCCTCTGGCCAGCCGGCTCCTGTACAGCCGGTGAAGTGTCTGGCTTAAGTCATTGAGCCCGTTTCCGGTATAGACCATGACAGCCTCCGGCGTCTGAAAGCTGGCGCCGGGGGTTAATTTCCAGTCAAACCAGTCCGGGTGGATGCCAAGGAGCATCCGGGTGGTTCCGTGGGTGTCTACTTCTGCCTGCGCAAGGAAATTACCGCTGTAAACCAGAGAAAAGCCGACGGCTTCGCCCTGAAATTCATCAGTGTTCGGGCGTTTCAGTATAACAAAAGGATTGTGTTCGTGGGAAGAATGTCCGCGCAGGCTTCCGACGGACTGGATCCCCATCTCCAGACGGCGGACTTTTGCGTGCCGTTCTTTCGCCCAGGCGCCGGAAAACTGGATCATATCATAGCGGTCATCCGGCAGATCCATGCAAAGACTCATGGCTCTGGTCAGATGAACCGTTTCGTTTCCTTCGTGAAAGAAACAGGCGCTCCTTGTGATGACTGCCTCCTTTGCAAAGATGGTATAGAGCAGATGGAGGCGCACGCCGGTTAGCGGATCCTTCAGGATCAGCGTCAGTGTTTCGGCTTCTTCCGGAGCTTCGGTATAGGTGGCGGGAAGCCCTGCAAGGCGCGGCTTTCCAGGGTGGATCTGGTATCCTTCATACTGGAAATCGCAGATCCGGCTTCCGTTTTCCTGCAGGATCTCCACAGCAGGCTGCCGGTAGTCACTGGAACCATAAACGCCGTATTCCTGTCTTGTGTGTTCCAGAGAAAAACTCCGGTCATTTTCGAACAGATAGGATGTCATGGGACGGGGGGCCGTCTCCAGAAGATAAGAGTAGTCTTCTTTCTGGTGGATACGCTTCCCAAAGTACAGCTGGCCCATATGGCGGTTTGGCAGAACCGTCATAATGTAGCTGATCTTATCGTTAAATAGATGAAATGTCCGGGTGGATTTGTAAAAGGCAATACTCATAAATTTATTCCTCCTGTAGAAAACTGCCGGATTTTTTCGGATCCGGGAATGTATTTTTTTCGTACTATTTCTTATTATAGGAGGAAATCTGTAAAATATGACAGGTGGACATGTTAGAAAAAACCGTCAAAATGTTAAAAACATTTTGGCGGTTTTTGTGACGCATATAAAAGCAAAAAATCAATAGGTACCAAGTTCTTCAATAAAGCGGTCGATTTTTTTGAGACGCTTTTCAATTCCCCGGACTTTATGGCTGATCGTGTCAAGAAGAGCTTCTGACACAAACTGCGGAGCGACCATAGAGTTGAAAAAATTGTTGCTGTTTACAGGAGCGGTTAAAAGAACAGAAGCATATTCTGCCAGAAGAGCGCTTGGCTTGTCCGTGATCACTACAATCTTTGCACCGGCTTCTCTTGCCATTTTTGCTGCGAGTTTATCCAGAGACGAGTATCTGGGAAAGCTGAACACGATCAGACAGTCATCTTTGGATATATTGCAGATATGATCGATAGGACTTATGGGGGTGGCGTTTGTCATTTCCACATTAGGTACCATATGCTTGAGATACAGCAGGAAATAATCTCCCAGACAGGAGTTCCCGCGAGAGCAGACAATATATTTGTGCCTGCTGGAAATAATGGCGTCTGCCGCTTCTTCAAAGGTCTGGATCGTATTGTTGACAAAGATGGATTCCAGATTTTTTGCAGAATTTTTCAGATGGCGCTTCAGGTATTCGGCGCTGTCATCTAGTTTTGCCCGTTTGGCAATGCGCTGGGAGGGCACGGTAATACTGCTGGAAATGCTTAACACCTTATCCTGATAGTCTCTTCTTAATGATTTCTGGAAATCCATAAATCCGTTATAGCCAAGAGAACGGCTGAAACGGATCACAGAGGATTCGCTGACGCCAAGTTTCAGGGCAATCTCGGTAGAGGTCATAAAGCAGGCGTCTGCGGAATTGTCTAATATGAACTTTGCGATCATTTTCTGGGTTTTTGTAAGGTTGGCGTTGCGGATCGTTTCTCTTAGTTCTTTCATAAAATAAGCACCTGCCCTCTGGAAATCCTTCTATCTCAATTTAAGCATGAAATAAATAAATATGCAAGTAAATTGTAAAAACAATTAAGAAATTTGCAATACAATAAAAAGTTTTGTGAAAAAAATAACTTTTATTGAATAATATACACTGGTGTGCTAGTATAATTTTAGAGACAAATGAATAATATTCTTCAAAACCGGACTGGAAATGAAAAATATTGTTCAGAACAACGAACGTGTGAAAAAGAAAAGAGAAACAGGAGGGAATCAAATTGAAAGTAGGATGTGTAAAAGAAATCAAAAACAATGAGTTCCGTGTAGGTATGACACCTGACAATGTGAAGGTATATGCCGGAGCAGGACATGAGGTTTATATCGAAAAGGGCGCGGGACTCGGCTCCGGATTTACTGATGCTGAGTATGAAGCTGCCGGAGCAAAGATGATCGATACGGCAAAAGAAGTATGGGATACCGTTGAGATGATGATCAAGGTAAAAGAGCCTCTGCCGGAAGAGTATCCGTTGTTCCATGAAGGACTGATCCTTTATACTTATCTTCACCTGGCTGCAGACAAACCGCAGACAGACGCTCTTTTGAACGGTAAAGTAAAAGGCGTTGCCTATGAAACACTTTTTGATCCCAGACAGGGCGGACTGCCGCTGCTTGCTCCTATGAGCCAGATCGCAGGACGCTTAAGTATCCAGGAAGGCGCAAAGTACCTGGAGAAGAGATTCGGAGGCGAAGGTGTTCTGTTGGCAGGCGTTCCCGGAACCCCGAAGGCAAACATCGTAATCCTTGGCGGCGGTAATGTAGGAACCAATGCCTGCAAGATCGCGGTCGGCATGGGCGCAAATGTAACAATCCTGGATATCAGCCTTCCGAGACTGGCTTATCTGGATGACCTGTTCGGCGCACGTGTACAGACACTGGTTTCCAATGACGCGAACATTGAGAAATCTGTAAAAGAAGCAGACCTGGTAATCGGTTCCGTACTGATCCCCGGAAAAGCTGCTCCGAAGATCTTCAAGAAGAAATATCTCAAAGAGATGAAGCCGGGCGCTGTATTTGTAGACGTTGCGGTTGACCAGGGCGGATGTGGCGAGACCACAAGAGTTACCTATCATGATGATCCGATCTTTATTGAGGACGGTGTTGTTCATTACTGCGTAGGAAATATGCCTGGAGCAGTTCCGAGAACATCCACCATCGCGCTGACAAACGCTACCGTATATTACGGACTGCAGATTGCCAACAAGGGTCTGGAGCAGGCATGCAAGGACAACGAAGTGATCTACTCCGCGATCAACACCTATGACGGCAAACTGACCTGCAAGAACGTAGCAGACAGCTTTGACTGCTATGAATATGTAGATATTAAGACACTTTGCTAATTACAATAAAGACATTTCCAAACTTAATTCCTTCAAGTTGCGAAAAGGAGCTTACAATTTCGGTTGTAAGCTCCTTTTGAATGTGTTATACTATCGATATAACACGCGGTACAGCGAATATACAAAAGCAGGTGGAATACATGTTGATAGAAATTGATTTCAATAGTGATGAGGCTCTCTATGTACAGCTGCAGAATCAGATCATCCTGGGAATCGCGACGGATATGATCAAAGAAGGGGATGCGCTGCCGTCGGTGCGACAGCTGGCGGATACGGTAGGGATCAATATGCACACAGTGAATAAAGCATATACCATATTAAAGCAGGAGGGCTTCATTCGTCTGGACCGGCGCAGAGGGGCGGTGATCGCCCTGGATGTGGATAAAGCCCAGGCGCTTCTGAAAATGCGGGAAAATTTAAGGATCCTGCTGGCCAGAGGGTGCTGTAAAAACATTTCCAGAGAGGAAGTGCACGCTCTGGTGGATGATATATTTGACGAGTATGGAAAGGAATAACAGATGTCATGAATTATACAAGACAGGCAGAGCAAGTATTGAAAATAGCTGAAAAAACTGCAAAGGACATGAAGCATCCCTACATAGGGACAGAGCATCTTCTCCTGGGATTAAGAGAAGTTTATACAGGAGTGGCAGGACAGATTCTGGACGCCAATCGTGCGGACAGGGAGCGGATCCTGACTGTTATGGAAGAGCTTGTCTCTCCGGTGGATCATAAAAATATTCCTGGGGATCCAAAGATCAGCCCCAGGCTTGCTTACATTCTGGAGGAAAGTAAGGCGGAGGCCCGCCGGTTCCACGAAGACGAGATCGGGACAGAGCATCTCCTGCTGGCGCTTCTTAGAGATGTGGACTGTGTCGCCTGCAGGATTCTGCTGACGCTGAATGTCAATATGCAGAAAGTGTATCAGGAAATCCTGGAGGTGCTGGGCGTAGATCCAAAGGAATATCAGGATGAACTGGCCCAGGAGGCTGGAGGCGCCAAAGGCACAGTGCTGGAGCAGTTCGGTACGGACCTGACGGCACAGGCGGCGGAGGGAAAACTGGATCCGGTCATTGGAAGAAAAGAAGAGATCGGACGGCTGATGCAGGTCTTAAGCCGCAGAACCAAGAATAACCCCTGTCTGGTGGGGGAGCCGGGCGTCGGAAAGACGGCGGTGATCGAAGGACTTGCCCAGCAGATCGCGGCGGGAGTAGTTCCGGACAGCATGAAAGAAAAAAGAATCCTGACCATGGATCTGGCGGCGATGATCGCAGGATCCAAATACAGAGGTGAATTTGAGGAACGGATGAAGCGTCTGATCCAGGAAGTAAAAACAGCGGGAAATGTGATCCTTTTTCTGGATGAGGTGCACACGATCATCGGCGCAGGCGGAGCGGAGGGGGCCATGGATGCGTCCAATATCCTGAAACCGTCTCTTGCCCGGGGCGAGCTGCAGCTGATCGGCGCGACTACCATCACGGAGTATCGGAAATACATCGAAAAGGACGCGGCCCTGGAACGCCGGTTTCAGCCCATTACAGTGGAAGAACCCACGCAGGAGCAGTGCCTTGAGATTCTGGAAGGGCTTGCGCCCCGCTATGAGGCGCATCATCATGTGGAGCTTAAGAAAGACGCCCTTGTGGCAGCAGTAAAACTATCGGCCCGCTATATCAGCGACCGTTTCCTGCCGGATAAGGCTATTGATGTGGTGGACGAGGCGTGTTCCAGAGTAAGCCTTGGCGGGTTCCGGGTGCCGGAGCAGATTTTTGCCCTGGAAAAAACGGCGCAGGATCTGTCGGTACAGCTGGAGGAAGCGTTGGTGCGAGGCGATATTGCCGAGGCGTCTCTTGTCCGCAAAGAAAAAGAAGAGGCACTTAAGAAACTTGGCCGGCAAAAAGAGCGGTTCCAGAAGAAAAGCAGAGAAAAACAGCTGTCCGTGTCAGAGCAGGATATTGCAGAAGTGGTGTCGCAGTGGACAAAGATTCCGGTCCAGAAGCTGGCGGAGTCTGAAAGCGCGCGCCTGAACCGGCTGGAACAGACGCTTCATAAGCGGGTGATCGGTCAGGAGGAGGCGGTATCTGCCGTGGCGCGTTCTATCAAACGGGGAAGAGTCGGGCTGAAAGACCCGAAGCGCCCGATCGGCTCCTTCCTGTTTCTTGGTCCCACCGGCGTGGGAAAAACAGAACTTTCCAAAGCGCTGGCGGAAGCGTTGTTTGGAACAGAAGATTCACTGATCCGGGTAGACATGTCAGAGTATATGGAGAAACACAGCGTGTCAAAAATGATCGGATCTCCTCCGGGTTATGTGGGACATGAGGAAGGCGGACAGCTCAGCGAACAGGTGAGAAGGCATCCCTACTCTGTCATTCTGTTTGATGAGATTGAGAAAGCACATCCGGATGTGTTTAACATTCTCCTGCAGGTGCTGGATGACGGACACATCACTGATTCGCAGGGCAGGAAAGTGGATTTTTGCAATACCGTGATTATTATGACTTCCAATGCCGGGGCGCAGTCTATCATTGATCCCAAGAAGCTTGGGTTTAATGCCAGGGAAGACGCAGCCGGAGATTATAAGCGGATGAAGAGTAATGTGATGAATGAGATCAAACTCATTTTCCGGCCGGAATTTCTGAACCGGATCGATGAGATCCTGGTGTTCCATCCGTTAAGCCAGGAACAGATGAAAAAGATCGTGGGACTGATGTGCACCGACCTGATCCGCAGGGCAAAAGAGCAGCTGGGAATCCGTCTGACGATCCGGGATTCCGTGAAAAAACATATCGTGGAGACCGGGACAGACCGCAAATACGGAGCACGTCCTCTGCGCCGGGCTGTACAGAATCAGCTGGAAGATCAGCTGGCAGAGGCTCTTTTGAAAGGAGAGATTGCAAGAGGCATGGAAGTTGTGGCGGGCATGTCTAAAAAAGAAATAAAATTTATTCCAAAAGCTACAAAAGAATCCTGATTTGAGATATAATGGGGATACAAATGAAGAACTTAAGGGAGGACAATACGCATGACAGCAGTGAAAGAGCTTTTAAGAGCTGAGGAGGACGGAACACTTAGCTTTGGAGATTATACGCTGGAGAGCAAGACAAAACTGGAAGGCTTTGAACATAAAGGGGATATTTACAAAGTCAAGACATTTGCAGAAATCACAAAATTAGAACGCAATGGTATGTTTGTGTATGAATCTGTGCCGGGAACGGCGGTGGATCATTTCTGCGCCACCGAAGAAGAAATCTGTTTTCAGGTGTGCGGACCGAAGGATGCACAGTTTACGCTGGAAATGGAGGCGGACACTGTGTACGAAGTGTATATGGACGGCGTCAGCGCAGGAGAGATGAAGACGAACTTAAGCGGAAAGTTAAGCGTAAGCGTAGAGCTTGGAAAGGACGCTCCGGTATCTGTCAAGATTATAAAAAAATAGTTCAGGACGCCGTCAAAACGGATCAATTGCATAAAAAAGACAGCAGGCAGCCTGTATCAGGCTGCCTGTTTGCTTGGAAGGAGACTGATTATGGCAAAAGGGAAAAAAACAGTATTTTTCTGTCAGAACTGCGGACATGAAGAAAGTAAATGGCTGGGACAGTGCCCGGCCTGCAGAGAGTGGAATACTTTTGTGGAAGAAAAGGTAACGACAGGCCGGGAAACAAAGAAAACGGGAGGGCCTGTGGCAAGAGATGCGGTTTCACGCGTGGTAGCGCTGGAAAGTGTGTCTACAGAGGAGGAAGACCGGATCCGGACGGAGATTACAGAGCTGGACCGCGTCCTTGGCGGAGGAATCGTGCAAGGTTCCCTGGTTCTGGTGGGAGGAGATCCGGGGATCGGCAAATCCACGCTTCTTTTGCAGATGTGCCAAAAACTTGCACAGAAAGAGAAAAAGATTCTTTATATTTCTGGAGAGGAATCCTTAAAGCAGATCAGGCTCCGGGCAAACCGGATGGGGGAATTTCCCGGAAATCTTTATCTTCTGTGCGAGACCAATCTGGAAATGATCCGCAGTGTGATCGAACAGCTGACACCGGATCTGGTGGTGATAGATTCAATCCAGACTATGTATCATGAAGAAGTTTCTTCGGCGCCCGGCAGCGTATCTCAGGTGCGGGAGTCTACCAATGTATTTCTTCAGCTTGCAAAAGGACTGAATATTGCCATATTTCTGGTGGGACATGTAACAAAAGAAGGAACCGTAGCAGGACCGAGAGTTTTGGAACACATGGTAGATACAGTGCTGTACTTTGAAGGGGACCGCCATGCGTCTTACCGGATCCTGCGCGGAGTGAAAAACAGATTTGGCTCCACCAATGAGATCGGCGTTTTTGAGATGCGTAAGGAAGGACTGACAGAAGTGGAAAATCCTTCAGAATATATGTTAAGCGGTCGTCCGGAGAATGCCTCCGGCTCTGTGGTGGCCTGCGCCATGGAAGGAACCAGGCCGATCCTGATGGAGATCCAGGCACTGGTGTGCAGAAGTAATTTCGGGATGCCAAGAAGAACAGCGGCAGGGCTTGACTATAACCGGGTAAATCTTCTGATGGCAGTACTGGAAAAAAGAGTGGGTCTTCCGTTGTCTGACTATGATGCATATGTGAATATTGCGGGCGGCATCCGGATGAATGAGCCGGCAGCAGATCTGGGGGTTGTGATGGCGATTGCCTCCAGCTATAAAAACAAACCGGTGCCCGGAGATATGATCGTGTTCGGAGAAGTGGGGCTAAGCGGAGAGATCCGCGCGGTGACCATGCCGGAACAGAGAGTGGCGGAAGCAAAAAAGCTGGGCTTTCGGACCTGCGTTCTGCCTGCTGTATCGAAAAAGACTCTGGGAGACACCGGCGTGAGTGAGGGTATGAAGATCCTCGGTGTAAGTTCTATTAGTCAAGTCCTGGAGTTGTTATGAAAGAAGTACTGGAAATAATGCTCATAAAATGCTCAAAAAAATACAAATAAGTTGACAAAATGCACAAGTAGAGTTATTATTTTAACAAGCTTTATCTTTTTTTGGGGCTGATAGAGCTTTAGAACCTTTTAGGAAAAGGAGGATGAGTTATGAAAAAGAGAGTTTTAGCAGCATTATTGACAACGGCTATGACAGTGACACTGCTGGCTGGCTGCGGAGTCCCGGGCGGCTCTGACGACGGAGGGGATACCGAAGGATTGAAGAGGGTAACCTATTCTCTGCGTGAAGAACCACCGACACTGGATCCGCAGCTTATGAACTCCATCCCGAGTGCTACAGCAGCGATCCATACCTGTGCGGGACTGACCCGTAACGTAGAAGGCGAGATCCGCGGAGACGGCGCAGAGGACTGGGATGTGTCCGAGGATGGTCTGGTGTATACCTTCTATCTGCGTGATGGTCTGAAGTGGAGCGACGGAGAAGATCTGACAGCAGAAGATTATGTATATGGAATCCAGAGACTGGTTAATCCAGAGACTGCTTCCGGCTATTCTTTCCTGGGCGCGATCCTGAAGAACGGCGATCCGATCAGCAAGGGAGAAATGGATGTCAGTGAACTGGGTGTTACAGCTCCGGATTCATCTACTGTAGAGATTACTCTGGAACATCCGGCAACATACTTTACTGCAATGACAGCGATGGCGCAGTTCTGCCCGGCCAGACAGGATCTGGTAGAAGAGTACGGACAGGATTATGCGGCAGATCCCGACAAAGCGGCTTATTCCGGACCTTTTGTAGTATCTGAGTGGAAGCATGGCGATGAGATCGTTCTTGCAAAGAATGAAGAGTACTGGGACAAAGACAGCATTAAGTTAGATGAGATCTGCCTGAAGACAGTTGCAGACGCCAAGACAGGCGTGGCAATGTGGGAAGAGGGCGAACTTGATATCACAGATGTTCCGACAGAGATGACCGAACAATATGCAGATAACTCCGAATTTGTATTTGACGGTGCAAACGATTACCTGGCGCTGAATATGAGTGAGGGACGCATCCTTCAGAACAAGAACCTTCGTCTGGCGCTGAACTATGCGATCAACAGACAGGAATACATTGACCTGGCGACCAATGGCGTATATGAGGCCAACACCAGATATGTCCTTCCGGATGTAAATGGTTATGAAGAAGGCGTAAACTATGGAGAAGCTTTCCCGTATGAGGCCTTCCCGGTAGAGGGTGATGCAGATAAGGCGAATGAATATCTGAACGCTGCAATGACAGAGCTTGGCGTATCCGATCCGGCAGAGATCACCATCGAACTTCTGACAACGGATACCGACCTTGCAAAGAAGCAGGCTGAAGTTATCCAGGATCAGATCCAGAAAGCTATCGGCGTTACCATCGAGATCCGTCAGGTAACCTATAAGCAGAGACTGGAAATGGAAGAAAAGAAAGAGTTTGATATGGTATTTACCGGATGGGTGCCGGATTATCCGGATGCTTACTCCTATCTGGAACTGTGGCTGAATGGAAGTTCCTACAACCATACAAGCTACAACAATCCGTCTTATGATGCGCTGGTGATCGGTTCACAGACAGAGACAGATCCAAAGGCAAGAGCAGAGATGCTGTTCCAGGCAGAGCAGATCTTCCTGGAAGACGCAGCGGTTGTTCCGCTTCAGCTTCGCCGGATCCAGCTGCTTGTAAATGAAAATATTGAAAACTTTAACGTATACTTTGTAGGTTACAACTATAACCTGGTATATGCAGATATCAAAGAATAAAAAATCTGCGGGAAAAGAACATGGATTTCAGAGGGGGAGTTTGATCTCCCCCTCTTTTGAAAGGAGAAGCCTATGGCAAAATATATTCTAAAAAGAATCGGGCTCTCAATCGTAACGCTTATCGTGCTGACGACGATCGTGTTTATACTGGTACGTCTGATGCCCGGAGATCCGTTTTCCAGTGATAAGATGACTCCTGAGATCCGGGCGAATATGGAAGCTTATTATGGATTGGATAAGTCACTGCCGGAGCAGTATATTACATATATGAATAATCTGCTTCATGGAGATCTGGGGTATTCCATGAAATATGTGAATCAGTCGGTGAACAGGATTATTGCAGATGCCTTTCCTTATTCTGCAGACCTGGGGATCCGGGCGCTGATCTTTGCGGTATGTTTTGGTGTTACACTGGGAGTGATTGCGTCCCTGAACCGTGGGAAGAAGCTGGATGCAGTCTGTATCCTGATCGCAATTCTGGGAACTTCGATTCCAGACTTTATTATGGGATCTCTTCTTCAGTATTTCTTTGGTATCAAGTGGGGACTTCTGCCGGTGGCGCAGTACACGAGCGTAGCTCATACGATCCTGCCGTCTATTGCTGTGGGATTCTATACACTGGCTATGGTATCCAGGCTGATGCGTGCCAGCATGCTTGAAGTGGTCACATCGGATTATACAAAGACAGCAAAGGCCAAAGGTCTTTCCAAGTGGAGGATCACGGTGAAGCATCAGATCCGCAATGCGATCATGCCGGTCGTTACGGTCCTTGGTCCGCTGGTTGCTTCTGTGCTGACCGGAACATTTGTTATCGAGGCGCTGTTTGCGATTCCGGGACTTGGCAAACATTATGTACAGAGTATCAGCAATAACGATTATACGCTGGTGCTTGGAATGACCATTTTCTTTGGCGCCTTCTTGATCTTAATGAATCTGATCGTTGATATCCTGTATGGAATCATCGATCCGAGAATCCGTCTGAGTGGAAAAGGAAAGTAGGTGAAGGAAATGGCAGAGATCACAAGAGAAAAGTTTAAAGTCGTAGGGAAAAATATCAGCAGTATGGAGTCCATTTCCCGCCCGAACATCGGGTACTGGCAGGACGCGTGGAGAAGAATCCGGAAAAACAAAGTGGCATTTTTCTCGTTGTGTCTGATTGTACTGTATATTGTCATGGCTGTTTTTGCGCCTATGCTGAGTCAATACACCCATTATTCGCAGAATGTGCATGAAATGAACCAGGCATTTTCGGGGAAACACTGGTTTGGAACAGACAGTCTGGGACGTGACCTTTGGGTTCGTGCATGGATGGGAGCAAGAGTTTCCCTGACCATTGGTTTTGTGGCAAGCATCATTAACGGAATCATAGGTTCGCTGGTGGGCGGTATTTCCGGTTACTACGGGGGGAAGGTAGACCTTCTGATCCAGCGTATCGTAGACGTGCTTTACGGGATCCCCAGCATGATCATCACCCTGCTTTTGATGGTGGTACTTGGAAACGGCGTGCATTGTCTGATCATAGCCATGATCTGTGTCGGATGGATCGGAAGCTGCCGTACCGTCCGTGGTGAAGTGCTGAAGTTAAGAGAGTCTGACTTCGTGGCGGCCGCCAAGATCATGGGCGTAAAGGATATAGCCATTATTGTAAAACACATTCTTCCCAATGTTATGGGAATTATTATTACCAGCGTGACCATGGCGATCCCGAATGCGATTTTCCAGGAAGCGTTCTTAAGTTATATCGGTCTTGGCATTTCTCCGCCGGACTGCAGCTGGGGCATCCTGGCAAAAGAAGGGATCCAGATGCTTAGAGTATATCCCTATCAGGTATTTGTACCGGCGTTTATGATCTGTACGACGATGCTGGCGCTGAACCTGCTGGGCGACGGCCTTAGGGATGCCTTTGATCCGAAGCTTAGGGGCACAGAGTAGGAAGGAGGAAGAGGTATGGAGAATTTAT
>NZ_CAWVHE010000003.1:260000-608974 GCF_963929015.1 uncultured Merdimonas sp.
CAGAGAGGGTGAAAGCCCCGTAAGCGAAAGGGAAGTTGACAAGGCGGGATCCAGAGTACCACGAGACACGTGGAACCTTGTGGGAAAGAGCGGGGACCACCCCGTAAGGCTAAATACTCCTTAGTGACCGATAGAGCATAGTACTGTGAAGGAAAGGTGAAAAGGACCCCGGGAGGGGAGTGAAAAAGAACCTGAAACCATATGTTTACAAGCTGTGGAACATCTTTATATGATGAACCGCGTACTTTTTGTAGAACGGTCCGGCGAGTTGCGCTTTCTGGCGAGGTTAAGGACTTAAGGTCCGGAGCCGAAGGGAAACCAAGTCTTAACAGGGCGAGTGAGTCAGAGGGAGCAGACCCGAAACCGGGTGACCTACCCATGTCCAGGTTGAAGTTGCCGTAAAAGGCAATGGAGGACCGAACCCACATCCGTTGAAAAGGGTGGGGATGAGGTGTGGGTAGGGGAGAAATTCCAATCGAACCCGGAGATAGCTGGTTCTCCTCGAAATAGCTTTAGGGCTAGCCTCATACAAGTCTTGCGGAGGTAGAGCACTGAATTTCCTAGGGGGCGTCAAAGCTTACCGAAGAATATCAAACTCCGAATGCCGCGTAGATGGTGTATGGGAGTCAGACTGCACGAGATAAGTTGGGCAGTCGAGAGGGAAAGAGCCCAGACCTGCAGCTAAGGCCCCAAAATGTGTGTTAAGTGGAAAAGGATGTGGGATTTCGAAGACAACTAGGATGTTGGCTTAGAAGCAGCCACACATTCAAAGAGTGCGTAATAGCTCACTAGTCGAGAGGTCCTGCGCCGAAAATGTCCGGGGCTGAAACACACTGCCGAAGCTCAGGAATGTAGCAATACATTGGTAGAGGAGCATTGTTAAAGGGACGAAGCGGTACCGATAAGGAGCCGTGGACTTTTAAGAAGAGAGAATGCCGGAATGAGTAGCGAGAGGAAGGTGGGAATCCTTCCGGCCGAATATCCAAGGTTTCCAGAGTAAAGCTGATCTGCTCTGGGTAAGTCGGGGCCTAAGGCGAGGCCGAGAGGCGTAGTCGATGGACAACAGGTGGAGATTCCTGTACCACAACATAACAGAACTGTGGGGACACGTGTGGAGAGCATGAGCCGGGAATGGGAAGACCGGTGCAAGCGAAGTAGGAGTGTGATTGGCAAATCCGTCACATGATCCAAAGGCGTGATGCGGACCGAACAAAGAGTAGGGAAGCATGTGAGCCATGCGTCAAGAAAAGCCGCTATCGTTTATGTTGTGCCCGTACCGTAAACCGACACAGGTGGATGAGGAGAGAATCCTAAGGCCGACGGGAGAAGCATTGTTAAGGAACTCGGCAAAATGACTCCGTAACTTCGGGAGAAGGAGTGCCGGTGAGAGCCGGCCGCAGAGAATTGGCCCAAGCAACTGTTTAGCAAAAACACAGGTCTGTGCAAAACCGAAAGGTGAGGTATACGGGCTGACGCCTGCCCGGTGCTGGAAGGTTAAGGGGAGAGGTTAGCTTAAGGCGAAGCTTTGAACTTAAGCCCCAGTAAACGGCGGCCGTAACTATAACGGTCCTAAGGTAGCGAAATTCCTTGTCGGGTAAGTTCCGACCCGCACGAAAGGCGTAATGATTTGGGCACTGTCTCAACAATGCACCCGGTGAAATTGAAGTACCAGTGAAGATGCTGGTTACCTGCGCCAGGACGGAAAGACCCCATGGAGCTTTACTCCAGCTTGATACTGGGATTCGGTATTGCATGTACAGGATAGGTGGGAGGCATTGAAGTGGTGACGCCAGTTGCCATGGAGCCGCTGTTGGGATACCACCCTTGCAGTACTGGGTTTCTAACCAGCAGCCGTGAACCGGCTGGGGGACAATGTCAGGTGGGGAGTTTGACTGGGGCGGTCGCCTCCGAAAGGGTATCGGAGGCGCTCAAAGGTTCCCTCAGAATGGTTGGAAACCATTCGAAGAGTGCAAAGGCAGAAGGGAGCTTGACTGCGACACCGACGGGTGGAGCAGGTACGAAAGTAGGACTTAGTGATCCGGTGGTATAAAGTGGGATTGCCATCGCTCAACGGATAAAAGCTACCCTGGGGATAACAGGCTTATCACTCCCAAGAGTTCACATCGACGGAGTGGTTTGGCACCTCGATGTCGGCTCATCGCATCCTGGGGCTGAAGTAGGTCCCAAGGGTTGGGCTGTTCGCCCATTAAAGCGGTACGCGAGCTGGGTTCAGAACGTCGTGAGACAGTTCGGTCCCTATCCGGCGCGGGCGTAGGATATTTGAGAGGAGCTGTCCTTAGTACGAGAGGACCGGGATGGACTGGCCGCTGGTGTATCTGTTGACCACCAAGGTCATGGCAGAGTAGCCAAGCCGGGAGGGGATAAACGCTGAAGGCATCTAAGCGTGAAGCCCCCCTCAAGATGAGATATCCCTAACGCAAGTTAGTAAGACCCCTTGAAGACGACGAGGTAGATAGGGCAGAGGTGGAAGTACAGTAATGTATGGAGCTGACTGCTACTAATCGGTCGAGGGCATGACCAAAGAAGGTCGGTAGGCAGGATGAACAAGTTTCTTATATGCAGTTTTGAAGGTATATGTAAGATGAGGTCAGGGACAAAAGTCCCTGATTTTTTTTATAGCAGAAAGAAGGTGAAGTGTAATGGCAAAAGTACTGGCTATCGACTTGGGTTCATCCAGCGGACGGGCGGTCAAGGGAGAATATCAGGATGGATCATTGACATATCAGGAAATTTACCGGTTTGAAAATGTACCGGTTCAGAAAGGACGATATTTATGTTGGGACTTTGATCTTCTTCTTGGGGAAGTAAAACATGCGATTGAGATGGCAGAAGATATTGACAGTATCGGGATTGATACCTGGGGAGCTGATTTTGGCATTTTAGATCAGAAGGGACAGCTTTTGATGCCGCCGGTTCATTACCGGGACCGCCGTACGGAAGGGATGACAGGGAAGGCACAGGAGAAATTTTCGACAAAAGAATTATTTCAGATGTGTGGAAATCAGACGTATGCCACTAATTCGCTGTATCAGATCCTTGCTCTTAAGGAGACTGAACCGGAATTATGGAAGCAGACGGCTAAGATTTTACATATGCCTGATCTGATCAATTATTTCCTTTGTGGAAATGCGGTCTGTGAGCGGACGATCGCCTGTACGACGCAGATGCTGGAACCGGTGAGCCGAAGCTGGAATCAGCGGGTTCTGCAGGCATATCAGATTCCGGAGACTTTGTTTGCACCTTTGACGGACAGCGGCACTGTGATTGGAGAATATACAGGTAAGGGGACAAAACCGGTCAAAGTGATCGCCGTTGCCGGTCATGATACACAGAGCGCCGGGGCAGCTATGACAGAAGATACGGACTCAACGGCGTTCCTAAATATCGGCACCTGGAGCCTTCTGGGAGTGGAGCGGAAACAGCCGATTCTGACGGATCTTGGATTTGAGCTTGGAATATCAAATGAGCAGGGCCCTTACCTGGATATTCAGTGTATTATGAATATTGTTGGAACGTGGCTTTTACAGGAGTGCAGACGGGAATGGACGGCGGAAGGTAGAATGGCTTCCTATAATGAACTGGAACGGCAGGCGGCATTGTGCGATCCATTTCAGTGCTTTATTGCTCCGAATTCGCCGGATTTTGCCCTTCCCGGGCATATGCCGGAGAAGATACAGGCTTTCTGCCGTAAGACGGGCCAGAGGGCGCCAGAAAGCGCTGGAGAGGTTGTCAGATGCATCTACGAAAGTCTGGCGCTCAAATATCGAAGAGAGCTGGAAAAACTAGAGCAGGGCATGGCAGAAGAGGAGGAGAAGAGGCTGCATGCTCAAAAGAGCGCAGGAAGGATTGAGAAGCTGCAGATCCTTGGCGGCGGCGCACAATCAGAGATGCTGTGTCAGATGACAGCCGATATTTGCAGGAAACAGGTGATCGCCGGGCCGGTAGAAGCAACAGCCCTGGGAAATCTTGTAATCCAGCTGAAAGCATTGGGAGAGATTGCGGATGAAGGGGCGGCCAGAGAGACGATCCGCCGGGCAGAAACAACGATTATCTATACTCCAAACGATGAAGTAGAAGAAAGACAGGCAATAGAAAACGCCTATCAGAAATTTAAGGAGATTGACAACTAAAAAGTGACGGGGGACGGGGGATTTCTGAAAATCCCCCGTCCCCCGTCACTTTTTTATTTCGTTGCCAGCAGCTTTTCGATGCTGACTAGTTTTACGCTTAATACAAAGATCTCGGTGGCAAGTTTCAGTTCTTCTACTGTCGGATAGGACGGCGCGATACGGATGTTGCTGTCATGGGGATCTTTTCCATACGGGAAAGTGGCCCCGGCAGGCGTCATGATCAGGCCGGCTTCTTTTGCTTTTGCCACGATGGCTTTTGCACAGCCGTCCATGGAATCAAAGGAGATGAAGTATCCGCCGCGTGGAGCGAGCCAGGAGCCGATACCCAGTCCGGCAAGCTCTTTCTCAAAGGTGTTCAGCACGATGTCGAATTTGGGACGCATGATGTCTGCGTGCTTTTTCATGTGCTCTACCATGCCGTGGATGTTTTTAAAGTATCTTGCGTGGCGGAGCTGGTTGAGTTTGTCGTGGCCGATGGTCTGGATCTTCATCATCTTCCGGATGTCTGCCAGGTTTGCATCAGATGCGGCGATCGCAGCGATGCCGGAGCCCGGGAAACTGATCTTGGAAGTAGAAGAGAACTTGTAGACCATATCCGGATTGCCTTCTTTTTTACATTCCATCAGGATTTCAATGAGATAATCCTGTTTATCTTCATATAAATGGTGGATGCCGTATGCGTTATCCCAGTAAATGCGGAAATCTTCCGCTGCTGGTTTCAGTTTTGCAAAACGGTGGACCGTTACGTCAGAATAGGTGATGCCCTGCGGGTTGGAGTATTTCGGTACGCACCAGATACCTTTGATGGCCGGGTCGGAGCTTACCAGCTCTTCTACCATATCCATATCCGGTCCTTCCGGTGTCATGGGTACATTGATCATCTCAATGCCGAAATATTCGGTGATGGCAAAATGTCTGTCATATCCCGGTACCGGGCACAGGAATTTTACTTTATCGAGTTTGCACCAGGGAGTGCTGCCCATTACGCCGTGGGTCATGCTGCGCGCAACGGTATCGAACATCACATTTAAGCTGGAGTTTCCAAAAATGACGATATTGTCCTTTGGTACTTCCATCATATCTGCAAGAAGCTGTTTTGCCTCGGCGATTCCGTCCAGGACGCCGTAGTTGCGGCAGTCTACGCCTTCGGTACATTTCAGGTCAGAATCGCTGGTCAGTACGTCCATCATGCCCATGGAGAGGTTCAGCTGTGCGGTAGACGGCTTGCCTCTGGACATATCCAGGTTCAGATTCTGTGCCTTTACTTCTTCAAATTCAGCTTCCAGTTTGCTTTTTAATTCTAATAATTCTTCTTTTGATAATTCTTCGTATGCTGTCACTTTTCCATCCTCCACTCTTTTTTGCATCCTTCAATTTCAACATTTTAACGGCAATTTGACGTTCCGTCAATAGATTCTTGCAAAAAATATGGCAAAATATACGATTAAAGGCAAAAACAGAATGGAAATTGAAATATCCGTGTTTTTAAAATGCAAAATCGTTAAAAAAGAGACGAGGAATTATCATAAAGTCAGACTACTTTGACGAAATCTGTTTTCGCCTTGCAAGGATCTCGTCCAGGAGGCAGAAGGCGGCGTCATCTTTGCTCATCCGTTCCAGTTCCCGCACGGAATCCGGGGTGATGATGGTGATCACATTGGTGGTAGCTTCAAATCCTGCGCCCGGAACTTTCAGGTTATTGGCCGCGATCATGTCCAGATGTTTCTTTTCCAGCTTCTTCTTTGAATTTTCCAGCATATGCTCTGTCTCCATAGAAAAGCCGCACAGGAACTGGCCGGGACCCTTGTGTTCTCCCAGATACCGGAGGATGTCGTCGGTCCTCTCCAGCGGAAGGGAGGCATTGTCGTCTGATTTTTTCACCTTTTCCTCGGAAACTTTTGCCGGACGGTAATCCGCTACAGCCGCGGCCTTGATGATGATATCCATATCCGGGCTGTGGCTGGTGACGGCTTCAAACATGTCTCTTGCAGAAATGACCGGGATCACATCTACAGCAATGGGAGACTTCAGAGAGGTCGGACCAGTTACCAGGGTTACGTCCGCGCCTCTTAACATACAGGCTTTTGCGATGCTGTATCCCATACGCCCGGAGGAGTGATTGGTCAGGAAACGGACCGGGTCCACGGCTTCCTGCGTGGGGCCGGCGGTAACCAGGACTTTTAGTCCCTTCATATCCTTTTTGCAGGCACAGGCCTTTAGGATGTATTCATATAAAAGCTCCGGCTCCGGCATTTTCCCTTTCCCTTCATCTCCGCAGGCCAGATGTCCGGTGGCAGGTTCGATCACTTCCATGCCGTATTTCTGCAGGAGCAAAAGATTGTCCTGGGTGACCGGATTTTCATACATGCCGGTATTCATGGCAGGTGCGATCAGCTTGGGCGCGCTGCTTGCCAGGATTGTGGTGGTCAGCATGTCGTCCGCCAGGCCGTGGGCCAGCTTGGCGATCACATTTGCGGTGGCAGGAGCCACCATGATCACATCGGCTTCTTTTGCCAGGGAAATGTGTTCCACCTGAAATTCAAAATTCCGGTCAAAGGTGTCAGTGACACATTTGTGTCCGGTCAGTGTTTCAAAAGTAATGGGATTTATAAAATTTGTGGCATGTTCTGTCATGATCACCCGTACATTTGCGCCGGATTTTACCAGCATACTGGCAAGAGAAGCGCTTTTGTAGGCGGCGATGCCTCCGGTGACGCCAAGAAGAACGGTTTTTCCTTTTAACATATAGATAACCAGCCTTTCTGAATCAATGCATCTTAGGGATCAGTGTTCCAATCAAATCGGATGATTGGATCATGGGATTATTGTACCATGGGGAAAGGAAGAGAGGCAAGGACAGGCTTTGATTTCAGGTCAGAAAACTCTTGTATGATCTTGTTCGGTGGTGCTATAATGTTTCAGGAATTGTATTGTATCCCGCACAGGACGGGAATGATAACAAGGAGGAATTGAATATGAAGACGAAGAAACACGACACCCGATGGATGGTCAGTGTTGCACTTATGGCAGCAATCGTCATTGTCCTGGCGAATACACCGCTTGGCATGATCCAGCTTCCGGTGATTAAGGCGACAACTGTACATATTCCGGTGATCATCGGCGCGATTCTGCTGGGACCGTCTGCAGGCGCGATCCTGGGCGGGGTATTTGGAATCTGTTCGCTGATCAGCAACACAATGGCCCCTACATTACTATCCTTTGCGTTTTCGCCGTTTATGAGTACAACGGGAATTCCAGGCGCATTGAAAGCAATCTGGATCTCCGTAGGCTGCAGGATCCTGATCGGTCTGATCTCAGGCTGGCTGTGGATGCTTCTTATGAAGCTTAAGATGAGTCAGCTGATCGCACTTCCGGTTGTGGGATTTGTAGGATCCATGGTAAATACAGTGACAGTCATGGGAAGTATTTACCTGATGTTTGCAAGAGAGTATGCCCAGGCAAGAGAAGTAGGAGTCAGCGCAGTATGGGGACTGATCATGGGAACCATCACAGCGTCCGGTATCCCGGAGGCGATTGCGGCGGCAGTGCTGGTGCTGGCGCTTGGAAAAGTCCTGGTAGGGGTGTTCCGGAAAATGAACCTCCGCACATCCACAGGTTCCATGCGTGTGTTTTGAGATAGATTAAGTGTTTTTGCTGCGCCATTCCTGCGGCGAGATCCCGAAGGAGGCTTTGAAACACTTGGAAAAGTAAGCCGGATTCTGAAAGCCGGTATCAGAGGCGATCTCAGAGATCCTGATCCCGGGATCTTTCAGCAGCTGCAGGGCGTGCTGTAATCGAAGATTGCTTAAATAAGCATTAAAATTAATCCCCATTTCTTTTTTAAAACTGCGGGACAGGTATTCCGGATTTACATGAAGCTCATCCGCGATACTGACCAGAGAAATGGGATCCATATACCGTTCTTCCATGATAGAAGCCGCGCGGGAGATCCGGGGAGAGAGATTGACCAGACTTCCCGCGGGGCGGCGGTATAAAAGAGACAGATCACAAAGAAGAGCATTTTTCAGGTCTTCCCATGATTTCGATTCCGAAATCCGGGAAGATATTTTTTGCATATTGCGGGAATATGCCGTCAGGTCTGAAGCATAACCGTTCAGATAAAGGGTTTCGTAAATGTTGGAACACATAAGCTTCAGGTCTTCAATGTCAGGATATAGAATGTTTTTTGCCAGATTGAGAAATTGTTCTATCTGTGCAAGCGTCGACTGGGAAGCCAATGTATATAATGTTTTGCGGATGGCCAGATAGTGCTCTTTTAGCTGCGAACGCTGGTCTTTTTGTGTGCCGGGCGCTTTCAGGGCTGTAATCCCGTAGAAATCAAGATCTCTGTAGCGGCAGAGATTTTCTGCTTCTGCAAACAGACTGACAGCAGGAGTCAGGATGTCTGTGTACAAAAGAAGGGAAAGTTCATTATATTTCTTCAGCTGTCTTAAGTACACGGACTGTAGCTGCAGCTGTGTCAGAAGGCTGGGATGACTGGCAAGACTTAGACATCCCAGGAATACGTTTTTATCCAGCGCGGCAGAAAACTGAAAAGTAGTTTCATTTACAGAAGGGTAAAAGGGCTTTTGGATCTCATCCTGGGAGTCATACTTTAACAAGACGCAGAAACAGGTGCCAGGAAGAGAAAAATCTGCATAAGAAGAAAGAAGAGTCAGGAACTCTTCGTTGCTTCCGGTTCCGGTAAGCAGCATAGACTGCAGTTTTTTCTCGTACTGTTCATTGTCCTTTGCGGCATGTTTTTTCTGGATGAAATTATCGATCGAATCCAGCAGACTTTCACTGTCAATCTCTGTTTTTAGCAGATAGTCTACGGCGTCGTATTTAAAAGTGCTTCTGACATAACTATAGTCATCGTAGCTGCTAAGTACGATGGTTCCGGTGCCCGGATAGTTTACCGATATATTTTTTAATAGTTCTACACCATCCATGTGAGGCATACGGATATCAGTTACCACCAGGTCATAAGGACTCTGACGCATTTTAGCGAGAGCTTCCTGCCCGTTTGCCGCGCTGTCCACATGGTAATCCGGACGGTTTGACCGGATCAGATATACCAGCCATTCGCGGATCGGATGCTCATCATCTACAATTAATATCTTAAAATCCATGTTATTTTCCTCCATGTTTTGGCAAAAGAATACAGATAATCGTATGAAAGTGATCGTCACAGGATACATGAAGCCCGTAAGATGAGCCGTAAAGCAGCTGGAGCCGTTCCTGGATATTGCGTAAACCGATGTGAGAGGTTCCGGAAGCGGAGGCAGCTTCTTTTTGCTGCAGGATCTGTGTCAGCTCCTGCTGGGTAAATCCGATGCCTGTGTCGCAGATTTCGATCCGCAGATCCGATCCCTGTTCCAGGAAGCGGATCTCCAGCTCAATGTTATTCTCGACGGGAGATATGGCGTGGAGAAAAACATTTTCTACCAGGGGCTGCAGAAGAAAACGGGGAATATATAACAAGGACAGATCTTCTGGCAGCAGGATCTTCAGCCGGACCTGATTGTTGTATCTTAGATTCTGCAGCCTTACATATTGCTTCAGAGACATGACTTCGTCCAGCAGGGAATTTTCCGTTTCATTGGAACTGACCGAAGATTTCAGGATGGAAATCAGGATGGTCAGCATCTCACATGCGCGGTCCGGATCATTCATCAGGATCATACACTTGATTGAAAAAAGTGTGTTGTATAAAAAATGCGGATTGATCTGTGCTTTCAAAAAGTTAAACTGCGCGTCATTTATTTTTTTCTCCGATATCCGGATATCCTCCAGTAAAATAGCAATTTTATCGGACAATTGATTATAGCTGGTCTCAATGCTTTTGATTTCCCGCAGAGAGGACCGGACCTTCAGCTTGGCAAACTGATTTTCAATGGATTCCTGCATATTCTGGCAGATCGTCCGAAGAGGCCTGGAGATGCAGGAAGAAATAAGCGTAATAATAATGAGTGAGATCAGATAGCAGACCAGGCTGATTCCCAGAGCCTTGATCACAGTCTGGTTGATGGGTGCGGTTACGACCTGGAGCGGGATCTGCTCGTAAAGGGTCCACCGTGTTGTAGTGGAATAATACTTGGCGCTGAAGTACTGATTGCCGTCTTCCATGGTATCGATGGAATAATCGTTGTCGCCGCGTACAAACAGATAGTCGTCCAGGTTGGACAGTGTTTGTCCGATCTCATTCTGGTTGCTGGAAGAGATAATGACAGAGTTCTCGTCCAGAAGGAAGAAACGACGGCTGGTATGGGGCGGATAGAGGCTGCTGTAAGAAGAACGCAGATTCTCTTCCGGAATGTATACAATGATCGATCCGGCATAGTCGCCGCTGACACTGTACAGGTTTTTCACAATGGCAAAGGAAGAGGTGACATTTTCGTTGCCGGAATGTGAGATTAAAAAATTGGGCACAGTATAGTCTGTCTCTTTCAGACTTTTTTGTTTGGTAAACCAGGCATAAGACTGCACCTGCTCAAAATCGTTTTCAGAGTGGCTGTCAGTAGAGTAGGTAAATCCGTTCGTGCTAAAACACATGATCTCAAAGGTAAGTCCTGCCTGTAGAAATGCGCTGTGATATTCTGCGTAAAGGCTGTCGATATCTGCCCTGACCTGGGCGGTGCCTCCCATATCAGAAGTACTGCTTAGGAGCGTGCCGATAATGCTTTCATCCTGATATAAAAGTTCTGCGATCGTTCCGGCGCCGGTTGCAAGAGAATCGATCTGTTGTGAGATCAGCTGCAGATTGGCGATGCGGTTATCATTCAGCTGTGAAAGCATGGCCGTACGAAAAAGATGGTAATATCCGATAGAAAAGGAAACAGTCACAAAAGTGATCAAAAGGGCCATTACTAAAAATAGAAGTTTTTTGATATTAAAATCAGATTTAAAGGTTCTAAAAGTGTTCTTTTTCATAGCGTGTCTCTCCCAAATCAGTCTTCAAATATCAGTCTAAATTGTATCATATATTTGTGCTTAATCAAAGAATAATAGTTATAATGGTCAAAATAGTAATAGAATATCAAAAAAAGAAAAGAAAAAATAAAATAAATTATATAATTGGACAAAATATCAAAAAAGGATGTCAATTATTTGATTGTTTGCAAAGTAGAAAAAAGGATAACATGAAATCAAACAAAACGAAACGCAAAGCAAAGGAGGAGATTTGTATGAGAAAAAGAAGAGCCTGTCTGGTTGCGCTGGTAATGACAGCAGTAATGGCCCTGGCCGGATGCGGCGGCGGTTCCGGCGGCGGAACAGACACTACGGACGGTCAGTCTTCCGGAAACGGAGGATCAGATGGAGAGCTTGTCACCATTCGGGTGGCGACTCTGGCCCAGCAGTTAAGTCTTCCCATGTACTACATCAGTGAGCAGGGATGGGATGAGGAGAATGGATTTAAACTGGAAATCACCACATTTTCCCAGGGAACGGGCATCAATGAAGCTCTGGGATCCGGGCTTGTAGACGTCTGCACCATTGGAGCAGCCGGGATCAATTCCTGCAGTGTTTATGATGCCGTATATCTCTTTTCCCATGAAGACAGCGCGGCAGGACAGAACTGCTATGTACGCAAGGACAGCGCGATCGCGAAGGAAACCGGATATCTGGAAGATTACCCGGACGTTCTTGGGTCTCCGGAAACGATCAAAGGCGCGACGATCCTGCTCCCCATGGGAACCGGAAATCAGGCGGAGATTGACACTTATCTGGAACTGCTTGGCCTCACAGAGGAAGATGTCAGCCTGGTGAACATGGATACGGCGCCTGCTTATCAGGCCTTTGTATCCGGTGAAGGCGATATGTGTATGACAGCCTATCCCACGGCGGATGAATTTGACCCGGACGAATATGTGCTGGCTTTCAGCATGAATTCCATAGATTTCCCATATTATGACAACATCATTGTTTCCAGGGAATTCTTCGACAATGAGGCGAATCATGACGCGCTGGTTAATCTGAGTACACAGATCTTAAGAGCCGCGCAGGCATTCCAGGACGATGAGCTCCTGATGGATGTGATGATGGAGTGGTATGAGCTGAACGGACAGAATGTGGACGAGGAATCGGTAGCGCACCAGACGCTGGAGCGGCCGTTCTTTACCTATGAAGATTTTAATTCTGTTGACACTACAGCGTCATTCAGGAATATGGCGGAATTTTACGCTTCCATCGGTAATATTTCTGATGAGGATCTGGAACGTGTATTCGCAAACATGGATGATACGATTATCCAGGAGGCGCTGCAATTATACGAGGAAACCTATCTTCAGACAACAGATGAAAGTTAAGGCAAGGTGAGATTCATGAAGAAAAAAGCAAGTGTACGGTTTCGGCTGATTTCGGTTGCTTCTGTTATCTGTTTCTTTCTCCTGTGGGAGCTGGTTACGGATGTGCTGGAGATTGTACCGTCTACGATGCTTCCTTCCCCCGCCAGGGTCGTTGAGGACCCTGGGGGAGAAGTGGACCCAAAAAAGTCCGGACGGTTCAACGCTTCCGCAGCACATCCTGTCCAGCCTGCAGGTTTCAGGAATGGGATTTTGTCTGGGCATGCTCTTTGGGATCCCGCTGGGAGTTGTCATGGCCTGGTGGAAGCGGGCAGACTATGCGCCTAAGCCCGGTGTTTGATTTCGTCAGGACAATCCCGCCGATCGCATGGATCCCGATCATGATCGTTATGCTTGGCATCGGCCTTCTGGGAAAAGCGTCGATCGTATTCCTGTCGGCCTTTATCCCCTGCGTGATCAATTCTTATACGGGGATCAAAGCGACCAAAAATGTACATATCTGGGTAGCACAGACGTTTGGAGCCTCTCATCTGCAGATTCTTTTTAAGGTGGCGCTGCCGACGGCTCTGCCCTATATTTTTACAGGACTTAAAGTATCTTTGAATTCTGCCTGGGCGTCCCTTGTGGCTGCAGAAATGCTGGGGTCGGCAAGTGGGCTTGGATACATGATCCAGATGGGACGCCTGCTTAGCCGGGCAGACCTGATCGTAGCCGGTATGGTAGTGATCGGCATTATCGGGACAATCCTCTCGGCGGTTCTGGATCTGCTGGAACGTATCATGGTAAAAGGGGAGGTGCGGTAAATGAAGGACAATAAGCTGAAGATGGTGATTTACGGCGCTTCTACATTTCTTATCCTTTTATTGCTGTGGCAGTTTCTGGCTATGCGTTCGGAGTCCCAGATCGGATTTCCCACTCCGGTGGATGTGATCCAGAGATTCCTTTATATCCTGACTCATGAAGTCGGGACATACACTGTGATCGGACATACGCTGCAGAGTCTGCGCCGGGTTGTGGTAGGATATATGCTGGCCTGTGTGATCGGTGTTGTCCTGGGGCTTACCATGGGGTGGTTCCCCTATATCCGTGCGATCTTTAAACCGGTGTTCGATCTGTTAAGACCGATCGCTCCGCTGGCGTGGATCCCGCTTGCAATCCTGTGGTTCGGGATTGATGAAGCTTACAAATATTTTCTGATCTTTATTGCGGCATTTGTACCATTTACGTTAAATGCTTACAGCGGCGCGGTCCGGGTGGACAGACAGCTGATCGGAGCGGCAAAGATGCTGGGAGCTTCCGGAAAACAGGTCTTTTTCAAGATTGTGGTGCCATCGGCGGTTCCCTCTATTTTTTCCGGGGCCCAGGTGGCTTTGTCCAATGCCTGGATGACCATGCTGGCGGCGGAAATGGTCCGGTCATCAGAAGGTGTAGGTTGGCTGATCATTGCGGGACAAAATGTCAATGATATGACGCAGATGATCGCCGGAATGCTGGCAATTGGAATTGTAGGCTTCCTTCTTGCAAAAGGAATGCGGTTTCTGGAGAGGAGGTGCCTAAGATGGAACAATCAGGGAAGGTAAAGATAGCCTGCCGCAATGTGGGGAAGGCATTTCCTACAAAAACAGGGGAGTTTCAGGTTTTGAAAAACCTAAGTTTTGATGTGAAAGAAAATGAGTTTCTGGTTCTTTTCGGGCCGGGGCAATGCGGGAAAACAACACTTCTTTATATGCTGGCCGGACTGGAGACCTGTTCGGAAGGAGAAATCTTACATAACGGAAATCCGGTAAAAGAGCCGGATCCTTCCCGGGCAGTGGTGTATCAGACCATGGCGCTTTTCCCCTGGATGAGCGTCTGGAATAATGTGGGATTTGGCCCGAAGGTGCGGAAAGTAGAGAAAGAAAAATGTGACAGAGAAATCCAGCGTTTTATTGATCTGGTAGGTCTGACCGGATTTGAAAAAAGTTATCCGGTCCAGCTGTCAGGCGGTATGAAGCAGCGGGTGGGGATAGCAAGAGCCTACTGCAGCGATCCGGATGTTCTTTTGATGGATGAGCCTTTCGGACATCTGGACGCCCAGACCCGGTATATGATGCAGGAGGCGCTGGAACAGATCTGGCAAAGCGAGAAGCGAACCGTGGTATTTGTGACGAATAATATTGAAGAAGCCCTGTACCTGGCGGACCGGATCATATTAATGTCGGACTGCCCAAGTCAGATCAAAGAGGAGTATAAGATCAGTCTTCCCAGGCCGCGCAGCCTGGTGGACGAGGAATTCCTGCGTCTTAGGAAAGAGATCACGGAGCGGATGAACAGCAAGGACGGAAAAAGGAGATGAGGCATTTGAATGAGAAAATAAAAGTACAGGTGTCAAATCTGACGAAAAGTTTTGGAGATTTACTGGTTCTTAATAATGTCTCGTTTGATGTATACGAAGGAGAGTTCTTGTGTATTGTCGGGCCGACAGGATGCGGAAAGACGACTTTTTTGAACAGCCTGACACATCTCTATGAGCCGACTGCAGGAGAGATCTTATTTGAGGGAGAACAGGTAAATTTACGCAAACATAATATTACTTATATTTTTCAGGAATATTCCGCCATGGAGTGGCTGACGGTCCGCCAGAACGTGCGGTTTGGGCTGGAAATAAAGAAAAATTACAAGGAGATCGACAAGAAAGTGTCGGACGCGCTGGAACTGGTGGGACTAAGTGATTTTGCAGACTATTATCCCAGACAGCTTTCCGCCAGTATGCTCCAGCGGGTCGTGATCGCCAGAGCATTTGCTACGCAGCCGGAGCTTCTTCTGATGGACGAGCCTTATGGACAGCTGGATATCAACCTGCGGTTCAGGCTGGAAGATGAAGTGGTAAGACTGTGCAAGCAGACCAATACGACGGTGATTTTTATCACGCATAACATTGAAGAAGCCGTATATCTGGGAGACCGGATCCTGGTACTGACCAATAAGCCCACTTCGATCAAGGAGATCGTAACTGATGATCTGCCCAGACCCAGAGATATTGCGGATCCCCGGTTTGTTGCCATGCGAAACCGGATCACAGACCTGATAAAATGGTGGTAGAAAGGGGACGAAAGAATGAAAGAATCCAAAAATGAAAGACCAAATGTATTGCTGGTTGTAACAGATCAGCAGCGTTTTGATACCCTGGGGTGTTATGGGAATCCATATGTAGACACGCCGAATCTGGACCAGTTTGCCAGAGAGGGTGTATTGTTCGAGCGGGCTTACTGCCAGTCCCCGGTCTGCACTCCCAGCAGGGCGTCTTTTCTGACAGGACGTTATCCGCGGACGACCAGGTGCCGGGCAAACGGGCAGTCTATGCCGCCGGAAGAACGGCTCATATCGAAAGTTCTGGCAGAACACGGATACTACTGCAGCCTGGCAGGAAAACTGCATCTGGCGCCCTGCGGCCCGACGGCATGTCCGATCATGGAAAAAAGGATTGATGACGGATTTGTAGAGTTTCACTGGGCCCACAATCCTTCCGGGATTGGCAATGCAGGCCTTCCGGAATCGGGAGGTACATACTGGAGTGGAAATGAATACAGTCACTGGCTGTTTAAAAGGGGTAAAAAGTATCAGTATCCGGATTTTGACGACATGGGTTACGTTAAGATCGGCATGGAGGAAGAGGATCATTTTACAAAATGGTGTATAGACCAGGCGATAGACTGGATCCGCTACGCTGCGGAAGAAAAGAAGGAGATGCCGGATTTCCAGAGTCCGCCATGGTTTTATAATATCAACATCTTTGATCCTCATCATGCTTTTGATCCGCCAAAAAGACTTCTGGATAAATATCTGGAAAGGATCGATCGACTGCCGCTGCCCAAATATATTCCGGATGAACTGGCAAAGAAGACCATTTTCCAGAAGCAGGATCACGAAAGTGCGTACAACAACCGGGAGACGCCGCATCATTTCTCTTTTGATGAGATGAGTGAATATGAGCATAAGCTGATCAAGGCGGCGTATTATGCCATGGTGGAGATGATCGATATCCAGTTCGGACGCCTGATGGATACACTTAGGGAAACCGGAGAAATTGATAATACGATCGTGATATTTACTTCTGACCACGGAGAGATGCTGGGAGATCATGGCATTTATCTGAAAGGGCCGTATTTCTATGAGGGACTCTCCCATGTGCCGCTGATCATTTCCTGGAAGGGGCATTTTATGGAAAATGTAAGATTCCGTACGCTGACTGAGCTGACGGATCTGGTCCCCACGATAGAGGAGCTGTGTCTTGGCACAGTAGAGCCCGGCGTGCAGGGAATCTCTCTTGTGGATATCCTGACCGGTAAAAAGCCGGAGTCTGAGCACAGAGACAGTGTTTACTGTGAGTATTATGAAGCGATGCCCTGGCACAGACAGCCGGAAGCATACGGAACCATGGTATATGACGGAAGGTATAAGCTTTCCAGATATCATACTTCCCGGGAAGGAGAACTGTATGATATGGAGACAGATCCGGATGAATTTGTGAATCTCTGGGACGCGCCGGAATATCAGGAGGTGAAGATCCGTATGCTGGAGCTTCTGGCCGACCGGATGGGAGGAACAGTAGATCCCCTTCCGCTTCCGACCGATAAGTGGTAGTCACGATATACAGGGCAGAAAGAAGGAATGTCGTATGCCGCCAATGAATATTTTGATAAAACCTGCGTCCGGACTGTGCAATCTACAGTGCGACTATTGCTTTTACTGCGATGAGAGCGCAAAAAGAGCACAGGCTTCCTATGGTTTTATGAGCGAAGAAACCTTGCGAAATATCATCAGAAAGACCATAGGGCACGCAGAAGGGAGTATCACCTACGCGTTCCAGGGAGGAGAGCCTACGCTTTGCGGGATCCCTTTTTTTAAAAAGGCTGTGGAACTGCAGAAACAGTACAACCGAAATCACATAGAAGTCCGCAATACTCTGCAGACCAACGGTTATCTGATAGATGAAGCGTGGTGTGAATTTCTAAAAGAAAATCATTTTCTGGTGGGGCTATCTGTGGACGGAGTAGAGGAGACACATGACTGCTTTCGGCATACAAAGGAAGGAAAGCCGACCTATCAAAGGATTGAGCAGGCGGCAGAACAGATGGATGCTTATGGGATCGACTACAATATCCTGACCGTTGTCCATAAAAAAGTGGCGCACAGGATTGAGGAGATTTACAGAGATTACCGGAGACACCGGTGGGAATATCAGCAGTATATCGCCTGTCTGGAGCCTCTTGGAGAAGGGCACGGAAAGACGGCATATGGACTGACGCCCAAGGAATACGGGGAGTTCCTGATCCGTTTGTTTGACCTTTGGTATGAAGACTGGGAAAAAGGGCGGGCGCCCCATATCCGGAGACTGGAAAACTATTTTCAGATACTTACCGGGACGGTTCCGGAATCCTGTGAGCAGATGGGGCACTGTGGATCGCAGATCGTAGCAGAGGCAGACGGCAGCGCCTATCCCTGTGACTTTTACGCATTGGATGCGTATTGTCTGGGAAATTTTAATACGGACAGACTTGGGGATCTTGAGCTGGAAAGGAAAAGAATCGGATTTCAGGAAAGATCCAGAAACATCTCTGATAAATGCAGAGAGTGTAAGTTTTACTTTATCTGCCGCAGCGGCTGTCACCGGAACCGGGAGTATCATGCGGAAGCCGGCGGGTATGAAAATTATTTCTGTGAAGGATATCGGATGTTTTTTGAAAAACGTCTGGAAATTATGGATCGCATGGTCCGGTAAACCAAAGAATTTCTTGTGTTTCAGCAATATTTGGTGTATATTGATAAGGGATCAGGCCCGCCGCTTTGGCGGGCCTGTTTTCGGGGAAATTATGCACGGAGGCAGAAAAATGAGGATTCTTAAAAATATATGGAAGAATGAAACGGTATGCTGCATCGCCTTTGTTCTGGCGGTGGCTTCTGCTTTTCTGGTGACGCCGGATAAGGAGTATTTTGCATACCCGGATTACCGGACCATTGCCCTGTTGTTCTGCCTGATGATTATTGTGGCAGGGTTTCAGTCTAAAGGCGTCTTTGCCCGGATCGGGCATTTCCTCTTGAAGCGGGCGGGGAGCATCCGGGCGTTGTCGGCGGTGATGGTGCTGCTGTGCTTTTTTTGCAGCATGGTCATTACCAATGATGTAACGCTGATCACTTTTGTGCCTTTTACCATGCTGGTGTTCCGTATGATCGGGGAGACAGACCGGCTGGTGAAGCTGGTGGTGCTGGAAACCATTGCAGCTAATCTTGGAAGCATGGCCACGCCTATCGGGAATCCTCAGAATCTGTATCTGTATTCCATCTCCGGACTTGGCATGGGGGAATTTGCTCTGGCAGTCCTGCCTTATGCCGGACTGTCCCTGGTGCTGCTTATGGCAGCAGTAGTAGCGGGAAGGGACGAACCTTTGATGGACCTGGAAATGCGGGAAAAAAAGAAAAAATCAGGAGTAGAAATTGTAAAAGAAATTTTTCCGTTTCTAATCCTGTTGATTTTATGTCTTTTGGTTGTGTTTCATGTGTTGAATTATATTCCGGTGCTGCTGTTGGTAATCGTGGTGATCGGGGTGGTCAATAAACGGCTGTATCTTGAGGTGGATTATTTTCTGCTTCTGACTTTTTTGTTTTTCTTTGTCTTTGTGGGAAATATGAAGAGAATCCCCCTAATCAGCGACCTTTTGATGGATCTGGTGGCGGGCAGGGAACTGCTGACCGGAGTACTGGCAAGCCAGGTGATCAGCAATGTGCCGGCGGCCATTTTGTTATCTGGGTTTTGCGAGGATTTTTCTGCTTTGCTTACCGGAGTGAATCTGGGCGGTCTGGGGACCTTGATCGCATCTCTTGCCAGCCTGATTTCCTATAAGATTTTTACCCGGGAGTACCCAGAGAGCAGGGGGCGCTTTCTGGCAATCTTTACATTTTGGAACTTGTTGTTTTTACTCCTGTTGCTGGGAGCGGCAGCAGGAATAAGAGGGAGGATATTCCCTGGAATAGATTTCTGATTGAAAGGAGGAGCAAAGATATGACAGATCCGAAACTTACACAGATGTACCGGGAGCTGGACCGGGACTGCGCCTGTTTTGCAAGGAGGTTAAGCGGGGAGACACAAGGGGTATTTGTGCCGGATCCGGAAAGTGAAGCACAGATGAGGACTGAGCTTGCCGGACTTCGGAGGCGGCAGCAGGAGCTAAAGGAGCCTGATCGGGTCTATGCACTGGTCAGACATCATATGGGGGATTTCCTGGATGCCCAGGGGTTTGAACTGGAGGAGGCCTGCAATCATCCGGAGAAGCCATATCTTCGCAGCTTTGAAAAGATTGAGGCGATCTCCAGACTAAGCCGGAAGCCGGATGAGGAAAGGGCAAAGGACGCAACGTCCCTGCTGAAAGAGCTGTGTGGGAAAAAAGAGATTTTCCTTAAACTGATCCTGGAACGTCATTCGGAAAAGGGACGAAAGGAAACAGCCTCGGCGCTTCATAAGACCAGGAGCCGTCTGGAAGTACTGGACCGGGAGATCACCGGTTATTTTCCGGAATTTGCAGAAGCACAGCAGGAGATGTTGCAAAATGCGCTGCGACAATTCTGTGAAGCGCTCAAAGAGATGGAAGAAGAACTGGAAAAATCGGTTGGACAAGAATCAGAATCCGAGGCAGAGGAAGACTTTAACAGGACAGTAAAAATGAAAGAGAAAGAATACCGGACCCTTCTCGAAAAACGGCTGGGCGTTTCCTTTGAGGAGCTTCTTGCCTGGCACCGGGAAGAGATCGAAAAAACCCGGGCAGAGGTGTTCGCAATTGCCGGAAGTCTGGACATCTCTGATCCCGCGCCAAAAACCATGGAAGAAGTGGTAGGAATCCTCAATCTGTATGAAGGGGCCTGCAAAAGTCCGGAAGAGATGTACCGGCGGGCAAATACTTACCTGAAACGGACCAGGGCGCTGGCTCACGAATACGTCCGGCTTCCGGAGGACGAAAGCTGTGTCTGCGTGGAAGCGCCGCTGTCCTGTATTGATTCATATCCCTGGGGCGGTTATGAAGGAGGGGATTTTTCCGTCCGCCCACTGCGGGGACAGATGTTTTTGAACCAGTGTAATTATGAAAACATCTCGGATGGCTGGATCCGCCTGAATGCGCTGCATGAGGCTTATCCGGGACATCATGTACAGTATATCCGGGCAGAGGTAGATGAGACGCCGGAAACAGTGAAGATTGGAGCCAAGCTGGTGCCCCTGTTGGAGGGAACCTGTCTTAGAACAGAAAAAGCCTTTGCATTCATTTACGGGGAAGATCCCTTCTTCCCGTTATTTGTAGCTTATCGGAGGCATCATGCATCGGTTCGGATCTATGTGGACCTGCTGCTCTTTTATTATGGCGGAACTATTGGGGATGCCGTAAAGGTATATCAGGAGGAGCTTGGTTTTGAACAGGGAACTGCCCGCAGGCAGGTGGAAGGACATCTGAACGGGCCGGGATATTTTACCTGTTATTATTACGGCATGAAAAAGATCTGCCAGTGGGAAAAGGAATATGGATACACGAAGAAGGATTTTACCGAACTGTTATTTTCGGCAGGCTATCTTAGTATAGAATGTTTCCATGAACTGGCGGCTTTGACAAAAGAGGAACAGGAACGGTATTTCCATGAATTTTCCAGTCTGAAACAGACAGCCCGGTAATTTACCGGGCTGTCTCTATCTCTTCCCAGTCAACGGGGAAGGTTACATGGTACTGCCTGGAACTTAGCTTATGATCGACCACTTCGTAGATCGTCAGGCAGTCCTCTGTTAAGAAAAAGGACTGGCCTGTTTCCGATAAAATGCCGTACAAAGTCGGAGTATCCGCGGTGCTTGCTTCGCCGTAGCTTGTCAGGTATGTTTCCATCTCCAGTTCACTCAGGAACCGGGAGACGGATTCCGGGTCCGCAAGAGGGATCTCCGCTTCCGGATGATCTGTCCCTTCCGGATAAAAGCTGGCTTCTGCAATGTCTGCACTGGTCAGCCCTGTCACTTCCGTCATCTTTCCACGGTCTGTGGAAAGATTTACATTTCCCATTAACAAACTGCTAATTATAATTGTAAGGAAAAGCAGAGGAAGGCCCAACCTCTTTTCTCTGGCAGAAACTGTGGATTTCAGCCGGTAGCAGAGTGTCTTTGCAGAAGCGGAGAGACAGGTGGTGTACCCCCTGCTGTCGCCGGCAATGGAGAGCAGAAGTTCTGCATATTTTTTCCGGGTAGAAGGGTCGGCGTCTTTTAAAACGATCTCGTCGCAGGACAGCTCCAGATCTTCTTCTGCTTTTTTCACTGCCAGCCAGACCAGCGGGTGGAACCAGCCCAGGGCATTGACAAACCCCAGGAAAAATTTGGTGTGGGTGTCGTGCCTCTGGATATGGTGGAGTTCATGGGAAAAAATAAGCTCCATTTCCTCTTCGGAATAATCCCGTTCCGGAAGGTAGGTTATCCAGTTGGAACGGTACATGCCGATGGTCAGGGGCGTGCGGATCATGGAACTGAAGCGAAGTCCCAGAGGGCGGGTCAGATCTCCGATCTCCAGATCACGCTTTACCCGGGCCCAGATAGCGAGAATTTCTAAGTCTTCCACAGGATGGGAATGTGTTTTCAGCATTCTGGAAAAGCGAAGATGGGAGAAAACCTGCCAGGCAAAGAGCAGCGCGAATCCACCAAGCCAGACCAGAAGAAGGGTATAGATAACGGCGCGAGGCACGTAAAAAACAGGTCTGACCGGCAGGGGAAGGTGATCATAGTTGTAAATAACAGTTGGCTGATAAAACAGGAAGACCGGTATCACCCAGAATGTGGCGCAGGTTCTGGCGGTGTATCGGGTCCGTAAAGCAGGCAGCAGAAATAACACCAGGACAAAATAGACGCTGATAAAGAAAAACAGATCTACGCCCAGACTGAAGATGTAGCCCCGGCTTTTCTCCCATCCGAAGAACAGAAGGCACAAGCTAATGTAAAAGACGATGCAAAACGGGAGGACCAGAGGATCCAGAAAGACAACAGTATTGTTGTCGCTTCGAACCCCCCATAGCGGTCCCTTTCGTCCGTGTTCGGCATTCCAGGTGCTTTTGAGAGATCCTGTCAGTGCAAAACCAAGAAATAAGGCCCAGAACAGGCGAAACAGGAAAAAAAGCATGAAGTCGGTCATTTAGAACACCTCCTTTTCCAGCATTTTCCGCAGTTCTTCCAGATCCTCTTTGTCAATTCCGCTGTCGCACAGAGCAGTAGCGAATCCGGTTACCGATCCGCCAAACATCCGGTCCAGGAAGGAGCGGCTTTCTGACGCCAGGTAATCTTTCTGCTCGATCAGAGGGCGGTAGAGATTGGTCCGCCCCTCTTTTTCCAGCGACAGAAATCCTTTCTCACACAGGCGGGTCAGGAGAGTCAGGATGGTCGTGGGGGCAAGAGGATGGATCTTTTCCAGCGCCTGCTCAATGGTCATCCGGGATACGGGCGCAGGTTCTGCCCAGATGATCTGCATGATCTCCAGTTCACTTTCCGGAAGATGAGTCATTTTCTTCATCAGGTGTCGCCTCCCTTCATTTCTATTTGAAAATTAGGTTTGAAAACAAATTCTACATCTGTAGAACTATTATATTCTACAGATGTAGAAAAGTCAATTCGGAAGGATAAGAATTGTTTTGATAAGTTTTAGAATTTGTGATTGACAAATCCTCTCCGGATATGGTATAAATATCTAGTGCAATAAATGCATACAGGGGATTGGTCAAGTGGTATGATAGGGGTCTCCAAAACCTTTGGCGGGAGTTCGATTCTCTCATCCCCTGCTAGAAAATCCCGGGAAGCCGATAAAAAAGGCTTTCCGGGATTTTTTGATTTTGAAAGATAAAGGACATGATTCGATATGAAAAGAGATATTGAGGCAGTTATCACCAGTTATAATCAGGGGACTATGATCCTGGAAGCGGTCCGGTCCGTATGCAGTCAGACCCTGCTTCCTGAAAGAATTATTATCGTTGATGACGGATCAACAGATAAAGAGTCACTTGCTGTGTTGGGAGAGATGAAAAACAGTCCGGATTTTCCTGTCCCGGTTATCATACAATTTCAGGAGAATCAGGGAGTATCGGCTGCAAGAAATACAGGAATCCGCTCAGCCCATTCTTCCATGGTGCTGGTTCTTGATGGAGATGACCGGATTGAAAAAGAATATATAGAAAAGGTGTATCATTTACTTTTGGAACATCCTTCTATGGTAATTGCCTCCTCCTGGATGCATACATTCGGAACGCTGGATGCGATCGTGCGTCCTTCGGGCGGCAATATCGTACCTTTTTTATCCCACAATTGCTGTCCGGCAACCCATATCCTTCGCAAGAAAGCGTTTGAACGGTGCGGAGGGTATGATGAATCCATGCGGTCAGGATTTGAAGACTGGGATTTTTTCCTGAGTATGCTGGAAACCGCACCGGATGCTCATGCGGGGATTGTTGAAAAACCGCTGATCCAATACCGGACGTCACCAGTGTCTGCAAATATAAAAAGCATGGAAAAGCGGCGTGAACTGATGCACTATCTTGTACAAAAGCATTTTGAGAGTTACCGCAGTAATCTTGCGGATGTGCTTCTGGATATGGAGGCAATATCCGGCTTCAGATTGTCCGGCTGGGAAAACGAGATGGTGTATTCAATAGAAAAGGATCAGGAACTAAGCGAATCTGCGAAGGATTTCATGAGGAATCCGTCGTATGGGGACGGGGGAATGGCTGCGGCTGTCCGGATCGCATCTGCCTGGGAACCTATCAGCTTACGGAAAGGGAATCATGAAAAAATGCAGCTTCGGGAATATATTCCGTCTGATGTTGATCAGCTGGCAGAATTGTTCTACCAGACGGTTCACAGTGTCAATGGAAAAGACTACTCCACAGAGCAATTGCATGCATGGGCAAACGGGGAAGTGGACCTGCAGGAGTGGAACCGCTCGTTTCTGGAACATTACACGGTTGTGGCGGTTGAAAATGACAGGATCGTAGGATTTGGGGATATCGACGAATCCGGCTATTTAGACCGGCTGTATGTTCATAAGGACCACCAGAGAGAGGGGATTGCCTCGGCGATCTGTGACAAACTGGAGCGTCAGGCCGGAAAGCAGACCATTACAACCCATGCGTCTATTACGGCCAGACCCTTTTTTGAACACCGGGGCTACCGGGTGATCAGACAGCAAAAAGTTGTAAGAAGCGGGATAGAGTTGACAAATTATGTGATGGAGAAATAAACGGTCCTGGTTGCTATATTCTTCCTGAATGCGAGATCATGTTCTACAAAAATCATGGTTGGAGAGAATTCTTCTATCAGTTTCTCGATCTGCATGCGGGAGTAAATGTCGATATAGTTCAGCGGTTCATCCCAGACATACAGGTGCGCCTGCTCGCAAAGGCTTCTGGCGATCAGCACTTTTTTCTTCTGACCCGCTGAAAAATCCTCCATTTTCTTTTCAAACTGTATGCGTGAAAAATCCATTTTCCGCAAGATCGCCTTAAATAAACTTTCGTCTATCTGGCTGGTTTTTGCAAACTCTGACAGAGAACCGTTCAGCATGGAAGTATCCTGCGGAACATAGGACAGGATCACACCGGAACCGATTGCAACCGTGCCGCGATGTTCGGTATGCTGACCGGTCAGAAGTTTTAGAAGGCTTGTTTTTCCGGAACCATTTTTCCCGTCCAGAGCAATGCGTTCTCCTTGTTTCACGGAAAAGGAAATGGGCAGGCAGACATCTTTGCCGTCAAAAACCGGCACAACATCCGAGAAAGTCACTAAGGTATCTGCATGGTAGAGCAGCGGGACGATCTTCAGATCTTCTGCAGTCTCCAGATTTTTGAGAAGGTGGGATTTTTCCTCAATTGCACGTTGCTGCCGTATCTGGACAGACTTTGAGCGCTTCATCATTTTGGCGGACTTGTGGCCGATATAGCCACGGTCAACCGGGCCGTTTCCATATTTGGAAGCCTCCATCCGGTCTGACCAGGCGGACGTTCTTTGAGCGGATTTTTGCATAGTAGCAATGCTTTTCTTTAGTTTTTTATTTTGAGCGAGTTCAAATCCCTGCTGGCGCTGGAAGTTGGTGAACCAGGTGGAAAAGTTCCCTTTTTGCACTTCTATGTCTGACCGGTTGATGGACAGGATATGGTCAACACAGCCATCTAAAAAACAGCGGTCATGGGAGACCAGGATGAATCCTTTTTTTCGTTTCAAGTATGCGGAAACGGTTTCCCTGGCTTTCATATCCAGATGGTTTGTCGGCTCATCGATCAGTAAAAAGTGGCCACTATTCAGAAACAGTGCGGCAAGCAGCACTTTGGTCTGCTCTCCGTTGGACAGTGTAAAAAATGGCCGCCAAAGTGCATCTTCACGGACTTCCAGATAGGACAGTTCTCTCAAAAGTTCCCATTCTTCTGCTAGCGGGCACACTTCCGAGAGAATGTCTGTGGTGAGTCTGCCCTTGTTGCTGACAGGATATGGAAAATAGTCAAATTGTACAGAAGCCTGTACTTTCCCCTGGTATTCGTATTTTCCAAGCAGGAGATTCAGGAAAGTGGTTTTCCCTCTGCCGTTTCTTCCAATAAACCCAAGTTTCCAATCGGTATCTATCTGAAAACTGACATTTTCAAAAATATTGTCATAGCTGGATGGATAGGCAAAGGTAAGGTTTTCCACCCGGATCATCGACATATTGCATTCCTCCTTCGCTGTATGGATAAAGAAATTAAAAAAGAGTTGCAAGAAAGTCATTTCCTGCAACTCGTCATAGCATAACAGTATCACCTGTATCGAGAGTGATAGAATTACAATATATCGAGAAAATAGATGGTTCACTTTCTTGCAAATGGACGCAATAGCACTGTAAAACACAGCATCCATGTATCATTCAATTATCTGCAAGAAAAGTTAATCATCTTTTCACCCCTATCTTACTGTTTATGTGTGTCAGTGTAGCACAAAGATGGTGGCAAGTCAAGAATGACGGGTTGTACAGAATGACGGGTTGTACAGAATGACGGGTTGTATCGCGAACTATTTACAGAAATGATTCGGCTATATATATGGTGTGGCATCCCTTATCCCAGAAAGAAAATGCAAGAATGGCATCGGAATGGTATAATAGACGAAATAGTTTACCATGCTGTGCTAAACTGCAGGTAAACTACCAGTCGGGGAAAGGAAACCGGCAGTCGGTTGCGTTCCATAAGCAGAGAATGTTAACATGCAGTCATCAAAGCAAAGGAGGAGTGAACACATATGAGACAACAGACATTTGGAACGATGATCACAGCGCTTCGAAAGGAACAGGGAATGACCCAGCTTGAGCTTGCAGAGAAAATGGGAGTTACAGACAAGGCCGTGTCAAAATGGGAGCGGGATCTGTCCTTCCCTGATATAAACAGCCTTCCCAAGCTGGCGGAGATCTTTCATGTCTCGGTAGATGAACTGATGCAGGTGAAAACGGATACAAAGGGAAATGGAGAAGAGAAGCATAAAACCGTTGAGATCGTGGATCTTGCGTTAAAGGGCGTCGCCCTTGCGATGGGAGTTGCGGTTGTGGTTCTTTCTATCCTTAATGAGATTGAAAGTGACAGCGCCGTCCGCATGCTTGGAATTGGGCTGGCCTGTCTGGCGGTCGCGCAGCTGGCGCAGAAGAAAGATGGCAGGGAATAGATTTGTCTATTCTGCCATCTTGTTTTTTAAGAGCTTATCTACTATAATGAACAAACAATCAATGGGAGGGTTCTTCTTCCCGCAAAGGCCGGATTTTCGGCTGTCCATTTTATATTCGGCGGTTTCCGCCATTTTATTCCAGACTTTTTTTGAGCTCACTTAAAGGTTGCAACGGTTTGTTTTGTTTTTTATAATGAAAGGAGAAAATCAATGATGCAACAATTTCATACTCAGGAATATCCTGCTGCGAACCGTAACTACAAGGATCGCCTGTTTCGCTTTGTGTTTAATAACAAGAAGGATCTTCTGGATCTTTATAATGCGATCAACGAGACGAACTATGACAATCCTGAAGAACTGGAAGTCAACACCCTCGAAAATGTTCTGTACCTTTCTATGAAGAACGATTTGTCCTTCCTGATTGATGCAGAGCTGAACCTGTATGAGCACCAGAGTACTTACAATCCCAACATGCCTATGAGGGGGCTTCTGTATTTTGCAGGCGTTTACAACAGACATATTTCCAGCCGTGAGATCAATATTTACAGCAGTTCACCTAAAGTATTTCCTTTTCCCCAGCACATCGTGTTCTACAACGGGACCCAGGAGGAACCGGACCGGAAGATTTTAAAACTGTCAGATCTCTTCCAGCGGCCAACCGGGGAGAAAGAGCCCTGCCTGGAATGTCAGACACTGATGTTGAATATCAATTATGGGCATAACCGGGAATTGATGAAAAAATGCAGACGTCTGGAGGAATACGCCATCTTCGTGGATACCATCCGGAAGAATCAGGCGAAAGGGCAAGATCTGCAGGAAGCAGTGGAAGGGGCGGTGGAAAGCTGTATTGCCGGCGGGGGTCCTGGCGGATATCCTGAGATTGCAGAAAGCAGAGGTGGTACAGATGGTACTGGAAGGATTTGACCAGGAAGCATACGAAAAAGCCATGAAAAAAGAGGGTTATGAGGATGGATATCAAGATGGTAAAAAGGAAGAGCAGGAGCGGGGAATCGGTGGCTTGATCCGTTCTTTGAAGGAATTCGATATTCCGAAGGGGCAGATTTTGCAAAAACTTCAGGACACCTATCAGCTTACGGAAGAGGAAGCAATGGGTTATATAGAGAAAAATTGGTAGATGAGATGTGATGGAGAAACAGACAGATGGATACAGCTACACTTTTGTTTTTTGAACAGCAGCCGGAAGCGCTTCCACTGTATGAAGCATTTGCAGGCGCAGTTATGGATCAATATCCGGACACGAGGATCAAGGTGCAGAAATCACAGATATCCTTTTCAAACCGGTATCTCTTTGCCTGCGTATCTTTTGCCCGGGTAAAAAAGAAGAAAGAGCTGCCAGATCCCTACCTTGTGATCACGCTTGGCATGCCTTATCCGCTGGAATCTCCCCGGGTGGCCGTGAAGACAGAACCTTATCCGGGGCGGTGGACGACGCATATCGTGATCGGATCAGCAGATGAGGTGGATGAAGAACTGCTGGGCTGGGTAGCAGAGGCGTATACCTTTGCGAATGTGAAATAAAAGTTTCCACAGAAAAAGACGGAGTGAGATTTTTGGAAAGCAGCAGAAGAGAAAAAGGAAACAGAACTTTTTACATAGTGGTAGGAATTATTATACTGGTTTTGCTGTCATTATATACGCTATTTATGATGTGGGTAGGCGGCGGGTATCTTGAAGAAGGGATGGCAGGCTATATCACACATATAGTGAAAAGAGTAATTCTTATCATAGTAGCGGGAGGATTGCTGGTTTATTCTTACCGGAGGATAGAAAGCCGGAAAGGTGCTTTGCTGTGGCTTCTTTTTCTCTGTATTTCGCTTTTTTTCTGTTTTATTTTTTTAAGAAATATAATCCTTGACATTCCATATATTTCAAAGCCAGAGTGTACGCGATTGCGGGTTATCTCATGGGATGTTGATACGGAAATGGACTATTATATCCCCTATAAGATAGAAGGGCTGGATGAAGATGGAAAAAAGCGGCGGTTCACAGTGAACAAGAGCACATACAAACGATACAGCGGGGAGGATAGTATAAACACAGCGGGGAGGATAGTATAAACACAGCGGATGTAATGTATCTGCCTCGTACGAGAGTTGTAATGGAACTTGATATGGGGGATGCTGAGACAGAAGAATAAGGTTTCTTTGCTTTTATGGGGATTGACGGCAGAAAGCTGGAAATGCTGTTTCTTGCGCCTGAAGAGCGGGACAGGGGATTAGGAAGAATGTTGCTGGAATATGGCATTACAGAATATGGCGTCAAAGAACTGACTGTCAATGAGCAGAATCCACAGGCAAAAGGATTTTATGAGCATATGGGATTCCGGGTTCGGGAAAGGTCAGAGATTGACGAGCAGGGGAATCCGTACCCCATCTTGTTTATGGAATTACAATAGCCTGGAATTGGCAGTCGCAGATAAAGGATCTGATGGAACATTTTATCACTTCGCAACTATGGGTTGACGCATTTCCAGGCTTAGATGGGGGCTTTGCAACGGGTCTTATTGTTACAATGATACCAAACGAGGAAACATATATGATTGAAGTATTATTTGGAGAAAGCGAAGCAGCCTCCATGAAAGCTGCAAAAACTAAGGTAATATTGGGGCATATAAGTGGACCAACATCGGTATGGAAGTCAGGGGAAAAAACACCGCCAGAGAGACCTTTTACTGGTTGGGTAGAGGGGACGGCGGAAGAAGTGATCTGCCTTGGTTTTATGCTGGACATTGGTAATATCAAAGAGGCTGTAGACAGTCAGTACCGGAAACATCTGATTTATTCCATGTACGCACAAAATCAATATGGTAAGAATCCGGAAATAGATGAAGAACTGAAATTGACAGGGGAAGTTTACGCGAATGAATTATTGCGTTTGAGAAAGTATCTCGAAGATGGAGAGATAATCCGGATATGGTACAGCGATGCGCCCTATTCCAGATGTGGTTTTTATAGTCTGTGTCAGATGCTGAAAAACTATAAGAATGAGATTCATGTTGTAAAACTTCCGGAATACGTAGTAAGAAAAACGAGTGTTATTTCATACAGAAACTGGGGCGAAGTCTCGGCAGAGGAATTTGCGTGGTTCCTTTCCTATGAAAGGATACTGACCAAAGAAGAAGTGGGGATATATGCGCTGTTATGGGCAGAATTAACAGAGGATAACAGCCCGCTCAGAGCTGTGATAAATGGAAGAATTACCGGTGTTCAAGAAGATTTTTATGATTTTTTGATATGGAAAAAACTTACATATAAACCGGTCAAAGAGGCAAGATTGATAGGCGATATTCTTGGGTGTTTTCAGATAGGTATGAGCGACTGGTGGTTTGCAAAGCGAATCGAATATTTTATTTGGCAGGATAAAATTAAGGTATTGGAGGATTCCGAAAATAAATATGCAAGAGTGATTTGTAGAGCAGATGGCAGAGGATAGATTTGTCTATTCTGCCATCTTGTTTTTTGTGAATCTTTCCACTATAATGAACAAATAATCAACGGGAGAATTCTTTCTCCACAAAGGGCCGGATCTTCCGGCTGTCAATTTCTTATCCGGCGTTTTCCGCCATTTTATTCCAGACCTTTCTTGAGCTCACTTAAAGGTTGCAACGGTTTGTTTTGTTTTCTATAATGAAAGGAGAAAATCAATGATGCAACAATTTCATACTCAGGAATATCCTGCCGCGAACCGTAACTACAAGGATCGCCTGTTTCGCTTTGTGTTTAATAACAAGAAGGATCTTCTGGATCTTTATAATGCGATCAACGGGACGGACTATGACAATCCGGAAGAACTGGAGGTCAACACCCTGGAAAATGTTCTGTACCTTTCTATGAAGAACGATTTGTCCTTCCTGATCGATGCAGAGCTGAACCTGTATGAGCACCAGAGCACTTATAATCCCAATATGCCTATGCGGGGGCTTCTGTATTTCGCAGGTGTTTATACCAGACACATTTCCAGTCGTGAGATTAATATCTACAGTAGTTCGCCCAAGGAATTTCCCTTTCCTCAGCACATTGTATTCTACAATGGAACCCAGGAGGAACCGGACCGAAAAATTTTGAAGTTATCAGATCTCTTCCGGCGGCCAAACGGGGAGAAAGAACCCTGCCTGGAATGTCAGACTCTGATGTTAAACATCAATTACGGGCATAACAGGGAATTGATGAAGAAATGCAGGCGTCTGGAGGAATACGCCATATTCGTGGATACCATCCGGAAGAATCAGGCGAAAGGGCAAGATTTGCAGGAAGCAGTGGAAACGGCGGTGGAAAGCTGTATTGCCGGCGGGGTTCTGGCGGATATTCTGAGAGCGCAGAAAGCAGAGGTGGTACAGATGGTACTGGAAGGATTTGATCAGGAAGCATATGAGAAAGCCATGAAAAAAGAGGGTTATGAAGATGGCTATCAGGAGGGAAAAGAAGACGGCTATCAGGAGGGAATCGAACAAGGAATCGAGCGGGGAATCTGTGGATTGATTCGTTCCCTGAAGGAATTCGACATTCCGAAGGAGCAGATTTTGCAAAAACTTCAGGACACCTATGAGCTTACAGAAGAAGAAGCCAGGGGTTGTATAGAGAAATATTGGTAGACTGATAACCTGGAAGCTGAGGAGGAACTTTATGAAACGGGAATTAGGAATTGCCAGATGTGGCCTTGCATGCTGTTTATGCACAGAGAATCCGGAGTGCAATGGATGTGGATCAAACGGCTGCCCGGATAATGATTCTTGTGAGAATAAAAAATGTTCAATTGCAAAAGGGCTGACACATTGTTATGAGTGTGAAGAAGATTGCAGAAAAGGATTATTGAGCAAAATTAAGCCATATACATTTAGTCTGTTTGCCAAAAAGTATGGAGAGGAAAAGCTTCTGGATTGTTTGGAGAGAAATGAGAAAAATGGTGTTGTGTATCATCGAGAGGGTATAAACGGGGATTACGATGACTTTGATGATGTAGAACAGTTAATGAATTTTATCTTAACAGGAGCGCAATAGCCTGATGTTGAAGCTTTTATGAAAAAAACGGATGTGAAAAGAGTTTACATACGATTGATTTAAGGGGGAAGCAAAAATGGCGGTTTCAAATATAAAAGCGCTGATTCCCGTCGAACTTCACACAGTGTGGGATTTTGTTTTGGACATTGAGAATTACGCTGCCTGGAGAAGTGACTTGAGTAAAACAGTAGTTATCAGTGACAGGCAATTTATCGAATATACTAAAGACGGATATCCTACGACCTTTACCGTGACGCTTGTTGAGCCATACAGACGATGGGAATTTGATATGGAAAACAGCAATATGACAGGCCATTGGACTGGCGTTTTTACTGCCAAAGGAAGTGAAACAGAGATAGATTTTACGGAGCAAGTGGAAGCGAAGAAATTATTAATGAAACCCTTTGTAAAGTCTTATTTGAGAAAGCAGCAGACACAGTTTGTTGCGGACATAAGAAAAGCATTGGGCGGCTTATATCCACTATCTCCGGATTTACAGAAAATTTGAAGAAATAGAACAATTAGAGAAGTTGATATGAAAAAAATCAGTTTGTTTATAGCGATGAGCCTTGACGGGTATATCGCAGACAGTAAAGGGAGTGTTGACTGGTTGCCCGGTCAAGGCGATGATGACGATAATGTTGATGCATATTCGAAATTCGTAAAAAACATTGATACTGTGGTAATGGGATGGAATACCTATCATCAAATCGTCACAGAACTTTCACCGGACGAATGGGTTTATCAAGATTTTATAACCTATGTTGTGACACATAATCCAAAGGAATCGTCTGATAAAATTCATTTTGTTAATGAAAGCCCTGTTAATCTGATAAAAAGATTGCGGGAAGAAAATGGAAAAGGTATTTGGATCTGTGGTGGAGCAAACCTGATTCAACAACTGGCCAGAGAAGATATGATTGACTGTTACTATATTACTATTATCCCAATAATCCTGGGTTCAGGCATTCGACTTTTTGGAAACGCTAACCAAGCAATTAAGTTGAGACTGCTCAAAACACAATCGTATAATGGTATGACGGATTTGATCTATATTAGAAGATAAATTGGAATTTGAAACCTCAAATTATGTAGGTGGTTATACCGCCTCATAGGGATTTAATAAAGACCTCCGAAACCGTTGAAAATAAAGGATTTTTCGCACTCTGCTCGCCTTATCCCTTTATACGATTTCACACCGTTTTACCCTTGCTCCGAGAAGTTATAAGGGCAAAAGCAAGGGCAGGAAAAACTGATAACACGATATAACAAGGTGTGGCAATCGGGAAACTGTGATGTATGTGCGAATATATGATTTTGGAGGATTACAAAATGGAACAGTACATCTATAACGAGCAAAACGGTCTTTGGTATGAGCTGCGGGGCGATTATTATATCCCCTGCTTGGAATTACCAGCCGAAAAAGAAGAACGGTCTATCGGCGTATGGGGACAGCGGCATTTGCGGTATATCCGTGAACATAAAAAGGCGCTTTATACCAGCCTTTTGACAAGCGGCAAGCTGCAATCCTATCTTGCCGATGTTGAGGAACAGGCGCAGGAGCTGTTTGACCGTCTTATGAAGCAGCGTGCGGAGCGTGAGGGCATTACCGAAACACTGAAAGCCGACAATCAAATGGAGTGGGTGCAGAGAATGAATGCCCTGCGGTCGGCGGTTATAGAAACCGTCAATGCCGAGGTGATCTTCGTATGAGGAAGAAGAAATACCACCTTTATTTGACGGCAGAAGAAAGGCGGTATGCTTTTAACGCTCTGCTTGTTTACCGCAATAAGCTGCTGGCGCAGGGCAGATACACAGACCTTGTGGACGAGGTAATGATAAAGCTGCAAAAATGAGCCTGTAACGCTTTCAGACGCAAAAACGAGGGGGCAAGGTACAAACACCTTGCCCCTCAAAGTTCAGGCTCAAAAAACGGCTTAAAATCAGGCTTTTTTGGCCTCTAAATGTCCACGCGGCGGAATAGAAGGTTTAACTGGAATTGTTGATAGCGCACCCATTTTTCTGGAGAAAAAGTATTGAAAATCAGCCGGTTTTATGCTATAATAAATATGTATATATAGGGATAAAGAGAGGTCTTGACAATGAATGCAAAAAGGCGGACAATGCTAACAGCCAGCCAGCTAAGCATAACTCTGCCCTTTTTCCTGTCAAGCTCAAACTGCAAATTTTCAAGGCGTATTCTGCCCGTTTAACAATGGGTGGAATGCGCCTTTTTCTATTTTGCGGTAAAAATCTGTAAAAGGAACGGAGCGGAGCAAAGCGATGAAAGCAAAGAAACGATTTTTAAGCCTGTTACTGGTAATGTGCCTTATGATTGGAATACTGCCGGTAGGAGTGCTTGCGGCGGAAAACAGAAAAGCGCTGCAAGCGGGAGCAGGAGCGATCGAGAAGAATGATACCGTATATTACGGCACGGAGCAAAGAGCGTGGCAGGTGCTGTCTGCAAACGGAAATGGCGGCACATATTCAGACGGTGCAAACGCCGTACAGGCAGATTCCGCACTGTTTCTGTTTTTGAGAAGCGGGCTGCGGCAGCTTTGGTTTGATGACGAGAACTCAAACAACTACAAGGCCAGTATACTGCGGGCTTATCTGAATAATGAAAATGTCAATGCAACTCCGTGGGATATGTCCGGCTATGTTTCCGGCTATTTCAGCGAAGCCGAGTGGGCGAATGTACTGGAGACAACAAAAACAGGCGCTGATACCAGCTTGGTCGGTGTATATTATTCCGGCCCCGGACTTGACGGCGACAGGCTGTTTGCGCTTTCTGCAAATGAATTAATGGATTACTTAGGCTATTCCGATAATCCTGCATCGTGTACGGCGGGATTGGGCGGAAAGAACGTCTACTGGCTGCGGTCGGCTGCTGCCTTTGATTCGTCTGCGGCTGGCGCTGTCTACAGCGACGGGCTTCCTAGCTTTCACAATGTAGACCTCCCCGATGTGTGGGTGCGTCCCGCTTTTAATTTAAATCTGAACTCTGTACTCTTCACATCTGCCGCGGTCGGCGGCAAATCTTCCGGCGCCGCAGGCGCCGACGCTTTGACGCCAATTTCGGAGTATACCGGCAGTGAGTGGAAGCTGACGCTGAAAGACAGCAGCCGCAGCAGTTTTTCCATCGGTACGACAGCGGTAAACGGCAATACGCTTACCGTGGCGTATTCGGGAGCAAAGACCGGTACAAACGAGTATATCTCCGCAGTTATCAAAGATGAAAACGGAGAGATAAGCTATTACGGCAGAATCAAGCAGGCTGCCGATTCCGGCGCTGCAAGCGGCACGGTGGAGGTCACGCTCCCTGCGGATTTTGACAGCAGCACGGATACGCTGTATCTTTTCTCCGAGCAGTATAACGGCGACAAAATGACCGATTATGCGGGAGCGCTTCAGGAAGTTTCACTTGCAAAGAACGCTTATACAGTTACATATAACCTGACAAATGTTGCGGCGGATACCTTACCGGCATTTATTACGGGAGACAGTGATTTTACCGCTGCTTTAAGTACATCCGGCGATTACGCCCTGCCGGGGAGCATTGCGGTAACGGTAGGCGGAACGGCTTTGACGGCGGACAGTTCCTATACCTATAACGCCTCTACAGGAAGCCTGACGATTTATTCCTCTGCCATAACCGGCGATATTGTGATTACAGCAGGGGCAGAAGCGGCGCAAATCTCCGCTCCTGATGTTGATGTGCAGTCGGGCGGAAGCGACTATGCTTCCGGCGTTTGGACGGATTCGGATGTTACATTTACCATCTCCGGCTCGTCTGCGCCCAGCGGGATCGCAAAATATCAATATTCCGCAAATAGCGGAGCTTCGTGGAGCGATCTGACGATTAGCGGGGGGAGCGCTTCCCTCACGGTATCGGACAACTCTACAACGGCAGATGGTACATCCTATATCTTCCGGGCAGTATCAAACTCCGGAACAGAAGGAGCTGCCAGCGCACCGATCACAGTCAAAATTGACAAGACCGAGCCGACGATAACCGCTTCCGGCAATACAGGCAACTATCTGCAAAACGATACCGTGACTGTTTCTGTAAATACAGGGTTTTCCGGCGTTGCAAAAGTTGAAGTTTCCGAGGACGGCGGCGAAGCGCAGGATATTACCCAAAGCTATGCCGACGGATACGCTGTGACCGAAAACGGCACATATACCTTTACCGTGACAAACGGCGCAGGCGTTACGGCAACAAGCAGTATCACTTATGATAAATTGGATCAGACAAAGCCTGTGGTATCGCTGGATACCCACGGCTATACCTCTGATGAGTGGACAAACGGCGATGTAACGCTCTCCGTTTCCGATACCTCTGCCGCACTTGGCGATACAAAATTTGTGTACAAGGCCGGCGACGGCGAATGGCAGGAATATACGGATACCATTACCGTTTCCAATGAGACAGACGGCACGGTTTATTCCTTCCGTGCAATCAGCGCCAGCGGCGTGGAGAGTGAAACCGTCTCTGTTACCGTGAAAATCGACAAAACTGCGCCGGACGGAGAAATTGTGCTTGGCACTAACCATTGGAACAGCTTTTTGAATACGATTACTTTTGGTTTGTTCTTTAAGGATACACAGAGCGTAGAGGTTGCTGTTGCAGATGACAGCGTGGTAAAAATTGAGTATCTTGTCCACGAGGGCGATGGGCTGTCAAAGGACAAGCTGGAGACGCAGACCTTTACCGCATATACCGGAAAGTTCAGTATCGAACCGGATAAGAAATTTGTGATCTATGTCCGCCTGACCGACCATGCGGATAATGTGACCTATCTAAGCTCTAACGGTATCGTACTGGACGGCACAGCCGCCACCGCACCCACCGTTACCACAAACGGATATACTTCCGGAAACTGGACGGATGAGGATGTGACGATTACCGTCTCCGGCTCATCGGCGCTAAGCGGCATTGACAAATATCAGGTTTCCACCGATAACGGCACAAGCTGGACGGATATGACAATGACAAACGGCACGGCTTCGCTGACCGTTTCCGACAGTTCAGCGAGTGCAGACGGAACAACCTATATTTTCCGTGCGGTATCCAATTCCGGCGTGAACGGCAATACCAGCGCACCGATAACAGTCAAGATTGATAAGACTGCGCCGACACTTACTCTTTCCGGTAATACGGACGACTATCTGCAAAACGATACCGTGACTGTTTCTGTAAATACAGGGTTTTCCGGCGTTGCAAAAGTTGAAGTTTCCGAGGACGGCGGCGAAGCGCAGGATATTACCCAAAGCTATGCCGACGGATACGCTGTGACCGAAAACGGCACATATACCTTTACCGTGACCAGCGGCGCAGGCGTTACGGCAACAAGCAGTATCACTTATGATAAATTGGATCAGACAAAGCCTGTGGTATCGCTGGATACCCACGGCTATACCTCTGATGAATGGACAAACGGCGATGTAACGCTCTCCGTTTCCGATACCTCTGCCGCACTTGGCGATACAAAACTTGAGTACAAAGTCGGCAACGGCGAATGGCAGGCGTACACGGACGCAGTTACCGTTTCCGAAGATACGAACGGCACGGTTTATTCCTTCCGTGCAATCAGCGCCAGCGGCGTAGAGAGCGAAACCGTCTCCGTTACTGTGAAAATCGACAAAACTGCGCCGGACGGAGATATTACAATAGAAGAAAACTCTGTCAAGAAATTCATCCACGATGTGACCTTCGGGCTGTTCTTCAAGGAGAATGTGGATGTTGCCATAACGGGTACGGACAACGGCAGCGGCGTTCAGACGATTGAATATAACCGCAGCGCAAAAGTCCTTACTGAAGAACAAGTGGCGGCGCTGACCGACTGGACGGCATACGCTGGAGCAATCAGCGAAACAGCGCAGGACGCAGAACAGTTCGTCTACTATGTTCGTATCACAGATAATGCAGGCAATACCATCTGCTTTGCTTCCAACGGCGCAACCTTTGATTTGACCAAGCCCGTGATTACCGGCGTAACGGACGGTGCGGATTACTATACCACACAGAGCGTACAGGCAACGGATACGAACCTTGCTTCCGTCACGCTGAACGGCAAGGAAGTCGGTACGGAATTTACCATTGCAGGGAATACGGAAACGGAATATGTTATCGTCGCCGCCGATAAAGCGGGCAACGAAACGACTGTTACCGTTACTATGCACAAGACCGAAGCCCTGAGAGAAAATCTCGGCGATATTACGAAAGACAATGCCACTTCTGCCGACCGTGAAACCGTGCAGGATTATCTGGACGATCTGAAGGAACGGCTGGAGGACGAGGAGCTGACCGATGAGGAAAAGACAATCCTTGAAGGGCTTGCGGACGAAGCGCAGGATATTCTTGACCGTATAGACGAAGCAGAACGGGCTGGCTCTACCGAAGCCGTCGATCAGACGCAGGATATTACTTCCGACAATGTAACGCCGGAGGATAAGGAAGCGCTGGAACAGGCGAAAGAGGATATAGAGCAGGCGCTTGACGAGTTCGGCGGCAACTACACCGACGAGGAAAAAGCCGAGTTGGAGGAAGAGCTTTCCCGTATTGAAGAAGCGCTTGATGTAATCGAGCGCATTGAAGATACTGAGGCTGCGATTGAAGCCCTGCCGGACACGGTAAATCCGGACGATACCAAAGCTGAGGAACAGATCAATGCGGCGAAAGACCTTTATGACGCTTTAAGCGACTATGAGAAATCCCTGATTTCAGCAGACGCAAAGGATAAGCTGGAAGGTCTGCTGGCAGCTCTGCGGGATTACCGCATTACCGAAGGCAGCGGCAGCACCTTTACAAAAGGCAGCTCCGCCGGTCTTACCTTTACGGCAAACGGCGCATACAGCAAATTTACAGGGATTGAGGTTGACGGCAAGGCGGTGGACACAGACTGCTACACGGCAGAAAACGGCAGCACCATTATCACGCTGAAAGCCGAATATCTGGAAACGCTGGCGGCGGGTGAACACACCCTCACAGTCCTTTACACGGACGGAAAAGCGACCGGAACATTTACCGTTACCGAAAAACCTGATGAGGTCGTGGACGATAACGGCAACACGCCTCAAACCGGAAATGATGGCGACGAGACAGGAAAGGATGACGCAGCTTCTTCGGAAACCGGAGATGACAGCAAGTCCCCTGAGACAGGCGACGACAGCAATATCGCCCTTTGGATTGCGGTTATGTTAGCTGCGGGCGCTGCCCTGACCGGCACAGCCGTTTACAGCCGCAGGAGAAAATACAGCAGATAAATCCATATATGACCATGCGCCCCGTGACTTTCTTCCACGGGGCGCATTCTTTATGTATGCACCGCAGGAAGCCTGCGGTGTTGTTTTCGATGTGAAAGCTATCGTTCCATGTCGTGGGTTTTGCGCTTTGGCTTTTGACTTTTGCCCTCCGCCTGAAGCTGGCGCAGGCGTTTCAGTACGCTCTCCCGCCCGGGCGGCGCTGCCTGTTCTTTTTCGGCGGGTTTTCCTTTTTCCCTGACCTTGCGTTCCCACTCGGCAAGCTCCCGGTTGTAGTTCTCTACCACGGCTTCCGCCTTGCGGTAAGTCGCCATGAACGCCCGTACATCGGGATAGCCGTCCTCTTTTAAGATTTCGGGCAGTGCTTCCAGCATGGCGGAGATTTTTTCTTCCGTCCGCCGGATTTTTGTTTCCAGCTCTTTTCGCTCCCTGCCTTTGAAAATGCCCTTTGTTTCGGCAAGCTGCGTTTTCAGCTTGGGGACTTCCTCCTGCAAACTGCGGATTTCCCTTGCCCTGTCCTGCACCCGTATCATCAGCTTCTGCATGGTGTGAAACTCCGCCATATCCAGATTGAGCACCGGCTTGGGCGGCAGCTCTGTCTGACGTATCAGGTTCTGCAAAAACTCCTTCGCTTTGTTTACGATACTGCGGAACAGGTTGGGCAGCCAACCATGTGCCTTAATGGACTGGCTTGCTTTTTGATGGATTTCCTCTTTCTTGACTTCCAGTATCTTTGCCTCCTCTATCCCTGACACAAGCGCCATGTCCGCCGTCCTGTTCCATTCCTGCCTTGCGGCGTTGTCGGCTTCAATCTCGGCGGCTTTGGGATTGTTCTTACCGATCTTTTTGGTCGGCAAGTAGATACTGTCGGGATTAAAAACCCGTAAATGCTGCTCAGGATCGGCGATATGCCGGTTGATAAGGGCGGTGTAATTTCTCTTGACTTCCTCTAAAAACGGCTCGCTTTTGAAACGCCCGTCTTTTACCGTGAAAAGGTGCTGTTCGTAAATACCGCCTTTCGGGATAACGGTGCAGCCCTTTCGTATCTGCCCGTCCTCACCCGTGATCTCTTTTTTGGTGCGTACCCTTTTGCCCGTTTCATCAAAGAATACGCTGCGGGTTGCAATCTTAACCTCCGGCTCGGCAAGCAGCCGCCGTTCGCTGAAGATGAGGTGAATGTGGTAATTGGTCTTTCGCTTGTTGTGATGGAGCGCCGACACGCATTCCACATCATACCGCCTGCGGAATTCCTCCGTGAAATCTTCCAGCACCTGCTGCGGCTCGTATTGCGTGTAGGATTCAGGCAGGGCGATAATCAGCTCCCTTGCTTCAATACACTTCCCCTCTGCGCCGCTTCTCTGAAACTCCTGCTGGCTTTCCCTTGCGAGGTTGCTCCAAAAGGAATGGTCTGCGGTGCGGTAGGTGGCATAGAGGTTTTCCTGTTTGGCGTGGCTTGTGATATATGATATTCTTCCCCTGACATTGGACAGCTTTGACATCTGGATAAAGCTGTGGCGTGTCATAAATCATCTCCGTTTCTGTTTGGTAAAATGCCTGCCTCATTTTGCAACCGGCTTGCCGGTTGCGGCTGTTCCGATGGCATTTGACGGAGGAGCAGCCAGAGAAAATTGCATCGCAATTTTCTCTGTATCACAGCGGCGACAGCCCTGCAAGCTGTGATACAGGCTCCCCGCAGGGGCGAAATACCCGGAGTACAAACCGCAGGTTTGTGCGAGGGGTGTATTTCGCTCTCAAACGCCGAGGGCTTAGGGTTACTTTCCGAAAAGAGAATGGATGGTCATTCCACTCTGCGGACATCATCGGGCTTCAGAAGATTTCTTCCCTGATTGACCGTCAGAAACCGTTCCAGCGTGTCCCTGCGGATAATGGTCTTGCGCCCCACTTTGAGGACGGGCAGCTTTCCCCATTCCACCAGCTTCCGCATGGTGTTCCTGCCGATACCCGTACATTCTGCGGCTTCCTCTATGGTAAGTCCCATTTTGACTGCGCTCATTCTATCAACCTCCTTTTAGAATACTCATTTTGCAACTACTGTTTTATCATTATACTTATTCTGCCATCTCTTGTCAACCTATTTTGCAACCATTCATAGTTTATTTACAACTTTCATTGAGATAAAGGTTGCAAAATAAGTATCGGCGTGTTATACTGATACCAGTCAGGAGGTGAACACCTTGAAAAAAGAAACCACATTCACCGCAAAACAGGTCGGTAGGAGGATTAAGGAACGCCGCACAGAGTTAAACATTACCATGCCGGAACTTGGCAGGCGTGTAGGCGTGAACAAATCCACCATTCAGCGGTATGAAGCGGACGGAGTTGATCCGAAGCGCACAATGGTTATCAACGGTCTTGCGGAAGCGTTGCTCACAACTCCCGAATGGCTGACAGGTCTTTCCGATGATAAGGAATATGACACCTATACTCTTTGCCAGCGGGATATTGAGGAACACATCAGGAAATATCTGGACACAGTTTCCTATACAGTAAAGGGCGAGCCGCACCAGCAGCTTCTCACGACATTTCTCGGCAAGATGGTTGACCTGTATACGGTTATGACCTGCTACTTTGCTGATGCTATGGAGGAAGTTGACCGTGTGGCGGAGGACAAAGGGCTGAAAGAGTCTCTTGGACGGTACGCCATAGAGTCCGGGGCAATCATGGAACAGGTATACCGCAAGAAGATGGAAGTACCGATTGAGGATATGAAACGGTTTTTAGACGGGATTTTACATATCCACGATGAGGGGCGCACAAGAATGTCGATGGGCGCACTTTTCGGGATAGTGGAGGAAGCCGAAGAAAGGCTTTCCGAAAAAGAAAATTCCGTGGCACCTTGACAAGTAAAGACGCCAGTTGACTTTCACTGGCGGAAGTGACACAATTACTTTACGCACACCATATGTCACAGTCCCGATTGCCACGGATAGAAAGGAGTTTTTTATCTATGGCAAAAGGTTCTGTAAGAAAGAAAGGCAAAAAGTGGTACGGACGCTTTTATATTGAAGATGAAAGCGGCAGAAAAGTGCAGAAAGAGTTTGCAGGCACAGAGAGCAAGGCGGAAACAGAAGCCATGCTCCGCAAAGCGATAGCGGACTATGAGGAAAAGCAGTTTGTCGGGAAAGCGGAAAACATCACGGTAGGCGATATGCTGGATATGTGGGTAGAGGAAGAACTGAAACCCGGCAACTTAAGCAACGGGACGGTCATGTCCTATCAGGGAACGGTCAACCGTATCAAGCAATATCCCATTGGCAAACGCAAGCTGAAAACCGTGACCGCCGACCATTTGCAGGCGTTCATTGATTTTCTGAGCTACGGTGGGACAAACCCGGACGGGACAACTTCAAAGCCCATGAGCAAAGGATATATGCTCCTGTTCTCGGCGGTGTTGCAAAATTCCTTCCGCTTTGCGGTTTTCCCGAAAAAACTGATTACCTTTAACCCTATGCAGTATGTGAAGCTGAGGGGCAGGAAGCAGGAAACGGATATTTTCTCGGACAGTGAGGAAGATACTTCCAGTATTCCTACTATCACCCATGAACAGTTCCAAAAGCTGGAGGAATTTCTCAAGGCAAAAGATAATCCCGCCTTGCTGCCTGTGCAGATAGCGTACTACACGGGGCTTCGTATCGGGGAAGTATGCGGCTTGACTTGGCAGGATATTAACCTTGAGGAACAATATCTCACGGTACGCCGAAGCATGCGCTATAACGGAACAAGGCACACAACCGAAGTGGGAACGACAAAACGGAGCAAAGTCCGCACCGTTGATTTCTGCGACACGCTGGCGGCAATCCTGCGGGCGGCGAGAACAGAACAGCGCAAAAACCGTTTCCGCTACGGGGAGTTTTATCACCTGAACTACTACAAAGAAGTAAAGGAAAAAGGGCGCACCTATTATGAGGTTTACAGCCTGCAAAGGACAGAGGAAGTCCCGGAGGATTACAAGGAAATCTCCTTTGTCTGCCTGAGAGCAGACGGGGCGTATGAAGCGCCGAGTACGGTAGGGATTATGTGCAGGGCGGCAAAGAAGAAAGTGAAAGGGCTTGAAGATTTCCATTTCCACACGCTCCGTCACACCTACACAAGCAATCTGCTTTCCGGCGGCGCAAAGCCGAAAGATGTGCAGGAACTTCTCGGACACTCCGATGTCAGTACCACAATGAACATCTACGCTCACTCTACAAGGGAAGCGAAGCGCACTTCCGCAAGGCTGCTGGATAAGGTGGTCGGCGGGGAATAAAAAGTTGCCCTTGTTTCGGCTCGTAAGGGCAAAAACAAGGGCAAACAGATAAGGTTTGAATGAAAAACAGGCGTGAAGCCTTGAAAAATCAATGGTTTTTGAGGATTAGATAGTTAAATTGGAATTTGCAGGACTGAAGGCTATAAACTAATAAAAATTTCCTTGTCAAAAAATCTTTGCGTTTATAATAGCGGACTGTAAAAGATGGATTGCTTTTCTTTTTGTTACATTCCACTGATAATATCCTTAGGAGGTAAAACGATGAGTATTGGAAAAACAATATTAAATGTTCGAAAGGAAAAAGGAATGTCACAGGAGGAATTCGGCGAATTATTTCATGTTACCAGACAGACGGTATCAAATTGGGAGAATGAAAAAAACTATCCAGATTTGAATACGTTAGTAACTATGAGTGATATGTTTGAAATTTCTCTGGATAAATTATTGAAGGAGGACAAACAAATGGTAAAAACAATAGATAAGGAAAGATTATACGGGAAGTATTATAAACATAAGCAATCTATTATTGATTTTTTTACAGGTGCTGGTACAGGACTAGTGATTTCGTGTTGTATTTCTCCAGATTCAATTAGAAGAACGGTTATACTTTGCATTGGGATTGCGATGTTTTTAATTGGTGGAGTTAAGAAACTTAGATGGGACAAAGAGGTTGTTAAGTATCTGGAAAAGCAAGAAAAGGAGCAATAAAGATACAAACAAATCCTAATTTGTAGAGATGATAGGAGTATTTATGAATAAAAAGTTAGTGAAAGAATTTTTAATAATAACATTTGTTATAATGCTAATATTTTGGGGTGGTTGTGCTTTAATTAGTCAAATATTTAACTTGACAATAAATAATATATTTTTAAGGATTATGCACATTATCGGGGGATTCTCTCCAACTATTGCCTCTTATATATCACTAAAGAGAAATAACAAAGTTAAGAATTTAAAAGAATGGTTAAAAAAGATATTTGATATAAAACATAATATTTGGACTTATATTTTAGTAATTTTATTTGTATTGATTTATTATGTTTTGGGGTGTGCAATAAATGGATTTAAATTTGGTGCTCCTATATTTATGCTTATAGTAATTTTACCAATGATGTTATTTGGTGGTGGAAATGAAGAAGTTGGATGGAGAATGATTTTACAACCTGAATTGGAAAAGAAATTTGGATTTCATATAGCAACAATCTTTACTTCTATTATTTGGTGGTTATGGCATTTACCAATATTTTTTATAATAGGAACAGCAAATGCAAATATGAACTATTTTCTTTTTGGAATAATGTGTTTAACCTTATGCTATGCTTTGGCAACAATAAGAAAGGTATCGAAAGGTGTATTTCCTTGTATATTAACTCATTGTTTAATAAATGGGTTATCTGCAATATTTGTATTTAATTATAGTTTGTTAAGTTGTTGTATAACTTTAATTGTAACAATAATAGTATCAATACTAATTTTAAATATAAATAAAAGATATATAAGATAATAGCAAATCAGTGTTTGTGATGGTAGATAATATGGAATGGTTTAATGTTTTTGGGCTGATTTTTTTTGCAGTCATTATGATACCCAATGTTGTATTTGCGATTAAGTGCAAAGATGGATTTGATAATAAGTGGAACAATAAATATGTTGAGGTCACAGAACAAGTAGGGAGATTGGGTTGTTTCGGATTCATGATAATCAATATTCCGGGAACTTGGTTCGGGTGGTGGTCTGACGAAGCATTTGCACTATATCTGATTGTAGATACCATATTGGTAATGCTTTATTGTGCTATTTGGATTATATGTTTTAAGAAAAACAGCGTTTTCAGAGCATTAGCACTTTCTATTATTCCTTCAATGTTGTTCTTATTTAGTGGGATTATGAGTAGGTCAGTGCTATTGATTATTGCATCAGTATTATTTGCACCAAGTCATATTGTGATTTCATATAAAAATGTAAAATGATATTTACAAATCCTAGTTTGTGTGGGAGCGATAAATTTAAGAATGATAAGAAACAAGCAAGATATGAGCTACTCTATAAGAGAAATGCGAAAAGAAGAATATAGTCTGCTCAGTGACTTTTTGTACGAAGCAATTTATATTCCGGCTGGTACGGCTGCGCCGCCTAAATCTGTAATAACTTGTCCCGAATTGCAAGTATACATTGCAGATTTTGGAAACAGCAAACACGATAAGGCTTTGATTGCAGAAGTTGACGGAAATATTGTAGGAGCAATATGGGCAAGAATTATGAACGACTACGGACATATTGATGATAATACGCCTTCCCTTGCAATGTCCGTTCTTAAAGCGCACAGGAGTATGGGAATCGGAACTTCATTACTCACACAAATGCTGTCAACAGAAAAAGCTGCTGGTTATGCAAAGCTTTCTTTATCTGTTCAAAAGGATAATTATGCAGTGAATTTATATCGAAAAGCGGGATTTACGACAATTTGCGAGACGGATGAAGAATACATTATGATTGTTGACCTAAATTCTATTTGCAAAATGGAGGAAGAAAATGGCTTTTGATTACAAGAAAGAATACAAGGTATTTTATATGCCGAAGAACAAGCCCGGAATTATAGAGATTCCTCAAATGAACTATATCGCAGTCCGGGGGAAAGGCAATCCCAATGAGGAAAGCGGAGAATACAAAAATTCAATCAGTTTGCTGTACGGTATTGCTTTTACTATAAAAATGAGTTACAAGGGGACACATAAAATCGAGGGATTTTTCGAGTATGTGGTGCCGCCCCTTGAAGGGCTTTGGTGGCAGGAAAACACACAGGGACTTGATTATGCCAGAAAAGAAGATCTGCACTTTATTTCTATGATCCGGCTGCCGGATTTCGTAACGAAGGAAGATTTTGAGTGGGCAGTTCAGGAAGCAACGAAAAAGAAAAAGCAGGATTTTTCGAAAGTTGAGTTTTTTCCTTATGACGAAGGATTATGTGTTCAGTGTATGCACATCGGTTCTTACGATGATGAGCCTGCCACCGTTGATCTCATGCACGACTATATGAAAGCAAACGGGTATGAGCTGGATATTACGGACACGAGATACCATCACGAAATCTATCTGAGCGATCCGAGAAAATGCGATGTGAGCCGGCTGAAAACGGTTGTGCGCCACCCGATCCGGAAAGCGGAGTAAGCGGAGGTTCGTATGCCAAAAGAAATTGATCCCAAAGATACGACAAGGGCTGCGGCTTATGAACTCTGGATGAAAGCGCCCAATCCAATGGTAACTTTTTTCAAAACCTTTGATGTGACCAACCTGATCAGGGTCAGCAGGAAAAGAAGTCTGAAGTTTAATATGCTACTGGATTACTGTATCGGCAGAGCCGCCGTAAATGTAAAGGAATTTTACATCCTTCCGGTGGGCGATAAGCTCATACAGTATGACACCATAGCGGTCAATACCATCGTGAAAAACAAAGAGGGCGAAGTCAGTTCCTGCGACCTTTCCTATAAAGCCGAGTTAAATCAGTTCAACGAGGAGTATCTGAAGTATACGACGCAGGTTGCCGCAAGCTGTCAGGACAGGGACTTGTCTGAAAACAGTATGGTCATCGGCACGTCCGCTGTCATAGATACAGAACTTGACGGAGCTGTTGGTATGAACAGCGGTATTTTTAATAATCCCTTTCTTATCTGGGGCAGATACAAAAAGAAATGGTTCCGGTATTACCTGCCGCTCTCGTTCCAGTTCCATCACACACAGATGGACGGGGCACATGCGGGTAGATTTTTGGAAAGATTGCAGGATGAGATCAATAGGCTGAAATAACGGCAGATGTTATTGTTTTAGGGAGATGTTTGAATGAGTGATATGTTTTTTGCTGTAATTACTGGAATTATTGCTGTTATTCTATTCATATATGTATTTTTTGCAGCTAGATGTAAAGGCCCTATTTTATCCAATACATATCTATTTGCCTCTGAAAAAGAACGTAGCAAAATAGATAAAAAGGCAGAATATCATATGGTTTCTGTTGTCTTCGGGATTTTGGCAACTATTTTTGCATGTCTGACAGTGTATATCATTACATCGTGGAATATATGTCTCTATACAGTATTTGTTTTGATTATCTGCGTCATAGTATATGCTGTTAAAGAGAGTATTAAATCTGAAAAGGATATAAGTAGACATTGAAGAAGAAAAGGAGTACCTATGAAAAAATATATCGCAGAAATTGTAATCTTTTGTATGCAGCTTTTTATGTTTTACATTTCGCCGCTGTTTGCGGGACCTACCGATGGTATGGGGATGGTCGTTTTAATTCTGTTCGCGACCCTGATCCTGTCCATTTTGCTTGGCAGTATTTCCAAAAACAGAATAAAATATTTGTATCCGGCGGCAGCGGCAGCAGCCTTTTTGCCCTCTGTATTTCTTCACTATAATGGGACGGCAGTTATACATGCAGTCTGGTACTTTGTCGTAGCAGTAGTTGGCATGTTGATCGGGACGATCATTTTTAAGGCGCTGCACCGGAAATCATAAGTTGTGAGGGAAATGATGTATGAAAACTTTAATTATATATGGCAGTCAGTACGGCACAACAAAGCGATACGCAGAACGATTTGCAGAGATGACTGGTTTTCCGGTTATCAGCTATGAGGATATGAATGCCCTAACCGACTATGAGCGGGTCATTTATTTCGGCGGTTTATATGCAGGCGGCGTGAAAGGTTTAAAGAATGCAGTTAAGAGATTTTCTCTGAATACAAAACTGATCATCGTGACAGTTGGTTTGGCAGATGTATGCGATAAAGAAAATGTAAGTAATATCAGAAATTCCATAAGCAAGCAGGTGCCAGAGGATTTGTTAAAATCCGCATTTGTCTTTCATTTGCGAGGCGGGATTGATTATCAGAAATTGTCTTTTAAGCATAAAACGATGATGACGCTTTTATACAACAAGATAAAAAACTTGCCGGAAGATAAAAAAACTGCTGAGGATAAAGCTTTGATAGAAACCTTTAACTCAAAAGTTGACTTTGTTGATTTCGATTCTTTAAATCCTATAGCAGAAGTCCTTTGATGTAAAAGAATTCTTGCTGTTCTTTTCCCGGCAGATCAGCTATTGTTAAGGCGGAGGTGGTCCTACATTTTCAGGACTATGATTATCAGGATATCCGGCCGGAGTTGGTCCGGAGCGTGCAGGGAGAGTTCCGGGACGGGACAAGCGATGACCCTGTATGGATGGCGGATAACCTGACGTATGAGCAGGAGGGCAGTGATGTAAAGGTGGCCCTTGATTCTGGCAAATTCTTTCAGGATAGGGATGACGGGGATATTTATGGGACATGTGTCATTACTATTGCATACAGGTATCAGGGAAATGACTATATTAGTGTAACGGCAGTTCAAGTAGGGAGGTAATTATGAAAATAGGAATTCTGGCCTGCGGGCCGATGGCGGAGACATTCGCCAGAACATTGATCCAGATGGAGGAGGCCGAGTGTTATGCAGTGGCTTCACGGAGTCTTTCCCGGGCGGAAGCATTTGCCCGGGAATACGGATTTACAAAGGCGTACGGAAGTTATGAAGCGCTGTGCGAAGACCCGGAAGTGGAGCTGGTCTATATTGCCACGCCTCATTCCTGCCATTATGAAAATATGGAGCTGTGTATCCGGCATAAAAAACCGGTTCTCTGTGAAAAGGCATTTACCATGAATGCAGGGGAAGCCCGGAAGATCATGGAACTGGCAGAGCAGGAGCAGGTTTTTGCGGCGGAGGCTATCTGGACCCGGTATATGCCCTCCAGGCAGATGATCCGGGAAGTAGTTGACAGCGGGATTATCGGAAAGGTTTCGGTGCTGACGGCAAATCTCTCTTATCCCATCAGTGGGAAGGAGCGGATCATGCGGCCGGAACTGGCTGGAGGAGCGCTTTTGGACATTGGTGTGTACGGACTGAATTTTGCGCTGATGCATTTTGGAACGGACATTGAGCGGATGGAGTCTTCGGTCCGCATGACGGATACCGGCGTGGACGCCATGGAATCCATCACCCTCTTTTTCAAAGATGGAAGGATGGCAGTGCTGACCCATGACATTTACAGCAGATCCGACCGGAAGGGGATTTTCTATGGAGAGAAAGGCTATATTGTAGTGGAAAATATCAACAATCCACGGAGTATCGCGGTCTACGACGCAGAAGACCGGCTCCTGAAGCAGATGGATGTGCCGGAGCAGATCAGCGGATATGAATATGAGGTGCGGGAATGTATCGAGGCGATCCGGGCGGGAGCAAAGGAGAGTTCTTCCATGCCCCTTTCAGACAGTGTCCTGGTCATGGAGATCATGGACCGGCTGCGAAAACAGTGGGGAATGGTTTATCCCCGGGAGGAGGAATAACAGACGTATGGAACATTTTTTATTTGATCTGGATGGAACGCTGCTTCCGATGAAGCAGGAAGAGTTTGTAAAGTTTTATCTGCCGCTCCTGGCGGCCAGATTTCAGGGCCGGGGGATTGCGCCGGACAAGCTGATCGGCGCGGTCTGGAACGGTTTTGGAGCAATGGTGATGAACGATGGACGCGCATCCAATGAGGAGGTGTTCTGGAACTGTTTTTCCGGGGAACTTGGCATCCGGCGCTCCGAGGTGGAAGAGGATGTGCTGGATTTTTATGGAAATGATTTTAATCAGGCGATCCGTACCACAAGCCCGGATCCTGTGGCAAATGAGATTGTAAAATATCTGAAGAGCCGGGGGAAGAAGGTGTATCTTGCTACCAATCCGGTATTTCCCCGCTGCGCCACCATGAACCGGATCCGCTGGGCAGGGCTGGACGCAGAGGATTTTGAACTAATCACCACCTATGAGACCTGCCGCTACAGTAAACCGAATGTAGAGTATTATAGAGGGATTTTGTCGGAGTGTGGACTGGACCCGGAGGAATGTCTGATGATAGGAAATGACAGAAAGGAAGATCTGGCAGCCGGGGAACTGGGAATCCATACCTATCTTGTGACCGGGTGCCTGGAGCATGGAGATGCGCCGGCCAGAGGAGAGTATGAGGGAGAAAGCCTAAGTCAGCTGTATGAAGATTTGAAAGGTCTGGTATAACGTGTACATTGGAGATTTACATATTCATTCTCATTATTCCATGGCGACCAGCAGGGACTGTACGCCGGAATCCCTGGAACTGTGGGCGAGAAGGAAAGGGATCCATATCGTGGGGACCGGGGATTTTACCCATCCTGCGTGGAGAGAGGAACTGGAAGAGAAACTGGAGCCGGCAGGAGACGGGCTGTACCGGTTAAAAGAAACGTACCGGATCCGGGATGATTCAGTAAGAAACGGGGTTGAGCCCAGGTTTGTGGTAACCGGGGAGATCAGTTGCATTTATAAAAAGAAAGATAAGACCAGAAAGGTACACAGCCTGATCCTTCTGCCTTCCCTGGAAGCGGCGCAGAGGATATCGGTAAAACTGGAGCGGATCGGAAATATCCATTCTGACGGGAGGCCGATCCTGGGGCTGGACTGTCATGATCTTCTGGAACTTGTGCTGGAGAACTGCCCGGAATCGGTCTATGTGCCTGCTCATATCTGGACGCCCCACTTTTCTGTGTTTGGAGAGTTTTCCAGGTTCGATAGTATGGAGGAATGCTTTGGGGATCTGACGCCCTATATCCATGCCGTGGAGACCGGATTATCTTCTGATCCGCCTATGAACTGGCGGGTCTCCATGCTGGATCCGTACCAGATGATCTCCAATTCTGACGCCCATTCTCCGGCAAAGCTTGGAAGGGAAGCCAATCTTTTTGACATCGCTCTTTCCTATGAGGGGCTTGCCCGGGCGATCCAGTCAGGGGACGGGCTTTTGGGAACCATCGAGTTTTTCCCGGAAGAGGGAAAGTATCACATGGACGGACACCGGAAATGTAATCTTTGCCTGACGCCGGCACAGACCAGGGAGTGTCAGGGAATCTGCCCGGTCTGCGGGCGAAAGATCACCGTGGGTGTTGCCCACCGGGTGGAAGAACTTTCCGACCGGCCGGAGGGATACGTAAGAGCAGACGCGAAGGCTTTTGAAAGCCTGGTTCCTCTTCCGGAAGTGATCGGAGCGTCTGCGGGACGTTCTCCGGTAAGTGTGAGAGTGCAGAGGGAATATTTGCGGATGCTGAAAGAACTGGGACCGGAATTTTCGATTCTAAGAGAAATTCCTCTGGAAGAGATTGAACATGTGTCCGGCAGCCGCGTGGCAGAAGGCATCCGGCGGCTGCGGAGCGGACAGGTGGAACGGATCCCGGGATTTGACGGGGAGTATGGGAAGATCCGTCTGTTCGATGATGAGAAATGATAAAGTTTACAAAGAAACTAAAATGCCGGAATAGGGCGGGAGAGTCAACAGAAGACTTTCCTGCTCTTTTTTCCAGATCACAGCAGTTTCCGGTGTGGAACCTCCAAAGGATTCCCAGTCTGTGTGCAGCAGGAGTTCTGGCTCTGCCGGACATACCGGATCGGCAAAGCCTGTCTCCAGCCGATAGTCCCCCTGCGTCTGATCGCTTAAGTTCAGGATCACCGCCAGACATTCATCTTTTGACCTTCGAAGAAATGCGTAGATGCATCGCTCTTCCTGATGACAGTCCAGCCAGGTGAATCCATTTTCGTCATAATCCATCTCAAAACATGCCGGGTGGGTCAGATACAGATGATTCAGCCGGCACATATAGTGGTAAAAAGCATCGTGGATGGGGTAGGAGCGCAGGCACCAGTCCTGCTCTCTTTTTTCATCCCATTCCCGCAGCTGCCCGAATTCATTTCCCATAAAATTCAGTTTTTTGCCGGGGTGAAGCATCAGATAGAGATACAGCGCCCGGGCCTGTGGAAATTTTCCATCGTAATCGCCGTTCATTTTCTGGAGGATGGTGGCCTTCCCATGGACATTTTCATCATGAGAGAAAGGCAGCAGATAGCGCTCGTTTCGAAAATACATCATGGAAAAGGTCAGTTTGTGGTAGTTGGCGGGACGGTATTTGGGTCCGGTCCGGAAAAAATCCAGGGTATCGTGCATCCATCCCAGATCCCATTTATAGTCAAACCCCAGCCCTCCATGAGATACAGGAGAGGTGACGCCGGGATAGCTGGTAGAATCCTCTGCGATCAGGATACATCCGGGATGGCGGCGTTTCAGTTCCACGTTCATACTTTTCAGAAAATCAACGGCATTTCCATTCACGCCCCGTGCTTCATCGCCCTGCCAGTAGATGATCCGGCTGATGGCATCCATGCGAAGTCCGTCAAAATGATATTCGCTAAGCCAGTAATCGGCGCAGGAAGCAAGGAAACTACGCACCTCGCCTCTGGAATGCATGAAGTTATGACTGCCCCACTCGCTGACGCCTACGTCGGAATGGGGATATTCGTAGAGAGCTGTGCCGTCATACCGGGCAAGGCCGTAGTCATCCACGGCAAAATGCACAGGGATAAAGTCCAGGATCACGCCGATGTGTGCTTCGTGAAAACGCTGGATCATCTTTTTTAGATCAAGAGCCGTGCCGTACCGGCTGGTGGGGGCGAAAAATCCGGTTGGCTGATAGCCCCAGCTTTCGTCGCAGGGATATTCAAAAAGAGGCAGGATCTCAAGATAATTGTATCCGCATTCTTCCAGATAGGGGATGAGAAGATCCGGAAGTTCATCATAGCGGTACCAGCCGGTTTCTTCCGGACCTTTCTTTTTCCAGGAGCCCAGATGCAGTTCATAGATATTCAAAGGCTCGCTTTCCCGGCTGGTGCGCGCCTGCATCCAGGAATGGTCCTGAAAAGAAAAGGAAGACAGATCCCGTACAATGGATCTGTGGGCAGGGCGAAGCTCCATGCCAAAGCCATAAGGATCGCAGTGGTCCCTGACCTGGCCGTCTGCCTGATAAATGCGATATTCATAAGATTTGCCTGGTCTCATGTCCGTCAGCGTCTGTTCATAAAAATTTCCGTCGTGAACGGGATACATGGGGTATTCGCCGGTATCTGTTACAACAGATACGCCTGCAGCGGCAGGGGCAAAGGTGCGGAAAACGGTTTCCTGTCCATCGGTATGTGCTCCCATCCACTTCCAGGCGTTCTGTTCCCGGCCGGTATAAAAGTTGTAAAAATCCATAAAGCAGTCACTCCGAAACTTAATTGACATGTGTAAATTATTTTACTAAGATATATTATAAATGAGGTGGAGAAGAGTGACAATTTACAATTATTTGAGAGGGTAAAATAACAGACATTTTGAAAGAAAGGACTATTATCCATGGATCTAAGACAGAAAAAGACGTTGGCGGCGATCCGGACCGCCTTTTTGGAACTGCTTGGAAAGAAGCCGCTGGAAAAGATCACAGTAAAAGAATTAGCTGAGAAAGCCCAGATCAGCAAGGCTACATTTTATCTGCATTATCAGGACATTTATGATCTGGCGGAGCGTTTGCAGGCGGAGGTGATCGGGGAGATTTATCAGAGTATCGCCCATCCGGATCTGGTGCTGACAGATCAGCCGGGATTTACCCGGGAATTATTTCTGGCGTTCCGTTCCCACAATGAATTGAGCCGGATCCTGTTTTCCGGCTCCCGGGCGGCTCTGATCCCGGATTATGTGGAGCGGGAGTTGAAAAAGCATATTTTCCGGAACCATCCGGAACTAAAAGAAGACATCCACTTCCAGGCGCTTCTTACCTATCAGGTCTATGGCGGATATTATACCTACCGCCTGCAGGGAGAGCGGGTCGGAGAGGAAGAGATTGCAGAAGAGATCGTGGAGATCGCCAGAATCCTGTCAGGAGCGGAGCGAACGCATCACACGCCGGTTTAAGATGGTGGTAATGACTACGGTGCAGACATCTGAGACGGCCTGCGCCGACTGGATGCCGAGAAGTCCGAAAAACTGCGGCAGGATCAGAAGAGCCGGGATGAAGAACAGACCCTGTCTGGACGCAGCAAGAATGGAGGCAGGAAGGGTTTTTCCCATGGTCTGCATCATCATGTTGTTCATTACGATCCATCCGCCCAGAGTGAAGGTAATGCACTGCAGTCTGAGAGCAGTGGTGCCGATGCGGATGACGTCCGGGTCATTACGGAAGAGGCCGATCAGATGACCGGACAGGAGCATGCCGGAAACGGACAGCAGGAAGAGTACAACGGTAGATACTTTGACGCAGAACCAGAAGGCTTCCCGGACTCTGTCGTATTTGCGGGCGCCGTAATTGAACCCGCAGACCGGCTGAAAGCCCTGGCCAAAGCCGATCAGGGCTGAGTTGGCAAACATCATGATCCGGCTTACCACAGACATGGCGGCAATCGCGGCGTCCCCGTATGGATTGGCTGCAATGTTAAGCGTCATGGTGGCAACGCTTCCCAGTCCCTGGCGGAACAAAGAAGGAAGTCCGCCGCCTGTGATCTCCAGAAGCCGATGCCTGGAGAGGCGGATGTTCCGCGGGTGGATGGGAATACATCCGGAGAAACGCACTCCTGCAAGGAGAAGGCAGAAGCTGACAAACTGACTGAGAATGGTGGCAAGTGCCGCGCCGGAGATCCCCATGTCAAAGACAAAGATAAATAAGGGGTCCAGGCCGATGTTTAAGACGGCTCCGGCGGTAATGCCGATCATGGAGTAGAAGGCATTTCCCTGGAAACGGATCTGATTATTGAGCACCAGCTGGGCGGTCATATAGGGCGCGCCCAGAAGGATAATGCCAAGGTAGTCTTTGGTGTAGGGAAGGATGGTTTCGGTGGAGCCAAGGAGATGAGACAAAGGCTCCAGAAACAGAAGGCCAAGCGCCATCAGGAGAAGCCCCAGGGCGAAGGCCAGGAAAAACCCGGTGGAAGCAAGCTCTTTTGCGGCCTGTGTGTCCTTAGAGCCAAGTTTTCTGGAAATGGAGTTGCCGGAACCGTGGCCGCAAAAAAAGCCCAGTGCCTGAATGACCGCCATGACGGGAAATACGACGCCAACGGCAGCGGTGGCACTGGTGCTGATGCGGCCCACGAAAAAGGTGTCCGCCATATTATAGAAGGATGTGATCATCATGCTGATGATGGTAGGCACCGCCAGACGGCCGATCAGACCGGGGATCGGGGTCTCCGTCATCATCTGATATTTTTCATCCTGCGTTTTTCTGTGTGACATGCAATCGCTTCCTAACTAATATGTACTATCCCTATTGTATCACAAAACGCATGTCTGTGTGACTAAAAATCGGTATAAGTTTCTCCGTTTAAAAGAGTCTTGCCTTTGGAGGCGGCAAGTTCAGATACGGTTACCAGCTGGTAGCCTTCCGCCTGAAGCTTGGGGATCAGCTGCAGCGCGGCATCGATGGTCTCTGAGTGGATGTCGTGCATCAGGATAATGTCGCCGTCTTTGACGTCCTTCATGACCGCATCAATGGTGCTCTGGGCGTTGCGGGTCTTCCAGTCCAGGGTGTCAATGTTCCACAGGATCATGGGCATGCCTGCATTGGAGGACAGGGTGCTGCTGATGGCTCCGTAGGGCGGGCGAAGGACAGTTGCGCCGTTTCCGGCGATTCCCCGGATCCCTTCATTGGTCTGGGAGATCTGGGACTGGATGCCGGCGGCGTCCAGCTTGGACAGATCCGGATGGTCATAGGAATGATTTCCCAGTTCGCAGCCGATTTCCTGCATTTTACGGATGGCATCCGGATAAGAAGAAACTTTCTGCCCCAGCATAAAAAAGGTGGCGTGGGCATTGTATTTCTCCAGCTGGGCCAGAAGCTCCATGGTCCTGGGGCCGGGCCCGTCGTCAAAGGTCAGAGCGATGGCCGGCTTGTTCGGATCGATCTGGCTTTTTGTTTTTGAGATCAGTTTTCCGTTTTCGTCAAAAGAACAGCGGGTCAGTCCCAGATAAATGTCGCCGGTAGCCATTTTTCCGTTGGCGTCAAAATAGTAGGTGGATCCGTCCAGATCCTGCCAGCCGGTAAGCGCGGCTCCGTTCTCGCCCAGGTAATAGCGGGCGTTGTCGCCATCTGCCCAGGTGCTGGTTTCCATGGCGCCTTCCTCGTTGAAATGGTAGGTGGCATTGTTGATGGTCTGCCAGCCCGTGACCATGGCCCCGTCCTGATTGAAATAATAGGTCTGGTTTTTAGAAACCACGAAATCATTGGTTACATAGGTGCCATCGTATTTCCGGAACCGGTTGTCCTCCCATTCGCCAATGGGGTTTTTGACTGTAAAGACGCCTTCCTTTACAGACAGATTCAGCCGCTTTTTAAAGTCTCTGCTCTGCAACTTGTCCTTAAGGCTATCGGAAAGTGTGATCTGGATCGGATATTCACCTTCAGTATTGGGGTCTGCCTGGCAGGAGACGGTATAATCCTTTCCGGACTTGAGTTCCTTTAGGAGATCTCCAGCAGTATAAAATCCTTTCCAGCGCAGCAGGGCGCGTTCATTTCCGGAAAGCTTTACGCTGGCGCTAAGGCTGGCAGGAAGAGTTTCTCCCTGAATGATATTTGCATTCTCTGCACGAAGTTCTATGGTGGCAGGTCTTGTCAGTGTATAGGCAAGGTAGAGAGCGCCTGCTGCCAGAAGGCAGAAGCAGGCGCTAAACAGAAAAAGGAGCCGTTGCCTTGCGCGCTTTCTGCGTCTTCGGATCCAACGTGATTTTTTTGAATTCATAAATACTCCCTCTCAAACAGTCATGTTTTTCATTCTATATCGAGGGTAGTATAACTTTTTTCGACATTTTTCGCAAAGGGCTATAAGGATATTTAAGAATTATTAACATTTCGTTTAAAACCCTTAAGAAATGCTTCACAAATAAAAAACGGAGACTGTAGTCTCCGCCAGTTTATCGGATATGCTTTTTAATGGCTTCAAAACTCTCCGGGCTGATCACATGTTCAATCTTGCAGGCGTCTTCAGAGGCGATCTCTTCCGGGACTCCAAGGCGCACCAGCCATTGCGATAATAAAAGATGCCGTTCGTAGATCATTTCCGCAATAGCTTTACCGGAATCTGTCAGATGGATAAAACCGCTGTCTTCCATGACGATATGATTCTGTTCCCGCAGATGCTTCATGGCAACACTGACGCTTGATTTTTTAAAGCCCAGTTCATTTGCGATATCGACAGAACGGACCACAGGCAGTTCTTTACTTAAGATCAGAATCGTTTCCAGATAATTTTCCGCGGATTCGCTAGTATAGGTTCTCATATGCGTTCCCTCCTGTCATCATGTGTCCAGTATAACATATATTTTTTTTGAATACAAAATAAAAAAATATTCTCAGGAAGGATTGACAAAACAGCCCGGTTAGTTTAAACTATCAAATGTTAGAAGAACCTACTAAAAATTTGTTATGTATAACCATCCGGGAAGACGGATGAAAAAGATAAGTGAGAGGATCTGGTTTTATGACATTAATGGATGCAAAAGAAGGGGAAGAGTATATTGTGAAAGAGATTGTCACAGAAGATGATGATCTGGAAGCATTTCTTTTTTCCCTGGGATGTTACAGCGGAGAGCCGATTACCGTGGTTTCCCGTGTCCGCGGCGGCTGCACGGTTTCCATCAAAGATGGGAGATATAATATAGATACTGATCTGGCGAAAGCCATATCAATATAATTTTTTTACAACTGGGTTAGTTATAGCTAATCAATATAAAGGAGGAGATCAGAACATGAGAATTGCTTTTGCAGGGAATCCCAACAGCGGGAAGACAACCATGTACAATGCTCTGACCGGCAGGAATGAAAAGGTCGGCAACTGGGCCGGCGTGACGGTGGAGCGGAAGGAAAGCCTGATTAAAAAGGCATATTATGCCGGGGAAGAGGAGCTGGTGGCAGTAGACCTGCCGGGCGCTTATTCCATGTCGCCGTTTACGTCTGAAGAAAGTATTACCAGCAGTTATGTGAAAAATGAACATCCGGACGCGATCATCAATATCGTGGATGCAACCAATTTGAGCCGGAGCCTGTTTTTTACCACGCAGCTTCTGGAACTGGGAGTGCCGGTGGTTGTTGCGTTGAACAAAAGTGATATTACCGATAAGAAGCAGACGAGGATTGATGAGAGACTTTTGTCAGAAAAGCTTGGCTGCCCGGTGGTAAAGACGATTTCTACATCTTCCGGCCACGATGGTCTGAAAGAGGCGGTTGCGGCCGCGGCTTCCCTGAAAGGAGCCGGACAGAGAGCGCCTTATGTGCAGGCCGATATTGATCTGACCGATAAAAATGCGGTAGAAGAGGCGGACAGAAAGCGGTTCGCTTTTGTTAATGAGATCGTAAAGCAGGTAGAACAAAGAAAAGTCTTCACAAAAGATAAAAATGCACAGGATAAAGTAGACGCTGTTATCACTCATAAGATTGTGGGGATCCCGATTTTTGCGGCAGTGATCTTCCTGGTGTTCTACATTTCCCAGACAACGCTGGGAACCTGGATCGCCGACTGGCTGGTGGCCTGGATCGAGACATTCCAGGGATGGGTCGGAGGAATGATGGAGAATGCCAATCCGTTACTGTATGCGATCCTGGTGGATGGTATCATCGGCGGCGTGGGAGCGGTCATCGGTTTCCTTCCGCTGGTTATGGTGATGTACTTCCTGATCGCTCTTCTGGAAGATTGTGGGTATATGGCAAGAGCTACGGTGGTGCTGGATCCGATCTTTAAGAGAGTGGGGCTTTCCGGAAAATCCGTGATCCCGATGGTCATTGGAACCGGATGCGCGATTCCCGGAGTCATGGCCTCCCGCACCATCCGCAATGAGAGAGAACGGCGTACCACGGCGATGCTGACGCCATTTATGCCCTGTGGAGCAAAGATCCCTGTGATCGCTTTATTTGCAGGCGCATTTTTCGCAGATGCCTGGTGGGTGTCCGCAACCATGTATCTGGTGGGAATCGTACTGATTCTTTTGGGGGCTTTGCTGGTAAAGAGAATTACCGGTCAGAAATACCGGAAATCTTTCTTCATCATTGAACTTCCGGAATATAAGATCCCAAGCCTGAAACGGGCATGTATTTCCATGCTGGAACGCGGCAAGGCATACATCATCAAGGCCGGAACAATTATTCTGGTGTGCAACACCGTTGTCCAGATCATGCAGACCTTTAACTGGCAGTTCCAGCTGGTGGCAGAAGGCGCAGAGGATACTTCCATTCTGGCAAGCATTGCCCACCCGATCTCCATTCTCTTTATCCCGCTTGGATTTGGCGTATGGCAGCTGGCGGCAGCGGCAGTGACCGGATTTATCGCAAAAGAAAATGTAGTCGGCACGCTGGCGGTAGTATACGGCGTCACCAATCTGATCGATACTGATGAACTGGCGCTGGTGGGAAGCGGAAATGCAGTGGCAGCAGTTCTGGGACTTACCAAAGTGGCTGCTCTTGCGTACCTGATGTTCAATCTTTATACGCCGCCATGCTTCGCGGCACTCGGAGCCATGAACTCTGAGATGAAGAGCAGAAAATGGCTGCTTGGAGGCATCTGCCTTCAGCTGGGAACCGGCTACACCGTTGCCTTCCTGGTATATCAGATCGGCACATTGATCACAACCGGATCTCTGGGAACCGGATTTGTTCCGGGACTTGTCGCAGTCATCGTCTTTGTTCTGATCGTGCTGTGGAGAATCCGCAAGTCCGACCGGGAGTTCGCGGAAACCTACAGCCTGCATGCGGCGGCATAGGAAAAAGGAGGAATTCATATGGTGGATTTCATAGCGTTGGCTGTATTGGCGGCCATGCTGGGAAGCGCGATTACTTATATCGTAAAAGCAAAAAAGAAAGGCGTGAAATGCATCGGATGCCCGGCGGGCGGGAAATGCTCCGGGTGTAAGAAATAGCAAATGGGGACGTAGTACTTTGCAAAAGGACTACGTCCCCATTTGCATTTTGCCCTGTCCCTTTTTGACAAGAAGGGTGTACCCAACTAAAAAAAGATCAAAAAAATCCGGGGTCATGGGTGGATGATCCCGGGTTTTTCTGATAATATGATATATATTTCTATATTTCTTAACTATATTTCTGAATATCTTCTTCTACGTTCTGTATCTGACCCTGAAGGTGTTCCCGTTCGGAATCAGAGAGATGATCTGCCAGTGCTTCCATGTCTTCGCGGATCCGGATGGGATTGTAGGGGACTTCCAATGCGAAATCGCTGTAAGCGCGTATTTTCTGAAAATACAGGTTGGTATCCGGTTCTTCGCCGGCTCTCCGGCACATCTGATACATCATGACGCAGTCGGATGCATCGGTGTCCGTACACATTTTGCAGATCCATTTTCCAAGATAATAGTAATTCCCGCTGACCTCATAAATGAAACCGGGCATGGTCAATAATTTTTCTACCAGCATGAAAACCCCTCCTTGTTTGTAATGCGGTTCTTTACAGTCTTTATCGTAACAAATTTTATACTGAAATGCAATGTATGCGGAAAGGCGGAGCATGAAAATATTTTTTAATGTTGTAATGATTGGGATTTTATTGAAAATTGCATGGGTAGATTTTCGTTCCTGCCGGATACGCGACCGGCTGCTGATTTTGCTGCTGGCGGCAGGACTCTGGAATCGTTTCGGGTATGGGGAGATGCAGGAAATCCTTTGGGAAAGTTTGGCCGGTATTTTGAGCGTCAGTGCGGGGATGCTCCTGATCTGTCTGTGGAAACCCGGCTGTTTTGGAGGCGGGGATATCAAACTGATGGCAGTATCCGGTTTTCTGCTTGGCTGGGAGAAGAATCTGGATGCCTTTTTTGCCGGCATGTTGTTTGCGGGGATTTTCTGTATCTGGATGCTGGCGGCAGGGAAGATTGATAGAAAATCGAAAATTGCACTGGGTCCGTTTTTGTGTGCAGGACTGATCTTGAAGATCCTGTGCGGTTGTTTCGGTTAATCGGTTCGTTGGTTAAGTTTGCTGGTCTGCAGATGTCGCGCGCCAGAGCAGATGGAAGCAAAATGCGCCTGTCACAGATGCCAGAATGTAGAGGAAGATCCCGGCGGCATCCCCGGTGTATTCCGCAATATCCCGGAATACCTTCTGATTCATGGGAAGATAGGGGCTGATATAAAACAGGTTGATATTTCCCAGAGAATGCAGGGCAACATTGAAACCGGTGGCGATCAGGCAGCAGGCAAGATAAAGCAAAGTCCCATGAAAATATCCGCAAAGAGAATATTCTGACATCTGACTAAAGCCTGCCGCAAGCCCCAGGATGATCAGAAGAATGTGCCAGGTAAAGGAGTGGACGGTTAGCGGAAAGTAGGAATAATGCATGCCGCTGGTGTCAAAAAAGGCAAAAATCCCGCCCAGAAGACCGTAATCCATAAGAAAAACCAGCATGATTTTCTGCAATTTTTCAGAATGTATCCATGGAAACATCAGACAGATGTACATGGGAATACTGCAAAGCTGGAAAGGGAAATGCCACCAGTTGTAGTGGCCCTGTCCAAGGAGGAAGGTCAGGCACCATTGTTTCCAGATTTCGCTGACAGCCATGACAAGACCGCAGGTAAAGAAGAATGTTTTGTATCGATACACAGACATCACCTGTTTTCACATTATTTCATACCATTGTATTTTAATTAAAGTGTCTTAAAATACAATTATTATACACCCGGAAGGGGAAATATGCTATAATACATCCTGGCTTAAGAGAAGACATAAGAATAGAAAGAGATGTTTATGAAGACAAAAAATGTATGTATGCTGATATTGACCGCATTTATCTGGGGAACGGCGTTTGTGGCCCAGAGCGTAGGAATGGATTATCTCGGCCCTTTTACTTTCAACGGAATCCGGAGCCTGATCGGCGGCGTGGCCTTGCTGCCATGCATCTGTTTTCTTGGGAAATGGAAAAGAACGGCTGAAAATAGCGCAAAAGAGGAGAATGCGGCGGGGGCCGGAGGCAGGGATCTTCTGACAGGAGGGATTGCCTGCGGGATCCTGCTGTTTGGAGCCAGCAGCCTGCAGCAGGTGGGAATTCAATACACAACTGCAGGAAAAGCAGGATTTATCACCGCGTGTTATATTGTGATCGTGCCGGTTTTGGGAATATTCTTGAAAAAGAAGATTGGATGGAAGGTGTGGGCTGCAGTTGTGTTGGCAGTTGTCGGACTCTATTTCCTTTGTATTACAGAAAGCTTACGCATCGGGAAAGGAGACTTTCTTGTATTTCTCTGTGCGCTGGTTTTTTCTCTGCATATTCTGGTGATTGATTATTTTGCGCCAAGAGCAGATGGCGTGAAAATGTCCTGCATTCAGTTTTTCGTGTGCGGGATCCTTTCCCTGCCGGTTATGTTTTTTACAGAGACACCTGCGATCGAAGGAATGATCGCAGGCTGGTTTCCACTTTTTTATGCAGGAGTATTATCCTGCGGCGTGGCGTACACGCTACAGATCGTTGGGCAAAAGGATATGAATCCGGCTGTCGCCGCCCTGATCTTAAGTCTGGAATCCTGCTTCTCCGTACTTGCAGGCTGGGCGCTTTTGGGGGAACAGATGTCTACAAGAGAAACCATTGGCTGCGTGCTGATGTTTGCGGCAATCATTCTGGCTCAGCTGCCCGAAAAAAGTAAAAATATATAATCAAAAATAACAAAATAAAAGGAGAACTTCACAATGAGATTTGTAATTCAGAGAGTATCAGAAAGCGAAGTAAAAGTCGAAGGAGAAACCCTGGGAAAGATCGGGAAAGGATTTATGGTGCTGATCGGCGTGAGCAATTCAGACACAAAAGAAATCGCAGACCGGATGATCAAAAAAATGCTAGGACTGCGGATCTTTGAAGACGAGCAGGGAAAAACCAATCTTTCTCTTGATACAGTGGGAGGAAGTCTTCTTCTGATCTCCCAGTTCACATTATATGCCAACTGCAAAAAAGGAAACCGGCCAAGTTTCATTGAAGCAGGCGCGCCGGATATGGCAGAAGAAATGTACGAATATATTATTGCAAAATGCAAAGAGCAGGTTCCTACGGTAGAGCGTGGCAGGTTCGGCGCAGATATGAAAGTCAGCCTGGTAAACGACGGGCCTTTCACGATAATTTTGGATTCAGAGACTTTATAACTTTATAGAAGGAAATGGGGGACGGGGGATTTCCAGAAATCCCCCGTCCCCCATTTCCTAAAACTGAATGCAGAAAGGGACTAGATAGATATGAAAAAATTATTTGAGTTTTTGAAGCCATATACCGGGCAGGTGCTGCTGGTGATCTGTGTGCTGATCATCCAGGCCTATTGCGATCTGTCTCTGCCGTCCTATACGTCTGATATTGTAAATGTAGGGATCCAGCAGAGCGGGATTGACGAGCAGGTGCCGGAAGCAGTGGCAGAGGAGGATCTGGGAGTGCTCCTTACGCTGGCGAAAGAGGAAGACCGGGCAGAGATAGCAGATGCCTATCAGAAAACTGATGAGTCATATGACTATGACGGAACAGTTATGGCTCTTAAAGAAGAGATAAAAGAAAATGAAGACGAGATGGAAAAGCTGGTGGAGAAGCTGGAACTTCCCATGGTCATGGCCATGATGCTGGAGGAAACGAATGCCGGCGGGGCCGTTTCGGGAAATGTGGGGGATACCGTTGAATCCGGTGGGGCCGCACGGGAGAAGGTGATGGAAAGCCTCCCGGAGACCATGACGGAGCAGGCGGCCGCAGCCTACATTCGGTCCGCATACGAGAAGATCGGTATGGATCTTGACAAGATCAGTTCCAGCTACATCCTGGTTACCGGCGGGAAAATGCTGGCGCTTGCAGGGGCAGGCATGGCGGCCAGCATCCTGGTGGGCCTGATCGCTTCTCTTGTGGGCGCCGGGCTTGGCCGGAACTTAAGAAAGGATGTGTTCCGCAAAGTAGTCGGCTTCTCCAATGGAGAGTTTGATCAATTTTCGACTGCGTCTTTGATCACACGCAGCACCAATGACATCCAGCAGATCCAGCTTCTGACGGTGATGATCCTGCGAATGGTGCTCTATGCGCCGATCCTGGCGGCGGGCGGCGTCTGGAACGTCTTCCACACGAATGTGGACATGTCCTGGATCATTGCCCTTGCAGTGGCGCTGATCTTCCTTCTGGTAGCGGTGCTGTTTGCTGTGGTCATGCCCAGATTCCGGATCCTGCAGAATCTGGTAGACCGTCTGAATCTGGTAAGCCGGGAGATTCTGACCGGCCTTCCGGTGATCCGCGCCTTTGGAACAGAAATGCACGAAGAAGAAAGATTTGATCAGGCAAACCGGGAACTGACAAGAACCAATCTTTTTGTCAACCGGGCGATGACATTTATGATGCCGGCCATGATGCTAATCATGAACGGAATCTCGGTTCTGATCGTGTGGGTGGGCGGCCACAGCATTGACGCTGGAACGATGCAGGTGGGAGACATGATGGCATTTATCCAGTATACCATGCAGATCATCATGGCATTTCTTATGATCTGCATGATTTCTGTGATGCTGCCGCGAGCGGCCGTGTCGGCGGAGCGTGTCAGCAGCGTGCTGGAAAGCCATACCATGATCTGTGATTCTAACATGCCGGAAGAACTGCCGGAATGCGGCAGGGGCGAACTCTCTTTTGACCACGTTTCCTTCCGGTATCCGGGAGCCGAAGAAGAGGTTCTAAAAGACATTACATTTACTGCAAAACCGGGACAAACCACGGCCATCATCGGAAGCACGGGAAGCGGAAAATCCACACTGGTAAATCTGATCCCCAGATTTTATGACGTGACAGAAGGAAGCATCCGGATCGATGGCCGGGATATCCGTAAGATCCGGCAGCACGATTTGCGGGAAAAACTTGGGTTTGTGCCGCAAAAGGGGATTCTCTTCTCTGGTGATATTGCTTCCAATATCCTGTTTGGCCGTCCGGATGGTACGGAAGAGGAAATGAAGGAAGCGGCCCGGATCGCCCAGGCTGCGGAATTTATTGAGGTCAAAAATCATAAGTATCAAAGTCCCATTGCTCAGGGAGGAACCAATGTGTCCGGCGGACAAAAGCAGAGGCTTTCCATTGCAAGAGCCATCGCAAAACATCCGGATATCTACATTTTTGACGACAGTTTTTCTGCGCTGGATTATAAAACTGATACTGCGCTTCGCAAGGCGCTGAAGGAAAAGACGGCAGACAGTACAGTGATTATTGTGGCCCAGAGGATCAGTACGATCCTGCATGCGGAGCAGATCCTGGTGCTGGATGACGGAAGGATTGTGGGGAAAGGAACCCACGGGGAATTGCTGGAAAATTGTCCGGAGTATTATCAGATTGCTTCTTCGCAGTTATCACAGGAAGAACTTTCGGGCAGCAGGAAGGAGGCGGTCTAACATGCCGGGAAGAAGAATGGGCCATGGGGGCGGCCATATGCCTGGAGAAAGGGCAAAGGATTTTAAAGGAACCATAAGAAAACTGATAAAATATCTTAGAAACTATAAAATTGTTTTAATAGCAATTGTGATATTTGCTGTCGGAAGTACGATTTTTAATATCGCAGGACCAAAGATCCTGGGACAGGCCACCACAGAGTTGTTTGAAGGCCTGGTGGGAAAGGTATCCGGAAGCGGCGGCATAGATTTTGGGAAGATCGGCCGCATCCTGCTGACACTCCTTGGCCTCTACCTGCTTAGCGCGGTGTTGTCTTTTGTTCAGGGATATCTGATGACCGGTGTTTCCCAGAAAATGACGTATCAGATGCGTAAGGAGATTTCAGAGAAAATCGACCGGCTGCCGATGGGGTATTTTGACCGTATGACACATGGAGAGATCCTTTCCAGGATCACCAATGATGTGGATACCTTAAGCCAGAGCCTGAATCAGAGCGCGACACAATTGATCACTTCGGTTACCACCATCATCGGAGTGCTGGCCATGATGCTGAGTATCAGTCCTTTGATGACTGCGGCCGCCCTTTTGATCCTGCCGGTTTCGCTGGGGATGATCACTGGGATTGTCAGACATTCCCAGAAATATTTCCGGGCGCAGCAGGAGTATCTGGGCCATGTCAATAGTCAGGTGGAAGAGGTATATGGGGGACACAGCATCGTAAAAGCTTTTAATAAAGAAGAGGATGTGATCCGGGCGTTTGAAGAGGATAACGATGTTTTATACCGCTCTGCCTGGAAGTCCCAGTTCCTGTCCGGAATGATGATGCCGGTCATGCAGTTTGTAGGGAATCTGGGCTATGTGGGTGTGGTGATCCTGGGCGGATATCTGGCCGTCCAGAAGACCATTCAGGTGGGAGACATCCAGTCTTTCATCCAATACGTGAGAAATTTTACATCGCCTATCCAGCAGGCCGCACAGGTGGCAAACCTTTTGCAGTCCACAGCTGCGGCGGCGGAACGGGTATTTGAATTTCTGGAAGAAGAGGAAGAAGTACAGACAACTGCGCGGCCTCTGGATGCAGATGGCCTGAAGGGATGCGTAGAATTTGATCATGTAAAATTCGGATATCACAAAGATCATATGATCATCCATGATTTCAGCGCCAGGGCGCTGCCTGGGCAGAAGATTGCGATCGTTGGGCCCACTGGCGCAGGGAAAACAACTATGGTAAAATTATTGATGAGATTTTATGACGTATGTGACGGCGCGATCCGTGTGGACGGTCACGATATCCGGGAGTTTGACCGGACGGAACTGCGCCGGGTGTTCGGCATGGTGTTGCAGGATACCTGGCTGTTTAAAGGAAGCATTGAGGACAATATCCGTTACGGAAAACTGTCTGCTTCTCATGAAGAAGTAGTGGAAGCGGCAAAAGCTGCTTATGTCCATCATTTTGTACAGACGCTGCCAGGCGGATATCAGATGGAATTAAATGAAGAGGCAAACAATGTGTCGCAGGGGCAGAAGCAGCTTCTGACCATTGCAAGGGCGATCCTGGCAGATCCGAAGATCCTGATCCTGGATGAAGCCACCAGTTCGGTGGATACCAGGACCGAAGTACGGATCCAGAAGGCATTTGAACGGCTGATGGAAGGCAGGACCACATTTATCATCGCCCACCGGCTGTCCACCATCCGGAATGCGGATCTGATCCTGGTGATGAAGGACGGGGATATCGTAGAACAGGGAACTCACCAGGAACTTCTGGAAAGAAACGGATTCTATGCGGAACTTTACAATTCCCAGTTCGAGCAGGATCCGGCCGCCAGTGCGTAACGGCGTAAAAGGATTGTAAAATACAGTGTGAAATCAGAAAATATAGGGAGAGGATGTGGATGTATGGACCGGCTGGATCAGTTGTTTGCATTTGCAAAAGAAATAGACAAGGAAAAACTCATTGGGCGCCAGACGTATCTCGCTGATGGGCAAAGGAAGGAAAATGACGCGGAGCATGCCTGGCATCTGGCGCTGATGACGATTTTATTCAGCGAATATGCCAATGAAAAAATTGATGTACTGAAAACGGTGACCATGGTACTGATCCATGATATCGTGGAAATCGACGCAGGGGATACCTACGCTTACGATGAGGAAGCGAAAAAGACCCAGAAGGAGCGGGAAGAAAAGGCAGCCGCAAGGATTTTCGGAATGTTGCCGGAGGATCAGGGCAGCCGTCTGATGGGACTCTGGCAGGAATTTGAAGAAAGAAAGACGCCGGAAGCCAGATTCGCAAGGACTATAGACAATATTCAGCCCATCATGCTGAACCATGCCTCGGACGGCAAGGCCTGGGAAGAGCATGAGGTCTGCCTGGATCAGATCCTGAAGCGAAATGAGCGGACAGCTGAAGGATCCCGGTCTCTCTGGGATTATGCAAAAGAACATCTTATCCGGCCGAGCCTGGAAAAAGGCAGGATCCGGCGCATTCCGTCAGAGTAAGAAAAAGTTTTCCCATTCCCGGATCCAGGGATAAAAGGACTTCCGGATGCCACTGGACGCCAAGGGCAAACGGATGCCCGGGAATCTCAATGGCTTCCACCACTCCGTCGGAAGCAGTTGCCACGGGGCGGATCTGCGGCGGAATGAGGTGGAGACATTGGTGATGAAAACTATTTACATTTGCATGAGTTCCAAGAAAATCAGATAGCATGCTATTTTGCGAGACGGTGATCTTGTGACAGGGATCCTTGCGGGAACCGGAGATCTGCATGTGCTGCAGCGTGGGGGAAGGGCGCAGGGAAAGATCCTGGTAGATACTGCCTCCAAGGGCGAGATTCATAACTTGCATGCCCCGGCATATGGCAAGGACCGGACGTTTTGCACGCAATACCTTTTGCATCAGAGCTAGGTGGAAACGGTCTGTGAAAAGGTCTGTACTGCCGCGGTCTGTGAGCAGTTCCTCGCCAAAAAGCAGGGGCGTGATGTCCCCGCCGCCGCAGAACAAAAATCCATTACAGATCTGCAGGTACTCCGTCAGGAGCGCGGCGTCATCCAGAATGGGAAGGATCAGAGGGATCCCGCCTGTGCGGGAGACCGCCTCGACGTAAGCTTCTGTCACAAACTGCCGGTTGTCCGCTGATCCGCATGCGGCGATTCCGATGACTGGTTTCATAAAACAGCACCTTCCCCAATACAATAGCAAGAGTTATACTGAACATATGAGAGGAGCGGATAAAATATGAAACTGATCGATCTGCACTGTGATACATTATGGAAATTAATGGATCTAAGTGGAAACGGAGATCTGATGAAGAACGATGGATGCGTCAGCATAGAAGCCATGAAACAGGGCGGAACGATGGCACAGTTTTTCGCCTGCTTTACCTATGCGGACGATTATAAAGAAACGGGTGGGTACGATGCTGCCTGGCGGCATGTGCTGGAAATGATCGCATATCTGAAAGAACAGACCCGGATTTATGCAGACCAGATTTCCCTTGCCACTTCCTGTCAGGAAATGCGGGAAAATGCCGGACACGGGAAGATTTCTGCATTTCTTACTGTAGAAGAGGGCGGTGTGCTGAACGGTCACCTTGACCGGCTGGAAGAACTGTATCGACAGGGAGTGCGCCTGATGACACTGATGTGGAATTACGAAAACTGCATCGGCCATCCAAACAGCCGGGATGCTTCGGTCATGTGGCAGGGACTGAAGCCCTTTGGCAGAGAAGTGGTGGAACGGATGAACGAGTTGGGGATGATCATAGATGTGTCTCACGCATCCGATGGAGTCTTCCGGGATGTGCTGGAAATCTCCCGGGTGCCGGTAGTGGCGTCTCACTCCAACTGCAGAGCGCTTTGTTCGCATCCCAGAAATCTGACAGATGACATGATCCGGGCACTGGCAAACACAGGCGGCATCGCAGGCCTGAACTTTTACGGAGCCTTCCTTGGAAATGAACATGCGTCGAAGCTGGAAGAAATGGCTATGCATGTGCTGCATATGCTGGACGTGGGCGGCAGTGAATTTCCGGCCATTGGAACAGACTTTGACGGATTCGACGGAATAGAAGAACTGGATATCCCGGATGTTAGCCAGATGGAACGGCTCTGGGAAGCACTGCGGAAAAAAGGCTTGTCAGAAAATCAGCTGGATAAGATCTGGAATGGAAATGCAGAAAGAATCTGCAGGCAGATACTGTAAAATGTAAACGGAATATGAACGGGGCCGGGGGATTTTTGAAAATCCCCCGGCCCCGTTCACATTTTTGTTTACATCTATTTGCTCTCTGTCTGTGTTTTCTGCATTTTCATAGCGCGCACTTTGAGCGGCAGGCCGAACAGGTTGATGAATCCGTCGGCGTCATGGTGGTCGTAGAGATCACCGGTGGTGAAGCTTGCCAGGGATTCACTGTAGAGTGAGTAAGGAGAGGTGGTTCCGGCTTTGGTGATGTTGCCTTTGTAAAGTTTGAATTTGACCTCTCCGGTTACGTATTCCTGGGTGCTTTCGATGAAGGCCTGGATCGCTTCGCGAAGAGGAGTAAACCATTTTCCTTCATAGATCACCTGGGAAAGTTTGTTGGCCATGTCTTTTTTCACTTCATAGGTGGCCCGGTCTAACACCAGTTCTTCCAGCTGCTGGTGCGCCTCGTAGAGAATGGTTCCGCCCGGTGTCTCGTAGACGCCGCGGGACTTCATGCCTACGACGCGGTTTTCTACGATGTCGCAGATACCGATGCCGTGTTTGCCGCCCAGCTCGTTTAATGTGCGGATGATGTCGGAGACTTTCATCTCTACACCGTTGATGCTCTTTGGAACGCCTTTTTCAAAGGTCATGGTTACGTATTCCGGTTCATCCGGAGCATCTTCCGGTTTGGCGGTCAGCACCAGAAGTTCATCGTAGTTGGGTTCCAGAGATGGATCTTCCAGCTCCAGGCCTTCATGGCTGATGTGCCAGAGGTTTCGGTCGCGGCTGTAGCTGTGGCTTGCGTCGAAAGGAAGATCAATGCCGTGCTGTTTGCAGTATGCGATCTCATCTTCCCGGGACTGCATGGTCCACAGATCGGTCATTCTCCAGGGAGCAATGATCTTGATATCCGGAGCCAGAGCGCGGATGCTGAGCTCAAAACGGATCTGGTCATTTCCTTTTCCGGTTGCGCCGTGGCAGATGGCGACAGCGCCTTCTTTTCTGGCAATCTCTACCAGACGTTTGGAAATGGCCGGACGGGCCATAGCGGTTCCCAGCAGATATTTATTTTCATAGACTGCGTGTGCCTGTACGCAGGGCACAATGTAGTTGTCGCAGAAATCATCTACGATATCTTCAATATATAATTTGGAAGCGCCGGACATTTTGGCTCTTTCTTCCAGTCCGTCCAGTTCTTCACCCTGTCCGCAGTTAACGCAGCAGCAGATGACGTCATAACCAAATGTTTCTTTGAGCCACGGGATGACGGCTGTGGTATCCAGACCGCCGGAGTAGGCCAGTACAACTTTCTCTTTCATCTTTGAAAACCTCCTGAATTTTGCAGTAATTTATGATGATTCTTTTTCTCAATGAATTGCAAGGAATACTATACACTAAAATTTATATTTATGCAAGAGAAAGTATAAAAATAATATCACAAAAAATGAAGAAAGCGGTTGACAGATCACAGGCTTCCCGATATTATATAGATAACCGATATATAGATAATCTACATAATGCTGTAAAGGAGGGATCGAAACATGCGTATGGATAAGAGTCTGATTTCCGGAAGTACTTCGATGCTGGTGCTGCGTCTTCTGGAAGAAGGGGATCTGTATGGATACCAGATGATTGAAAGGCTTAGGGAGCGATCCAATTATGTATTTGAACTGAAGGCGGGAACCCTTTATCCGCTGCTCCACGGGATGGAAGAGAAAGGCTTTCTTACCTCTTATGAGCAGGAGGAAGGCGGAAAGGTCCGCAAATATTATCATTTAACCAGAGACGGCAAAAAGGCGCTGAAGGAAAAGGAGGAAGAGTGGAACACCTATCGAAGTGCAGTCGAGCGTGTGCTGCAGATGGGAGGTGCGCTGTGAAGCGGAGAGAATATCTGAAGACGATCACAGAACAGATCCGTTGTGAGAAAGCCAGGGAAGGGATTGCAAAAGAATTGAACGGCCACATTGAGGATCAGAAAGAAACCTTTTTAAAGGAAGGAATGACAGAGACCGAGGCAGAAGAGGCGGCGGTCCGGGAGATGGGTGATCCGGTGGCAGCAGGTGTGGAACTGGACCGGATTCATCGGCCGAAAATGCCCTGGGGGCTGATCGCCCTGATCGGAATCCTTCACGCTGCCGGATTTTTCCTGCGTCACCTTCTGGATGCCAGGATCGAAGGCGTGGTGTTTGTGTCATCCGGAGGATCCGGGATCCTGGGAGAAATCGTTTTTCTGCTTGCAGGTCTGGCTCTGATGATCGGCGTGTGTTACCTGGATTACAGCCGGATCGGAAGGTACGCAAAGGGAATCTGGTGGGGCGCTTTTCTGGTGTTGTTTCCAGGCGTGTGGTTTTTTGGTCCTGTTATCAACGGAGCGTCCTGGGGCGCCTATGGAATAGTGTTTAATCTGCAGTTGGTGCTGTTTCTGGCTCTGCCGCTTTATGGAGCCATCTTATTTCAGAGCCGGGGCGGCGGGTACCGGACGGTAGCCGGAAATCTCTTTCTTATCAGCCTGCCGGTGCTGCTCTGCCTGGGGATCCCGAGCGCGGGCAATGCCATTTTCCTGGGAGGACTTCTGGTGGTTCTGATGTGCCTGGCGCTCTGGAAGGGCTGGTACCGCGTGAACAGGGCAGGGATGTTTCTGGCGATCCTTGGGATTTTCGTTGGTCTGCCGGCGCTTCTGGCAGTGCTGTGGTGGAAGGGGGCCTTCGGATTGCCGCCCCTGTATCAGATCGAAAGACTCCGGGCCATTTTCCATCCTTCCGTCTATGCGCCGGAGGTCGCAGACTGGATGGAAAGCCTGCGGCGGATCTTTCTATCGGGGAAATGGATCGGATCCGGCAAAGAACTCCCGCAAGACAGCTATCTGGCAGGAGACGGCGGCTCTTATATGCTGGCCTATATCGCGGCCAGTTTCGGCCTGCTTTTGGCCCTTGTGCTGACCGGGCTGATCGGATATCTGTTCTTCCGCCTGCTGCAGGTTTCCCTGAAACAGAGCAACCAGCTGGGAAGAATGATGGGAATCGGCTGTACGCTGGCGCTGGCGGCCTGGTTTGGCCTCTATGTTCTGGTCAATACGGGACTATTGCCCCGCGGATCGGTGTATTGTCCCTTCCTTTCCTTTGGAAATACCGGCATGCTGGTGACAGATGTGCTGCTTGGGATCTTGCTTGGCATCTACCGGTATCAGAACGTGCCGCTTGTCACGACCCGTCCGGCGGGAGGGAAAAACGTCTGGCGGGGGAGATTCCTCTGGCAGGGAAGATCGTAACAAAAGAAATATATAGAAAATGAGAAAAATAGCTTGCATGTTTTATACAAATGGATGTATAATTATGCAAGCTATTTTCTTGTGAAAATACCTTTGATTCTCAAAGGATTTCATATATAATGGAATGCGTAAGTCAAGAGAAGAAATAAAGGATGTGAGCATATATGATAAAAGCAGGAATCATTGGCGCGACGGGTTACGCGGGAGCGGAACTGGTGCGGATCCTGGCAGGACATAAAGACGTGCAGATCGTCTGGTACGGGTCCAGAAGTTATATTGATCAGAAATTTGCGGATATTTACCGTAACTTTTTCCGGATCGTGGATGCCAGGTGCCTGGATGACCACATGGAAGAGCTGGCAGAGGAGGCGGACGTGATCTTTACCGCCACGCCTCAGGGGTACTGCGCCTCTGTGATCAGCGAAGAAATCCTGTCAAAAACCAAAATCATCGATCTGAGCGCGGATTTTCGTATCAAAGATGTAGATATTTATGAAAAATGGTACGGGATTAAACATCAAAGTCCACAGTTTATCGAAGAAGCTGTCTATGGACTTTGCGAGATCAACAGGGAAGAGATCAGGCAGGCCCGGCTGGTAGCCAATCCAGGGTGCTACACCACCTGTTCGATCCTGACGGCCTATCCGCTGGCAAAAGAAGGAGTGATCGACATGAATACCCTGATCGTGGACGCGAAATCCGGCACCAGCGGCGCGGGAAGAGGCGCAAAAGTTGCCAATCTCTTCTGCGAGGTCAATGAAAATATCAAGGCCTATGGCGTTACGACTCATCGCCACACGCCCGAGATCGAGGAACAGCTTTCCTATGCTGCGGGCGAGCCGGTCCTGCTCAACTTTACGCCCCATCTGGTTCCGATGAACCGGGGGATCCTGGCTACGGAATATGCGTCTTTAAAGAAACCTGTGACCATGGAAGAGGTCGGCAGGATCTATCAGGAGTATTATGGCGGGGAAAGATTTATCCGCCTGCTGGAGCCGGGGACCTGTCCGGAGACCCGATGGGTGGAAGGAAGCAACTATGTAGATATCGGTTTTCAGATCGATGCGCGGACCGGAAGGATCGTGATGATGGGAGCCATCGATAATCTGGTGAAGGGAGCGGCCGGCCAGGCAGTGCAGAATATGAATCTGATGTTCGGCCTTCCGGAAAACGAAGGACTCGATCTGGTCCCGCTCTTCCCATAGAAACGTGACCGGTGATAAGGAGAAGGAGAACATGTATACAGTAAGAGTGATGAACAGCAGGGATTATGACCAGGTGTATGCGTTGTGGAAGACCATCAAAGGATTCGGGATCCGCAGCATGGACGATTCCAGAGAAGGTGTGGAACGGTTCTTAAAGAGAAATCCAACCACCAGTGTGGTGGCAGAAGAAGACGGAAAGATCGTAGGAGCGATCCTGTGCGGCCATGATGGAAGACGGGGCTGCCTTTATCATGTGTGCGTAGATCCGGCCCACCGGATGCGGGGGATCGGCAGAGCTATGGTGGGAGCGGCAATGAATGCCCTCAAAGAAGAAGGCATCAATAAGGTTTCCCTGATCGCTTTTACCAGAAATGACATTGGAAATGCATTCTGGAAAGAGATCGGATGGACAAAGCGGGAAGATTTAAATTATTATGATTTTACATTGAATGAAGAAAACATCACTGCATTTATTCAATAGAAAGAGAAAGAAAGGAAGGATAGTTTTATGGAGATCATTACCGGAGGAGTAACAGCAGCAGAAGGATTTGAAGCGGCCAGCACGGCGGCGGGGATCAAATATCAGGACCGCACTGACATGGCGCTTGTATACAGCAAAGAGCCCTGCGTGGCGGCAGGAACTTTTACTACGAATGTGGTAAAAGCGGCGCCGGTTCAGTGGGACCGGCAGGTCATTGACGGCAAAGGAAAGGTCCAGGCAGTTGTGGTTAATTCCGGGATTGCCAACGCCTGCACAGGTAAAGAGGGTCTTGGATATTGCGAGGAAACCGCACGTGCGGCAGGAGAAGCGCTGGGGATCGCTCCGGAATCCGTTGTTATCGGTTCAACAGGAGTGATCGGCATGCAGCTTCCCATCGAAAAGGTCAAAGCAGGGGTCCGGGTGCTGGCGGAGAAGAAAAACGGTTCTCTGGACAATGGCACAGATGCAGCCAGGGCTATCATGACTACAGATACCTGCGAAAAAGAGCTGGCAGCAATCATCAAGGTGGGGGAAAAGACGGTGACCATCGGCGGTATGGCAAAGGGCTCCGGCATGATCCATCCCAATATGTGTACCATGCTGGCATTTATTACTACAGATGCCGTCATCGGGCAGGAAACGCTGCAGAAAGCTTTAAGTGAAGATGTGCAGGATACTTACAATATGATCTCGGTAGACGGAGACACTTCTACCAATGATACGGTTCTTTTGCTGGCAAACGGACTGGCGGGCAATCCCGAGATCCGGTATGGCACTCCGGAATACGAGACCTTTGCCGGGGCCCTTCATGCGATCAATGAGTATCTGGCAAAGAAAATCGCAGGAGACGGAGAAGGAGCCACCGCACTGCTGGAAGCAAGAGTGGAAGGCTGCGAGAACAGGGAACAGGCGAAAACTCTGGCAAAATCCATCGTATGCTCCAATCTGACCAAGACAGCCATCGCCGGCCATGACGCCAACTGGGGCAGGATCCTGTGTGCCATGGGATATTCCGGTGCACAGTTTGATCCGGAAAATGTGGATCTGTTCTTTGAAAGCAAGGCAGGAAAGATACAGATCATTGAAAATGGAACGGCTCTTCCCTACAGCGAGGAAGAGGCTGCAAAGATCCTCTCTCAGCCGGAAGTCACTGTGATCGCCGATGTAAAGATGGGAGAGGCAGGCGCCGCCGCCTGGGGCTGCGACCTGACGCACGGATATATTGACATCAACGCAGATTACCGCAGTTAAGTTTGGAAGGAAGCGAAAGAAATGGAAAAAAGCATGCAGAAGTATCTGGACAAGGCAGAGGTGCTGATCGAAGCGCTGCCTTATATCCAGAGATTTAACCGGAAGATCATTGTAGTAAAATATGGCGGCAGCGCCATGGTTGATGAGACGTTAAAAGAACGGGTCATTCAGGATGTTACCCTTCTGAAGCTGGTTGGATTCAAGCCGATCATTGTTCACGGCGGAGGAAAGGAAATCAGCAAGTGGGTGGGAAAGGTCGGCATGGAGCCGGAGTTTGTCAACGGATTGCGGGTCACCGATGAAGCCACCATGGAACTGGCGGAGATGGTGCTGGGAAAGGTCAACAAAAGCCTGGTACAGCTGGTGGAAAGCCTGGGCGTGCGTGCCATCGGCATCAGCGGAAAAGACGGAAAACTCCTGTCTGTGGAGAAAAAGTATGCAGACGGAGAAGATATCGGGTTCGTAGGAGAGATCACGCACGTCAATGCAGATATCCTTTACGACCTGCTGGAAAAGGATTTTCTGCCGATCGTCTGCCCCATCGGCCTGGATGATGCGTACCAGACCTACAATATCAATGCCGACGACGCGGCCTGCGCCATTGCGAGGGCTATGAAGGCGGAGAAACTGGCGTTTCTGACGGATATTGAAGGCGTCTATAAGGATCCGGATGATCCGGACACGCTGATCTCAGAACTGCCGGTCACAGAGGCGGAAGCTCTGATGAACCAGGGCTATATCGGAGGCGGCATGCTGCCCAAGCTTCAGAACTGCATTGACGCCATTGAAAACGGAGTGTCCCGGGTGCATATCCTGGACGGAAGGATTCCCCACTGTCTCCTGCTGGAGATCTTTACCAACAAAGGAATCGGCACAGCCATTCTGAACGATATGGATGAGCGGTACTATCAGGGAGAATAGGACGGACAGTGAGAAAGAACGGAGATGAGAAAATGAGAACCCCATATATGAAGGAAACAGAAGAGGCGCTTTTACACACCTACAACCGGTTTCCGGTAGAATTTGACCGGGGAGAGGGCGTGTATCTTTACGATGCGGAAGGCAGGAAATATCTGGATTTTGCGGCAGGTATCGCTGTGTGCGGTCTGGGATACGGCCATCCGGAACTGACAAAGGCTCTGAAAGAGCAGGCGGAAAAACTTCTGCATACATCGAACCTGTTTTACAATGAGTCCTGCGGAAAGGCGGCGGCAGCGCTTAAAAAGGCCTGCGGCATGGACCGGGTATTTTTTACCAACAGCGGGACGGAAGCCAATGAAGGGATGCTCAAAGCAGCCAGAAAATACGCATGGAAAAGAGGAACCGGCCGATACGAGTTTATCGCAATGGAAGGTTCCTTTCACGGGCGGAGCATGGGAGCGTTGTCTGTGACAGAGCATGAAGCTTACCGGACTCCTTTTGAACCGCTGATCCCCGGGGTAAAGTTTGCAAAATGGAATGATCTGGAAAGTGTAAGGGCGCTGGTAACGGAGAAAACCTGCGGCATCCTGTTAGAACCCATCCAGGGAGAGGGCGGCATCAACATGGCGTCCCCGGAATTTTTAGAGGGTGTCCGCAGGATCTGTGACGAAGAGGGGATCCTTCTGCTCTTTGATGAGATCCAGTGCGGCATGGGACGGACCGGCGAGATGTTTGCCTGGCAGTATTACGGCGTGAAGCCGGATATCATGTCCATGGCAAAGGCCATCGGAAGCGGCGTTCCGGTGGGGGCATTTGCCATGACAGAAGCAGTGGCGGCAGATTCTCTGGAGCCCGGAGACCACGGCACGACCTATGGAGGCAACCCTTTTGCCTGTACGGCAGTGGCAAAGACACTGGAAATCTTTGAAAAAGAACATGTGACAGAACATGTCAGAGATATAGGGGAATATCTGGCAGAACAGCTGGATCGGCTGGTGCAGGAAGAAGAAAGCGTCCTGGAACGTAAGGGCACCGGACTGATCCAGGGCATCCGTCTGAACCGCCCGGCAGGAGAGGTGACAGCAAAAGCCATGGAAGAGGGGCTGGTGATCATTACCGCAAGAAGCGACGTGATCCGTCTGGTTCCTCCGATGATCATCGAAAAAGAGCATGTGGATGAGATGATTGAAAAACTGAAGAAATCTCTGTAAGGCGACAGGAAGAGTAAAACATAAAAATCCCGGTCATTGGAGACACTAACCTGAAAAAACAAGGAGGTATCCAGACAATGATCGGGTTTTTGATTGCCATTTTATCCGGCGCGCTGATGAGCGTGCAGGGTGTGTTTAATACCCAGGTGACAAAGACAACGGGGATGTGGGTCAGTAACGGCTGGGTGCAGTTCAGCGCCCTTCTTCTGTGTCTTGCGGCCTGGCTTCTGACCGGGAGAGACAGTATTGCGGCTATCGCGAAGGTGGAGCCCAAATATATGCTTCTTGGCGGGGTGATCGGCGCCGGGATCACCTGGACTGTGATTAAGAGCATGGCCCAGCTCGGCCCAGCAAAAGCTGCCTTTTTTATTGTGATGAGCCAGCTGATCGTGGCTTATGTGATCGAGGTGCTGGGGCTTTTTGGAGTGGAAAAAGAACCGCTGGAATGGAGACGGGTGATCGGCATGGGGATCGCTTTGATTGGAGTTGCAATTTTCCAGTGGAAATAGTACAATAGCTTTATCTAGGCATAAACGGGGTGCCTGCGGTGTCGACAGCCGTAAAGGAGCAGATTATGCTAAGAAAAAGAAAGAATAGAGTCCTTATTGTGGCGGCCGCTTTGCTACTGTTTACAGCGGGATGCGGTTCGGAGGAAACCAATGTGCTGACAGAAGAAAATCTTGCCGCAGCGGAATTCTCAGAGAAACAGGGATCCGGGGAGGAGCTCCCCGGCACAGGAGAGACAGGTGCGGCCGGCGAAGAGGAGGACCCGGGGAATGGCCGGAAAGAGACGCTGGTAGTCCATGTCTGCGGACAGGTTCTTACGCCTGGAGTCTATGAGCTTCCGGCAGGGAGCAGGATCTACGAGGCGATTGAAGCCGCGGGAGGACTGGGACAAGAAGCTGCGCCGGAAGGACTCAACCAGGCGGCCAAAGCTATGGATGGCCAGCAGATATATGTGCCTTCTGCCAGTGAGGTCGCCGAAGGGACGGTTTCTCCGGCGGGCGTTAATGGCGGATCATTGCAGGATGCCAAAGTGAACATTAATACGGCAGGGGAAGAAGAACTGATGACCCTGACCGGGATCGGAGAAGCCAAGGCTGCGGCAATTATCCGGCACAGGGAAGAAAACGGCGCATTTGAGGCGATTGAAGAGCTGATGGAGATCAGCGGGATCAAAGAAGGCGTATTTGAAAAGATCAAAGAGCAGATCACAGTGTAGCAGGGGAGAAGATTCATGAACAGACGTGTGTTGGTAGTAGACGATGAAAAATTAATCGTGAAAGGGATCCGGTTCAGTCTGGAACAGGATGATATGGATGTGGACTGCGCCTACGACGGAGAAGAGGCCGTTAAACTGGCAAAGGAAAATCATTATGACATCATTCTTCTGGATGTAATGCTTCCGAAGCTGGACGGATTTGAAGTCTGCCGGCAGATCCGGGACTTTTCAGAAGTTCCTATTATCATGCTGACTGCGCGGGACGATGATATGAATAAGATCCTGGGGCTGGAATACGGGGCGGATGATTATATTACCAAGCCGTTCAATATCCTGGAGGTAAAGGCAAGGATCAAGGCCATTATGCGCCGTACCGGCAAACGGGATATGGATCACTTGGGAGGGAAACTGGTGGTCAAAGGAGAGATGAAGATTGACTGTGAGAGCCGCAGAGTGATGATCGCAGAAAAGGAAATCAATCTTACGGCAAAGGAATTTGATCTTCTGGAACTCCTGGCGACCAATCCGGGGAAAGTATACAGTCGGGAAAATCTTCTGAATATCATCTGGGGATACGAATATCCGGGAGATGCAAGGACTGTGGACGTACATATCCGAAGACTGCGGGAGAAGATCGAGACGAATCCAAGCGATCCGAAATATGTTTATACAAAATGGGGTGTTGGTTATTATTTCAGGGGTTAAACGATATTTTACCAATAATATACTGGGGAGCCTCCGCTTCCGGATCATTCTTCTGGTGGTCCTGGCGGGCGCTGTCCCGGCATTTATCATGCAGGCTGTGATCCTGAACAGCTATGAGACCAGGGCGGTAGATGTACGGACTGCCGAAATCCAGAATCAATGTACAATTCTATGCAATCAGCTGGCCGCGCGAGAGAACCTGAACGGCCGGGCGGATGAGTCTGTCAGATCTGAACTGGTGCAGATGTCCAACATTTATGATGGACGGGTGCTGGTGATCGATAAAAATTTTCAGATAGAAGAAGATACTTATGATGTTGATATAGGCAAGACCATTGTGTCTGCAGACGTGATCCACTGTCTGGAGGGAACGGGGACCAGTCATTATGACAAAGAAGGGCATTATATTGAAGTGACGGCTCCCATCTATGATATATCCGGAGAAAATGTCATGGGAGTGCTTCTTGTGAGCACATCTACAGATTCCGTGGAAAATAATCTGGCTGTGCTGGGAGGAAAGGCCACCGTGGCCTTTGTCACAATGACGCTGGTGGTGCTGGTGCTCGCTGCGACGTTTGGATTTATGATGGTGAAGCCTTTTCAGCGGATCACCCGTTCCATCTCTGCGGTCACAGAAGGGTATGAGGACCATTATCTGAAAGAGTATGCCTATACAGAGACAAGGGCTTTATCAGAGGCTTTTAATAAAATGCTGGGACGGATGAAGGTACTGGATGATTCCCGGACAGAATTTGTGTCCAACGTATCCCATGAGCTGAAGACGCCGCTGACATCCATGAAAGTGCTGGCGGATTCCCTGCTGACGCTGGAGGAGGTGCCGCCGGAGCTGTATAAGGAATTTATGGGAGATCTCTCAGAGGAGATTGAACGAGAGAATAAGATCATTAACGATCTGCTGTCGCTGGTGAAAATGGATAAGACGGCGGACACTTTGAATATCACTTCAGAGAATATCAATGCCCTGGTGGAAAAAATATTAAAAAGAATCCGTCCGATCGCCGCTACCCGCAATGTGGAGCTGGTGTTTGAAAGTTTCCGTCCGGTTACCGCGGAAGTGGATGAGGTGAAGCTTTCCCTGGCGGTCTCAAATCTGGTGGAAAATGCGGTCAAATATAACAAAGAAGGCGGATGGGTCCATGTGACTCTGAATGCAGATCATAAATATTTTTACCTGGAAGTGGCAGACTCTGGGATCGGGATCCCGGAAGAGTCTATGGAACATATTTTTGAAAGGTTTTACCGGGTGGACAAATCTCATTCCAGGGAAATCGGCGGCACGGGTCTTGGGCTGGCGATAGCAAGAAGCGCGATTGTTATGCACAGAGGCGCGATTAAGGCTTACAGTCAGATTGGCGAGGGAACCACGTTCGCAGTCCGGATTCCCCTGACGTATGTCAAGTAATGGAGAAATGAGGGATAGAGCATGAAACAAAAGCAAAAGATAATTCTGGCAGGCATTTTCCTGCTGACCCTCTTTGGGATGTTCGGATGCGGCGGAACAGAAACCATGGAAGAACCGCAGGATGCAGAAGGCACTTATCTTTGTTATGTCAATGCCGGGGAAGACGCTTTGGTGCGAAAGAATTATGAGATTCAGGGAGAATCGACAGACCAGGCGGTCCGGGAATTGATCCGGGTTATGAAAGAGGAGCCGGACTCTATTGATTATCACAGTGTATTTCCGGAAAATGTGCGTATCACTGACTGGGAACTGGACGATGGAAGGCTGACACTTACGTTTAGCAGGGCGTATCTTAGAATGTCCGGCGCGCAGGAAATTCTTCTTAGATCCGCGGTAGTGGAAACTTTCTGCCAGGTCAGAGGTGTGGATGTGGTTGCCTTTCTGGTGGGTGATGAGCCGCTTACGGATCAGGACGGACAGGTGATCGGCGCGATGGGGCCGGAAGATTTTGTAAAAAATACCGGTTCATCGCTGCATGCCTATCAGGAAAAGGAGATCCGGCTTTATTTTGCAGGAAAAGACGGGGCAAAGCTGGTGCCGGAGACGGTAAAAGTCCGGCACAATATTAATCAGTCGGTGGAAAAACTGGTGGTGGAACAGCTGATAAAAGGTCCGTCCTCCCAGGAAGAGCTGGCAGTGATCCCGCCGGAGACAAAGGTGCTGGGCGTTACAGTGAGAGATCATATCTGTTATGTGAATCTGGATCAGGGCTTTCTGGAAGGAGCGCCGGGAGTGAGTCCCGAGATCACGGTCTATGCCATTGTGAATTCGGTGACAGAAAGTGGCGGAGCCAGCCAGGTGCAGATTCTGGTAAATGGAGAAAGCAATATCCAGTATATGAATCGAGTAGATTTAAGCAAACCAATGACCCGCGATCTTGATTATGTGGAGGAGGGCGCTTTTGAAGAACAGACCACTTCTTAGCCTTTGCATCCTGCTCCTTGCGGGGATCGTTCTTGCGGTGACAGTGGGCGGCAGCCGGTGGATCCGGGAACTGGCGCCCTCGCCGCTGGAAGAAAACACAGACGCCGGCCAGAAAGCAGAGCTGTCAGGTACGGTGTATCAGGCGGAGCAAAAGACAAAGGTTCAGGCAATTTATCTAAAGAACAATTCTATTTGGTGCCGCGGCGCATCATTCTTTGAAAAAAAGATTTTAGTCTATACAGATCCCGGAATACAGGTAAAAATCGGAAATAAGGTGAAAGTGACCGGAGAAGTGTCGTTTTTTGATCCGGCCAGAAATCCCGGCAATTTTGACCAGAAACTTTATTATCAGAAAATGGATATCCATGGCCTTATCTGGGCCGAAAAAGTAGAGATCACAGATCCGGGAACAGATGCTCTGGGGCAGGGGCTTGCCGGTTTTCGGAGCGGATGGAAGGATCTTCTGGTGAGAGCGATGGGGGAAAAAGACGGACACACGCTGGCAGCCATGATGCTGGGAGAAAAGTCCGGCATGGATCCAGAGATAAAAACATTGTATCAGGCAACAGGCATCGGGCACATTCTGGCCATTTCCGGCCTTCACTTGACATTTCTCGGGCTTGGCGCCTATCACATCCTAAGGAAAGCGACCGGGTCGTATCTGCTTTCGGGCGTGGCTGGAATCGGACTGATGCTGATCTATGTGCTGATGATTGGATTTACAGTCTCGGTGGTCCGCTCTCTGGTCATGTTTTTTGTTCCGGACAGGAGCTGATATGACCGGACGTCATTATGATCCGCCCACAGCCCTTGGGTTTTCTGCTGCAGTTGTGCTTTTGTGGAGACCGTTATACCTCTGTGACGGCGGATTCTGGCTGTCCTTTGGGGCGGTTCTTGCCATGATCTTATTTTTGCCGGAGTTTCGGGGGCTGCCTTTTCAGGGGTTCCTGGCAAGTCTAAGTGTGAATCTGATGCTTTTTCCCATTATTCTTTACTATTTTTATGAATTTCCAATCTATTCCACGATCCTGAATCTGTGGGTGGTTCCGTTGTCTTCCGCGCTGCTGGCTCTTGGAATGGCGGGCAGTCTGACCTGTTTTCTATTTCCCTGGGCAGGGGAAGGAATCCTGAAGATCTGCGCGTGGATCTTGACTCTTTTTGAAAGAAGCTGTCTTTTTATGCTGGAACTGCCTGGTTCCAGATGGGTAGCCGGGCGTCCCGGGGGCGTCCGGATCGGACTGTATTTTGGAATATTGCTTCTTATTTATGTTTTGTGGAAGCGGTGGAAAAAAGTGTGGCCTCTTTGTCTTTATGGGATCGGGATCTGTCTTCTGGTATACAGACCTTTTGATACCGGAACACTGTCGGCTGTGGTGCTGGATGTGGGGCAGGGAGACTGCATTTTTATCCGGGGACCGGAAGGCGGCGCCTATCTGGTGGATGCGGGCAGCAGTGATGTGGGGAATGTAGGGCAGTACAGGATTGAGCCCTTCCTGAAATCGGAGGGGGTGGGAAAACTGGATTATGTGTGGGTGACCCATGGAGATGAGGATCATATCGGAGGGATCCTTGAACTTCTGGAACGGCAGAACATCGGGGTAAAGATTGGAGCTTTGGTGCTGCCGCCCCGGGAAGTATGGGATGAAAAGCTTGAAAATCTCGGGAGAACGGCGCGCTCTTTTGGGACGGATGTCCTGGTGATGGGGGAAGGTGAGAAGATCCGGGAAGGGGAACTGATCCTGACCTGCCTGGGACCTGGAGAGAGGGAGAGAATTTCTCCCGGCAATGAAGCGTCTCTGGTTCTTGCAGTACAGTACGGTGCGTTTGATATGCTGCTTACCGGGGACGTGGAAGGAAAAGGGGAAACTCTGCTGACCAGAAAGCTTCTGGAAGCGTATCCGGATACGGAGTGGGAGGTGTTGAAAGTGGCTCATCACGGGTCAAAGACATCTACAGGAGAAGCATTTCTGCAGGCAGTGCGGCCGGGATATGCCTGTATCTCAGCCGGTCGGGGAAACCGGTACGGACACCCGCATGAAGAGACGCTGGAGCGGCTGGGGGCATACGGAGCGACAGTTCTTTCCACGCAAAATCTGGGCGCTGTTATGATACAAGTGGTTGAATTTGAAATGAAAATTCAGTATACTATGAAAGAAGCAGGCGCATACCTGTGAAAGGATCAATGGCAAAATGGAAAAGAGGGAACATACTATGACTTATCAAGAAGTATTAGAAAACGCAAGAACATGTATCGGGCCATTCTGCAAAGCCTGCCCTGTCTGCAACGGCAAGGCGTGCAGCAATAAGATCCCGGGACCGGGGGCAAAAGGGACCGGTACGGTAGCAATCCGGAATTATGATGCCTGGCAGAAAATCTGTATCAATATGGATACGATCTGTGAAAATAAACCAGTGGACACCTCGCTCACATTGTTCGGACAAAAATTTAAATATCCGATTTTTGCAGGGCCGGTGGGAGCCATGAAGCTTCATTATGGCGATAAATATGATGACCTGGAGTATAACAGCATCCTGGTGTCCGCCTGTGCCAAAGCAGGAATTGCAGCTTTTACAGGGGACGGAACCAATCCGGCGGTCATGGAGGGCGCAACAAAGGCAATCCAGGCGGCCGGAGGAACAGGGATTCCGACCATTAAACCATGGGACATTCATACGTTAAAAGAAAAGTTTGCACTGGTGAAAAATTCCGGCGCATTTGCCGCGGCCATGGATATTGATGCCGCAGGGCTGCCCTTCCTGAAAAACCAGACGCCGCCGGCAGGCAGCAAGTCTGTGGAAGAGTTAAAAGAAGTAGTCCGGGCGGCAGGAGTACCCTTTATCCTGAAGGGGATCATGACGGTAAAGGGAGCTGTCAAGGCAAAAGAGGCGGGAGCTTCTGCTATTGTAGTGTCTAATCACGGCGGTCGTGTTCTGGATCAGTGTCCGCCCACCGCAGAAGTTCTTCCGGAGATTGTAAAAGCAGTGGGGAAAGATATGAAGATCTTTGTGGACGGAGGCATCCGTTCCGGAACCGATATCTTAAAGGCGCTGGCTCTTGGCGCTGACGCAGTACTGGTGGGAAGACCTTTTGTTACCGCGGTATACGGCGGAGCAGAGGAAGGCGTATCTGCGCTTGTGGAAAAACTTTCTTCGGAACTGTCTGACGCAATGGCCATGTGCGGCGTACACAGCTTAGATGAGATTACAGGCGATGTGGTGAGATTATAACCGATAAAGGATATTTATGAAGAATTTAAACGAAGATATAAAATCCGGAAATTTTAAACAGGCCTACCTCCTCTATGGGGAGGAGGCCTATTTAAAAAAGCAGTATAAAGACAAGCTGACAGACGCCATGTTCCCGGATGGGGACAGGATGAACTATGCTTATTATGAAGGAAAAGGAATTCATCCGGGGGAATTGATCGATCTGGCTGAGACGATGCCCTTTTTTGCTGCGCGCAGACTGATCGTGGTGGAAAACTCCGGTTTCTTTAAATCGGCGTCTCCGGAACTGGCCGATTATATAAAGAACATGCCGGACACGGCATGTTTTCTGTTTGTGGAACAGGAAGTGGATAAGCGGGGCAGACTCTATAAGGCAGTAAAAGAAAAGGGCCGTATTGTGGAATTCGGAAGGCAGGACGAAAAAACCCTTCTTTACTGGATTGCCTCGACGGTAAAACGGGAAGGGAAAAAGATACGGGAGTCTTCTGCCAGGCATCTGCTGGAGCGGACAGGAACAGATATGGAAAGTCTGACGCAGGAAATGGAAAAACTTTTTTCCTATACGATGGGGCGCGAAGAAGTGACGGCAGAAGACATTGATGCGGTCTGTACCCACCATATCAGCAGTCAGATCTTTGCGATGGTTGAGGCCGTGGCCTCAAAACAGCAAAAAAAAGCGCTGTATCTTTATTATGACCTTCTGGCGTTAAAGGAGCCGCCTATGCGGATCCTCTTTCTGCTGGTCCGTCAGTTCAAACTACTGATGGAGGTGGGGGATATGAAGAGGCAGGGCTTTGATAAAAGCAGGATTGCCAAAGAAGCCGGGATCCATCCCTTTGCGGCGGGCAAATACATGCAGCAGAGCCGGTATTTCTCTTCCGAAGAGCTGCGTGGCATCCTGGAAGAGGCGGCGGATATCGAAGAAAGAGTCAAGACCGGACGGCTTTTGGACCGGATGGGAGTCGAACTTTTCATTGTAAAGAACAGTGGGATGTGATATACTACGCTGTGCAAATTGTTGAACGGGAAGGGAAGAAGACAGGTGGCAGGAATAGAGCAGAAGAATATTCGTAATTTTTGTATTATTGCACATATTGATCATGGAAAGTCCACACTGGCAGACCGGATCATTGAGATGACAGGACTCCTGACTAAGAGGGAGATGCAGTCCCAGGTTCTGGACAACATGGATCTGGAGAGAGAAAGAGGCATTACGATCAAGGCCCAGGCAGTCCGGACGGTTTACCGCGCAAAGAACGGAGAGGAGTATATTTTCAATCTGATCGATACTCCTGGGCATGTGGATTTTAACTACGAGGTATCCAGAAGTCTTGCAGCCTGCGACGGAGCGATCCTGGTGGTGGACGCGGCACAGGGAGTGGAGGCGCAGACGCTGGCAAATGTATACCTGGCCCTGGATCATGATCTGGATGTGATGCCTGTGATCAATAAGATTGATCTTCCAAGTGCAGATCCGGAACGGGTGATCGAAGAGATTGAAGATGTGATCGGTATTGAGGCCCAGGACGCTCCCAGGATCTCTGCCAAGACCGGTCAGAATGTTGAGGATGTGCTGGAGCAGATCGTGGAGAAGATTCCGGCGCCAAAGGGCGATCCCGGGGCACCGCTGAAGGCACTGATCTTCGATTCTATCTATGATTCCTACAAAGGTGTGATCGTGTTCTGCAGGATCAAGGAGGGAAGCGTCCGGAAAGGAACGCCGATCCTAATGATGGCCACGGGGGCGAAAGCAGAAGTTGTGGAAGTCGGATACTTCGGAGCCGGACAGTTCATTCCCTGCGAGGAGCTGGAGGCGGGCATGGTGGGTTACATTACTGCCAGCCTGAAAAATGTAAAAGATACCCGGGTGGGCGACACCATTACCAACGCAGCCTGTCCCTGCGATGAACCGCTGCCTGGTTACAAGAAAGTAAATCCCATGGTGTATTGTGGGATGTATCCTGCAGACGGAGCCAAGTACCCGGATCTTCGAGATGCACTGGAAAAGCTGCAGCTTAACGATGCGTCCCTGCAGTTTGAGCCGGAGACTTCTATAGCTCTTGGGTTTGGATTCCGCTGCGGTTTCCTTGGACTTCTCCACCTGGAGATCATCCAGGAGCGGTTGGAGAGGGAATACAATCTGGATCTGGTTACCACTGCGCCGGGAGTTATCTATAAAGTCCACAAGACCAACGGGGAAGTGATCGATCTGACCAACCCCTCCAATCTGCCGGATCCTTCAGAGATCGAATATATGGAAGAGCCGATCGTAAAGGCAGAGATCATGGTTACCTCAGAGTATATTGGCGCGATCATGGAACTTTGTCAGGAAAGGCGCGGGATATATGACGGGATGGAATACATGGAGGCGACCCGTGCGGTGCTGCATTATCATCTCCCTCTGAATGAGATCATTTATGATTTCTTTGACGCGCTTAAATCCAGATCCAGAGGCTATGCGTCCTTCGATTATGAGATGGACGGTTATGTGCAGTCCAGTCTCGTAAAGCTGGATATCCTGATCAACAAGGAAGAAGTGGACGCCTTGTCCTTTATTGTCCATGCGGATACTGCCTATGAGCGGGGAAGAAAGATGTGCGAAAAGCTGAAAGAAGAGATTCCAAGGCAGTTGTTTGAGATCCCGATCCAGGCAGCTATCGGCAGCAAGATCATTGCCCGGGAGACGGTGAAGGCTATGCGAAAAGACGTGCTTGCTAAATGCTATGGCGGCGATATTACCCGGAAAAAGAAACTTTTGGAAAAGCAGAAGGAAGGAAAGAAGCGGATGCGCCAGGTGGGCAATGTGGAGATTCCGCAGAAAGCCTTTATGAGCGTTTTGAAGCTGGACGATAAGTAATGAGACCACTGGAAATTTATCTTCACATTCCTTTTTGTGTACAGAAATGTAAATACTGTGATTTTCTGTCCGCCCCCGCATCCTCCGGGGAGCGGGCGGATTATGTAGAAAGCCTTTGCCGGCAGATCCGCAGTTATCGGAAGCTGGCAGAGGCTTATCATGTTGTCAGTATTTTTATCGGCGGAGGAACGCCGTCCCTGCTGGAAACCAGACAGATGGAAGCAATCACAGGGGCGCTTCAGGACACATTTGCCATTGAGAAAGACGCAGAGTTCACCGTGGAAGCCAATCCGGGAACTTTGTCTGAAGAAAAGCTGAAAGGATACAGAAAAGTCGGGATCAACCGGCTGAGCATAGGTCTGCAGTCGACAGTGGACGAAGAGCTTGTCTGCCTGGGAAGGATCCATACATTTGAAGAGTTCCTGGAAAGTTTTTGTCTTGCCAGAGACGCCGGGTTTACCAATGTGAATGTGGATCTGATGTTCGGGATCCCGGGACAGACGCAAAAGAGCTGGGAAAGAAGTCTGCGGAAGGTGGCGGATCTTGGGCCGGAGCATATCTCTGCTTATGGGCTGATCATAGAAGAGGGAACGCCTTTTTATGAAATGTACGGGGAACAGGGGAAAGAACGGGGGCTTTATGCGGACAGGCTGCCGGGAGAAGAGACAGAGCGGGAAATGTACCACCGGACCCTGACTATACTGCGAGAATACGGATACGAGCGATATGAGATTTCCAATTATGCAAGGCCGGGATATGCCTGCCGGCACAATCTGGGATACTGGGAGCGCAGAGAGTATCTGGGGATCGGGTTGGGCGCCGCATCCCTGATCGGAAGAGAACGGTGGAATCAGGGAGAAGAACACACGCTCCTTTCCAAAGAGGATGAGATGGAGGAATATATGTTTCTGGGGCTTCGGAAAATGGAAGGAGTGTCCAGAAAGCAGTTTGCACTTCTGTTTGGAGTGGAGATGGAACAAGTATACGGAGATGTGATCCGAAAGATGCAAAAAGAAAATCTCCTGGAATACGCAGGAGATTTTGTGAGGCTGACAGAATTTGGGATCGACGTCAGCAATTATGTTATGAGTGAATTTATTCTGTAACGCTCTACAGCAGATGCGACATGATCAGGGCGTAGATTTCTTCATTTTTCTGCTGCCAGTTGTTGGCGATGGTTTCTGCTTCCTGTTCCGTGGGGGCTGTTACTGTCAGATCGATCAGGGGGACGCCCTGCTCTATCACCTGACAGTGGATGGAATACTCCCGGTTGGTGTTGCGGTAATAGTCGGATTTTACGGAGACCTCATTTTTCAGCTCATAATTCTTTTCCCTGAGAAAGGAATCGATGTCTTCCTGGATCGCAGGAGAGATGTCGTTTTTAAAAAAGAGGAGCGTCTGCCGGCCTTCTTCGGTCAGATGATAGAAAGTGCGGCTGTGGGTAGACTCTTCCCGGATAAATCCGGATTCGGCCAGTTCGGCAAGCGCCTGCCGAAGTTTAAAATACGTGGTGTACCCCTCGTCCAGGATAAATTCGGAAATCTGAGAATTTGTCAGGGGGAAGTCTACTTTATTTAGCATATAGAGAATAATCAGTTTATATAGTTTAAAGGTTGATGTCATATGGATAATCCTTTCCCTGCCACAGATCTTTTTCTTTCAGATAGCTGTGGAGCTGATTTAAAACGCGGCGTTTGTCTCTGGTCCATTGGGGAGCGATCAGGAGATCCCCCGGACCGTCGCCGGTAAGCCGGTGTATTACGATATCCGGGCGCAGAGTACACAGGCAATCTCCCAGCAGCCGGACATATTCATCAAGGGAGGGGAGCCGAAAGGGGTTCTGCTCATAAAGATCTGCAAGATCTGTGCCGCGAAGTACATGAAGAAGCTGGAATTTGATGCCCTGGATGTCCAGACTGTTGAGATAGCGGACAGTATCCAGCATCATAGTGTCTGTTTCTCCGGGAAGGCCCAGGATTACATGGACAATGACCGGGATCCCTCTGGATCTTAGACCGGCGACAGCTTTCTCAAAAACCGGCAGGTCATAGCCGCGCCGGATCAGCCGGGCAGTAGAAGGATGGATCGTCTGAAGTCCAAGTTCCACCCATACCGGCTTTTGGCGGTTCAGGATCTCCAGAAGATCCAGGCAATCCTCGCCAAGGCAGTCCGGCCTGGTGGCGATGGAAAGGATCCGGATGTCCGGATGAGCAATGGCCTCACTGAAAACCTTTCGCAGGTAGGGGAGAGGTCCGTAGGTGTTGGTATATGCCTGAAAATAGGCGATGTATCCGTTTCCGTGGTATTTTGCGGCAGTCTGAGATCTGCCGGCCTCAATCTGTTCTGTAACAGAAAGCTTCCGGCTCGCCGCAAAATCTCCGGATCCGCCCCGGCTGCAGAAGATGCAGCCTCTGGTTCCCAGGGAGCCGTCCCGGTTTGGGCAGGTAAATCCTGCGTCCAGGGATATTTTATAAAATTTTTCTCCAAACCTGCTCTTTAGAGCATAATCCAGAGAGTGGTATCTTTTTTCATTCCAGTGCGTTTTCATATCTGCCTTTTATCATAACATTACAAATGCTCCATTTCAATAAAAAAACTCTTTAAAAACGGAAGCCTTTGTAGTATAATACCAATGTATTTTATTCAGGTCATATCGACATGGAAATCCCGAACTTATCATTATAGAACAAAAGATGCAGCAGAAGCTGATGAATAGAGGAATCGTAAAAAGTAGAAAGGATGGAATCATGAGAGAAAAGTATGAATCGCTGCCGCTGGCTACTTTGAAGGATCTTGCAAAAGCAAGAGGCATCAAAGGTGTTTCTGTCATGAAAAAGGCAGAAGTGGTAGAGCGGATGCTGGAAGAAGATGAGAAAGAGAAGCAGGCGGAGAGAGAGGCGGTAAAGGAGATGTCCGCCAATACAGGAGATAAAGATATCCATGATATTGACAAGCTTGACAGCGGCGTGAAGGCGCGGGGGATCCTGGAAGTAATGCCGGACGGCTACGGTTTTATCAGAAGCGCCAATTATCTTCCGGGAGAAAATGACGTGTATGTGTCTCCTTCCCAGATCCGCAAGTTTAATCTGAAGACGGGGGATATTCTGGAAGGACATACCCGCATTAAGACACAGCAGGAGAAGTTCAGCGCTCTGTTATATCTGACAAAGATTAATGAGATCGATCCCATGAAGGCGGTGCGGCGGTCAAATTTTGAGGATATGACTCCGATCTTTCCTGATGAGAGACTGCGGCTGGAGTGTGGAAAGACAAGCACAGCCATGCGGATCGTGGATCTTCTTTCGCCCATCGGAAAAGGACAAAGAGGAATGATCGTATCTCCGCCAAAAGCCGGAAAGACGACGCTTTTAAAGCAGGTAGCGCTGTCTGTCAGAAAGAATAATCCGGAGATCCATCTTCTGATCCTGCTGATCGATGAACGGCCGGAAGAAGTCACAGATATTAAGGAAACCATTGAAGGAGAAAATGTAGAGGTGATCTATTCTACCTTTGACGAACTGCCAGAGCATCACAAGAGAGTCTCCGAGATGGTGATCGAGAGGGCAAAAAGGCTGGTGGAGCATAAGAAGGATGTTATGATCCTTCTGGACAGTATCACAAGACTGACCAGGGCCTATAATCTGACAGTTCCGCCTTCAGGCAGAACCCTGTCCGGCGGTCTGGATCCGGCAGCCCTTCATACGCCGAAGCGTTTTTTTGGCGCGGCCAGAAATATGAGAGAGGGCGGAAGCCTGACAATCCTGGCTACAGCGCTTGTGGATACCGGCAGTAAGATGGACGATGTGATCTACGAAGAGTTTAAGGGAACCGGTAATATGGAACTGGTGCTTGACCGCAAGCTTTCTGAACGCAGAATGTTCCCTGCAGTGGATATCCATAAGTCCGGGACCAGACGGGAAGACCTTCTTCTTTCCCCGGAGGAGCAGGAAGCTGTGGATACCATGCGCCGTGCGCTGAACGGCATGCGTGCAGAAGAAGTGGCGGACAACATCCTTAATATGTTCAGCAGGACCCGAAATAATGCGGAATTAATTCAAATGGTAAAAAAGACAAAATTAATCTAGACAATAATTGACATTTATGCTATGATTATATAGCTGTTTAGAAAAAATAGAGATCGCGTTTTCAAAGCGCGGCTGACAAAATAAAGAAGAGGTGAAAATCATGAAAGAAGGAATCCATCCGGCATATCATCAGGCAACTGTAACTTGTAACTGTGGAAATACATTTGTGACAGGTTCTACCAGCGAGGACATCCATGTGGAGATCTGTTCCAAATGCCATCCGTTCTATACCGGACAGCAGAAAGCTGCACAGGCACGCGGCCGTGTAGATAAGTTCAACAAGAAATACGGAATGGGCAAATAAGCTTACAAGTGACGGGTTGAGGTGAAAATCTCAACCCTTTGTTTGTATCGGCGGCCACATACAATCCCGGAAGGCGTTCACTGAAGCTTCCGGTGATTTTATCTGAGAAAAAAGAAGGCTTGCCGGAAAGGATAAGAATATGAAGTCATCAAACATTGGCGGACAGGCAGTGCTGGAAGGCATTATGATGAAGCATCAGGATGAATACGCGGTTGCTGTGCGAAAGAGCGACGGCGAGATCGTGGTGGAAAAAGATGTCTATCACAGTATTGTCGGGAATGCAAAACAGCTGACCAGGATCCCCTTTGTACGGGGAATTTTTAATTTTATTGATTCTATGGTGCTGGGGATTAAGACACTGACATTTTCTGCTTCTTTCTTTGAGGAGGAAGAGGAAGAAGAAACATTGACGCAGGAGGAAGCAGAAAAGAGAGAAAAACAGGAAAAGTGGCTGATGCGGGGCACGGTTGCCTTTTCTGTAGTGGTTGCAGTGGCTATTTTCATGGTCCTGCCTTATTTTCTTTCTTCCTTTCTGGAACCAAGAGTGCCTTCTTACCATGTAAGAACCATTATTGAAGGATTTATCCGGATCGGGATTTTCGTGCTGTATGTTCTTCTGATCTCGCGGATGGAAGATATACAGCGGACGTTTATGTATCACGGGGCGGAACACAAATGTATCAATTGTATTGAGCATGGGCTTCCGCTTACTGTAGAAAATGTGCGGATCAGTTCCAGACAGCATAAGCGCTGCGGTACCAGTTTTTTGTTCTTTGTGCTGGCGATCAGTATTATTTTGCTGTTTCTGGTCCAGGTGGAATCCACGGGGATGCGGGTGCTGATCCGGATTCTGCTGCTTCCGGTGATCGCAGGTATTTCCTACGAAGTGTTGAAGCTTGCGGGAAATTCCGACAACCCGGTGATCAATCTGTTAAGTAAGCCGGGGCTTGCCATTCAGAAGCTGACTACCAAAGAACCGGATGATTCCATGATCGAAGTTGCGATACAGGCTGTGGAAGCTGTCTTTGACTGGAGAGCGTATGAAAGAGAAAATTTTGACACTGCGGGAAATGTATAAAGAAGGAGCAGATGATCTTGCCCGGGCGGGCATCCGGGATGCCGGGACGGACGCGTGGTATCTTCTGGAATATGTGACAGGTATCAACAGGGCGTCATATTATGGATCACCGGATCGCGAACTGTCCCGGGAAGAGGAAGAAAGATACCGGGATCTGCTGAAAAAAAGAGCCGGACATCTTCCGCTCCAGCATATTACCGGGGAACAGGCGTTTATGGGATTTACATTTCTTGTAAATGAAAATGTGCTGATCCCGCGGCAGGATACAGAAGTGCTGGTGGAAGAAGCGCTTACGCACCTGAAATCAGGAATGGAGGTTCTGGATCTCTGCACCGGTTCCGGCTGTATTCTGATCAGTCTTTTGAAATTGTGTCAGGAGATTACAGGAACCGGGAGCGATATTTCCGAAAAAGCTCTGGAGACTGCCGAAGAAAACGGACGCCGTCTGGGCGTGGAGGAACGGGTGAAATGGGTAAAAAGCGACTTGTTTGACCGGCTTTCCGGAAGCTATGATCTGATTGTATCGAATCCGCCTTATATCCGGACGGAAGTGATCGAGGAACTGCAGGAAGAAGTCCGGCTTCACGACCCCAGGATCGCGCTGGACGGCAGGGAGGACGGCCTGTTCTTTTACCGGCAGATTGCCCGGGAGAGCAGGAAGTATATGAAACAGGACGGATGGCTGGCCCTGGAGATCGGTCATGATCAGGCGGAAGCGGTGGCCGGGTTACTTGACGATGCAGGTTATACGCAGATACAGGTAAAAAAAGACCTGGCAGGTCTTGACCGTGTGGTGACGGGAAGGTACAATAAAAATTGCGCTTAGTAATGAAGGAGGAAGACTCATGTTTGATAAATTAGAAGATCTGGTCATCCGGCTGGAGGAGATCTTAAGTGAATTGCAGGAGCCGGATGTAGCCAACGATCAGAACAGATTTCGTAAACTGATGAAAGAACAGAACGATCTTACACCGATCGTTGAGGCTTATCAGGAATATAAATCCTACAAACAGGCGATTGACGACAGTCTGGAGATGCTGGAGGAAGAGTCTGACGAGGAGATGCGGGAACTGGCCAAAGAGGAGCTGAATGAAGCAAAGGCCAGAGTCGAGGAGCTGGAGCATGAGCTGAAGATCCTGCTGCTTCCCAAAGATCCTAACGATGAGAAAAATGTTGTGGTTGAGATCCGGGCAGGGGCCGGTGGAGATGAGGCTGCTCTTTTTGCCGCGGAGATTTACCGGATGTACCTGCATTATGCAGAGAGCCAGCACTGGAAGGTAGAGCTGGTAGAATGTGAGGAGATCGGGATCGGCGGCATGAAGAATGTTACCTTTATGATCGATGGAAAGGGCGCGTATTCCAAGATGAAATACGAGTCCGGGGTACACAGGGTACAAAGAGTGCCGGAGACAGAATCCGGCGGACGGATCCACACATCAACGATTACTGTGGCGGTGATGCCGGAAGCAGAAGATGTGGATATCCAGATTGATGAAAAAGACATCCGCATCGACGTAATGCGTGCTTCCGGAAACGGAGGACAGTGTGTTAATACTACGGACTCTGCGGTTCGTCTGACGCATTATCCGACCGGTATCGTCATTTACAGCCAGACCGAGAAATCCCAGCTGCAGAATAAGGAAAAAGCGTTTGCCCTGCTCCGGGCAAAACTCTATGATCTGGAGTGCCAGAAACGTCACGATGCAGAAGCGGAGGCCAGAAAGAGCCAGATCGGAACCGGAGACCGGTCCGAAAAAATCCGTACTTATAATTTCCCGCAGGGACGAGTGACCGATCACCGGATCGGGTTGACTTTGTATAAGCTGGACAAGATCATGAACGGAGATATCCAGGAGATCATTGATGCCTGCATCGCAGCTGATCAGGCCGCCAAACTCGCAAATATGAACGAATAAGCACGAACGCACCGTCAATAAAGAGGGATCGCGCAAGTTTACTTGCGGCGGTTCCTCTTTTTGACGGTATGTGAGTGTAAACGAACACCGAAAAATGCGTATATATAGACAAAATCTATATATACGCCCTTTTATTATATTTATCTGTTAGACATGTCTGAAAGAAAAAATGTAAAATAAAAGTAGTTGTGATTTTTGTGGGAAAGGAACAAAAAAGTTTATTGACTAGTCACAGAAAGGACCGGTAATGTGAAAAATAAGAAATTGTGGATTTTCATTGGTCTGGTGGTTCTGATCATGGTTCTGAACCATATGTTCGGATGGTCCGCTTATCTGGGAGATCCCGGGAGCCTGGATTTCCTGGAACAGCTGATCCGGGAAAATATGGCGGGCGCGATAGGAATCTATCTGGCAGTCACCGTGATCGGCAGCGTAGTGCTGGCTTTGCCGGGCGTAACATTTGCTGTTCTGGCAGGTCTTTTGTTTGGACCGGCGCTCGGGACGTTTCTGTGTGTAGTGGCAGCGACTGCGGGGGCTGTTCTTGCATTTCTGGCAGGACGTTTTTTCCTTCGGGACAGTATCCGTCCGGCGGCGATGAAGAATAAGTATTTGAAAAAATGGTTATTTGATGAAACGGGAAAAAATCAGCTGTTTGTTCTGATGATTACCAGACTGGTACCGGTATTTCCTTATAATCTGCAGAATTTTGCTTATGGAGTGACAGATATCCGGTTTGGAACGTATACAGTTGGTTCCTTTCTGTTTATGATCCCGGGCACGGCCATGTATACCATAGGTACGGCTGGTCTTGCGGACGCCGGAAACCGGACGTTGTATATCGGGCTGGCGCTTTTGATCGCGGCAGCGGTGATCGTGGTGGGAATGCTTCTGAAAAAGAAATACATCGTGGAGGAGACAGATGGAGAGAAATAGAGCAAAGACTTCGGGATTTCCCGGGGCGGAGGCATGTGTACACTGCCATCTGTGCCGGAAACATTGCGGCTTTTTGAAGAAATATCAGATCGATATCGGAGATACAGATAAGCTTCGGAGTCTTTCATACCACTGCTTTTTATGTGGGACCTGTACCGGCGTTTGCCCAAAAGGGATCGACGGCAGACAGATCATTCTTAATATGCGCCGGGCCCATGTGGCTGAATCCGGGAAAAAACCGGAAGGGTACCGGACGCTTCTGTGGGAGAAAGATCCGTATAAGTTTCGTAATTACAGAAAATCCAGTGGAAAATCTGTTTTTTTCCCGGGCTGTAATTTTCCGTCTTTTTATCCCCGGACCAATGCTTTTCTCACCCGTTTTTTGCAGGAAGAAGCCGGGATTGGCGTCATCTATGATTGTTGTGGGAAGCCGGTGGCAGAACTTGGAATGGAAGAACGGGAGAAGGAGAGTATCCGGGAACTTGAGAAAAGACTTTCCAGAGAAGGGGTAGAAGAACTGATCGTTGTCTGTCCTAATTGTTATCACTTTCTCAAGGGGCGGATTGGGATTCGGGTTGTCAGTATCTACCAGAAACTGGAAGAGCTGGGAACCGGAAAGAAAAGCAGATGGATGAAAGTAAATAATAAAGGTGTTCCCATATTCCTTCCCTGTCCGGACCGGAGAGAAAAAGAAATTCTGGAAGATATCAAACCATTTCTGGAAGCGGAGCCACTTATCCGAAGGGATGTCCAGTGCTGCGGACTTGGCGGCTGCGGAGCCCGGAAAGAACCGGAGATTGCCGCACATATGACAGATCCGTTAAAAAATGAAGAACTGGTATATACATATTGCGCCTCCTGTTGTGGGAATCTTGCAAGGAAAGGGATACGGGTCAGGCATGTGCTTGTGGAGATTCTTGGAAACAAGGAAGAGCCGGATACAAAAAAATCCCTGATCAACAGGGCAAAGTTAATATTTTAAAAGGAGAAAAAATGGAAATGAGAGAAAAAAGAAATTGGGGGAAAAAAATCGTGATCCTTGCAATCGCTGTGATCTGCGTTGCGGTGTATTTTCTGGTGCCGTCCGTAAACAGCGCCATGAACCGGGTGTTTGGAATGTTTGCCAGCGGAGATTTTGACGTGGTAAGGGATTTTGTGGCATCCTATGGCGCGTATGCAGCGGCGGTATCCTTTTTTCTGATGATTTTTCAGTCTGTGGCTGCGCCTCTTCCGGCGTTTCTTCTGACTCTTGCAAACGCAAATCTTTTTGGATGGTGGCAGGGCGCGGTTCTTTCCTGGAGCAGCGCCATGGCCGGCGCTGCGGTCTGCTTTTTTATCGCGCGGATCCTGGGACGGGATGTGGCAGAGAAGCTGACCAGCAAAGCGGGGATCGCTCAGATTGACACGTTTTTTGAAAAATACGGGAGGAATACGGTTCTGATCTGTCGGTTGCTTCCTTTTGTATCGTTTGATTTTGTCAGCTACGCAGCTGGACTAACTTCTATGTCTTTCCCGGCCTTTTTTATCGCTACCGGGATCGGACAGCTGCCGGCTACGATCGTATATTCTTATGTGGGAGGCATGCTGACCGGCGGAGCGCAGCTTCTGATGACCGGACTTTTGATTTTATTTGCTTTATCAGCGCTGGTTGTAATGTTAAGAAAAATTTATATGGACCGGCAGAAAGCGAAATCATAATTCCGAAAGAAAATCCGGATACAGACGATATGATTATGGTTTAAAATTGCTTGTAACAACACCGGGAGTTATGCTATACTATACACAGATTTGATAAGGAGGGCGTACAAATGGGCTGGAAAACACCATTTTTGATGATTCAAAAAGGCAGTTTTTTTGATGTTCAGGCTATAAGTGCGCCAATTTTTAGATAAATCTGTCATTATGATCTGTAATTCTAAAATGGGCATTATTCTTGATTTTATGAATGACGATGAAAGGATAATGCTATGAATATCAAAAAACAAATTTCCAGATTATATTTATATGAAATTGTCAGTGGCCTGCAGATTGTAGATGCTGTGTGGGTCTTTTTTCTGTTGGAACGGGGATTTTCTCTTGCACAGGTTGGAATCGCAGAAGGGGTTTTTCATGCGGTAAGCATGTGCTTTGAGATTCCAAGCGGTATGGTTTCAGATACCATAGGGAGAAGAAAAAAACTATCTCAAAGTAGCCTCCAGACAGGATTTTCTGTATGAAGGGCTCTTTGCATTTGCGAATCTGATGAGTATTGTAACAGTAGCTATCGGATATCAAAAAGCATATTTTCTCTCGATCCTGCAGGGGATTTTATGTGCCTTTTGTGCATCTTTTCTGAAAGAAGCAATGGAAAGTGAACGAACTTTCGGAAAAAGCCGGACACCTGCCGACCTGTTTCGGGAAATCGGAGCGCATTTTCTTCAAACAGCTGCATTCCTGCGAAAAGTCCCGGAGACTGCCTGGCGTATGGCATATTCCGGCCTTATATCCGCGGCTGTGTATGTGGTCTACATGCTGCTTCAGGACCATCTGGTGGAGACCGGACTGGAACCGGGATTTCTCGGTATTCCGCTGCTTTTGATCTCTCTTTGTTCCATGGCCGGAGCTGTGCTGACAGAAAAAACCGGAAGAATGTCTCTCCGGTTCTTTTACCTGGCTGGTGGAATTCTGACAGGGATCTTCCTCTTTTTGAGCGGAAGAAATTCTCTGGTCGTTTCTGTAGCAGGAGCCGGCGCTGCCCGTTGTATCGGTGAAATGATCATGCTTCGTACAGAGGCTGAAAACCAAAAAGATTTTTCCGGCAGTTCCAGAGCTACCATGGTATCGGTGGGAAGTATGGCTTATAGCATATTCATGGTGCTTTTAAGTCCGGCGGCTGGAATGGCTGCGGAAAAGTTCTCCATTTTGGCAGCCTTTTCCATGCTGGGACTTTTAACAGCGGCAGCCGGTCTGATCATGTTTGTCCGGCGTGCTGCTACAACTCAATCTCTTCCGCATGAGGAATAAAGGTTTGTGTATAGATAATTACCACATCCCGTTCACGCAGGATCATATTTCCATTCGGAATTAGCACCTTACCCCGCCGCTTGATCAGTACGATGATCGAGTGGCGGGAAATATCCAGATCCCGGATGCGTTCTCCGATCCAGGGATGATTGACGGAAAGGGAAATTTCCTTTAGTTTAATTTTTTGTTTATCGTCTTTAAAAGATTCGGCGCCCAATACCAGCACATCGTTCGCATGAAGCATCATATTCCCTCTTGGTACCAGGATCCGGCCATCCCTCTGGATAGCGGAAACAATAACGCTTGCCGGAAGTTTCAGCTGCCCTACTGTATGTCCGGGCCAGAAATCTTGTTCTGTCAGATGAATTTTGATGAAATGGATATCTGCCTCCGGACCGATCTCTGCGATTCGTTTGATCCGGGAATATTGATCTACGAATCCTGCAGATATGATACCGGTCGGGATAGCAACCATGCCTACGCCAAGAAAGGTGATAAAGATTCCGAACATTTTACCAAGGGTGGTAATGGGATAAATATCTCCATAGCCGACAGTCAGCAATGTGGATGCGGACCACCAGATGCCGGAAAAGGCGTTGGTAAAGACATCCGGCTGTGCTTTATGTTCCAGACTGTACATGCAGAGGCTGGAACCGATCATCAACATCAAAATTATAAAAACCGAGGAAATAAGCTGCTGCTTCTTCCCTGCAATAACATCTGTGATCACACTTAGCGAGTCATAATAGGCATTGATGCGGAAAAGACGAAAGATCCGCACGATCCGCAGCATACGGAATGCCACAGCGCCTTCCGGGAAAAAGAAGGGAAGGTACTGGGGCAAAAAAGACAACAGATCTACAAGACCGGTAAAGGAACAGACATAACGCCGCACAGCCCGCCACTGCGGAAGCTCCGGATATAAGTATTTGGCGGTCCATACCCGCAGGATATAGTCGATCATAAACAGGGCGACTGTAACTTCTTCCACTGCGGAGAGAAGGGCGCCATATGGTTCCCGGTAATTATCAAACGTGTACAGAATACTGACTGCAAGATTCAAAATGATGCAGAATGCATTAAAAAAATCATAGATTCTGCTGACATAGTCATATTCTGTGCCGACCTCAATGATTTCAAAAATTCTTTTCCTGCGTTTTTCGTAAGTAGATGGATTCATGTTATCTCCTGTTATAAATCTAAGTTAAAGGATCGTCTCCTGCCCTTCGGATCTTAATGGAACGACCTGCTTTTTATAAAGGCTGCCTTTTGGAGAAGCGAGAAATGTAGAAATCATCTCATAGTCCTTCCAGAAATGCATGGGAAAGGCATGAGCCGTTTTTGTGTGCTCCAGGATGTATAAGAAGCCTTTGTCATACCATTCTTCCTGGCGGGGATCTAAAGGAAGAAAAGCCGCAAAGAGTTCCATTCCCTCTAACGGTGCAGTATATTTTTTAAAATTAGCAGTCATATTATGATTGTATTGTTTGGTTTCTTCTTTCCACACCCACCAGTTCAGATCTCCGGCGTGGTAAATCCATTTATCATGAAACCGTACCAGAAATGCCACGCCGAAATCCGTAGAGTGCAGCGTACGGATCAGAAGCTGTCCATTCATGAGAGACAGTTCCTGGCCGGGACGCATGGTATACAGATTCTTTGGAAGTTCTTCCGGAGAGATCTTCCTGTGGCGAAGAACATCGTGAGATAGAATATAAGTCGCACCCGCATGAGCTTGAATCTGAAAAATGGCAGGATTAAAGTGGTCTGCATGGAAATGGGATACAAATATGTATAAAGGTTTCTCTGGTGGAACGTCCGGAAGTTTTCCTTCGTAATAATCAAACAGCCATATACAGTCCGGCCATTCCATCCAGAAGCCGCTGTGACCGATATACGTTACTTTGATCATGATAACTCCTCGAGTTTCATTACTTTTTCAACATACTCCTTATTCAGTTCCAGCCATTCTGCGATGTCATCTGCAGAAAGGCCCTTCTGCTGTTTCCGTCGGATGATCTCTACCAACTCCGCTTCTTTGCCACTTGCATAACCGTCCTCACGTATCAGACGCTCCCGTTCAAATATCTTCATATACTCCAGTGACACCTCCCTGTCATGCTTCACTTTCTGGACCATCTATTTTCTTCCATTGTATTGCTTTTTCTCTGAAAAGCCAAGGAGAAATCTCTTCTGTGAGAATGAATTGTAATATTTCCGGGAATCGTCTATGATAGTAGACAGAAAGGAGCACAGCTTATTTATGTGTACATGTATGACTTATCAGACGGATGAATTTTACTTTGGAAGGAACCTGGATCTGGAATATTCTTTTGGAGAACAGATTGTTATAACGCCGAGAAATTATCGTTTCTCTTTTGAAGGGAATGAGGATGGGCAAAATCATTTTGCTATGATCGGAATGGCGAATATCACAGACCGCTATCCTCTGTATGCGGAGGCGGCCAATGAAAAGGGCCTTTGTATGGCAGGATTAAATTTTCCTGAAAATGCGGTGTACCATGAGGAAACTACTGGAAAAGAAAACATAGCATCCTATGAAATAATCCCGTGGATATTGCGGAGGTTTTCCAATGCGGAAGATGCGGCAGAATACCTGAGGAAGGTTGTGGTCACAGGAAAAGCATTTGCAGAAACAATGCCGACTGCTCCGCTGCACTGGATGTTGGCCGACCGGAAGACTTGTTATGTAATAGAGCCAATGAAAGATGGCCTTCATATTAATCAGAACCCTTATGGAGTGTTGACCAATAATCCGCCGTTCCCTTTTCACATGGAAAATGTAAAGCAGTATCTGAATTTAACTTCAGAGAGTCCCACAAACCAGTTTTGCAAAGAACTGGACTTAAAACCTTTTGGACAGGGCTTGGGAAGTTTCGGACTTCCAGGGGATTTCTCACCAGCGTCACGGTTTATAAAGGCAGTGTTCCTGCGGTGGAATTCTGTCAGCAGCAAGGGAAAATATGGAGATGTCACACAGTTCTTTCACATCCTGGACGGAGTCGGGATGGTAAGAGGTTCTGTCAGAACAGAAGAGGGAAGAAACGATATTACCACTTATTCCTGCTGTATCAGTCCGGAACAAGGTGTTTACTACTGTAAGACGTATGAGAATTACCAGATTCAGGCAGTGGATATGTTTAAGGAGGATCTGGGGAGCGCGGAACTGATCGCGTACCAGATGCAGAAGGATCAGAATATCTGCTGGAAGAATCAGAGGAAGGCGGTCGAAGAAGAGCGAAAAAGAGGAGAGGAAAGAAGCGGACGAAAAAAATAGAAAAAAAGAACGGGAATATGTTATACTATGGAAGGTATACAGGCAATTACGAATGTTAAGGAAAAGAAGGTAGAATATTTATGACAGAAATACCGTTTAAACGACCGGAGCTTGCCGACCGGGAGATCATTACCCATTATTTTGAACATCACACCAGCAGAAGCTGCGAGAGAACCTTTGCGAACGTATATCTCTGGTCGCGGCAATACCCGGTAACCTGGGCGGTTGTGGAGGACGCGCTGGTGTTCAAGAGTGAGGATGAGACCCATCTGTCTTACGCATACCCGGCGGGAGAACCGCAGCAGGTGAAAAAAGCCCTGGAAGTACTGATGGAATACAGCAAAGAAAAAGGGTGGCCATTTGCTCTCTACAATGTGACTCCGGAATATTTCGCGCAGCTGGAGGAATGGTATCCCGGCAGATTTCAGATCGAGTACGACCGTGACAGCGCGGATTATGTGTATGAAAGTGAGAAGCTTGCGACCCTGGCGGGGAAGAAACTGCACGGAAAACGAAATCACATTAATAAATTTAAATCTCTCTATGAGGGCCGCTGGAGTTATGAAAAACTTACAAAGGACAATCTGGAAGACTGTTTCCAGATGGCGCTCAAATGGAGAAATGAAAACGGCTGCGAGGACGATCCGGAAAAACGTGGAGAGATCTGCGTGACCTTAAATTCTCTGCGTTTGTTTGAAGAATTGAAGCTGACGGGAGGAATTCTTAGGATAGACGGAGAGGTAGTGGCATTTACGATCGGAGAACCGATCTGTCCGGACACCTTTGTGGTTCATATAGAGAAAGCGTTTGCTGATATCCAGGGAGCCTATCCTATGATCAATCAGCAGTTTGTGGAGCATGAATGCATGGCTTACCAGTATGTGAACCGGGAGGAAGATACCGGGGCGGAGGGCCTTCGGAAGGCCAAGCTTTCCTACCGGCCGGTATTCCTGGTAGAAAAGGGCAAGGTTACAGAAAAAGAGTGATACAAGTCAACAGACATAAAGAAAAAGGAGAGAGAAAAAATGATCGCTGAAAAGATGAAAAATATGGTAGCCAACAGCTCGGCGATCCGGGCGATGTTTGAGGAAGGGAATCGTATGGCAAAGCTGTACGGCGCTGAAAATGTCTATGATTTCAGTCTGGGGAATCCCAACGTCCCGGCTCCGGAAGCGGTAAAGAACGCGATTGTTGAACTGGTCAGCGACAGCGATCCGGTGGTGCTTCACGGATATACCAACAGCAACAGCGGATATGCCGATGTCAGAGAGGCAGTGGCGGAATCCATAAATGAACGGTTCAGTACAACATTTGCAGGAGAGAATATCATTATGACGGTGGGGGCTGCAGGAGGACTGAACGTGATCTTAAAGTCTCTGATCAATCCGGGGGATGAAGTTATCGTGTTTGCCCCGTATTTTGGAGAATACCGGTCCTATACCAATAATTATGACGGCGTTCTGGTGGAAATCTCGCCGGATACCGAGACGTTCCAGCCAAAACTTGCGGAATTTGAACAGAAGATCACTCCAAAGACCAAAGCTGTGATCGTAAACACCCCCAATAATCCGACTGGCGTGGTATATTCTGAAGAGACCATTAAAGAGATGGCGGCTATCATGGAACGGAAGCAGAAGGAATATGGAACGGATATCTATCTGATTTCTGACGAGCCCTACCGGGAGCTGGTATATGACGGAGTGGAAGTGCCGTATCTGACAAAATACTACGCAAATACGATTGTGGGATATTCCTACAGCAAATCGCTGTCCCTGCCAGGAGAACGGATCGGGTATCTGGTTATTCCGGATGAGGTGACAGACAGCGAAGACCTGAAAGCAGCGGCCAATGTGGCAACCAGGATCCTGGGCTTTGTCAATGCGCCGACTCTGCAGCAGAAACTGGTGGCAAAATGTCTTCATGAAAAGACAGATATCGGCTTTTATGACAGAAACAGGGAAACTCTGTATAACGGGCTAAAGGAATGCGGTTTTGCATGTATTAAGCCGGAAGGTGCATTTTATCTGTTTGTAAAGTCTCCGATCGAAGACGAGAAACAGTTCTGCGCCGACGGAAAGGAATTCCACATCCTGATGGTTCCGGGCAGTTCTTTCGGGTGTCCGGGGTATGTGCGTCTGGCTTACTGTGTGGCTTATGAAACCATTGTGAACGCACTTCCGAAATTCCGGGAACTGGCAAAGAAATATTTCTAAAAAGGATGTGGAGTATGAAGGCATTTGAAAAAAACATACGGAAGGTAGAACCTTATGTTCCGGGAGAACAGCCGCAGGGGCGGGTGGTCAAGCTGAATACCAATGAAAATCCATATCCTCCGGCGCCGGGCGTGGCAAGAGCTCTCGAAGAACTGGACTCCGGCAGGCTTAGACTTTATCCGGATCCGACGGCGGAAGTTCTGGTGGACGCTCTGGCGGAATTTTACGGGGTAAGTCCGGATCAGGTGTTTGTGGGAGTGGGATCGGACGACGTTCTGTCCATGTGTTTCCTGACCTTTTTTAACTCTGAAAAACCCATCTTTTTCCCGGATGTGACGTATTCATTCTATAAAGTCTGGGCGGATCTTTACCGGATCCCCTATGAATGCAAAGCGCTGGATGAGGAGTTCCGGATCCGGAAAGAAGAATATTATCCGGAAAATGGCGGCGTGATCTTTCCAAATCCCAATGCGCCCACAGGAATCTATCTGGAACTTGACCAGGTGGAGGATATTATCGCTCACAACCAGGATGTGGTTGTAATAGTGGACGAGGCATATGTGGATTTTGTAGGCCGGTCTGCCATGGAACTGATCGACAGATATGATAATCTGATCGTAGTGCAGACATTTTCAAAAGCCCGGTCCATGGCCGGGATGCGTATCGGCTATGCGATCAGCAATCCGGAACTGATCCGGTATCTCAATGACGCCAAGTATTCGTTTAATTCCTATACGATGAATCAGACTTCTCTGATCTGCGGAGCGGAGGCGGTGAAAGACCGGGCATATTTTGAAGATCACCTGCAGAAGATTATCGAAACCAGAGAGTGGGCAAAGAAAGAGCTTGCAGGAATGGGATTTACATTTACGGATTCCAGGGCCAACTTTATTTTTGCCAGACATTCCCGCTATAGTGGAAAAGAGTTGTTTGAATATTTAAAGGAGCAGAATATTTATGTCAGGTTCTGGGGAAGCAGGCGGATCGAGGATTATCTTCGCATTACAGTCGGAACCAGAGAAGAAATGGCAACCCTGTTTGCGGCGCTGAAAAAATATATGGAAGAGCGTTAGCCCTTTGGTTTTCATTTTCCAGGCGATATGCTAAAATAAAAAATAAAAGTGGATAAGGAGATTAGGGTATGGAAAAAGTATATGATGTAACAGCTATGGGCGAAATGTTGATCGACTTTACGTTGAATGGTCAGAGCGATCAGGGGAACAACCTGTTTGAAGCCTGCCCGGGAGGCGCGCCCTGTAACGTGCTTGCGATGCTGAATAAGCTGGGAAGAAAGACCGCATTTATCGGTAAGGTAGGAGAAGATCAGTTTGGCCGTCTGTTAAGAGATACCATCGACGAACTGGGAATTGAGACAAAAGGCCTGCTTCTCGATCGGGAAATCCATACCACTCTTGCATTTGTACATACATTTCCGGATGGCGACAGGGAGTTTTCGTTTTACCGGAAGCCGGGGGCGGATATGATGCTTTCTGCAGATGAGGTGGATTATGATCTGATCCGCAAGTCAAAGGTTTTCCATTTTGGAACCCTGTCCATGACAGACGAGCCGGTCAGGACTGCGACCAAAAAAGCGCTTGAGACCGCAAAGGAGGCCGGATGTCTGATCACCTTTGATCCGAATTTAAGGCCTCCGCTCTGGGACAGCCTGGATACGGCGAAAGAGATGATGGAGTACGGATTCCGGTACTGTGATATGCTGAAAATATCGGATAACGAAATCCAGTTTGTAACAGGAAAAGAGGATTATGATGAAGGGATCCGCTTCCTTCAGGAAACCTACCATATTCCGCTGATCTTCCTGACCATGGGAAAAGAAGGAAGCCGGGCCTACTATCAGGATCTGCGGGTGGAAAAGAAGGGATTTACGGTGAAGGCCATTGAGACAACCGGCGCAGGAGATACCTTCTGCGGATGTGCGATCCACGGACTTCTGACTCATGGTATGGAGGGCCTGAATGAGGAAGTGTTGGGAGAAATCCTGACCTATGCAAATGCCGGCGCTGCCCTGATCACCATGAAGAAGGGCGCGATCCGCTCTATGCCGGAGCCGGAAAATATTACGAAAATGATTGAGGAAGCTTAGGGATTATGAGACTACGCAGGATGATCGCCGTGTGGGCGGCAAAACTGGCAGAAAAAATCAGCGTGCATATCTTTCACCGTCAGGGGGTAACCTGGGCGGGAAAGATCGCGCTCCGGCTGGATCCGTCGATTTTGCGGACCCTGGCGGGACAGGTGAAAAAGGATATCTATATTGTCTGCGGGACCAATGGAAAGACGACGACCAACAATATGCTGTGCGCGGCGCTGGAAGCAGAAGGATACCGGGTGATCTGTAATCATACCGGATCTAACATGTTAAACGGAGTGGCGGCGGCATTTGCCCTGGCTGCCGGATGGTCGGGAAATCTGAAGGCGGACTACGCCTGCATTGAGATTGATGAAGCGTCTACCCGCAGGGTGTTTCCCCATTTTAAGCCGGATTATATGGTGCTTACGAATCTCTTCCGGGATCAGCTGGATCGGTACGGCGAGATTGATATTACCATGAATATTTTAAAAGAAGTGATGCAAAGCGCGCCAAAGATGAAGGTGATCGTGAACGGAGACGATGCGCTGTCTGCATTTCTTGCCATGGACAGCGGCAACCCCTATGTAACTTACGGTATCGGGCAGAAGGTCATGGACGACAGTCAGTCCCATGAGATCCGGGAAGGCCGGTTCTGTAAAAAATGCGGAGCTCTGCTTCATTATAATTTTTATCATTACAGCCAGCTTGGGGATTACAGTTGCACCGGATGCGACTTTTGCCGCCCTAAGCTTGACTTTGACGCGGAAAACGTAGAGGTGGGCGATACCCTTGCGTTTACGGTGGGAGAAGAGAAAATCCTTGCAAATTATAAAGGTTTCTATAATGTATACAATATTCTTGCGGCTTATGCGGCTGTTCGGACCGGAGGGATCAACCCCGTTCACTTTAATCAGATGCTGCAGAATTTTCATCCGGAGAATGGACGGATGGAAGAATTTCAGATTAAAGGGACAAAGGTTGTATTGAACCTGGCGAAAAACCCGGCAGGATTCAACCAGAATATCTCTGCCGTGATGCAGGATCCTTCTAAGAAAGATATCATTATTTTGATCAATGATAACGCCCAGGACGGTATCGATGTTTCCTGGCTGTGGGATGTGGATTTTGACCGCTTTAAAGAGGACAACATCCATTCTGTTACGGTCAGCGGCATCCGGTGCCAGGATATGCGGCTTCGGCTGAAATATGTAAATATTTCCTCCATTCTGGAGGCGGATGTAGAGACGGCGATCCGGGAACGTGTCAAAGACGGATGTGGAAACTTATATGTGCTGGTAAATTACACGGCGCTTTTTGGCACCAGAAATATATTAAAGAGACTGGAGGAAAACGGATAATGGGAGATACACAGAAGAAAATCGTGATCGGACATCTTTATCCGGATCTTCTGAATCTTTACGGGGACAGGGGAAATATTGCCTGCATGATGGAAAGATGTCGGTGGAGAGGGATCGAGGCAGAGACGATAGAATTTAATACCGGGGATGAGATTGACTTTTCCGGACTGGATATCGTACTTCTGGGAGGCGGTTCAGACAGGGAGCAGGCGATCGTCTGCAAAAATCTCCAGGAGATCCAGAAGGATTTCAAAGAATATGTAGAGGACGGAGGCGTGGTGATCGCAGTATGCGGCGGCTATCAGCTTCTTGGAAATTATTATAAGACGGAAGACGGTGTGATCGAGGGCCTTCATCTGGTAGATATTTATACGGAACAGGGAGAAGGCCGTCTGATTGACAACATTGTTCTCCAAAGCGAACTGACCGATATGCCAGTGGTAGGATTTGAAAATCACGGCGGAAGAACTTTTATCGGTGAGAATCAGCCGTTTGGGAAAGTTCTTTACGGGTATGGCAACGACGGGGAGAGCGGATATGAAGGCGTGGTCTACAAAAATGTGATCGGCACCTATCTGCACGGACCGTTACTTCCGAAGAATCCGGAGGTCTGCGACTGGCTGTTAAAAAGAGCGCTGGAAAGAAAATACGGAAGCGCAGAACTTGCTCCGCTGGATGACCAGGAAGAAAAAGAGGCAAATGCTTATATTTATCACAGATTTGTAAAAGAATAAGACGTAAGTGGCTTCAGGATTTCTGTTGGTCGCGGAATTCAAGAAACTGCATGAAATCCAGGATCTCCATTCTGGATCTGGGTGAAAGATTCTGATATCTGACCAGCAGATCCGTCTCGGATGCGTCCGGAAGCGGGGTGCGCGAAGGAGATAATTGAACGATATCTGTCTGATTGTCCAGAAGATAATCGACAGACACCTGAAAGAGAGCGGCAAGCGCCGTCAGCTTTTCATGAGATGGCTGGCGGTTCTTTGTTTCGTAGCCTGCAATGGTAGAACGGGAAACATTCAGCCTGCTGGCAACGTATTCCTGTGTCATTTCATTCTGCTCCCGCAGATATTTCAGCTTTTCGGCAAATGACATGATTTCTCGCTCCTCCTTCGTGTTTTGGTATATTTTACCAATTGTGGCAATAAAGAACACAGGATGTGCTTAATATCAACAAAGTGTTGCGTGAAGTGTTCCAAATTGGAACGAATTATAAAAAGGAGTGGGCTGATATGCGTCTGGAAAGGTTTAAAATGGAACGGGAAGGCCTGGTAGAAGAAGGCCAGGAGGTGGAGATCAGTGAAAGGAGCGCTGTCACCGGACAGTATACTTATCTGGTGGAACCTTCAGTAGCAATGTCCGGGATCTATCGGACCGGAAACAGGATCCGCGCAAGAAAAGGACGGATCCGGAAGATTGAAAAGACAGAAAAAGGATATTATCTGGTGGTCGAAGTGCCCGAATAGAGGCCGGGGCGGCGGGGGAGGCTGCCGACGTTGACACTGGAATGGAAAGACTATATAATGTAAGAAATGAGAAAGAATACCGAAAGGATACCATATATATGATTGCAAAAAGAGACGAAGCAGTACGAAGCAGGATCTGGAGGATCACGACGATGGTTTCCTCCGCGCTGATCGTGATCATAGCGATTTTTCTTCTGACCAAACTTTTTACGACCAATCCGCTGGAAGGAAGCTGGGTCAATGAAGACGGCAGTCTGGAGCTGGATGTGGCGGGCGGCGGGGATCTGACCGTAGTCCTTCCGGAATTTGCAGAAGGCGGCACGGTGGATATCCCCATGACCTATACTATGGATACGGATGAAAAGACGATCACCATATTAAGCAATGAAGAGGAACTTCAGAAGGCGGCGGACGCCTCAGACGGATTGTACACAAAAGAGATGCTGGAGAATGCAGTCAGCCAGGTGACCACTTCTTTTGACTATAGTGTGGATCAGGAAGAGCTGACGCTTGCAGAACGCGAATATGGCGAGCAGTTTGTATTTATCAAAAAGTAAAAACGGAAAGGTACCCCGCACGAAAACTGCGGGGTTTTTGAACGAAAAGGAGAGATGGCCATGATTACAAGAGAGGATACCAGAAAGATCCGGATCGGGGGACGGACCATCGGGGGCGGAAGTCCGGTGGCGATCCAGTCCATGACCAACACCAGAACGGAGGATGTAGAGGCAACTGTTTCGCAGATCCTTGCGCTGGAAAAGGCAGGATGCGAGATCATCCGCTGCGCGGTTCCTACCATGGAAGCGGCGGAAAGCCTTGTAGAGATCAAAAAGCAGATCCATATTCCGCTGGTGGCAGATATTCATTTTGATTATCGTCTGGCAATTGCAGCTATTGAGCACGGAGCAGATAAGATCCGGATCAATCCGGGGAACATCGGAGATGCAGACCGGGTACGGGCCGTGGTGGATAAGGCGAAAGAATATCAGATTCCCATCCGGGTAGGCGTCAACAGCGGTTCTCTGGAAAAGCATCTGGTGGAAAAATACGGAGGAGTTACGGCGGAAGGGCTGGTGGAGAGTGCGCTGGAAAAGGTCCATATGATTGAAGACATGGGATATGACCAGCTGGTAGTCAGCATTAAGTCTTCGGATGTGATGATGTGCGTCCGCGCCCATGAGCGGATCGCGGAAGTCTGCCCGTATCCGCTGCATGTGGGGATTACAGAATCCGGCACTTTGCTGGCAGGAAATATCAAGTCCTCTATCGGACTGGGTCTGATCTTGTCTCAGGGCATCGGGGATACGATCCGTGTATCATTAACCGGTTCTCCGGTGGAAGAGATTAAGTCAGCCAAATTGATCTTAAAGACACTGGGGCTTCGAAAAGGCGGTATTGAAGTAGTGTCCTGTCCTACCTGTGGAAGAACCAGGATTGATCTGATCGGCCTTGCCAATAAGGTGCAGGATATGGTGGAAGATATTCCGCTGGATGATGTGAAGGTAGCTGTGATGGGATGCGTGGTCAACGGCCCCGGAGAGGCGAAAGAAGCGGATATCGGCATTGCCGGGGGCGTCGGCGAAGGACTGCTGATCAGAAAAGGCGAGATCGTAAAGAAAGTAAAAGAAGAGGAACTGCTGGAAACATTAAGACAGGAGCTGCTGCACTGGAATGAGTAAACCATTTTTTGAAGTATTTCCTACTTTAAAATTGAATGATGATCTGTGGATGCTCTTTGAAGCCACGAAGGTGACCCGGGTAGTAACAAATTCCACCAGGGACTTTATCCGCGTCCACCTTTTCAGCCGTCACCTGATCCAGAAACAGCATATTTATGAGATCGAACACATTCTGAAGGATCAGTTGTTTGCAAGGACCAGGATCCGTGTAGAGGTGGTGGAACAGTATGAGCTGTCCGGGCAGTATACTCCGGAGAATCTGATGCGGGAATATTATGACAGCCTGCTTCTGGAGCTGAATGAAAAAAGTGTGGTAGAGCGTAATATGCTTCAGAGCGGGAACTATTCTTTTGAAGAAGAAAATATCCTGCTTCTGAAAATGACGGATACCATTGTGGCGCAGGGCAGAAGAGAGTCCCTGACCCGGTATCTGACGGAAGTGTTTAATGAGCGGTTCCATCGACCGATTGAAGTGCGCGTAGTCTTTGAAGAGCCGACAGACAGCAAGCTGAAGTATAATGAAGAAAAGTTAGAACTGGAGGTAGACGCTATCCGCAGGCAGCGAAAAGCGCTGCGGGAGGAAAAAGAGGCCAGAAAGCAGGAAGAAAAGAAGGAATCCGGTGCGGTTCCCCATACATTCTCCGGTGAAAAAGGACGAAGAAGCAATTACAAAAGTTCCTATTTTGGCGCGAAAAAGCAGAGTACAGATCCGAATCTGATTTACGGCACCGATTTTGACGATGATCCCATTGAACTTTCCCAGGTAGTGACAGAAATGGGAGAGATCACGATTCACGGAAAGGTGATCAGTTTTGATACCCGGGAGATCCGCAATGAAAAAACTATCGTAATGTATGCGGTGACAGATTTTACAGATACGATCATGGTCAAAATGTTTGTAAAAAACGAACGGCTGCCGGAAATCCTGGCAGAAGTAAAGCCTGGCGCTTTTTTGAAGATCAAAGGAGTGACGGCGATTGACAAATTTGACCGGGAACTGACGATCGTCTCTGTTACCGGGATCCGCAAGATCAGTGATTTTACCCAGTCCAGGCAGGATACGGCGCCGGAAAAGCGGGTGGAGCTTCACTGCCATACCAAAATGAGCGATATGGACGGGGTCTCTGAAGTCAAAGATCTTGTAAAGCGGGCCCATGACTGGGGACATAAGGCTATTGCGATTACCGATCACGGAGTGGCGCAGGCGTTTCCGGACGCCAACCATTACATAGAGGGTCTGGATAAAGAGGATCCCTTTAAGGTGATTTACGGCGTGGAAGGCTATCTGGTAGACGATCTGACAGATGTGGCCGTCAATGAGAAGGGTCAGTCTCTCGATGGGACCTATGTGGTGTTTGATCTGGAGACCACAGGATTCAGCCCCATAAAAGACAAGATCATTGAGATCGGGGCTGTAAAAGTGGAAAAGGGAAAAATTACCGACAGGTTCAGTACATTTGTAAATCCGGGGATCCCGATTCCTTTTGAGATCACCAGACTGACCAGTATCACGGATCAGATGGTGATGGACGCACCCGGCATAGAAACAGTGCTTCCGGAATTCCTTGCATTTATCGGAGACGCGGTGCTGGTGGCGCACAACGCGTCCTTTGACGTGGGCTTTCTGGAGCAGAATATGCGCTATCTGGACCTGATGCCGGATTTCACCTCTGTGGATACCGTGGCGCTTGCCAGGATGCTTCTGCCCACATTGTCCAAGTTTAAGCTGAACATTGTGGCAAATGCTTTGAATATTTCGCTGGAGAATCATCACCGGGCGGTGGATGACGCGGGAGCGACCGCAGAGATCTTTGTAAAATTTGCACACATGTTAAAGGACAAAGGGATCCACGATCTGACGAAGCTGAATCATTTCGGGACCCAGAGTGAAAATGTGGTGAAAAAACTTCCCACGTATCATGTGATCATCCTGGCCTGCAATGAAGTGGGGCGGGTGAATCTGTATACCCTGATCTCCAAGTCTCATCTGGAGTATTATGCCAGAAGACCCAGGATCCCGAAAAGTGTACTTTCCAGATACCGGGAAGGCCTGCTGGTGGGAAGCGCCTGCGAGGCAGGAGAACTTTATCAGGCTCTGCTGAGTGAAAAGTCTGATGCCAGGATTGCAAAGATCGTCAGCTTTTATGATTATCTGGAGATCCAGCCGGTGGGAAATAACCGGTTTATGATCGAAAGCGACAGGATCAGAAATGTAAATTCTGTAGAGGATATCCGGAATCTGAACCGGAAGATCGTCCGGCTGGGAGAGCAGTTTCGCAAACCGGTGGTGGCTACCTGTGACGTACATTTTATGGATCCGGAGGATGAAGTCTACCGGCGGATCATTATGGCAGGAAAAGGCTTTTCGGACGCCGATGAACAGGCGCCTCTGTATCTGCATACCACGGACGAGATGCTGGAGGAATTTGAATATCTGGGTTCTGCGAAAGCCAGAGAGATCGTCATCGAGAATCCGAATAAGATTGCAGACATGATCGAGAAGATCACGCCCATCCGGCCGGATAAGTGTCCGCCGGTGATTCCGGATTCGGATAAGCAGTTAAGAGAAATCTGCTACAATAAAGCTCATTCCATGTATGGAGATCCGCTGCCGGAGGTGGTAACGGAACGTCTGGAACGAGAACTGAACTCCATCATTTCCAATGGATTTGCGGTCATGTATATCATTGCCCAGAAGCTGGTGTGGAAGTCCAATGAGGACGGATATCTGGTAGGTTCCCGGGGATCCGTAGGATCTTCTTTTGTTGCCACCATGGCGGGAATTACAGAGGTCAATCCCTTAAGCCCACACTATTACTGTAAAAAATGTCATTACAGCGACTTTGATTCCGAAGAAGTCAGGGCCTATGCGGGAGGCTGTGGCTGGGATATGCCGGATAAGCTGTGTCCGGTCTGCGGGGAGCCGCTTACAAAGGACGGTTTTGATATCCCCTTTGAGACCTTCCTGGGATTTAAAGGAAATAAGGAGCCGGATATTGACCTGAACTTTTCCGGTGATTATCAGAGTAATGCTCATAAATACACGGAGGTCATTTTCGGAGCCGGACAGACCTACCGGGCCGGGACGATTGCCACCCTGGCGGACAAGACCGCGTTCGGATATGTGAAGAATTATTATGAAGAACGGGGACAGGGAAAACGAAACTGCGAGATTGACCGGATCGTTCAGGGATGTACCGGGATCCGCAGGAGTACCGGACAGCATCCGGGCGGAATCATCGTTCTGCCGCTGGGAGAGGAGATCAACTCTTTTACGCCGGTCCAGCATCCGGCCAATGACACCACGACGGACATCGTAACCACCCATTTTGATTATCATTCCATTGACCATAACCTGCTGAAACTGGACATTCTGGGACACGATGATCCCACCATGATCAAGACACTGGAAGAGTATATCAGTTCCCCGGCTATGGATAATGAATACAATGAAACGGACCACCGGTTTGAAGCAACGAAGATCCCTCTGGACGATCCCGGCGTGATGTCTTTATTTCACGACACCTCGGCTCTTGGCATTAAGCCGGACGACATTGGCGGCTGCCCGGTGGGGTGTCTCGGGATTCCGGAGTTTGGAACGGATTTCGTTATCCAGATGGTAGTAGACACCAAGCCACAGACCCTTTCCGATCTGATCCGGATCTCCGGACTGTCTCACGGGACGGATGTGTGGCTGAACAATGCCCAGGAGTTGATCCGCAGCGGAAAAGCCACGATTTCCACGGCCATCTGTACCCGTGACGATATCATGACTTATCTGATCAATCAGGGCCTGGACAGTGAGGAATCCTTTACCATTATGGAGCGAGTCCGGAAGGGAGCCGTGGCAAAAGGAAAATGCAAGGAGTGGCCGGACTTTAAGAAAGACATGGCGGAGCATGGCGTGCCGGACTGGTATATCTGGTCCTGCGAAAAGATCAAGTACATGTTCCCCAAGGCTCACGCGGCAGCCTATGTAATGATGGCATACCGCATCGCGTACTGTAAGATCAATTATCCGCTGGCCTATTATGGAGCCTATTTCGGAATCCGTGCCGATGCCTTCTCCTATGAGATCATGTGCCAGGGAAAAGAAGTCCTGCAGAAATATATCGATGATTATAACAGACGGTCTAATTCCCTGAGTAAGAAGGAACAGGACACTATGAAGGATATGCATATCGTACAGGAAATGTATGCCAGAGGATATGAATTCCTGCCCATTGATATCTACCGGGCGAAGGCGACCAAGTTCCAGATCATCGACGGAAAACTGATGCCCCCCTTTGTCAGTATCGACGGCATGGGTGAAAAAGCGGCGGAAGCGGTAGAAGAGGCGGCCAAGGACGGACCCTATCTGTCCAGGGACGACTTCCGCCAGCGGACCAAAGCAAGCAAGACAGTGATCGATTATATGGGAGATCTGGGGCTTCTGGGTGATCTGCCGGAGTCCAATCAGCTGTCACTGTTTGATCTGTAGGACGGCGCCAGGAGGCGCCGTCCGGATCTTAAAAACAGCAGGTAGATGTATGGAAAGGAGTATCAAGGATACCATGCGTAGCGAAAAGGAAATGTTTGATCTGCTGATATCTACAGCCAGAGAAGACGAAAGAATCCTGGCTGCATATCTGGAAGGATCAAGGACGGTACCTGGAGTTCCCAAAGATATTTTTCAGGATTATGACCTGGTGTATGTAGTGAAAGAGACTAGATCATTTATTGAAGACAGGAGGTGGATCGACCGATTTGGAGAACGGCTGTATATGCAGTATCCGGACGATGGATTCTGGGCTTCGGGAAACCAGGATCATTGCTACGGCTGGCTGATGCAGTTTGTTGACGGAAATCGCCTCGATTTGCATGTGTGTACGCTGCCGTATGTGAAAGAGCAGATGAAAAAGGAAGAACCTTATCAGATCCTCTTAGATAAAGTAGAATGTCTGCCGGTACCGGATGAAGTATCAGACAGGGCTTATTGGGTAAAAAAGCCCTCCATGGAAGAATTCCGGGCTGTTTGTAATGAATTCTGGTGGTGCCTGAATAACGTGGCAAAGGGATTGTGGAGAGACGAAATCCCTTATGTAATGGAAATGCTGGATTTCGTGATTCGCCCCATGCTGTTTCAGGTAATCAGCTGGAAAGCAGGTATAGAATATGATTTTTCAATCAGTGTGGGGAAAGGCGGAAAATATCTGCGGAAATATCTTCCCGGAGCTGTTTATGAAAGCTATCTGCGTACTTATCCGGCGGGAGAAATAGTGGCGATTTGGAAGAGCGTTTTTGAGATGTGCACCCTTTTTGATACAGTGGCCCGAGAGGTGGGGAAAAATCTGGGGTTTCCCTATCAGGAAGAAGAGGCTGAAAATTCCAGAACTTATCTGGATCATGTCAGCCGGCTTCCTGTGGATGCGAAAGAAATTTATTAATCAGGATTTGATGTTTAAGGTGTTCGTGATAAGCCGGAATGTCAGCTTTGCCATGTGCTCCGGGCTTTCCGGGGAGGCGGCAGCCAGCCAGGTCTTGATGAGGCCGACACAGCCGGAGAGGCAGAAAGCGTAAGAGTACTTAAGGTCATCTGACCGGTCAGGGAATGTTGCTTCGAGTACTTTCAGGCTGTGTTTTGACAAGATGGCTTCGATCCGGTGGAGAAAGGCAATGTCTCCGTTAGAACCTAAAAGCGCGGCGCAGATCGCTTTATTTTCTGCCAGAATGGCAAAGATGTCCTCAATAAAAGGAAAACTGTTTTCTCCGAAGGGGCTGACCGGGCGTGCCTGGATCAGCTCCTCGATCTTTTCCACCAGTTCGTTTTCAATGCTTTCCATCATATCATAAATATCGCGGTAGTGAAGATAGAAAGTTGAGCGGTTGATATCAACCCGTTCGGTCAGTTCTGTTACAGTGATTTCATTAATCGCTTTTTCCCGCAGAAGTCCGGCAAGCCCATTTTCCAGTTGTGTCTTGGTTTTCCGGACTCTTCTGTCTTTTGGATTCATTTTTCCCTCCACAGATTCTTAAAATTTCATAAACAACCGACATGGGAACAGAGATGTGTCGATTATCCGACGTTGGCTCCCATATCTGATGGTTGCTTCCTTTTCTTTTGTTCAGTATAATGCAATCGGTTCTAAAAATCAACATAATGTCTATTAATAGAAATGATGTCTTTCAACTGACAGAAAGGGGAAAATAAACATGGTCAGACAGGAGTGGAAGAAGCTCTTCCATAACAAAATACTTTTATTGGTGGTTATTGCAGTCATCGCGATCCCATCTATCTACACAACCTTATTTTTGGGGTCTATGTGGGATCCATATGGAAAGGCAGACCAGCTTCCTGTTGCAGTGGTCAATCAGGATCAGGCTGCTTATTATGAAGGGAAGGAGATGAAGATCGGGGAGGAACTGACGGAGAAGCTAAAAGAGGACGATTCTCTGGATTTTCGTTTTACAGATGAAAAAACGGCGAAACAGTGGCTGGCAGACGGGAAATGCTACATGGTGATTACGATCCCGGAAGATTTTTCGGCAAATGCGGCCACTGTTACAAGTGAAAATCCGAAAAAAATGGAACTTTCTTATGAGACGAACCCGGGGACTAATTATATTGCTTCTAAAATGAGCGAAACGGCGATGAAGAGTATGGAAAACACGGTCCGGGAGAAAGTGACTACCGTTTATGCAAAAGTCATGTTTGACAGTATCAGAGAGGCCGGAGACGGGATGGCGGAGGCTGCGGATGGAAGCGGCCAGCTGGCAGACGGCGCAAAAGAAGCGGTTTCCGGAAGTGACAGGCTGGCAGAAAATCTGGGGACTCTGGCGGAGAGTACTCTGACCTTTCAAAACGGAGGAGAGGCCCTGACAGAAGGGCTGAAGGAATATACCCGAGGGGTAGAGGCAGCAGGAGACGGCGCAAGGGAGCTGGACGAGGGGGCAGGGAAACTGGCCGATGCTGCCGGACAGATTTCAGATGGGGCTGGGAGCCTGAAAAACGGAGCAGATACTTTGAATGACGGACTGCAGGCCATTGTGGGAGAAAGCCACGGACAATCTCAGGCACTGACAGATGGAGCCCGTTCGCTGAGTGAAGGAATGGCTGCATTTTCGGGAGCCCTTTCCCAGATACCTGCTTCTTCGGATCTGTCAGGTTATGCGCAGCAGATGAAGGAAGCTTCCGCTGCACTCGGCGGGGCGCCGGCTGCAGCGGATCCCTCCTATCTGGCAGGACAGATCGAAGCAGCCGTGGAGGCGAAAGATACAGAACAGTTGGCAGCGCTGGCCCGGCAAGCGCTTCAGGAAGCCCAGGCTAATTATCAAAGCGCTCAGACTATGAGCAGTCAGGTTTCCCAGGCTCAGACTGCGCTTTCCCAGGCAGGGGATCTCTTATCGGCGGCATCGAATTCAACAGAAGGGCTGCAGACGCTGGCATCGCAGGCGAAGGTACTGGAAGAAAAATCGGCTGCGCTGGCAGACGGCGTGCAGACTTATACAGCGGGGGTAGATCAGGCGGCAGACGGAAGCGCCGCTCTTGCATCAGGGATGGAAACTTTTGCTGCATCCGCACAGCAGGCTGAAAATGGCATCAAGTCATTGAAGCAGGGATCCGCCTCTCTGGCGAACGGAGCAGAACAGCTAAATGGAGCATCTCCCAAGCTGGTAACCGGTGCGAATGAGCTTACCAAAGGAGCAGAAAAGATCCATACAGGCGCAGAACAGTTAAGAGACGGAAGCGGGCAGCTTAGTACAGGGCTTTTAAAGGTACAGGATGGAGCAGACGCTCTGGCTTCAGGGTTAAAAGAGGGGGCAGATAAGGTTAGAAAGGCCAACACAGGTGATAATGCAGCGGAGATGGTTGCGGCTCCGGTGGATACCAGAGAAAGCCAGATGACAGATATGCCCAATAACGGACACGCGATGGCTCCCTACATGATGTCAGTGGGACTTTGGGTCGGTTGCATTGCCTTTAGTCTGATGTATCCTTTGAACAGCTACAGTGGAAAATTACGCTCCGGAAAAGCATGGTGGCGCAGCAAGGCTACAGTTCTCTATACGGTAGCAGTTTTGCAGGCATTGGTAATGTTGGGCGCGCTCCATCTATTTGACGGATTTGCACCTGCCAGATGGGGAGAAACCATTCTGACAGCCTGTGTGGCTTCTGTAGCATTTATGTCTATTATGTATTTCTTTACTGATCTGTTCGGGAAGGCAGGAAGCTTTCTGATGCTGATCTTTATGGTGGTACAGCTGGCGGGATCGGCCGGGACCTACCCGTTGGAAGTTTCCGGCAGCTTCGTGCCGGCCCTTCATGGATGGGTACCTTTTACGTATACCGTACAGGCTTTCCGAAGTACCATCAGCGGCGGGGAAAGTATCCGGGGATGTCTGGTCTATCTTCTGATCCTGGCGGCAGTATTTACTCTGTTTACTATTGGTGCGTTCCGGATCCGGGCGCACAGGATCCGGGAAGAAAAGCCGCTTTTGATGGATTGGCTGGAGTGTCATGGACTGGGATAGGATGTTGATATGATAAAAGATAAGTATACAAAAAACGCTGAAGCCTTATGGCCTCAGCGTTTTTCTTACTTTTGCTTTTCTTCCTTTGGAAGGATCACATTCAGCAGGATGGCCATCAATGTGGCTACCACTACCGGGGAACTTCCAAATACTGTGGTGACCCATTCAGGGAAGGCAGCCAGGGATTCGGAAGCCTGGGTAATGCCCATTCCAAGAGCAACGGACAGTCCGACAATGGATGTGTTGCGGAAATTCATTTCCTCCTGGAAGATCAGTTTGATCCCGGTCATGGCGATGGAGGCGAAAACAGAGATCGTAGCGCCGCCCAGTACGCACTGCGGGATGGTGGTCAGAAGACCGGAAAACTTAGGCACAAAACCGGCGATCATCAGGATGATGGCTGCCAGTCCAAGGACGCACCGGTTAATGACTTTTGTGGTGGTAACGATGCCCACGTTCTGGCTGTAGGTGGCAGTCGGCAGTCCGCCAAAGAACGCACACAGGATATTGCTGATGCCGTACATAATGATTCCGCCCTGCAGCTCTTTGTTATCCGGCATGCGGTTCATACTTCCGGAAGTGGTTGCAGAAAAATCTCCGATGGCCTGAATGGAGTTGATGGCAAACAAAAGGCCGATGGCCACACAGGCGGAGGGCTCGAAACTGATGGAAAAATGCAGCGGTTGCGGAAGCTGGAAGATTCCGGCGGACTGTACTCCGGAAAGATCCACCAGGCCGAAAGGTACAGCCAGGATATATCCGGCCACAATTCCCACCAGAATAGAAGCCAGCTTTAAAAATCCTTTGGCAAAGTGGTTCAGGCCTGTTACAACAGCCAGAGTAAAGAACGCCACCAGCCAGTTCTGCCAGGAACCATAATTTTCGCTGGAGGTTCCGCCTGCCATGTAGTTGACAGCAGTCGGATACAGAGAAAGTCCGATAGTGAAGACCACAGTTCCGGTTACCAGAGGCGGAAACAGTACACGGATCTTCCGGATGCAGAAGCCTACAATGATGGCGACGACACCGCCGACTACCTGAGCTCCCAGGATGGTGGCAATGTCATAGGTTCCGGCAATGGCCTGCATACTTGGCACATAGGCAAAGCTGATGCCGAGGATCACAGGAAGCGCGCTTCCCAGCTGCATATTTCCGAACCGGATAAAAGGGAAGAGCTGTAACAGTGTACTGATGGCAGAGCAGAACAGGGCCGCCTGGATCAGGATCACCCGGTCAGAAGGACTGACGCCTGCGACTCCTGCCACAATGATGGATGGAGTGACACAGCCCACGATCATGGCAACAACATGCTGCATAGCCAGTGGCAGCGCCTGCCCCAGAGACGGGACACCGTTCAGTTCAAAAACGGACGCGCGGCCTTTTTTAACAGATGGATTTGTGTTCATGTGGATAGTCTCCTTTTCATTCCTTTGTATAGTATTCCTGCCAGGAAGCAGGAAATAAACTTATTTTACTTCTACACGGCTGTTAAATTTATCCAGAAGAAGGGCTGCGATCACACCTGCCACAAGACAGATGATGTTGATGAGGCATCCGCTTACGGAAGCAGTAAAGCTGGAATATGGGACGATCACGACTGTGGCTGCGATCACAATCCCCACAATCCCGTGGAAAGCCAGGGAATAAAAATGTTCAAACAATGCGTTGATGGCTTTTGCAAGGCAGATCATTGTGACAACAGCGCCGATCCCGCCGGGGATCAGTACCTGAAAGTCCAGATGACCGATGCCGTCTACAAAAGGGGTGTACAGGCCAAGCGGCATCAGCAGTGTGGAAAAGCTCATGCCCGGGGCGATCACGCTTAAGGCCAGACAGAAGCCGCAGAACAGATAGGAAGCAAAGCCTGGTCTGATCTCAACAGAAGCAGCGCTTAGTCCGGTCAGCAGTGCAAAGATCGCGATCATGCAGACGATAAGAGAAATGTAGGAGCCTCTGGTGACTCCTTTTTCTCCGGCTTCCCGGAAAAGGGAAGGAAGCATGCCGGTGATCAGTCCGACAAAGAGACACACGGACGGATCCGGATATTTGTTCAGGAAAAAGGCCAGAAGATTGGCAATTCCCAGAAATCCGATCATGCCGCCGATAAATACCGGGATCAGAGGGGGGACATGTGTTTTGAAATTCTTAAAAGGATTGGACAACAGTTCCATAATCGGTTTATAGATACCGAAGATCACACTTAACACTCCGCCGGAGATACCGGGCAGAACAGCGCCAAGGCCGATCAGCGCGCCCTGGACGACCCGGTATATCAACAGCAGTGGATTGGTACCGTTTGTTTTTTGGATCATAGAATACCTCTTTTTTCTTTTTTTGCAGTTTGTCCGGGGAAATTTAAGATTTGCCGGATACTGCGGCACATCTACTATAGCATAGATTCTATGCGGAATCTATCCGTAAAATTGACCGGAATATCCGGGAATCCCTGATAAAAATTAACTACAGTGCCGGAAAGACCGGTCGGTGATGATCCGGGCAAAGATGAGTCCAAGCGGAAGCGCCAGGACGATCAGGAGGGCAGAGGCAAGCCAGGAGGCAGAATCTCCCAGGTACATTTCCCCCAGGTTATAGACAGCCCGGTACAGATAAAGGCCGGGGACCATGATCACAATGGAAGGCACTGTAATAGAGATCCGCGGGAATCCCAGGGGCTTTTGCAGAAGAGACGCCAGAAGCCCTGCAGTCAGAGAACCCAGAAATGCGGCCATGGCAGGCGGACATCCTGCCAGATCAACCATTTCCAGGCGAAGCGTATTGGCGATCATGCCGATCAAAGCCGCCGTTGCCGCAAGGGGGAGGGGGCTGTTGAACATAAGAGAAAAGCCAAATACACCGCAGAAGCTTGCCAGCAGTCTAAGGAAAAAAAGCGCCAGAGGCGGAACGACAAAGGAAGGGAATTCTTCCGGCTGCAGGTGTAAAAGCAACGCCATTGCCCATGCTGTGGTAGTGGCAACCACGATAATCATGACTGCATAGATCAGCCGCTCCATGCCGGAACGCATATCCTGCTTGGCAAGATCGATGCCGCTGGTGATAAAGGGAAATCCCGGGATGATAAATAACATGGAGCAGATATAACCGGCTTCGTGAGAGGACGGAATGGCAAAGCACCACTCACACAGCTGTATGGCTGCTGCATAGACAAGACAGGCCAGCGCCACGGATGCGGTAATACATAAAAACAGGGTGTATTTGCGCTGATTCAGTTTTGCCCGCAGATAATTGCCGGCTCCGGCGCCCAGGAAGGTACAAACCATCTCGGAAATACCGCCGCCCAGCAGAAAACAGAATGCACAACAGGCCATAGCTGCGGCCAGTCCCTGCATCAGAGGCGTATAATGGCCCCCGATCTTTTCAATCTCGTCCAGACGGGAGTGGAGGTCTTCCAGACTAAGGTCTTTCCCGGATTTTACAAAATCTTTGACAAAGCGCTCCAGCCGGTCCAGCCTGGAAGTGTTGACTCCGGTGCTGGGAAGACTTAGAGAATGGGAGACAGATTCTCTCCCGTCAAAACAGGTATAATCAATGGACAAAAGTCCGATATTGGCAGTACAGGTGACAGAAAGTTCAGATGCAAGAGTATTCATGGAGCTTCGGACTCTCCAGGCTCCGGTGCCGCAGGAGAGGAGCATCAGTCCCGTCCTTCCGATCAGCGCCGCTTTTTCATGAAGGCCGGCACAGGTGACGGGAAGATCCTTTCTGTGATCTATATAGTCATGCCAGTATACGTTCATATGATTGGGGGTAACAGGTGTCTGAGACATAAAGATTCCTTTCTATCATCAATCAGAGTGTGGATGGTATGAATTGGTTATCCACATATCAGTATAGAGAGAATGCGGTAAATGTCAAGCGCTTGTTTGGGGTTGCCTTTCTTATTAAAATATGTTATGGTATTTCCGACATATGACGGAAATGAAACGGAGGGATCTGTATGGCAAGGCCGAGAAAATGCAGGAGAGTCTGTATGGAACCGGATCACGTTTGTTTTTGGCCAGAGGGTGCTTCCCGGGCAGAGAAAGTAATCCTTACGGTGGATGAATACGAGGTGATCCGCCTGATCGATCTTGGGAAAATGACGCATGAACAATGCGGAAAGCAGATGGACATCTCCAGAACGACAGTGACGGAAATCTATGAGAGCGCCAGAGAAAAGATCGCAGACTGCATTGTAAACGGCAAGATCCTGCAGATCTTTGGCGGTGATTACCGGTTGTATGGCATGATACCAGAGAAAGGGGAACACAGTATGAGAGTTGCGGTAACATATGAAAATGGAAATGTATTTCAGCACTTTGGACACACGGAGCAGTTTAAGGTCTATGATGTAGAAGACGGCAGAATTACTGCCGGGCAGGTGACAGAGACAAATGGAAGCGGACATGGGGCGCTGGCAGGCTTCCTGAAGGATCTGGGAGCAGACGTACTGATCTGCGGCGGCATCGGAATGGGTGCGAAGATGGCGCTGGAAGAGGCCGGTATCCGGCTGTACGGAGGGGTATCCGGAGATGCAGACGAGGCGGTTCGGGCATTACTTGAAGGGAAACTGAATTATAATCCGGATGTGCAGTGCAGCCATCATGGAGAAGGTCATCATGGAGAAGGCCATCACTGTGGAGAGCATTCTCACGGCTGCGGTGGTCATGGAAGCTGCGGACAGATCTAAATAATCGAAAGTAATAATGTGCAGATGAGCAGGAGTTCATCTGCACATTTTTTGTGATTTCCATGAAATACACATATGTCTTGTCATATGTAAATACAGGTGCTATAATGTGTAAAGTTCGTGTAAAAGGAGAAAGTGAAAAATGGAAATTACACAAAAGATCGAACAGTTAAAAAATGAAAAAGACGCAGTGATCCTGGCGCATTATTATGTCAGGCCTGAAGTACAGAAGATTGCCGACTACATCGGAGATTCCTTTTATCTGGCGCAGGTTGCGGAAAAGCTTACCAACCAGGTGATTGTGTTTGCCGGAGTTTCTTTTATGGGGGAGAGCGCAAAAATCCTGAATCCAGAAAAGACGGTACTGCTGCCGGATGCCTGCGCTGACTGCGCGATGGCGCACATGGCAGATGCAGAAACCATTCAGAGGATGCGTAAGGCCTATGAAGATCTGGCGGTGGTGTGCTACATTAATTCTACGGCTGAATTGAAACGGTATGCGGATGTATGCGTGACGTCTGCCAATGCGGTGAAGATTGTAAAAGAGCTTCCGAATCAGAATATTTACTTTATCCCGGATCGGAACCTGGCAAGAGTTGTGGCGGCTCAGGTACCGGAGAAGCATTTTGTTTTTCATGATGGCTTCTGTCCTGTTCATGAACAGATGAAACTGGAGGAAATTCTGGAGATAAAGGAAGGGCATCCGGCCGCTTTGGTACTGGTACATCCGGAATGCCCGGAATCCATCTGTGCTCTGGCAGATTATATCGGAAGCACCTCCGGGATCATCCGGTATGCGACGGAGAGCGACGCGGAAGAGTTTCTGATCTGTACTGAAAACGGTGTACGCTATGAACTGGAACAAAAGAACCCGGGAAAGAAATTTTATTTTCCAAAGACAGAACCAGTCTGTACGGACATGAAGAGGATTACCCTTGAAAAGATCTGGGAAGTTCTGGAAACCGGGAAAAATGCCGTGGAAATTGACCGGATATTTGCGGATCAGGCCAGGGAGCCTTTAAGAAAAATGCTGGATCTGGCTGCAAAGAAGGAAGACCGGAGGTGATCCATATGACAAAAAAGACAGACGTGGTGATCGCAGGGACAGGAGTGGCCGGCCTTTATGGGGCGTTAAATCTCCCACGGTCTTTGCAGGTGCTTATGATCACAAAGAAGGATGTAAAAAGCAGCGATTCTTTTCTCGCGCAGGGAGGAATCTGCGTGTTAAGGGATGCGGACGACTATGACAGCTATTTTGAAGACACCATGCGGGCGGGCCATTATGAGAACCGCAAGGAATCGGTGGACATTATGATCCGCAGCTCCAGGCATGTGATTGAAGAGCTGGAAAGGTACGGCGTGGAATTTGCAAAAAAGAACGGAGCATACAGATATACAAGAGAAGGGGCCCATTCCAGACCAAGGATCCTGTTCCATGAAGACATTACCGGGGAGGAGATCACCAGCAAATTACTGAAAAAAGTACAGGAACTTCCCAATGTGACGATCTGGGAAGAAACAGAAATGACAGACATTATCGAGGAGGATGGAAGATGTCGGGGAATCCTGGCTAAAGGGCCGGATGGGGAGACAGAGATACGGGCGTCTTATACTTTGCTTGCCACCGGCGGGATTGGCGGGCAGTACCGCCACTCTACGAACTTTCCCCACCTGACGGGAGACGCCGTCGAGATTGCAAAAAGGCACGGGATTCGGACAGAACATCTGGATTATGTGCAGATCCATCCGACCACTTTGTATTCCACAAAACCAGGACGCAGGTTCCTGATCTCGGAATCTGTAAGGGGGGAAGGAGCTGTGTTATACAACCACAAGAAGGAACGGTTTGTGGATGAACTTAAGCCCAGAGATGTGGTGACAAAAGCCATTCGCGAAGAGATGGAAAAGGAAGGGACGGATTATGTCTGGCTGTCCATGGAACACATTTCAAAAGAAACGATCCTGGAACATTTTCCCCATATTTACCGCCACTGTCTGGAAGAGGGGTATGATGTGACCAGAGAGTGGATCCCCGTGGTGCCGGCGCAGCATTACTTTATGGGCGGAATCTGGGTAGACAGTGTAAGTCATACGTCTATGCCGGGACTCTATGCGGCAGGAGAGACCAGCTGCAACGGTGTGCACGGAGCGAACCGCCTGGCCAGTAATTCTTTGCTGGAAAGTCTGGTATTCTCTGAACGGGCGGCAAAAGATATTGCAAAGAAACTGGAAAAGCGTATAATCATAGAGAAATAGCAGGAAAAGGAGAAAACTACATGAATCAGATTACCATGACGCTTCAGGCAGATCATCTGCTCCTGGAGGCATTGAAAGAAGATATATCCAGTGAAGATGTGACAACGAATGCGGTGATGAAAGAAGCGGTGCCAGGAGAAGTGGATCTTCTGGCAAAGGAAGAGGGCATCGTTGCAGGACTGCAGGTTTTTGAAAGAGTGTTCCGCCTCCTGGATGAAAAGACAGAGGTTGAGTTTTATTGCAAAGACGGAGATCCGGTGAAAGAAGGACAGCTTATGGGAAAAGTACGGGGAGACATCCGGGTGCTGCTCTCTGCAGAGCGGGTGGCCTTAAACTATCTGCAGCGAATGAGCGGTATTGCTACCTATACACATTCTGTGGCATCTCTTCTTGCCGGGACAAAGATCCGGCTTCTGGATACACGCAAGACCACGCCTAATATGCGGATTTTTGAAAAATATGCAGTTCGTGTGGGAGGAGGATACAATCACCGGTACAACTTGTCTGACGGGATTCTTTTGAAAGATAACCATATCGGCGCGGCAGGCGGCGTCAGAGAAGCAGTAAGGATGGCAAAAGAATATGCGCCTTTTGTGCGGAAGATTGAAGTTGAGACAGAAAATCTGGACATGGTAAAGGAAGCTCTGGAAGCAGGAGCAGATATTATCATGCTGGATAATATGACGCCGGAAGAGATGAAGGAAGCGGTGCGCCTTATTGACGGCAGAGCAAAGACGGAATGCTCCGGCAATGTAACAAAAGAAAATATCAGCCGGCTTGCCGACATCGGTGTGGACTATATCTCCAGCGGCGCGCTGACACATTCTGCTCCGATCCTGGATATTTCCATGAAAAACCTGAGACGGATCGGGAAGGTGTAAGAAGCCCGGCGAAGGGAAAACACAGGAAAGAAGGGCAGGGAACGAAATGACAGGTGCAGAGAGAAGAGAGGAGATCATCCGCCGGATCCGGGAAGCGGATCAGCCTGTTCCGGCCAGGGATCTGGCGGGCCTTTATCATGTGAGCCGGCAGGTGATCGTACAGGATATCGCACTGATCCGGGCATTGGGATATGAGATCATATCTACCAACAGAGGGTATCTGCTGCATATGCCTTCGGAGGTGAGCCGGGTATTTAAAGTACGGCATACGGATGAACAGTTGGAGGAAGAACTGTGCGCCATCGTAGATCTTGGAGGCACCGTGGAAAATGTAATGGTCAGTCACCGGGTCTATGGACGCCTGGAGGCAGAGCTTGGGATCAGTTCCAGGAGAAAGGCCGCAGAATTTCTGGAAGACATTCGAAGTGGGAAATCCAGTCCCCTTAAAAATATTACCTCCGGCTACCATTATCATAAGGTGACGGCAGACAGTGAAAAAACGCTGGACCTGATCAGGGAAGACCTGAAAAAGCGAGGATTTCTGGTAGAGACAGAGGAGACAGCCTGACGGTTCGGCTGCCATATTAGATATGGTCCCGGTTTGGCGCGAAGAGTCCGTAAAATAAAAGGCAGCTGACGATACAGATCCCTGTGCCAAACAGGAAGGCGCCGGTCAGAGTCCGGTCTGCCAGTGCGCCGAAGACAAGATTTGTCCCGATTGCCACACTGTTGAGCAGCATAGAATTGACGCTAAGAGCAGTGGCGCGGTTGTCTGTCCGGATCTGCCGGTTCTGGATTTCGGTCAGGAGAGGCTGGAACAAAGTATTGCTGAATCTGAGGATCAGGATGGCCGCCGCAGACGGGAACGCCAGATGGGTCGCTGCCAGGGTAAGGCAGGAAGCGATCGCCATGCAGCAAAAGAGCAGAAGGGAGTTGCAGATTCCCAGCTGTCCGGTGACAGAGGAGGAACAGAATCCAAAAAGTCCCAGCAGGGTAGCTGCCACAAAGAGGAGTCCGATGGAGGAGCCGGACAGGCCGCATTTTTGATATTGCAATTGATTCAAGAATACTGTGATGGTCTGATGGGTTTCAGACAACAGCGCAGCTGCAATGAGGAACAGAAGCAGCGAACGGTTCTTCATTGCCTTTTTTATTGTGGCCCGGAAAGGCTCCGCATCTGTTTTTTTCACGCTGTGAATCCGGACATCCGTCAGAAAGAGGGAAAGAAAAGCAGCGACTCCGTAGCTGATCACGGTAAGAAAACCGGCAAATCCATCCGCTTTCCAGAATACGATTTTGGAAATCAAGTAGAGCACGGAACAAACGATGATCGTATGGCGGCAGCCAATCTTGTCTGCGATGATCCCCCAGGGGATTTCCAGCAGGATTAAGAGTGCAAGGGAGATGCTTTCGATCAGGGTAATCTGAAAGATGGTAATCCCGTGTGCCTGCCGGTACAGGGTGGCAATAGGGCCGTAGAAAACCATACCCTGCAGAAGGGCAATGGCGTACATGATCCATAGATTTCTTTTCATAATAAAAGTCCTTTCTCATTTTAAGTACAACAAACAGTCACCATTTAAATGGTGACTGGAGATCCCAATAAGAATGTACTTAAAATTTAGATTGGACTTCTTTTCATACTTAGATAGCTCCTGTTTCTTAAGAAAAATTATTCGTCCCAGCCTTCGTAAAAGCGGATATTAACAGAAATATTGCGGACAATGTCGCCGTCAGAGGTCTTAATGTCTTCTATGTCAGAGACATGAGGCAGAACCGGATCTTCTTCTTCCAGTTCTACGCCGATCCAGGTCTTGGCGGCATCATTGGCATTATCAATAGCGTCGTCCAGCGTATCGCCGGAGGCCTCGCAACATTCCAGATCCGGGAAAAATGCGTGGTAACGGCCGTCTTCTTTTTTGCGGAAAACCGCAGGATATATAAAAATCATGTCGTTTGTTCTCCTTTTCTTACTACCATAACTTAGGCGTTTGCGAAACGCCAAAAGCCGCATAAATACGGCATTTTTTGTTGCCAAAATAAAATATCTCCTCAAGGTTTATGGTAAAATAGAGTTGACTAGAAACTATTAACCAATCCACCTTAAAGGAGATATACCTATATGATAACACATAAGCAGCTCACTTTGGCAGAAGTTTTTGAAGATTGTCAACATAAATTCGATAATGACAAATATCATTTTCTAGCACTTCTTGATGAAGCCATTAACCTTGATGAAATTGTTCCTGTTTCTTTTGTTTCTCATTTTCACGCCCAAACCGGAAGACCTCGCAAGCACCAGCTTTATCCTATGCTCAAGGCACTTCTGCTCCAGCGTATTTTTTCAATCCCGACGGACACGCTCCTGATTGTGTTCTTGAAATACTCTCAGGAACTTCGTGATTTTTGCGGCTTTGATGTTGTACCAGACGGTTCAAAATTCACTCGCTTTAAACAGGATTTCTTATCGGACTTACAATCTATGTTCGATCATCTTGTAGATCTGACCGAACCGATATGCCAAAAGCTGAATCCGGCTCTTGCCGACATGACTATCTTTGATACCTCCGGTATTGAAGCATGGGTTACAGAAAATAATCCGAAGTATGCCAACCGTATTATTAAACAGCTGAAGGCTTTTAAAAAATCCCATAACCTTGATGATTCCTATGATCCTTACAAAGCCGCTTATGGTTCCATGCCAACTCATGCTGCATCCAACCAGGCAATCCAGCAGATGTACATCAATGGTCACTTCTGTTATGCCTATAAATTCGGTATCGTCACAAATGGACTTGGCATTGTCCGCGACATATCTTTCTACAACAAGGATTTCCTAAATGCACATCCTGATATTGTTGTAGAAAAGAAATCGGATTCTCCGGATGAGGATAAATCGCTTGCCGACTCAAAAGCGCTGCTTCCTGTTTTGATTGATTTTTTCAAAAAACATCCTTTGATTGAGCCAAAGACTTTTCTTGGCGATGCCGCCTTTGATACGATTGAAATCTATAAATCTCTTTTCGAGGAGATTGGATTCCATAAAGCTTTTATTCCCCTCAGGGTAAAACTTTCCATGGAAGGAACGGACTACACAGTGAATGAAAATGGTATTCCCTGCTGCCCACATGATCCAACACTTCCTATGAAACGGGAAGGAAGCAAATCCCATTTGCGCAGCAAACTTCCTACCATGAAGTTTGTATGTCCAAAAATGAAATGGGAATACAATCCTGCCGACAAGTCAAAATGTCGGGTATGTCACTGCGATAATCCATGCACCACTTCTTCCTGCGGACGAATGATTTATATTTATCCAGAGAAAAATCTCCGCGCCTATCCTGGTGTAGAACGAGGTTCCCAGGAATGGGAAGACACTTACAAAATCCGTGTAAATGTCGAAAAATCAATCAACCATTTCAAGGATAGTTTCTGTATTGCGAATCGTAAAACACAGAATGAAAAAACGCTTCATGCCGATTTACTTCTTGCAGGAATTACACAACTTATTACCGTACTTGTTGCTGATAAAATCCACCAACTTCAATACATACGAAGTTTAAAACCTTTGATTGCCTGACCTTTGGTATTTATAACATTTTTTCTTCGCAGTCCATCTGGGAAGTTATTTTGTCATGTCTAATTTTGATGTCACCTGCTTCTCATCTTAGGAATCCTGCATTGCAGGATTCCTACCGCATTTTTAATCAGGATTGCGACCTTGTTTCGCAATTACCTACTACCATAACTATATAGTAGAACGATTGGTAATTGCAACAGGTTTTAAAGATAAAATAATATTGACACTGTGTCAGGAGTGTACTATTATATAAATAGTGACATAATGTCAGAATAAAAGATCGAAAATAAGGAGGAATCAATATGAATACAAAGAAACTGGTGGCTTATTTTTCAGCAAGCGGCGTGACTGCAAAGGCAGCCAGAAAGATTGCGGACGCGGCAGGAGCGGAACTCTATGAGATCCGGCCGGCAGTGCCTTATACTTCTGCGGATCTGAACTGGAACAATAGCAAAAGCCGCAGTTCTGTGGAAATGAATGATCCGGCTTCCAGGCCGGAGATCGCGGAGCCGGTACCGGATATGGATCAGTATGACACCATCTGGATCGGGTTCCCTGTGTGGTGGTATGTGGAACCGAGGATTGTAGATACTTTTCTGGAGTCCGGTAACTTTGCGGGCAAGAAACTGATTCCTTTTGCAACCTCCGGAGGCAGCGGGATCAGTCAGGCAGAAAAAAGCTTAAAGGAGCACTGCCCGGAGGCAGACTGGCAGGCGGGCCGGCTGGTAAATGGCGGTGACATCGAGGCATGGGTGAAAGAAAACCTGTAAAGGAGGAGACCATGATGCGTCCGTCACAGATCACAGCGTGGTGTCAGATGATCCTTCGTACACTGGCGCCCCGGGAGGGACTTTATATTGATGCAACCATGGGAAATGGCCATGATACCCGGCTGCTTTGTCAGATGGCGGGAGAAACGGGACGGGTCCTGGCATTTGATATCCAGCAGAAGGCGCTGGAGGAAACCAGACGTCTGCTTGTCCGGGAGGGACTGGAAAAGAGAGCAGAACTGATCCTGGATGGTCATGAACATATGGACCGGTATGCAAAAGCAGAAACGGTAGACGCGATCTGCTTTAACTTTGGGTATCTGCCGGGCGGGGATCATGACATTGCCACCCGTGCAGACACCAGTGTGCAGGCGGTGGAAAAGGGACTTTGCCTCTTAAAGAAAGGCGGTCTTATGAGCCTTTGCATTTACAGCGGAGGGGACACCGGATTTGAGGAGCGGGACCGGCTGCTTGCCTATCTAAAAAGCCTTCCTGCAAAAGAATATACGGTGATCCGCAATGACTATTACAACCGGAGCAACCATCCTCCGGTACCGGTTTTTATCTGGAAAGAGGGCTAACCTCTTACAGACCTTCCAGGTCAAAAGGAGGCGTGTATTCTTCTTTTGCGCTGGAACGCTCCTGCATAAAGCCTTCGTTAAGCCCCAGGGCAAGAGCCTTGTCCAGAACTTTTTTATATTCATAGGACGTGACGCGCCGGTTGATCTCCGGGTAATCCTTTGCCCGGAAAAAAGGAGTATACTGGCTTAACAGACTTAGAAGAAAACTGCCCTTTGGGAGAGAATCTGCCATCCATTCCAGGATGCGCGCAGAATCTTCTTTCTGTCCGGGCAGGACCATATGGCGGATCAGTGTGCCTTTTTGCAGGCTTCCGTCGCTGGCAAATACAGGGATTCCGGTCTGCCGGATCATTTCTTTTACCGCTTTTGATGCGAAAGAGAAATAATCCGGCGCGCCGGAATATTTTTTTGCCGTATCCGGAGAAAAATATTTCAGATCCGGCAGATAAATATCAATATAGCCGTCCAGCATCCGTAAGGTTTCCGTCTGCTCATATCCGCTGCAATTCCAGACGATGGGAATGTGAAGGTGTGGTCGGATGCGGTCGAGGACAGGAAGGAGAGAAGGGAGAAACTGGGTGGCAGTGATAAGATCAATGTTCTGGGCTCCCTGTTCCTGAAGTCCCAGCAGGATTTCTTCCAGACGCTCCTGTGTGAGAATTTTTCCCAGACCTTCCTGACTGATGGGATAGTTCTGGCAGTAGCAGCATTTCAGCGTACAGCCGGAGAAGAAGACGGCGCCGCTTCCGCCCTGACCGGACAGACAGGGTTCCTCCCACAGGTGAAGGGCGGCCCTGGCCGCGGTAAGAAAAGCGCCGCATCCACAGACGCCTGGACGGGCCCGGCGGTCGGCATGGCACATGCGGGGGCAGAGGGTGCAGTCCTGATAGAGGACCTGGAGTGTGGAAAGATCGGTTGTCATGGGATACCTCCTGATTGAACTCCCGCAGGGCGGGACAGATTGCATATATGTGTAATTATAGCACACAGGCGGGAAAGAGGCGATTTTATATTTCTGATTTGACACTGTCAGGGGGAAGTTTTACAATTGATTTCATAAGCAGACAGGAGGAACAGTAGCAGATGCGAAGAAGAGAAAGAGAAGTAACGGATGCCGGAGAAATCAGGGAAATCCTGGATGAATGTAAGGTGTGCAGGCTGGGGCTTTCCGACGAAGACGGGATTTATATGGTGCCCATGAATTACGGATACCGGGAGCAGGACGGAAAGCTGATCCTGTATTTCCATGGCGCAAAAGAAGGAAAGAAAGTGGAAATGATCCGTAAAGATCCCAGGGCAGGATTTGAGATGGACTGTTGCCACGGACTGCAGGAGGGAGAGAAGGCCTGTCAGTACAGCTATTATTTTGCCAGTGTGATCGGAACGGGTAAGGCACAGATCCTGGAAGACCCGGCAGAGAAACTTACTGCGCTGGAAATCATTATGAAGCACCAGACCGGGAAAGAGTTTACGGAATTCCGGGAGAATCCGGGGCTTGAAAAGACTGTGGGGATCATTAAGCTGGAAGTGGAAACATATACCTGTAAACGACATGTTTCTTAAATTTTGTGCTTTAATTCGTGAAAGTATTGTGGTACAATAAACGGGTGTAGTAATGTGATTTGTGAAAGGATGAAAATGACATGGCAGAGAGTAAAAAAGTGATCATGCTGGGCAATGAAGCCATTGCCAGAGGGGCATATGAAGCGGGAGTCAAAGTATCCGCCGCTTACCCCGGCACGCCCAGTACAGAGATCAGCGAGTGTCTGGTGAAATACAAGGACGACCTGTACTGCGAGTGGTCGCCCAATGAGAAGGTGGCAACAGAAGTGGCGATCGGCGCGTCTGTCGTGGGCGTGCGCGCTATGTCCTGCATGAAGCATGTGGGATTTAACGTGGCGGCGGACCCGGCCTATACCGTTTCCTATATGGGAGTAAACGGAGGCCTGGTGATCGTGGTAGCGGATGATCCGGGGTTATACAGTTCCCAGAATGAACAGGATACCCGGATGGTGGCAAGAGCCGCTCAGCTTCCGGTACTGGAGCCGTCTGACAGTTCAGAGGCCAAGGAGTTTATGAAGCTGGCCTTTGATTTAAGCGAAAAGTTCGACCGGCCGTTTGTATTCCGGACCACAACCAGACTGGCACATTCCCAGGGACTGGTGGAGTTGGGAGAACGTGTCTGTCCGGAAGATAAACCTTATGTAAAAGACATCCGTAAGACGGTTATGATGCCGGGTAATGCAAAGCTTCGGCATGTAGAGATTGAAAAGAGAAATCTGGAACTGAAAGAAGCAGCGGATACGCTTTCTATTAACCGTGTGGAGATGCGGGATCCGAAGATCGGTGTGATCACCAGCGGTATTCCCTATCAGTATGTGCGGGAAGCGCTGCCGGAGGCATCTGTTTTGAAGCTTGGCATGGTGAATCCTCTGCCAAGAAAGATGATCGAGGACTTTGCATCGAAGGTAGAGACTCTGTACATTGTAGAAGAACTGGATCCGGTGATCGAAGAACAGGTAAAATCCTGGGGCATTTCCGCTATCGGAAAAGAAATATTTACAGTGCAGGGCGAGTACAGCGCCAACATGATCAGGGAAGCGATCCTGAAAGAAGATCTGGGGTTGGATCAGCCGGCCGCAGCGCCAGGAAGACCGCCGATCCTCTGCCCGGGCTGTCCTCACAGAAGTGTCTATTATGTGTTGAATAAATTGAAGCTTCATGCGGCAGGAGACATCGGATGTTATACGCTTGGAGCGGTTGCGCCTTTAAGCGTGGTAGATACCACCATCTGTATGGGAGCCAGCATCTCCAGTCTTCACGGCATGGAGAAGGCAAAAGGAAAAGAATATATCAAGAACTGGGTGGCAGTGATCGGAGATTCCACCTTCCTGCATACCGGAGTGAATTCCCTGATGAATATGATGTATAACCAGGCCACCGGTACAGTGATTATCCTGGATAATTCCACCACCGGAATGACCGGGCATCAGGATCACGCGGCTACCGGAAAGACTCTGCAGGGAGATCCGACCTACGCGATCAATATCCCGGCGCTCTGCAAAGCCATGGGAGTAAAAAATGTAGTGGAGATCAATGCATTTGACATTGAGAATCTGGAAAAGGTGATCAAAGAAGAGGTGGCGAAGGACGAGGTGTCTGTGATCATTACCAAGACGCCCTGCGTGCTTCTGAGCAAGGCAAAGAAGCCTCTTTATACCGTACATACAGACAAATGTAAAAAATGCGGCATGTGCATGCGGCCCGGCTGTCCGGCTATGACCAGAAATGCAGACGGAACCATCCACATTGACGATACCATGTGTACCGGCTGCGGTCTGTGTGAAAGCTTGTGTAAATTTGATGCGATCGAGCTGGTAAAGGAGGGGGACAGATAATGGAGACAAAGAATATTATGATCGTCGGCGTTGGCGGACAGGGAACACTTCTTACCAGCAGGATCCTGGGAGGACTTGCGATCGCCGGCGGCTATGATGTGAAACTTTCCGAAGTGCATGGGATGGCGCAGCGCGGCGGCAGCGTGGTTACGTTTGTCCGTTATGGAGAAAATGTGGCGGAGCCCATCGTGGAAGAAGGCCAGGCGGATGTGATCATTGCCTTTGAACGCCTGGAGGCTCTCCGTTATGCACATTTCCTGAAGAAAGACGGGGCGCTGGTTGTCAATGACTGGCGGATCGATCCCATGCCGGTAGTGATCGGAGCAGCCGAGTATCCGGATCATATTATCGAAGACTTAAGGGAGCGTCACAAGGTTTATACCGTGAATGCCACCGAAGAGGCCAAGAAACTTGGCAATCCCAGGGTATTTAACCTGGTTGTGCTGGGAATTGCCGCCCAGCATATGGATTTTACAAAAGAGCAGTGGTATGAGGTGATCGAAAAAACGGTTCCGCCAAAAACCATTGAGATCAATAAAAAGGCGTTTGACGTAGGATACCATTTATAGAGACTCTCGCGGGTATCAGATCCGCGAAAAGGGACTCAAGTCTTGTGTCAGGACTTATGGGCGAATCGGCGAAGTCGTGTGAGTGGGGAAAAAAGATATATTTTAAGCAACAGGAGGAAAGAGAGAAATGGCAGGAGTAGCACTGGAAAACTGGGTGGAACAGATCCGGGATCCGAAGATCGAGTGTATGAGCAGGGATGAAATGTCTGCCCTGCAGAGTGAGCGGCTGGTAAAACAGGTAAAAAACGTGTATGACCACGTAGAGTTTTACCGCAAAAAGATGGATGACTTGGGAGTAGAACCGGGAGATATCAAAGGGATCGAAGATATCAGCAAACTTCCATTTACGACAAAGGAAGATTTAAGAGATCATTATCCGTTTGGGCTTCTTGCGGTTCCGCAGGAGCAGATCGTCCGTGTACAGGGAACTTCCGGAACCACCGGAAAACTTACGCTTGCTTCTTATACACAAAAGGATGTGGATGTCTGGGGAGAATGCGTGGCAAGAGGACTGACTATGGCGGGACTTACGTCAAAAGACCGGATCCATATCTGCTATGGATATGGACTGTTTACCGGAGGAATGGGTCTGGATTACGGCGCCCATGCCCTCGGGGCGATGGCGATCCCGATGTCCGCAGGAAATACCAAGCGTCAGCTGATGTGTATGGAAGATTTCGGAGCTACAGCATTTGCATGTACACCGTCTTATGCGGTATATCTGGCAGAGGCGGCCCAGGAGGCAGGGATTGTAGACCGTCTCCAGATAAAAGCCAGCATCAACGGCGCAGAGCCCTGGACCGATGAGATGCGAAAGAAGATCGAGAGCATTTTACATATCAATACGTTTGATATTTACGGACTGTGCGAGATCACAGGACCGGGCGTGGCCATGGACTGCATCCATCACAAAGGACTGCATGTGCATGAGGATTTCTTCTATCCGGAAATCTTAAATCCGGCAGATCAGACGCCTTGTGCGGACGGCGAGACCGGTGAGCTGGTATTTACCACCCTTGTAAAAGAAGGCATGCCGCTTCTGCGTTACCGGACCAAGGATCTGACCAGCATTGACCACACCACTTGCGAATGTGGAAGAACACTGCCCAGGATCCAGAAGTTTACCGGACGTACCGATGACATGAAAGTTATCCGCGGCGTCAATGTATTCCCGACGCAGGTAGAAGCAGCGCTTCTGTCCATGGGCGGCGGTGTGGCGCCACATTATCTGATGATCGTAGACCGGGAGAACAATCTGGATGTGCTGACAGTTATGGTAGAAGTTGATGAAAAATATTTCTCCGATGAGATCCGTAAACTGGACGAACTCAAGAGCCGGGTGGCCGCAGTCTTAAAGCAGGCTCTTGGCGTATCTGTAAGAGTGAAGCTGGTAGAACCAAAGACCATTCAGAGAAGTGAAGGCAAGGCAAAACGAGTGATCGATAACAGAGTTCTGTAAAAAGGGGGAAAGATCCATGAGTATCAATAACACAATTCAGCAATTATCAGTATTTCTGGAAAACACAGAAGGGCGCCTGGACGAAGTGCTGGATATCCTGGCAAAAAACGATGTAGATATCGTGGCGCTTAGTCTGGCAGACACTTCCGATTACGGAATGCTCCGTATGATTGTATCTGAGCCGCAGAAAGGCCGCGCAGCCCTGAAAGATGCGGGGATCACCGCTATGCTGACAGACGTGGTGGCGCTTCGTGTGCCTCACGCCACAGGATCCTTAAGCAAGGCGATGCATCAGATTGTAGAAGGCAATGTGAATATCGAATACATGTACGCGTTCGCCAACGGTTCTGATGCAGCGGCAGTATTGAAGAGCGATGATCCGAGCCGGGTAATCGATATCCTGAAAGGCAGCGGGTTCGACGTATACAGCGCAGACGAAGCATATCGCGCAAATCGGTAATCGTAAAGATTATGATAATGATAGTAGCCAAAAGACATCTTCGAGAACGAAGATGTCTTTTTTTTCTTGTACTGGCGACGAGCCAAAGTCCGGGCTTGCCCGAGACCTTGGCGACCGCTTACAATCCCGGAATGTTCCTTTTGGCACTTCCGGTGATTGATATTCGGGTACACCCTGAAATTCATTTGGGTACACCGTGAAATGCAATTTGGGACGTAGACCTTTTGCAAAGGTCTACGTCCCCCAAAAAAGATGTTGACAAATAAAGTTGTCAATGTTATAGTTTGGATGACAAGAAAAGTTGTCAAAATGAAAACTATATTTGTCATGACAAGAAAAGAAGTTTATACATGCATGAATATTTACGAATGGATTTCCATGGCTGCTTTAGCGAACAGCTACGCGGAGAGGAGAGGTGTATATGGGGCTTAAGAACCATGTGAAGGAACATCGGGCAAGATTGAATGTGAATCAATCGCAGCTGGGCAAGATGGCTGGAGTATCCAGACAGACGATCAGCCTGATCGAGAGGGGCGATTATTCACCGTCAGTGGCACTGGCGTTGAAACTTGCGAATATTTTTGGAGTTCCTGTAGAAGAAATTTTTGAGCTTGAGGAGGATGAGTAATATGAAGACAAAGAGGGAAAATAAATTGAATTCATATGTGAAAATGATACTTATTATGTGTGGAGGCGGAGTGATCGGTGCATTTTTGGGCGCGGGGATATTTATGCTGCAGGATGGAATAGATGAACCGTTCCCGCCAGTAGCAGAATGGCTTGGCAATCAGGTGGCTGTAATCTTGTGGATTTTTGTGGTGATATCTCTGATTTTAAGCCTGATCTGCTATCGAAATGCAGAACACTATATCCGGCAGATGGATGTGGAAGATGATTCGCTGATGGAAATGCTGGATTGCGGATATGAGCGGTGGAGTTCTTTCGGAGTAGCAGGGGCGAACGTAATTGTGTGTCTTGCAATGGTGTTCTTTGCTTTCGGCTTTCCGGTTGAAGATGAAGAAACCGCAAAGCGTCTGCTGGGAGCGATAGCGCCGTTTCTTCTTACAGTCATTGTGTGTACGATGTATCAGGTCGCCGCTGTCAGACAGATGCGTAGAAAAGATCCTTCCAAGAAAGGGGACGCGGCGGATCTGCATTTTGAAAAAGAGTGGCTGGAAAGCTGTGATGAAGCAGAACAGACGATAATCTATAAAACCAGTTACAAAACATTTGTCCTGATGAAGACAATCCTGATGGTATTGCTGGCAATTGCAATGCTCGGCCAACTTTGCTTTGGAACAGGGATGATGGCAGTTGTGTTGCTGGCATTTGCCAATATCATTATGCTGACCACATATTCTATCTACTCGGTAAAACTTCAGAAAATGAAATATGAGGGATAAAGTTGATTGGGTACACCCTGAAATCCATTTAGGTACACCCTGAAATGCAATTTGGGACGTAGACCTTTGCAAAAGGTCTACGTCCCAAATTATGTCCCAAATTACGTTGCTACTTCCCGGAGCATTTCCTGCACGGTCTTCCCATTTGCCGGATGGTGAAGATAAGGTGCGATTTCTGCCAGGGGTTTTAGAACAAATTCCCGATTTGCCAGATCAACGTGTGGGATGCACAGAGTGGGATCGCCAAGAATCAGGTCGTCATAAAACAGTATGTCCAGATCCAGTGTTCTTGGCCCCCAGCGGCGGATTCGCTCGCGTCCGGCCTGCTGTTCTATCTTGTGCAGCTCGTCCAGAAGTTCGTAGGGTGTGAGCAGGGTGCGAAGTTTCAGGCATGCGTTCAGGAAGTCATCCTGGTCTGTGACGCCGTAGGGGCTGGTGACCAGATAATCAGAAACTGCCTCTACCTGGCAGGCTTTGTGTTCTTTCAAAGCCTGCACTGCCTGGTCGAGATAGGCTTTTTTATCGCCCATGTTGGAGCCGATCCCCAGATAGGCAGTGTGCCAGCTGCGGTGGATTTTTACGGCGACGGATTTCAGAGGAAGTCCTATGGGCGCCCAGGGCTTCTGGATTGTAAGTTCTACGGCATCCAGCCCGGGTGTGTGCAGAAGCAGCGCTTCTGCCAGCGTCTCGGCCGCGCGTTCGATGAGATGGAAAGTGTGGTTTTTCAGGAACTGGTCGATAAACTGGCAGATAGCGCCATAGTCAATGGATGTCGTTAAGTTATCGGTAGTCCCGGCTTCCCGGGTGTCTGTAAACAGTATGGCCGAAACGAGAAATTTCTGGCCCAGTTTATTTTCTTCCGGAAAAACCCCGTGATTTGCGAAGATTTCCAGTTTTTTAATGATGATCTGATCTTTCATAAAAACTGCCTCCCTGATCTAACGTATCGTTTGCATTTAGTATTTGTCCGCGTTTCGGATTGCTTCTGTCATCTGGATCGCCCGCCTGTTCGCCTGTACATCGTGCACCCGGATAAAGGAGCAGCCGTGAAGCATGCCGTAAACGGTGGTGGCAAGGGTTCCTTCTTCTCGCTGATCAGCTGGCAGATCAAGAGTCAGGCCGATCACGGATTTCCGGGATGTTCCAAGCAGCACCGGGTATCCCAGTTCCTGCATCCGGTCAAGGTTCCGGATCACTGCCAGGTTCATGTCATAGGTTTTCCCAAATCCGACGCCTGGGTCAAGCATGATCCGGTCGTCAGAAATGCCGGCAGATTTGGCGGAACGAATACATTTTCTAAGATCTTTCAGAAAATCCGGGAAAAAATCCTGATAATCCGCTTCTTTCCGGTTGTGCATCAGGCAGCAGGATGCCTGGTATTTACGAATCACCGGGCCCATTTCCGGATCGTACTGAAGCCCCCAGATGTCGTTGACCAGGTCGGCTCCAGCTTCCAGGGCGGCTCTTGCCACCTTGGATTTATAGGTATCAATGGAAATGGGAATGTCAAACCGCTGGTGTATGGCTTCGATCACGGGTGCGGTCCGCGAGATTTCTTCTTCATCCGTAATCTGCGTGTGGCCGGGGCGGGTGGATTCTCCGCCTATGTCCAGGATATCTGCGCCTTCCCGGATCATTTCTTCTGCATGAAACAGGGCGCTGTCCAGGCTGGTATATTTCCCGCCATCCGAAAAGGAATCGGGAGTTGTATTGAGGATCCCCATGATATGGGTGTGATTTTTCGTGTCAAACTGTCTGTTTCCAATAATCATGATCAGATAAAAATCTCCTTGTTTTTCTTGGTTTCCGGCCAGTCGCAGGAGTCTTTCGCCTCGCAGTGAAAGCAGGCTCTGGAAGCCTTGTCGCTTTCGTAGAGCAGGCGCTCCAGCGGTTCTGCGCCGGATCTTAATGTCCGGTGTCCGCGGATGGCGGTCAGGATCTGCCGGATATCTTCCGGGGAAAACCACGCTCCGCCTGGAAATGCCTTGGCGGTAGTTACAATATCCTTAAGGATACAGGAAGCGATCCTGGCGCTGGCAATCTCATGGGGCGTTCCATCTTCATACTGCTGCCATTTTCCGATGTCATGCAGAAGGGCGGCCGCATAGATCTGGTCTTTTGAGACCGGGATATTTTCTTCCAGGGACCGGATATAGGCGATCCTGGCGGTATCCAGAAAATGTTCCATCCCGTGCCGGCAGTAGATCCTGTCTTTTTCCCATTCCTGGATCCGCTGAAAAGAGCTTTGAAAAAGCGGATGCTTCCATATGGCTGTCATTTTGCGTGAGAAAAGGTTCTTTTCGCTTCCTCTTTCTGCTACAGGATCCATATTACACATTCCTTTCTAACATCCGGAAGAAACGCGCTTCCAGATACGGATCTGTGGCAAAAAGCCCGCGTCTGGCCAGACACACTGTTTTGCTTCCCGGTTTTTTGATGCCGCGCATGGTCATGCACAGATGCTCGGCTTCAGTCATAACGAGAACGCCCTTTGGCTGCATGCAGGTCATCAGAGCTTCTGCGATCTGGTCGGTCAGCTGTTCCTGCAGCTGCAGTCTTCTGGCATAGACCTCCACAGTCCGCGCCAGCTTGCTAAGGCCCACTACCTGGCCGTCGGGAATATAAGCGATATGTACCTTCCCAAAGAAGGGCAGCATGTGGTGCTCGCAGGTGGAATAAAAAGTAATGTCCTTTTCCAGCACCATTTCACTGTTGGTGGTCTGAAACATTTTGGAGAGATGGGTGGAAGGGGTTTCCTCCATGCCTGCAAAGAGTTCCGCATACATCCGGGCAATCCGGTCCGGGGTCTCAAGAAGCCCCTCCCGGGAAGGATCTTCGCCGATCCCTTCCAGCAGCAGGCGTACGCCTTCTTTGATTTTGTTCTGATCGATCATGATGGATTCCTCATTTCTATATAAATATGTTGTTTACAGATCCTGCATAAATATGTGTTTACGGATTTGGCCTACTTATGGCTTCTACAGATTCGGCAACTGCGCCAAGATAAGAGAGCGAACCAAAGGCAACAATGACGTCGTGCTTTCCTACTTCCTGCAGGGCAGACCGGACTGCTGCATCTATGGAAGGCTCTGCCTGAACCGGTACATTTTCATTGCAGTATTCTCGCATCACCAGGGCCAGCGTCTGCCCCGGAAGAGAGCGGGACGCGTCCGGAAGAGTGACTGTATGAACGGAGGCTGCAAGAGGAGCCATAATGGCCGCAATGTTCCGGTAATCTTTATCTTTAAAAACGCCCATGACCAGGATCAGACGTTTTCCGGGAAAGCAGCGCTCCAGAGTTTCTCTCAGACAGCGCGCGGCCGCGGGGTTGTGGGCGCCGTCCACAAAAAAGAGAGGTTCCTTTTTCAGACAAGTGAACCGGCCGAACCACCGGACGCCGGAAAAACCACGCCGGATGGCATCTTCCGGAATAGAATAGCCCTGCTGTTTCAGCCCTGTGATCACCTCCAGAGCCACTGCCGCATTGACCGCCTGATGTGTCCCGGGCAGAGAAACCGGCAGATCCTGATATTCCTGATAGGAAATGCTTTGTCCCAGGCAATCCTCCCGCAGGATCTGAATATCCGCAGCATTTACCGTGTGAAGGGGACATCCATTCCGGGCGGCCTGGCATTTTAGTACGGCAAGCACTTCGTCATCCTGCGGAGCAGAGACCACCCGGCAGCCCGGCTTGATGATGCCGGATTTGGTCCGGGCGATTTCCTCGAGAGTGTTTCCAAGAATTCCCAGATGATCCAGGCTGACGGCGGTAAACACCGCGCACACAGGAGACGGGATAATGTTGGTGGCATCACTTTCCCCGCCCATCCCACATTCCAGGACAACAAAATCACAATGTTGCTCCTTGAAATACAAAAAAGCTATTGCCGTTTCAATTTCAAACACAGTCGGACTCGACTTACCGGCTGCTATCATACGGTCAATAGCTTGCATTGTCTGCTCTGTCAGTCTGGCGAAAGTATCTTCAGATATCGGGATCTGATCCACCTGAATCTTTTCCAGATAGGAAACCACTGTCGGCGATATATATCTGCCGGTCCGGTATCCTGCTTCGCTTAAGACTGACGAAGTGTATGCAAGCACAGATCCCTTTCCATTGGTTCCGGCAATATGTATGAAATTCAGATCTTTCTGCGGATCCTGAAGTTCACGCAACAGCTCACGAATCGTATCCAAGCCAAGTACACTTCCGTATTTCGACACATGGTCCAAATATACCCTTGCTTCTTTATAGGTCACGTTCTTCGTTTCCCTTCTATCTAATTTTTCTTTATACTGATGTTCATCATATCACTAAACAGCAATTACGACAAGGGCAAATTGGGGACGTAGTCTTTTTGCAAATTACCCCGTCCCCAATTTGCAAAGTACTACGTCCCAAATTGCAAACCACCCTGTACCAAAATGAAAATTACCCTGTACCTGATCGGTACATGAAAAGACCGGCAGCTATGCTGCCGGTCTTTAGCCATAATCGAAAGTTTCGTGTATTGTTTTTAAATATCTAAATCAAAGCTGTTTTATCTATTCAAAAAGGTACATTTAATTTACGATTACCGCCCAGGGAATTAAAGTTTTGTCACGTTTACTGCCTGCGGTCCCTTTGCGCCTTCAGTTACGTCGTACTCTACTTCCTGTCCTTCGTCCAGAGTCTTGAATCCTTCCATGTTCAGTCCGGAGTAGTGTACAAACACGTCGTTGCCAGATTCATCAGAGATGAAACCATAGCCTTTTTGGTTGTTAAACCACTTTACTGTACCCTTCATATGATACCTCCATAAAAAAAGAAAAAGTTTGTAACCGGTCCGGTCTGTCCGGAACCAGTTGAATACGAAGAAAGCGTAGCATAAGTGGGACAAAAAGTCAATGGAAAACCAAGTATCTTGACGAATCGAAACCAACCATGTAAAGTATAATTAGTTCAAAAAATAACGGTTTTAGAAAAGGATCGAAGGTTATGATTACATTAACGGGGAAAAAAGTATCAGAAGGAATTGCGATTGGAAAATTATCTTTTTATAAAAGAGAAGGGAAGGAGATCCGTCGTATTTATGTAAAAGACGTGGAAAAGGAAGTGCAGCGTTTTCAGAAAGCGCGCACAAAGGCGATCCAGGAGCTGAAGAACCTGTATGACGCAGCGGCTAAAGAAGTGGGCGATGCCAATGCCGCGATCTTCGAGATGCAGCAGACAATCCTGGAACGGCCGGAACTGGTGGATCAGGTGAACCGCTTTATTGTGGATCAGAAATTAAATGCGGAATATGCGGTGCAGACCGTAGCGGAAAACTATCTTTCCGAAGAAAATCCAGAACAGAAGATCTATACGCAGGGCCATGACGTGGATATTAAAGATGTGGCCAATCGTGTCCTTAAGATCTTGTCCAGAAGCTGGAAGGACCGGATGCTGATGGACGAGCCGTTTGTCCTGGCGGCGGGAGAATTGTATCCCAGCGAGGCAGTACAGCTTGATAAGTCAAAAGTCCTGGGGTTTGTGACCAGATATGGTACCATTAATTCCCATACGGCCGTTCTGGCAAGGACCAAGGGGATCCCTTCTGTAATCGGTCTTGGAGAGGCTCTGAAGAAAGATTATGACGGAAAAATGATCATCATTGATGGTTACGAGGGGAAAGTCTATATTGAGCCGGATTATTCCACATTGACAAAACTGAAACAAAAGAAGGACACGAATGTCACTCATGTGAAAAATCTGGAGCGGCTGAAAGGAAAAGAAAATATCACCCAGAGCGGCCAGAGAATTGACATTTGCGCCAACATTGGAACCAGAGAAGATATTGAAAGCGTGATCCGCAGCGACGCCGGCGGCATCGGCCTGTTCCGCAGTGAGTTTCTGTATATGGAAAATGGCACCAAGCTGCCGACAGAAGAGCAGCAGTTCCAGGTATATAAGCTGGCCGCAGAGGCCATGGGCGTGAAAAAAGTAGTGATCCGTACCGCTGATCTGGGTGGAGAAAAGAAGGCGGACTGCCTGGACGTGGGCGCAGAGTCCAACCCGTCCATGGGCCTTCGGGGAATCCGGATCTCTCTGGAAAAAGAGGAGATTTTTAAAACCCAGCTTCGCGCTATTTTGCGGGCATCTGTCTATGGAAATGTATCTATTATGTTTCCGATGATCACATCTGTGGAAGAGGTGACGCGGGCAAAACTTCTGCTGGAAACAGCAAAACGGGAATTAAAGGCAGAAAAGAGCGCTTTTGATGAAGAAATCCAGGTGGGGGTAATGATCGAAACACCTGCGGCGGTTATGATCAGCGGAGAGCTGGCAAGAGAAGTAGACTTTTTCAGTATCGGCACCAACGATCTGACCCAGTTTACCCTTGGTATGGACCGGGGAAATGAAAAACTGGTAAAATTCTACAACCCCCGCCATCCGGCGCTGATCAAGATGATCCGGATTGTGGCCAATAATGTACATCTGGAAGGGAAAAAGATCAGTATCTGTGGAGATCTGGCGGCAGATCTGGAACTGACAGAAACATTTGTGCAGATGGGCATTGATGAATTGTCTGTGGCGCCGGGACAGGTGCTGGCGCTTCGGAAAAAGATCCGGGAGATCCAGTAAATATCCCTGCAGCCGGAGAAAGGCTGTAAGAGCAAAGGAGGGATGATTATGGAAAAAAGTTATGCACAGGATCCGTTGATACAAAAGATCGCGGCAGCAGAGGAAGTCTGCTGGGTAAATGACAAGCTAATACCATGGGAGACGGCAAGGGAAAAACTTCCTGTGACAGCAGAAGAAATCCGGGAAGCCACAGACCGGCTGGAGCGGTTTGCGCCGTTTATCCGGAAATGTTTTCCGGAAACAGAGCCGGAACAAGGCAGGATAGAATCGCCCCTTACCAGGATCCCCGGGATGCAAAAGATGCTGGAAGAAACTTACGGATGCAGGATTTCTGGGGAACTTCTTTTGAAACAGGACAATGCCTTGGCAGTGGCCGGTTCCGTAAAGGCAAGGGGCGGCATCTATGAAGTGCTGAAACATACGGAAGATCTGGCGCTGGAGGCCGGGCTTTTAACAGGAGCAGAAGATTATTCCGTGCTTGCTTCGGAAAAATGCCGGGAATATTTCGGCCAGTATAAGATCCAGGTGGGATCTACCGGAAATCTGGGTCTAAGTATCGGGATTGCCAGCGCTGCCATTGGCTATCAGGTGATCGTGCATATGTCGGCGGATGCCCGTCAGTGGAAAAAAGATATGCTGCGCCGCCATGGTGTGAAAGTAGTGGAATATGCGTCCGATTACAGCGAAGCGGTAAAAAACGGAAGGAAAGAGTCTGACGCAGATCCGAAGAGTTATTTTGTGGATGACGAAAATTCTAAAAATCTGTTTATGGGATATGCGGTTGCGGCCGGACGGCTGCACGCGCAGCTGGATGATCTTGGCGTGACAGTGGATGAGGGACATCCGTTATTTGTCTATATTCCCTGCGGGGTCGGAGGAGCGCCGGGCGGGATTACGTTTGGCCTGAAAGAAATCTGGGGAGACCATGTCCATGTGTTCTTTGTGGAGCCCACGCAGGCTCCCTGTATGGTTCTGGGAATGGCAACCGGACTGCACAATCAGATCTGCGTGCAGGACGTGGGGCTGACCGGACAGACCCATGCCGACGGGCTGGCAGTGGGACGTCCCTCCGGATTTGTGGGAAAGGTAATGGAACCTCTGCTGTCCGGAGAATTTACGCTGGAAGACAGATGGCTTTACGATTATATGCGGATGCTTTGGGATACAGAAGATATTTTCATTGAACCCAGTTCCTGCGCGGCTTTTGCAGGGCCGGTAAGGCTGCAGGCCTGTAAGGAGACCCGGGAGTACCTCGAAGAGAGAGGTCTGAAGGAGCAGATGGGTCAGGCGGTACAGATCGTCTGGGCCACCGGAGGGCGGCTGGTGCCAGAAGAAGTACGGGAAGAATATCGGAAAACATATCTTTAAGTGAAGCACTTCCGGCCGGAAGTTTTCATATGCTGATACTGTATCAGTAAAACAGCAGGTTTTACAGAAAGGAAGGATACAGTATGAGTTTAAATGGAATCGATATCTCCAGCTGGCAGACAGGGATCGATCTGTCTAAGGTGCCCTGTGATTTTGTGATCATCAAGGCGACAGAGGGCGTGACCTATGTCAATCCGGATTGCGACCGGGCGTTCCGGCAGGGGGCGGATCTTGGGAAAAAGCTGGGAGTATATCATTTTGCAGGAAAAAACGAAGCTTTTGCCGAGGCAGAGTATTTTGTTGATCATATCCGGGGCTATATCAAGAAAGCAGTTCTGGCATTAGACTGGGAAGGAAACGGCGTGTCGCGGGGGCCGGCCTGGGCAAAAGACTGGCTGGACCGGGTGTACCAGCTGACCGGGGTAAAACCGCTGCTCTATATGAGTAACAGCACGGTTCACGCTTATGACTGGACGTCTGTGGTAAACGGGGATTACGGATTGTGGAACGCCGGATATTATAAAGGAAATACGCCGATGGGATACAATCCGGGAGCGCCTCTTCTGGGCGGAACCGGAGCCTGGAAATTCGCGGCGCTTTATCAATATACGTCGAACGGCCGTCTGCCGGGCTACAGCGGAGATCTGGATCTTAACGTATTCTATGGAGACCGGGCGGCATGGAACGCCTATGCGGGAGGAAGTCCTGCCCAGGCAGCGCCCGAACCGGTGTATTATACTGTGAAAAGAGGAGATACCTTAAGCGGGATCGCCGCAAGATACGGAACCACCTATCAGAGACTGGCAAGGATCAACGGGATCAGCAATCCCAATCTGATCTATCCGGGACAGAAGATCCGTATCTCTTAGAAAACAAAAGAAGACGGGAAAAGATCATTCATAAAAAGAGGGAGATATGCACAAAGCAGTGCGTATCTCCTTTTCTGTGAGCGGAATTCTTTTATCTTACCGGTTTCACCGTCCCGGTGGAATTTCGTACGATCAGTTCTGCATGGAGCAGAAGCGTTCCGATCGGAACCTGGTTCCTCAGGCTTTCCAGCGCATAATATCCGCTTTTGCCAAGCTGCAGCCGGTCCTGGCGCACCGTGGTCAGAGGAGGTGATGTGTAGGCGCAAAATGGCAGGTCGTCAAAACCGATGATACTGATATCCTCTGGAACGCGGTATCCCATCTGCTGGCACTGCACCAGAGCGGCGCTGGCGATCAGGTCATGGCTGCAGATGATGGCGGTCGCCTGTTTTTCGGACAGGAGACGGGGCAGATGTTTCTCTACACAGCAGGAAGTATAGTGAGAACTGCCGGTGTCGGAAAGATCGGCGGAAAGTTCCTGCTGTTTCATGGTCTTAAGGAAAGCGTCCAGACGGATCTGCATGATGTGGGAGTTCAGAGCGTGGCTCAGATAACCGATTCTCTGATGTCCCAGACTTTTTAAGTGGGAAACAGCCAGTTCCATGCCCTCCCGGTTGTCGATCCCTATGGCGGCCATACAGGGGTTGGCGGAAACGTAATTATCATAAAGGACCGCCGGCGTATGGCTGGAAGGAAATTCTTTCATCCAGGGATCTTCCAGGGAAAAACCAAGGACAAAGGCGCCCAGATAGTTATATTGCAGCATAAAGCTATCATAGGAAAGAGAATGCTGCAGACCCTCAGTGACCGGGATCACATCCACCGTGTATCCGGCGGGTTCAGCCATCTGGCGGAATCCCAGGATCAGGTCATATCCGAACGCGCCCGGGGCCTGGTATTCCATACGCTGGATCAGGATACAGAGCCTCCGGCTTTTCCCGGATCTTTGGATCTTGTGATATCCCATCTCTACGGCAGTGTCGATGACGGTTTTCTGCAGGGATTCGCTGATGTCTGGCGCGCCGTTCAAAGCTTTTGATACTGTTCCTTTTGAAATTCCGAGCTTATCCGCAATATCCTGCAAAGTTGCCATAGAAGACCTCCTGGTGAAAAAAGATTTCGTAATATTTCGGAAACCTGCATATTTTTAATGCAGATTCTGTGTTCATTTGGAATTATTATATCATGAAATAAAAAGAATACAAGAAAAAAGGAAAAACAGATTGACGAATATCCAGACATGGATTAAGATGAAACCAAACGAAACAATACGAAACTATCTTGAAAGGAGTAGAAAGAAATGGAACAGGCATTACAGCGTGTACTGCAGGAAAAATTTCAGAAAGATTTGAAAGAAGCAACCAAAGAGGAGATGTATACAGCGCTTCTTTTTGTTACCAAAGATAAGATGAAACATATGAAACAAAAGGAAGGAGACCGGAAGCTGTATTATATTTCCGCAGAGTTTCTGATCGGCAAACTGCTTTCCAACAATCTGATCAATCTGGGCCTTTTTGATGAAGCAAAAGAGGTGCTGGCAAAATACGGATTCGATCTGACCGAGGTGGAAGAAGTAGAAGCAGAGCCTTCCCTTGGAAACGGTGGACTTGGACGGCTGGCCGCCTGTTTCCTGGATTCGATCGCAACGCTGGGGCTTGCCGGAGACGGCGTGGGGATAAACTATCATGACGGCCTTTTCCTTCAGAAATTTGCAGATCATAAGCAGCGGGAGGAGAAAAATCCATGGATCACAGAAGAGAGCTGGCTTACCAGGACGGACCGCCATTTTGAGGTGCCTTTTCAAGACTTTACCCTGACTTCTACGATGTACGATATTGATGTGCCGGGATATGGAAAGGATACCTGCAACAAACTGCATCTCTTTGACCTGGATACCGTGGATGAAAGCATCATCCATGACGGGATCCAGTTCGACAAACGAGATATCCCTAAAAATCTGACGCTCTTCCTTTATCCAGATGACAGCGACGAGGCGGGACAGCTGCTCCGGATCTATCAGCAGTATTTTATGGTCAGCAACGCGGCCCAGCTGATCTTAAAGGAAGCAGAAGAAAGAGGGGTAAACCTCTACCATCTTCACGAGCATGTATGTATCCAGATCAATGATACCCATCCGACCATGGTGATCCCGGAACTGATCCGGCTTTTGACCACGCAGAAGGGATTTAACATGGATACAGCCATCGACGTGGTAAGAAAAACCTGCGCGTATACGAACCACACGATCCTTTCCGAGGCGCTGGAAAAATGGCCGGTCTCCTATCTTGAGAAAGTAGTGCCCCACCTTCTGCCCATTATCAGAGAACTGGACGCAAGAGTCAGAAGAGATTTTCATGATGAAAAAGTCTATATCATTGATGAAATGGACCGTGTACATATGGCCCATATCGATATCCACTACGGATATGCGGTAAATGGCGTGGCGGCGCTTCACACAGAGATCCTGAAGGAATCCGAACTGAAGCCTTTCTATGACATTTATCCGGAGAAATTTAATAATAAGACCAACGGCATTACCTTCCGCCGGTGGCTGGTTCACTGTAACCATGAGCTGGCAGATTATCTGAAAGAGCTGATCGGCAAAGATTTCGTGGAGAATGCGGACAGCCTGGAGAAGCTGCTGGCCTTCCGGGACGATGACGCAGTGCTTGAAAGATTAAGAGAGATCAAGAAGGACGCCAAGCTGGAGCTGAAAAAATATCTGAAAGAAACCCAGGATGTGGATATTGATGAAAATGCAATCTTTGATATTCAGATCAAGCGACTCCATGAGTATAAGAGACAGCAGATGAATGCGCTGTATGCAATTTATAAATATAAAGAGATCAAGAAAGGACATCTTCCCAAACGTCCGGTTACCATGATCTTTGGCGCCAAAGCTGCGCCGGCCTATACCATTGCAAAAGACATTATCCATCTGATCCTGTGTCTGCAGGAACTGATCAATCACGACCCGGAGGTCAGTCCCTATCTGCGGATTGTGATGGTGGAAAATTACAATGTGACCAAAGCGGAAAAGCTGATCCCGGCCTGCGACATTTCCGAGCAGATCTCCCTGGCTTCCAAGGAGGCTTCCGGCACCGGCAATATGAAATTCATGCTGAACGGGGCGGTAACGCTTGGAACCGAGGACGGCGCTAATGTGGAGATCCACGAGCTGGTGGGCGACGATAACATTTATATTTTTGGAGAAAAGTCTGAAACAGTCATCGACCTCTACGACAAGGCGGCTTATCATTCCAGAGCCATTTACGAAAGCGATCCGGAGATCGAAGAACTGGTAGATTTTATCATCAGCAAGCAGATGATCCTTATCGGAGATCCGGTGAATCTGGGCCGGCTTTATAAGGAGATCGTGAGCAAAGACTGGTTTATGACGCTGCTTGACCTGAAAGATTATATCCTTACCAAAGAAAGGATGCTGGAGGATTATGAGGACGAGAAGGCCTGGGCAAAGAAGATGCTGGTCAATATCGCCAAAGCAGGATATTTTTCGTCTGACCGCACCATTGCAGAATATAATCAGGATATCTGGCATCTGTAAGAAAGAGGAGAGCATATGAGACAGACAGGAATCTTAATGCCTGTTTTCTCCCTGCCGTCCAAAAGCGGGATCGGAGAACTGGGAGAGGCGGCATATCATTGGATCGATATCATGGAAAAAGCGGGGATGAAGATCTGGCAGATCCTTCCCCTGAACCCGGTGGGCTACGGGAATTCTCCCTATCAGCCCTATTCCTCCTATGCAGGAGATGAACTCTACATCAGCCTGGAGGAACTCTGGAAGGAAGGGCTTCTTGCCAGGGAACCGTCGCCGTTTCGGGAGTATGCCGGAAAGGTGGACTATGACGGAGTGCGGGAATGGAAACTGCCGCATCTTAAAGAGGCCTGGAAGACGTTCCGGGAAAAGAGCCTGGATGAGACTTCAAAATTCCGCTCTTTTGCAGAGCAGAAATGGGTGCAGGAATACGGTGTGTTCCGGGCTTTGAAACGGAAAAACGGCGGGGTCTGCTGGAATGAGTGGGAGGAAGCGGATAAGAACTGGATCAGCAATCCCCGGAAACTGACGGCAGAAGAAAGGGAAGAGGCAGATTTTCAGATCTTTCTTCAGTATCTCTTTTATTTTCAGTGGATGAAGGTCAAAGAGACAGCCAATGCAAAAGGGATCCGCATTATGGGCGATGTGCCATTTTATGTGGGAGTAGACTCGGTAGACGTATGGGGCGGAAAGGATCAGTTCCTTTTGGATACCGATGGACGCCCCATCTTCATCGCAGGCGTGCCTCCGGATTATTTCAGCGCTACCGGACAGCGGTGGGGCAATCCTATCTATGACTGGGATCATATGAAAGAGGATCACTACCGGTTCTGGCTGGAACGGATCGGTTACAGCGGAAAGCTGTTCGACATCGTCAGGATCGATCACTTCCGGGCATTTGATACCTACTGGAAGATCCCGTCTTCCTGTCCGACGGCCATGGAAGGGGAATGGATCGAAGCTCCGGGCTATGAGGTGCTGGATCTTCTGACCAGAGAACTGCCGGAAGTAGAACTGGTGGCGGAGGATCTGGGGGAACTGCGTCCGGAGGTGCTGACGCTGAAAGATCATTATCATCTGAAGGGCATGAAGATCCTGGTGTTTTCCATAGATTCGGGCGGAAAATATGCCAGAGACATCAATGCAGATAAAGAAAACATGATCCTTTACACAGGAACCCATGATAATGATACCCTGATGGAATGGTATCACCATTTGAACTGTGCCTCCAGGCGGAAGATCCGCCGGTTTCTGAAAAAAGAAGGATGCAGCAGCGGTTCAGTCAAAGACCGGCTTCTGGCTTATACCTTAAAGAGCAAAGCTTCTTATGTGATCCTTCCCGTCCAGGATATCCTGGGGCTGGGAGAAGAAGGCCATATGAATACGCCGGGAACCGTAGGCTCTCCCAACTGGGAGTGGAGGATGCCGTCCTTTGAGGAAATAGAAAGAGCCATGAAAGAGTTTGGAACCTTAGTCAGAAAATATAGACCGGCCATTTAAAAGGCCGTTCGCAGGAAAAGGAGAGAATTCCATGAAAAAGCAGTATGAGAAAAAATGGTGGCAGCAGGCGGTGGTCTACCAGATCTATCCCCGCAGTTTTCAGGATAGCAATGGTGACGGGATCGGAGATATTCCCGGGATCATCGAAAGACTTCCCTACCTGGAGAAACTTGGCATTGATGCCATCTGGCTTTCACCGGTCTGCAAGTCGCCCCAAGATGACAATGGATATGATATTTCAGACTATCAGGATATTGACCCCATGTTCGGCACGCTGGCAGATATGGAGGAACTGATCCGGAAGGCGAAAGACCACGGGATCCGTATCATCATGGATCTGGTGCTGAACCATACTTCTGATGAACATCCCTGGTTTCTGGAAGCGAAAAAGAGTAAAGACAACCCGTATCATGACTATTATGTCTGGGAAGACGGCGTGGAAGGAGAACTGCCCAATGAGATGAAAGCGGGATTTGGCGGCCCGGCCTGGGAATGGGTGCCGGAGCTTGGCCAGTATTATTTCCATCAGTTTTCGGTAAAGCAGCCGGATCTGAACTGGGAGAATCCCAAAGTGCGCCGGGAGATCTATGATATGATCCTCTGGTGGATGGAAAAAGGTGTGGGAGGCTTCCGACTGGATGTGATCGATCAGATCGCCAAGGAGCCGGATCTGGAAATCACGGCGAATGGTCCGATGCTTCACGCATTTATTAGGGAAATGAGCCGGGAGACCTTCCAGAAAGGCGACCTCATTACCGTAGGAGAGGCCTGGGGCGCAGACGTGGAACGGGCAAAGCTTTACAGCCATCCAAACGGCAGCGAATTTTCCATGGTATTTCAATTTGAACATATCGGCCTGGATCAGCAGGAAGGAAAAGAAAAATGGGATCTGGCGCCGCTGCCTCTGGTGAAACTAAAAAAAGTGCTTGCCAAATGGCAGACCGAGCTCCATGGAAAAGGCTGGAACAGTCTGTTCTGGAATAATCATGATCTTCCAAGGATCGTCTCCCGCTGGGGAAATGACGGGAAATACCGGACGGAATCTGCCAAGATGCTGGCAGCCCTGCTTCATGGCATGCAGGGAACGCCTTATATCTACCAGGGGGAAGAACTGGGCATGACCAATGTGCAGTTTGAAGATATCAGCCATTACCGGGATATCGAGACCCTGAACATGTACAAAGAACGTCTGGAAAAAGGCTATGAAAAAGAGGACATCATGGCATCCATCTATGCCAGAAGCCGGGATAATGCCCGTACGCCCATGCAGTGGGATGATACCCCGAACGCAGGCTTTACGTCCGGCACACCCTGGATCGAAGTGAATCCGAATTATACCAGGATCAACGCCAGAAAGGAACTGGAAGATCCGGAATCTGTTTTTTCTTTTTACCAGAAGCTGATCCGGCTTCGGAAGGAGCATCCGGTGTTTGTAGAAGGAGAGTTTCACCTTCTCCTGCCGGAGGATCCGCAGATCTTTGCCTATACCAGACGCCTGGGAGATACAGAGATGCTGGTCTGTGCAAACTTTTCCGACCAGCCGGCCGCCTGTCCTCTCTGGAAGGAGTGGAAGGATGGAAGGGTACTGATCCACAATTATCCGGGAGAGTATGAGGAAGAGTTGAAGCCTTATGAGGCTGTGATGGTATTAATGTAATAAAAAAGATTGCCGCCTGACGGATCAGGCAGCAATCTTTTTTTGCATATCCTCTTAATTCCAAAGTGTAAGGTTCCGCTCCAAAGCTCCGGTATAGGTGATCCGGCCATCGGATGAAAGCTGAATGTCTGACAGATTTGCCGGATTCTCATAGTCTTTGCTGACGCCGTCATCGCTGTAGAGGGTATAGGAAGCTTCTGTACCCGGCCAGACGATGACCTGAAGTCTGGTATCATCCACAGCAGCAGTATTTTTTGCAGGCGCGGCCAGCGGAAGAAGATGTCCTTTTCGCAGGAAAAAGATCAGTTCGTTTTCCGCTACAGGCACATAGTGGTGTCCTGCAGTCATCAGTTTCAGACGGATATCCTCCGGACCTGTTGTGGTGATAAGGAGCATGTCTTCCGGCAGGTATACATAGCGGCCTTCTGCGTTTGGCTGATAAACAGGGGCCAGCATCAGGCTTTCGCCAAGAAGCAGCTGATCTTCCACCTGAACAGCCTGTGTATCCTGCGGGTAGTCAAAGGCAAGAGGACGGAAGAGCATCTCGTCATGCAAAGCGGCCTTCATGTACTCGCTGTACAGGTAAGGAAGCAGGCAATACCGAAGTTCCAGGATCTTCTTTGCGCTTTCCATATTGGAGAAGCGGTACAGTTCCTGTTCCCGGGTTCCCATGGCGGAGTGATTCCGCATCAGAGGCGTAAAGATCCCGAACTGCAGCCAGCGAAGGACCAGGTCTTCCGTAGTGTCACCGCCAAAGCCGCCCAGATCTGCGCCGGTATAGAGGAATCCGCACATGTTTAAGGAAGGCATCATTTTTATATTCATCAGAAGGTGGGACCACCAGGCCATATTGTCGCCCTGCCATATGCCGCCGTAGCGGTGCATGCCGATATAGGAGGCTCGGGAGAACATCAGGATCCGTTTGTCCGGCTCCAGTTCTTCAAATGCTTCGCCTGCGGCCCTGGTCATGTTATAGCCGTAGAGATTGTGGACTTTGTCGTGGCGGACTCTATCCATACCATTTCCCGGTTCATGATAAAAGCTCCGGTAATCTTCCGGATGGTTGGCCAGCGTGTTGACAAGGCCCAGAAAACGGTCATTTTTCTCCAGGTCAAGATTCTGGCCCTTCAGTTCAGCCACTTCATCAAAGACCTTGTTCAATCTCTTTTCAGAGTAAAAAATAGCCGGTTCATTCATGTCGTTCCAGAAGCCTTCGATCCCCTGATCCAGGAGAAATTTGTAATGCAGTCCGAACCACCGTCTGGCTTCGGGGTTCAACATATCCGGGAAATGCGCTTTTCCCGGCCATACGGCTCCTACAAAAGGCGTTCCGTCTTCTTCTTTGCAGAAATATCCTTTTTCCACGCCTTCCTCATAGACGGGATATCCCTCCTCCATCTTTACTCCGGCATCGATGATAGGAACCAGATGGACGCCCTGTTCTTTCAGATCATTTACCAGTCCCGGAAAATCAGGGAATCTTTCCCTGGAAACGGTAAAGTCTTTGTAGCGTTCCATATAGTCGATGTCCATGTAAATGGCGTCCAGAGGGAACCCGTTCTCTGCGTAGGTTTCGGCCACTTCCCGGAAGTCCGCTTCGTCTTTATAGCCCCAGCGGCTCTGCCCATAGCCGAACGCCCACTTCGGCGGGATATAGCTGCGTCCGATCATCTGGCGGAAGGTATGGACAATGGAAGCGGGCAGATGATCCTCTGTCTCGATCAGGTAAATGTCCAGGTTCCAGTCCTCGGGGGTAATACGCAGGGTGTCGCTTCTGGTATAACCGATATCAAAAGTCAGCGTTCCCGGATAATCGATGAAAATGCCAAAGGGTGAGGCGCCTCCGATGATGAGAAAATTGTGGGCTCCGTAGAGGGAGCGGGTGGTCTCTGTGTGATGCGGGTTATCGGTACAGTTGCTGGTGTAGATCCAGCCCCTTTTATTGATCCCCCGCACCTGTTCTCCCAGTCCGTAGACAGGAGCGCCCTTTTCCAGAGTAAGAACAAGGCTTTCCTCTGTGTTTGTAAAATAGGGGAGCGTTCCTTCCTGGGCAGGATATGTTTTTACCACTGCGTCTGTAGGGAAGGGGCGCCCGAACGTAAATTTGCGTACCATAAGATTTCTCCTTTTCTAATGATTTGTAATGTGATACGATGATGCTGTAATACCAATCTAAGGACAGACTGGAAATTTACAGCTTTGATTCTAACGATATTTTACTTTGGAAGGAAAAGAAAGTCTTGTATATTTCCAACTTATTTTGACACAATCCTGCGGTTGCGGAGGAAAAGTGAACAATGAAGGAAAAGAAAATGTACCGGGAAGAGAACCGGCATGGAAGCCCTCTTTTTCCCATTGAATATTATAATTGTGTGTACCCGGCAAGGCTTCCCGGCCTTCCGGTCCACTGGCATGAAGAGTTTGAGATCACCTGTGTCCGGAGAGGGCAGGGGACGTATCTGATCGATCTGGAGCCTTGTCCGGTAAAGGAAGGAGATGTGCTCTTCCTTACGTCCGGCATCTTACATGGAATCCCGGCGGGAAGCACAGATTTCCTGGAGACGGACAGTTTCGTGTTTCATCCTTCCCTGCTGGGTGGTCCACTGGATCTGTGCAGTGTGAAATATCTGGCCCCTCTGGAACAGGGGGAAGTCCGGTTTCCGGCGGTGATCTCCGGTGAGAGAGAACCGCGTCTGGCCGCAGAGCTTGCCGGAATGTTTGCACGTCTGAAAAAGGAGTTTGATTCAGAAGAAGAAGGACATGAACTGGCGGTTAAGGGAGAACTTCTGAAAGCGCTGGCGGTCTTATACCGGGAAGTGCCGTTTGAACGAAAAGAGAAGCAAAATCAGGAAGTGCTGGAGAAATTAAAGACGGTAACCGGATATATCAAGGAAAATTACCAGCGCCCCGTCAGTGTGGCGGAACTTGCGGATCTCTGTCATTTCAGCGAGTATTATTTTATGCGTTTCTTTAAACAGTACATGAATATGACCTGTGTAGAGTATATCAATCAGTGCCGGATGGAGGAGGCGGCAGCCAGACTGGCATCCGGAAGAGAGAGCGTAACAGAAGTGGCGCTGGATACAGGATTTGGCAATCTTTCGTATTTCAACCGGGTATTTAAAAAGCGGTTCGGCATGACGCCGGGAGCCTACCGGAAAGATGGCAGATATGCGGGAAAGAAATAAAAGAACAGGTGGATGATATTGGAGCATGAAGAAAAGTGTAAAAGTTGCGATCATAATTGCCATGATACTGGTAAGCCTGGCAATTGCGTTTGTTTATGTTTTGAAAATCATGGAAAAAAAGAATGGACAGTTGTCGCGGGATCCGATGAGGGCAGTCTATCTGGAAAAGGATGACGGGGAGGGTATTTTTGTGAATCTGGAAGCGGAATATCCTTTTTACGGGACGGTGCCAGAGGATGCAGTTTATGATGAATCAGGGAAGAAGATGGCCGCAGATAACCTGGATAACGGGGATGTGGTGGATATCTACGGAAACGGAATGATCGCGGAATCATATCCCGCACAGTATCATGGAATCACAGAGATCAGGCGGACAGAGCAGGCAAATCAGGAATACATCAGACAGTATGGACATTATCTTGATGAATTTTTTATAGAAAAAGATCCGTCTGAACGCCCGTACCTGAATGTGTGCTATACGGATGAACTGGCGGCAGCCTCGGTCATGATTCCGGAACCGCTAAGCTATACTTGGACGTATGAAGAGAATGGAGAAAGCAACACGGTTACTACGGATGCGCCGCATATTCTGCAGACAAGTCCCGTGGAAGTCAGGAAGCTCTCTGCGCCCATGCAGATGGAGCTGCAGTTTGATGAGATGCCGGAGCGTATACAGATCTTTTCATGGGAGGATGCGCTTCTGGGACAGGAACAGAATGAAGCAGAGCAGATGCCGGAAGGAGAGGCAGTTGCTGTGCAAACGAATGATAAGGGCAACCCGGAATTCGTTGCACAGCCAGGCCGGGTATATCTGGCGTGCGGCGAATGGGAGAATGGAACGGTAAGTTATGCGTTTTGGACACCGGATAAATAATAAATCCAGGATGTGAAATGCAGGTTCTGATGAAAGAGTGAGACTTATGGACAGACAGAAAATACAGGCATGGCTGAAGGAAAGAAAGATGCATCTGATCACGAAAGATGACGACGCTGCGATCGCTGCGATTATCCGTGCGAATTTGGAACGGTACCATCTGGATATCCCCGGGACGGCGTATTTCGACCCGGAACTGGATCATCTGAGCAGGTATTATGACAGCGGTCTGGAGGAAAAGGTATACTTCATCCTGACAGAAGAGAGCGGCCGGGTGATCGGCGGGGCTGGGATGGAGAAGTTTTCAGGGTTTGATCGGTGTGCGGAAGTGCAGAAGCTTTATGTGGCAGAGGGCTGGAAAGGCCGGGGATATGGGAAACTTTTATTGAAAACGGTAGAGGAATATGCCAGGGGCGCAGGTTTCCAGAGGTTGTACCTTGAGACACATTCCAACCTGGAAGTGGCCATGCAGATGTATGAAAAGTATGGATTTCATCTGATCGGGCGGCCGGAGAGCGTGGTGCATAGCACTATGGACCGGTTTTATATGAAAGAATTATAATGGATGAAAAGGAGTGGAAGGCATATGATCAATTATTCAGAAGATCAGGAAAAAGTGTATCATCTGCAGGTGGGAAAGGGAGATGTGGGGCGCTATGTAATCCTGCCCGGCGACCCGAAGCGGTGTGCAAAGATCGCAAAGTATCTGGATGATGCCAGATTGATGGCGGACAGCCGGGAATTCGTTACATATACGGGGACATTGGACGGTGAAAAAGTCAGTGTTACCTCCACCGGAATCGGCGGACCTTCCGCGTCCATTGCCATGGAGGAACTGGTGATGGCCGGGGCAGACACCTTTGTGCGGATCGGCACCTGTGGCGGAATGCAGCTGGATGTTATGGGCGGCGACCTGGTGATCGCGACCGGAGCCATTCGGATGGAAGGAACCAGCCGGGAGTATGCGCCGGTGGAGTTTCCGGCAGTGGCGGATATTCAGGTGACGAATGCGCTCGTGCGTGCGGCAAAGGAAACGGGATATACTTATCACACCGGAGTGGTGCAGTGTAAGGACTCTTTCTACGGACAGCATTCTCCAGAGACAAAACCGGTGAGTTATGAGCTTCTGAATAAATGGGAGGCGTGGAAAAGACTGGGATGCCTGGCTTCAGAAATGGAATCGGCCGCGCTGTTTGTTGTGGCAAGCAGTCTGCATGTCCGCGCCGGCTCCTGTTTCCTTGTGATGGCCAATCAGGAACGGGCGGCAAAGGGGCTTGACAATCCGGTTGTTCACGATACAGATGCGGCAGTGCGGACGGCGGTAGAGGCCGTAAGGAATCTGATCCGGGAGGACCGGAAAAATTAAAGTTTTGGAAAATAACAGAACGGAGAGGATACGATATGACAGGAAGTGATTCTGTGAATACTTGGATTGGCAAAGAAAGGATTCAGGAACTGATCCGGGAGGCAAAAGAGCAGATGACCCGCGCCTATGCGCCATATTCTCATTTTAAGGTGGGGGCTGCGCTACTGACAAAAACGGGAAAAATTTACACCGGATGTAATATCGAGAATGCGGCATATACGCCGACAAACTGTGCGGAACGGACGGCATTTTTTAAAGCAGTTAGCGAGGGGGAACGAGAATTTGCAGCAATCTGCATTGCAGGAGGTATGGACGGAAAGATTACGGATTATGTGGCTCCCTGCGGAGTATGCAGACAGGTGATGACAGAGTTCTGCTCACCAGAAGAATTTCAGATCATTCTGGCGAAAAGCGAAGAGGACTATCAGATCTATACGTTGAAGGACTTGTTGCCGAAAGGATTCGGATCAGAAAATCTAACAAAGGGGACGGGGGATTTCTAGAAATCCCCCGTCCCCTATTGATTATGAATTTAAGTCTTCTGTTACAGATTTGAGATTCAGGAAGTTGGTCAGGTAATCGCTGGTTCCTGTCTTGGCGTCTGTTCCGGACATGTTGAATCCGCCGAAGGGGTGCTGCAGGACAACGGCTGCAGTGGATTTGCGGTTGAAGTAGAGGTTTCCTACCTGGAATTCTACTTTTGCCTTCTGGATGTGCTCTCTGGTCTCGCTGTAGACAGAGCCGGTCAGGCCGTATTCTGTCTGGTTGGCGATAGCCAGGGCTTCGTCAAAGGAATCTACTTTTACAACAGCAAGCACAGGTCCGAAGATTTCCTCATTGGCGATCCGTGCGTCTTTGTCCACATCACGGATTACGGTCGGGTCAATGTAGAAGCCTTCGGCGTCGCTGTAGGTTCCGCCGTAGACGATCTTGCCTTCTTTGCGGCCTACTTCTATGTAGCCGGTGATGCTGTCATATGCTGCCTGGTTGATGACAGGACCCATAGGAGCGTTGCTTGCGCCGCTTCCCTGATGTTCTTTTAAGTCTTTGGCGCATTTTACGACTTCTTCTACAAATTCATCATAGACATCGCTCATTACTAATGCGCGGGAGCATGCGGAGCATTTCTGTCCCTGGAAGGTAAATGCAGAGCTTGCCACACCTGCGGCTGCTTTTTTGATGTTTGCAGTGGAGTCAACGATGATAGCGTTCTTTCCGCCCATCTCTGCAACCACGCGCTTCAGCCAGATCTGGCCGTCAGCTACTTTGGCTGCTTTTTCGTTAATCCTGCATCCTACGGCTTTGGAACCGGTGAAGTTGATAAAACGGGTGCGAGGATGCTCTACAATATAATCGCCGATCTCTGAGCCGGAGCCGGGGATGTAGTTGATGGTTCCTGCCGGGAATCCTGCTTTCAGGCAGAGTTCAACGAATTTGTATGCTACGATCGGTGTATCAGAAGACGGTTTGCAGATCACGCTGTTGCCGGTAACCAGAGCGGCAGTGACCATGCCTCCGCAGATAGACAGCGGGAAGTTCCACGGCGGGATGATAGCGCCTACACCGATGGGGATGTAGATACATTTGGTCAGTTCATCGGTAGGAACCAGTTCCAGTCCTTTGTCCAGGTTGGCCATATGCATAGCGTAGGAGTTAAAGAAGTCCAGCGCTTCGCAGAGTTCTCCGTCTGCTTCGCCCCAGTTCTTGCCGCTTTCTTCCACATTCCATGCGTCCAGGATGAAACGGTTTTCTTCGATCAGTCTGGTCAGGCGGCGCAGGCACCGGATCCGTTCTTCAGCCGGTGTGCGGCTCCAGGTTTTAAAAGCTTCATCTGCAGTCTGGATCGCTTTATCTGCAAGCTCGCGGCTGCAGGAGCATGCATATCCAAGGACTTCTTTTGTAGCGGGAGAAATAGAAGTGATTTTTTTCTCGGTCTCAATCTTTTCACCGCCGATGATCAGAGGATAAGTTTTTCCTTTTTCTGCATTTACCTGCTGGAAAGCTTCTTCCAGTTTCCGCCGGTTTTCTTCTACAGAAAAATCAAGTTCCACTGCATTTTTAAATCCTTTTATCATTGCATTGTACCTCCTAAATAAAATCTCAAAACGAATCCTAGCAGGGGGGATCCTGATAGACGTCTGAACCAAGTATAGCAAAAAAGTTGCTTTAACACAATAAAAATTTAAAATCTTAAAGTTGTGCCGGAATCTTTGATCTGTGACAGGAACTTTTCCGCGATCGGAGAGAAGACCTGATATTTCTTCCATATAAGATACATTTTGTTCTCAAGTGGCGGATCAAACGGAAGAAAAACGAGATCACTCTCAGAACTGGTATTGATCAGGTGGTCAAGGGTAAGCAGAACCCCCAGTCCTTCCCTGGCAAAAATGGATCCATTGTAAGATAATTGGAAAAATCCTTCTGGTTTCAGGTCTTTTATTTTGGAACCGGCCCATCTGGGGATATCCGCATTCCACGATTGTTCAGAAACAAACAGGGGTAAGCCGATCAGATCGTCTACGCAGACTGTTTCTTTGGATGTAAGCGGATGGCCCTTTGGTACGATTGCTCCCCATTTGTCCGTTTCCGGGAATTCCAGTACATTGTATTTCTTGTAGTCCGGAGTTTCTACAATGACTGCAAAATCAAGGAGACCTTTATCGAGACGTTCTATGACCTGCTCTGTCCCGCCGCTTGTGATATGGTAATGCAGGTTCGGATATTTCCTTTTGAACCGTTTTATTTCCTGCGCGAGAAAACGGATCTGATAACTTTCCGCAAGCCCAAAATACAGATTGCCGCCAGTTACATCATCCATGGAGGAAAATTCATTTGTGATTTTGTCCGCCATATCCAGTAAATCTTCTGCCCGCTTGCGTAGAAGCCGGCCTTCTTCGGTAAGTTCCATATGAAAGGCATGCCGGAGAAACAGTGTTTTCCCCAGTTCTTCCTCAAGCGCTTTTAATTGCTTTGACAGGGTCGGCTGCGTCACATGAAGAATCTGTGCAGCTTTTGTCATATTTTCTTCTCTCGCCACTGCCAGAAAATATCGTAATGCTCTTAAATCCATTTCCATCTCTCCGTTCAAAAGATATTCTAAAAAGGAATAATATGATATAAATTATAACTATTAGCAACTAGAAGTGTCAAATGTTATCATGAAATTATCAATTGGACATTTTGAACGGAAACAGAACAACGAAAGAGAGGAATGGTAAGATGTTGAAAGCAGAAGAACTTAAGCTGGTGACAGAATGGGATAAAACCTTTGCCAAAAGTGAAAAAGTAGAGCACAGGAAAGTGACTTTTGTGAATCGTTATGGAATTACCCTTGCGGCAGATTTGTATGTGCCTAAAAATGCGGCGGGCAAACTTCCTGCTATTGCTGTGTGCGGGCCGTTCGGCGCAGTGAAAGAACAGTGTTCCGGACTGTACGCACAGACCATGGCAGAACGCGGTTTTCTGACGATTGCCTTCGACCCGTCCTTTACCGGTGAAAGCGGCGGTACACCAAGATATATGGCGTCTCCCGACATTAACACCGAAGATTTTCAGGCAGCCGTTGATTTCCTTTCTATACAGGACAATGTGGATGCAGATAGAATCGGCATCATTGGTATCTGTGGCTGGGGCGGATTTGCGCTCAACACCGCCGCTCTTGATACCCGGATCAAAGCTACGGTTGTTTCCACTATGTATGATATGACGCGGGTGGCGGCAAACGGCTATTTTGACGCAGACGACTCGGAGGAAGCAAGATATGAGACAAAAAAAGCACTCAACGCCGCCAGAACCGAGGCGTACAGAACGGGCGAATACCTAAGAGCCGGAGGATGTCTGCCTCTTCCTGTTCCGGAGGATGCCCCCTTCTTTGTCAAAGATTACAGCGAATATTATAAAGGAAGAGCCTATCACGCGCGGTCGCTGAACTCCAACGACGGCTGGAATACGATCGGACAAATGTCCTTTATGAACCAGCCTATCCTAAAATACAGTAACGAGATCCGCAGCGCCGTTCTTGTGATGCACGGCGAAAAGGCGCACAGTTTTTACTTTGGAAAAGATGCTTTTGATGCAATGGTCCGGGACAGCAAGTATACCGGCAACAAGGAGTTTCTTGCCATCCCTGACGCCGTACACACAGACCTTTATGACAATCTCGATGTGATCCCCTTTGATAAGATGCAGAAGTTCTTTGAGGAAAACATGTTGTTGTAGTTGAACTGGATGGGATTTTGAAGAAAATGGTCAGTCACCTGAATAGGCGACTGGCCATTTTTTTATTTCATGGGAAATTGCTTTCCCATGAAATAAAAACGCTCCGCAAGGATCGCACTGCGGCGGAATGGAAAATGTCGCTTATGCGACCCTCCGCAGGCGGAGAATCCTGCAAAGCAGGATTCTTTCTTATGCTAGAAATAGGAGTATCTGTTTTTCTAAGTTTTTGCTATAATAGGGGAAAGGCTTTTAGAGCCGGAAAAAGTTGGAATCCTTATCAAAGAGTAGAAGTCAGGAGGGGAGAAAGATGGACAGATGTCCCTGGTGTACCTGCAATGAAAAAATGATCCGTTACCATGATGAAGAATGGGGCGTTCCGGTGTATGACGACCAGAAACAGTTTGAGTTTCTTATGATGGAGGTCATGCAGTGCGGACTAAACTGGAACATGATGATCCAGAAAAGAGAAATTTTCCGGGAGTGTTTTGACCGGTTTGATTACAATAAAGTAGCCGAATACCAGGAAACAGAGATAGAAAGGATCCTGAACACAGAAGGAATGATCCGTTCCAGAAGAAAAATTGAAGCCGTGATCCACAATGCCAGGTGCTTTCAGAAGATCCGGGAAGAATTTGGATCTTTCAGCGACTATATCTGGGGATTTACCGGAGGAAAAACCTATCTCTATACCGGACATCAGAAAGGAGAGATCCCTGCAAGAAACGGGTTGTCAGACCGGATCAGCAAGGATCTGAAAAAAAGAGGCCTGAAATACATGGGATCGATCACTGTATATTCCCATCTACAGGCCTGCGGCATCATCAACGATCATCTGGAAACCTGCGGGCGGTACCGGGAACTTCTGGCTGTTACCGATGCGGTAAAGAAGCGAAGAGACAAGGAGTGAGGAATATGAAAGTAGAATTAAGAAAATGGACGATGGACGACTGTGCAAGAATGGCTGAGATCTGCACTTTGCTGGATCGGTCTTATCTGTCGGATCAGCTTCCTGATCCCTATACAGAAGACAGCGCGGCCTGGTGGATCAATATGGCGCTGGAAAAAGAAGGAAAGGAAGGAGTCTTCCGTGCGATCCTGGCAGATGGAATGGTGGTAGGAAACATTTCCGTAGAACGGAAACAGGATGTATACCGGCAGGATGCGGAGATAGGATATTTCCTGCTGACAGAACGCTGGTCAAAAGGAATCATGACAGAGGCTGTGCGAAAGATCTGTCAGGAAGCATTTGAACAGCTGGATATTATCCGTATCACAGGACTGGTGTATGCTCCTAATATTGCTTCCCGGAGAGTATTGGAAAAGAACGGATTTGAACTGGAAGGGGTGCTGAAAAACGGAGTTCTGAAGAATGGAGCCGTTTATGATCTGTGCATTTACGGGAAACAGAAGGATCGGTGAACTTTGCCATAAAAAGAAGGCTTGTAAAGACAAGCCCTCTTGTGTATAATCAAGGTAAGGAAAGTGTCAGATACAAAATCTGATACCCTCTGAATTTGTAAAACTATTAAGAATAGCATCCAAACTTTTCGAGGGGTTGGGATGCTATTTCTTATTATGTCGGTTCTCTAAGTAAGTCAGTGCCGCAAAGATTACGAGAAATAAGGTTAAAATTTCCATCGTATTCATGGGCATCACCCTCTCCTTCATTGAACTCAAGGGCATTTTGAAAAATCGCATCCGTGTTTCCTGCCTGATTATAACAGAGAGTTTATCACAGAAAAAAACATGAACAAGTAAGATGGAAAAAGTAAGAATTGTAAGATAATTAGATTGCCTGACCCTGATAAAAACAGTATACTGAATTTATGAGCAAGGAGGAGACCCACTATGACAGAGGCGACTCTATTTATGGATCATTTTTATATTCTGGATGACGGGCGGGTGCGGCAGTTCCTGATCGCCGGAGAACGAGGAGGATTATAATGGGTATGGACGAGAAGGCAAGACTGGATGCGTTTGAAAAAATGTTGCATGCGATCCGGGAAAATTATCAGAATACGGATCAGAAAATGAAACGTCTGAAAGAAGAGGGAAAAGAAAAAACTGCGACTTACCGTCAGCTTATAGGAAATAAAATGCAATATCAGAATATGCTCTCTTTGTATCAGATATACGGATTGACAGACGAGGGAGAATGATCATGAAGAAAGTGATGGTGATCGGATGTCCCGGAGCGGGAAAGAGCACTTTTGCCAGAAAGCTTCAGGAACTGACAGGGCTTCCGCTGTATTATCTGGATATGATCTGGCATAAACCGGATCGCACTAACATTTCCAGAGAAGAATTTGACCGGTGTATCCGTGAGATTGTCAGCCAGGATGCCTGGATTATCGATGGTAATTACAACCGGACGCTGGAACTGCGGATGCGGGAATGTGACACCGTGTTTTTTTTGGATTATCCGCTGGAGGTCTGCCTGGAAGGGGCAGCTTCCCGCGTCGGAAAGGAACGGGTGGACATTCCCTGGAAGGAAGAAGAATTTGACAAAGAGTTCCGGCAGTGGATTCTGGATTTTCCGAAAGATCAGCTGCCGGAAATCTATGCGCTGCTGGAGAAATACAGGGGCTGCCGGGACATCCACATTTTTCGGAGCCGGGACGAGGCAGAAGAGTATCTGGAGAGAAAAAGAAAAAGGAAAATGGGATAAAAATGGATGTTTTACAGTTATGTAAGAGGATTGATATACAGCCTGAAGTAAAACTTCGGATAGAAAAAATACTTTCAGAGACGGATCTTGCTTTCATGGAGGATATCAGACAGGATTTTTTTGAGTATGAAAAAATGAAAAGCGTACACACCAGGCTGGAGCAGAAGCTTTCGGATGACAAAGACCATATGAAAATGCTGGCCTGCATGCTGAAGGCTGCAGCGGATTCTTATGAGATTTACCGCAGGAAGGGGATAGAGCCTTCTGTTTACACTGCTACGATGAAATGTTTTACCAGGTTTCTTAAGGAGACTTATGAGAGGACAGGAAGGTATGAATTCGACAGATATTGGTGGACGGCCCGGCAGGCCGGATGTCATGAGTTCCGGATCGGAGCTCTGGAGTATGAACGAAAGCTCTTTGATGACGGCCATGGAATAGCGGTTCATATCCCGTCAGATGCGGATTTTTCTCCGGAATCTGTGGAAAAATCATTAAAAGAAGCGAAAGTTTTTTTTCGGGAAATATGAGCCGGAGATGGCAGGATGTGAATATCGCTGTCATTCCTGGATTTTGGATCCGCAGTTAAAGAACATGCTGCCGGAGGGCTCGAATATCCGGAAGTTTCAGGAGCGATTTGAAATCTATGATCCGGGAGAACCGGGACGTGATTTCCTGGAATGGCTCTTTCAATGCCAGGATGTCCCGGAGACAGAGTATAGGAATCTGCCGGAGAAAACATCCCTGCAAAGGAACGTAAAACAGCATATCCTGGCGGGCGGAAAGATATATATTGCCTGCGGGAGATTAAAGTAAGAAGGTGTGCGAATGAAAAAAGAGAAAAACTGCCGGATCAGAGCCATGACAGCAGAAGATCTTGATTCGGTAGCGAAAATCTGGCTGGATACCAATGTGGAAGTCCATTCCTTTATTCCGTCAGAGTATTGGAAGGAAAATCTTGCTCTGGTAAAAGGAATGTTTTTACAGGCTGAGATGTATGTCTATGAGGAAAACGGAGAAATTCTGGGATTTATTGGACTGGATCAAAGCTATATCGCAGGGATCTTTGTAAAAAGCCAGTACAGATCTTTGGGAATCGGCAAAGCTCTGCTGGATTTTGTGAAAGAACAGAATGAAGAGCTGACACTTCATGTCTACCAGAAAAATGAAAAAGCAGTTCATTTTTATAAGCGAGAAGGATTTCGGATTCAGCGGAAAATGACAGATAAAGATACCAGAGAAGAAGAGTATCTATTGGAGTGGTCAAAAGGATCAGGAGTGGAAGATCATGCACAGATTCTGCTTCGTACCGCTAACCTTTCGGATGCACCACGCCTTCTGGAAATCTATGCTCCTTATGTGACGGATACCGCCATTACATTTGAATATGACGTGCCTGCAGTGGAAGAATTTCGGGAAAGGATGGAAAGAACCCTGGAAAAATATCCTTACATTGTGGCTGTCAGAGACGGTCGGATCATTGGTTATGCCTATGCGTCTGCCTTTGCAGAGCGCGCTGCATATGGATGGTCCGTGGAATTGTCCATCTATGTGGATATGAAGGAACGCCACAGCGGAGCCGGGAGAAAGCTTTACGACGCACTGGAAGCGATCCTGAAGGAGATGCACATTCTGAATGTGAATGCCTGCATTGCCTGCCCGAAGGAAGAAGATGAGTATCTGGACCGGAACAGCGTGCAGTTCCATGAACATATGGGATTTCGCCTGGCAGGTGAGTTCCATGACAGCGGTTATAAGTTTGGACGCTGGTATAACATGGTCTGGATGGAAAAAATGATCGGGGAACATACGGATCAGCCCCTGCCGGTTCTGATATTTTCACAGGTGAAAGATAAAGTTACAGGAAGAATTCTGGCAGAATAGGATCAGGAGCATAAGTATAGAAGGAAGGGAGAAAAAGCATGGGCCTTACAGAAGCATTAAAACAGGTGTTATATGAGCAGGGGGCAGACCTGGCAGGAGCCGGTGAAATGACAGGCATCGGGAACTGCGGGTATCCGGTGGGAGTCGCGGTGGCGGTTGCCCTTCCGAAAAAAGTGGTCCGCGATCTGAAAGATGGACCGACGGTGGAATATTATCATTTGTACGATGAATTAAACCAGAAATTAAATCAGATCGTCCTGGCGGGAGAGGCGTTTTTAAAAGAACGGGGATTTCAGGCTTACGCACAGACCACAGACCGGGTAAAGGTAAATGACGACTATGTCTCGCCGGTTCCCCACAAGACCGTGGCGGCAAGAGCAGGCCTTGGCTGGATCGGGAAGAATTGTCTGCTGGTCACGCCGGAGTACGGACCGGCAGTCAGGATCTCTTCTTTATTCACAGATGCTCCCCTGGAAACGGAGGAGCCCTACACAAAGTCCAGGTGCGGGAAGTGTACAGCGTGTGTTCAGAACTGTCCGGCAGGAGCGTTAAGAGGAACCTTGTGGGAGGCCGGAATGACAAGAAATGAGATCGTAGACGTAAAAAGCTGTTATGAAAAACAGCTGGAGATTATGTATGCACGGACCGGGATCCGCACAGATCTTTGCGGGAAGTGTTTTGCAGTGTGCCGGTATACCCGAACACAGGATTGAACATCCTGTCCGGCCGTGGTAAGATGAAGACAGTATGAGGAAAGGACATAACATACATGAAAGCTGATAAGAAAGAGACTTTAAACAAACTGAGAACATCACAGAATCTTTACCTGGTATTTTCTCTGTGTTCCCGGATGCCGTTTGTCTATTGCGATCCGGAAACCTTTGATGATCAGGTGCTCTTATATTTTGATAAGGAGACGGCGGAGAAAGAGATCCAGACATTGTCGGATGCAGGGGAACGGGTTCAGCTCATCGAGATGACCAATCCGATGTTCCTTCCATTTTATACCGGGCTGTTCCCTATGGGAGTGAATGCCTTGCTGGTAGATGGAGGAACAGAAGGGGAAATCCGGATACAGCTTACGGAACTGGTGCGTAGGAAGGAGGAGAAGGATCTTCCGGAAGGACAGAAACGGATTGAAAATCCGCAAATGCACCTGACTGCGCTTTATTTTGTCCAGGAGTTCCGGAAAAAGGACGGCGGACAGATGACAGACAAATTGAAAGAGTTGAATGATGAGATGCTGGCACATTTTAAAGAAGGGCATTATATTATTGCAATGCATGAAAAAGAAGGGCTTCCGATCCTGAAACAGAAGGACGGAAGAGCATACCAGCCAGTGTTTACTGATTTCGCGGAATTTCGTAAATTTGACAGAGAAAAGAAGTTTCGGGCGTCTGTGATCGAAGCATCAAAGATCCCCAATATTATTCTGGACGGGGTGTCCGGTGTGGCGGTGAATCCCCTGGGGGTAAATATTGTGTTGAATATCCAGAAAGGATCTTCCGGGAAAAAGGCAGAAGCGCCTAAAGAAGAATCTGCAGAATAAGTGCAGGTGATGAATCCATGGGAGGGATCTATCACAGGAATTTGCGGGGAAATGTTTCTGGCAGGCAAGGAGGGACGGGCATAGATGAGGAAAACATTTACACCTGAAGAAGAACGCCGGAGGATGCAGGAGGGGAAACTTTATCTTCCCACGGATCCGGATCTGCTGGCGGAGCAGGAAATCTGTCTGGAAAAACTTTATGATTATAATCACACCAGGCCGTCCCAGGGCGCGGAACGACAAAGACTGTTACAGGAAATGTTCGCAGAGATTGGAGAGGGCGTTTACCTGGAGCCGCCGCTACGGGCAAACTGGGCAGGACGTCATGTTCATCTTGGGAAAAACATATATGCCAATTTCAATCTGACGCTGGTGGATGACGGAGAAATCTATATTGGAGACTATACGATGATCGGCCCCAATGTGACGATCGCCACAGCGGGACATCCCGTTTTACCGGAACTTCGGGAAGAGGCATATCAGTTTAATATACCGGTACATATCGGAAGAAATGTATGGATCGGCGCCGGAGTGATTATCCTTCCGGGCGTGACGGTGGGCGATAACACAGTGATCGGAGCCGGAAGCGTCGTGACAAAAGACGTTTCGTCAGATGTAGTGGCAGTGGGAAATCCCTGCAGGGTATTAAGACCCATCGGTGAAAAAGACAGGAATTACTATTATAAAGATCAGAAGATTGATCTGTAAGGATGAAAAAAGGAGATGTTCGCCAATGGCAAAACGTGTATTTTTGATCGTGCTGGACAGTGTAGGGGCAGGGGCTGCGCCGGATGCTGACAGATTCGGTGACAGCGGATGCGATACACTGGGCACCTGTGTCAGAAGCGGGAAACTGCAAGTCCCCACACTGGCTGAACTCGGCCTTTACCAGATAGAGGGGACTTCTTTTCAAAAACCGAAGGAAGAAAGTATCGGATGTTATATGAAACTTCAGGAACAATCGGCCGGAAAAGACACCACGGTGGGACACTGGGAGATTGCAGGCGTAATCTCTCCAAAGCCGCTGCCTGTTTATCCGGATGGATTTCCAGAGGAGGTCATCCGGGAGTTTGAAAAAGAGACCGGCAGGGGAGTGCTTTGCAACCGCCCTTATTCCGGTACGGAAGTCATCCGCGATTATGGAAGGGAACATCTTAAGACCGGGAAGCTGATCGTGTATACATCAGCGGACAGTGTTTTTCAGATCGCGGCTCATGAAGAAAAGGTTCCCCTGGAAGAACTTTATGCGGACTGCCGGATCGCCAGAAAGATCCTGACAGGAGATCATGGCGTGGGGCGGGTGATCGCCAGACCTTTTGTGGGAGAATATCCTGATTTTACGCGGACAGTAAACCGCCATGATTTTTCCGTGGAGCCTCCGAAGGAAACGATTCTGGATGCACTGAAACAGGCAGGAAAGTCTGTGATCGGCGTAGGGAAGATCTATGACATTTTTGCCGGACGCGGGATCACGGAGACATTTCCCAATAAAGGAAATACCCGGAATATGGAGCAGACGCTGGAACTGATGGACAAAGAGTTTGAAGGCCTTTGCTTTGTAAATCTTGTGGATTTTGATATGATCTACGGGCACCGCAACGACATTGACGGATATGTGAAGGCGTTGAACGAGGTGGATCCGAAGATCCGGCAGCTGATGGGAAAGATGCGCCGGGAAGATGTGCTGATCCTTACGGCGGATCATGGGTGCGATCCCGGATTTCCGGGAACAGATCATACCAGGGAATATGTACCCTGCCTGTGTTTCGGAGAACATTTGAAAAAGGGTCTGGATCTGGGGATCCGTTCTGGCTTTTCTGACATTGCTGCCACTATTGCAGACATTTTTGACATAGATTTTCAGGGGGATGGCAAAAGCTTTTGGTCAGATATTACAGAAAATGTTGACGATTCCTACAGGTATCTGTTATAATTTCCTAAGAACAATGAAAACAGACCGGGTATTTTTATCAATTATGTGATTAATACAGGGCGTAGGCTTTTTAAGGCCTGCGTCCTGTGTTGGTTAGAGAGGTTTGTCAATGATTTGTCATAAGAGAATGAAAAGGAGTGAAAGCGTATGAGCAGATTGGAAATCGATTTGCCGAAAAGAGCGGAAGTCGTGATGGAAGGTCTCTATAAGGATCTGGAACGAAGAATCGAATCCAGCCCTCCGGGGTTATGTCCAGTGGATATGGCCCGTGCGTTCCTGGAGCTCTGCCATGCCCAGACCTGTGGGAAATGCGTACCCTGCAGGATTGGTCTTGGCCAGCTGAATCAGTTTATCAAGGATGTGCTGGATGGAAATGCTACTATGGAAACCCTGGATGTGATGGAGCAGACAGCAAAGTCCATTATGGAATCCGCAGACTGCGCCATTGGTTATGAGGCTGCAAGGATGGTATATAAAGGACTGATCGGTTATCGGGATGATTATGTAGAGCATATTCAGAATGGCCGCTGTACCTGTGCTTACAGCCAGCCGGTACCCTGCGTGTCTTTATGTCCGGCACATGTGGATATTCCGGGATATGTGGCGCTGGTGGGCGCAGGCAGATATGCAGATGCGATCCGTCTGATCCGCAAGGACAATCCGTTCCCCACTACCTGCGGCTTTATCTGCGAGCATCCCTGTGAAGCAAGGTGCCGCCGGAATATGGTGGACGATTCTGTGAATATCCGCGGCTTGAAGCGGATGGCGGCAGATTATGCAGGCGAGGTGGATCCGCCGGCATGCGCGCCGTCTACAGGTAAGAAGATCGCAGTGCTCGGCGGAGGACCGGGAGGACTTAGCGCGGCGTATTATCTGCAGCTGATGGGGCATCAGACTACGGTATATGAGATGCTTCCGGAACTGGGCGGAATGTTAAGATATGGTATTCCGAACTACCGGCTGCCCAAGGATCGTCTGGATGATGACATCAACGCGATCCTGAAGACAGGCGTGGAAGTAAAATACGGATTAAAGATCGGACAGGATATTTCGATCCAGGAACTGAGAGATCAGTATGACGCGGTACTGATCACCATCGGAGCCAGCACGGATAAAAAGCTGGGGCTGGAAGGGGAAGATGCGGACGGCATCCTTTCTGCGGTACAGTTCCTGCGTAATGTAGGAAAGAAACAGATCATGGATCTTTCCGGTAAGCATGTGGCAGTTATCGGAGGCGGAAACGTTTCCATGGATGCGGTACGTACGGCTAAGAGACTGGGTGCGGAGAAAGTTAGCATCGTATACCGCAGAAGAGTGGCGGATATGACGGCCCTGCCTGCGGAGATCGAAGGTGCGGTGGCAGAAGGTATTGAACTTCAGACACTGAAGGCCCCGGCATCCCTGGATGTAGATGAGAATCATCACATCAGAGGTATTTATGTGACGCCGCAGATGGTCAGCGCCATCAAGGATGGTCGGGCGAGCATCCGGCCCACCGGAGAAAAGGATATTTACATACCATGCGACGTACTGATCGTGGCGATCGGGCAGAATATTGAGACCAAACACTTTGAAGAGGCCGGCATCCCGGTAGCCCGCGGCAAGATCGTAACCCAGAGCTCAGGCACCTTTGAGAACATGCCGGGTGTATTTGCAGGCGGCGACTGTGCCAGCGGACCGGCGTCCGTGATCAAGGCGATCGCGGCAGCCAAGGTTGTGGCGGCAAATATTGATGAATACCTGGGATATCATCACCAGATTTCCTGTGATGTGGAGATCCCGGAGGCAAGTCTTCATGATCGCACACCTTGCGGAAGAGTGAACCTTACTGAGCGCGAAGCCTGTGAAAGAGTCTGTGATTTCGATGGTGTGGAAAACTGCATGACAGAAAAAGAAGCAAAGCAGGAGGCGTCCAGATGTCTGCGCTGTGATCACTTTGGATTCGGAATATTTAAAGGAGGCAGAGAAACATTATGGTAAATCTTACAATAGATGGAAAGCAAATATCTGTAGAAGAAAACACCACCATTATGGAAGCTGCCAAACAAAATGGCATTCCGATCCCGAAGCTTTGTTATCTGAAAGGGATCAATGAGATCGCAGCCTGTCGTGTGTGCGTGGTAGAAGTAGAGGGAAATGACAGACTGATCACTTCCTGCAACAACGTGGCCCGGGAAGGCATGGTGATCCATACCAACAGCCCCAGAGTGCGTCGCGACAGGAAGACCAATGTGGAACTGATCCTGTCCCAGCATGACTGTCAGTGTGTGACCTGTGCAAGAAGCGGAAACTGCAGTCTCCAGACAATAGCCAATGACTTGAATATTATTGACATTCCTTTTAAAAAAGAGCCTAAAAAGATGCCCTGGAATAAAGACTTCCCGCTGATCCGGGATTCATCCAAATGTATCCAGTGCATGCGCTGTATCCAGATCTGTGAGAAAGTACAGGGACTTGGCGTATGGGATGTAGAGGGCACCGGTTCCAGAACCAGTGTGAATGTGGCCGGCCATAAGACGATCGAGGAAGCAAATTGTGCGCTCTGCGGCCAGTGTATCACCCACTGTCCGGTAGGCGCTTTAAGAGAGAGAGATGATACAGAACAGGTATGGGAAGCCATTGAGGATCCGGAAAAGATCGTAGTAGCACAGGTGGCGCCTGCGGTGCGTACCGCATGGGCAGAACAGCTGGGACTGACTCCGGATGAGGCTCCGGTAGGAAAGATCCTGGATGCCTTAAAGAAGATGGGAGCTGACTATGTATTTGATACCACCTTCTCTGCGGACCTGACGATCATGGAAGAGGCCAATGAATTCGTGCAGCGTTTTGTTGCAGGCGAGTTTAAAGAGCGTCCCATGTTTACTTCCTGCTGTCCGGGCTGGCTTCGGTTTATCAAGTCTCAGTATCCGCATCTGGTAAAGCAGCTGTCTACGGCAAAATCGCCGCAGCAGATGTTTGGAGCGGTGATGAAGACCTACTTTGCAGATAAGCTTGGGGTTGCGCCGGAGAAGATCTATACGCTGTCCATCATGCCCTGCGTGGCAAAGAAGGGCGAGCGTGAGATGGAGATGTTTTATGAAGAATACGCGGGCCATGATATTGACGCGGTACTGACGACCAGAGAACTGGCGAAAATGATCCGTTCCGCTCATATCAGTCCGGAGACACTGGAAGATATCGAAAGTGACCGACCGATGCAGGAAGGCACCGGCGCAGGCGTGATCTTTGGAGCGACCGGAGGCGTAATGGAAGCAGCGCTTCGTACAGCTTACTATATCCTGAAAAAGGAAAATCCTCCGGCAGATGCCTTTAAGATGGTCAGAAGCCCTGGATTCCAGGAAAACCACGGGGTTATGGAAGCAGAACTTGCTATTGATGATATTACTGTACGGATCGCTGTAGTCAGCGGACTTGGAAATACCAGGAGACTGCTGGATATGATCGAGCGCGGCGAAGTGCACTATGATTTCGTAGAAGTGATGGCCTGTCCCGGAGGCTGCGTTGGCGGCGGCGGACAGCCAATCCACGACGGCGAAGAGTGGGCCTTTGACCGGGGCAAAAAGCTGTACTGCCTGGATGAAAATGCAGATCTTCGGTTCTCTCATGAGAATCCGGATATCAATCAGTTATATGCGGAATATTTTGGAGAGCCCAATTCTCATAAAGCGCATATGCTTCTGCATACCGATCATCTGGAAGCTATGGCAAAGACCGGTATTGGATATAAATAACAGTTAGAAATCAGAGCAGGAAAGAAGGGCGTTCCCCATGACAGGGGAGCGCCCTTTTCGCATCATATATTTTCTATTTTATGCCTGTGTTTTCCTGATGTAAATGCGGAAGCTTTCGTATTCTTCTGTTGCCTTTGGAAGCGGAATGCCCGTGTTCATCAGAACGTCTCCCGGATATTCTTTCCCGTCAATTTCATAGGTGCTCTCCGGATCCAGTCCGCGAAGCCTGGTCCAGCATCCGGGTCCATTGGGACGGATCTGTAATGCTACGATACAAAGGAGCGCCTCACTCCTGTCCTCAGCGGCAAACTGCCAGCAGTGATAGTCCTTGGTTTTCAGAGGATCTGTCAGGCGGTAATAGTTGCCATACTGGATCAGGTCATAGTATTTTTTGAATTCAAAGATCTGAGCTTTTACCACTTCTTTTTCCACCGGTGTCATGTGGTTGACATCCAGTTCATACCCAAAGGTGCCGGACATGGCCACGGTTGCCCGTGTATTGATGGGGGTGTAGCGGCCGGTCTGTTCGTTGGGACACTGGGACACATGAGATCCTACGGCAGAGATCGGATAGCAGAAGGAGGATCCATACTGGATCGACAGACGTTCAATGGCATCTGTATTGTCACTGGCCCAGATCTGGGGCGAATAGTACAGCATGCCGGCGTCAAAGCGTCCGCCTCCTCCGCAGCAGCCTTCGATCAGCATGTCCGGATAGCGTCTGCCCAGTTTGTCCAGCATATCATAAAGGCCGAGAATATACCGGTGTGTGACTTCTCCCTGCTGATCTGCAGGCAGAAGAGCACTGTAAATATCGGTAATACTGCGGTTAAAATCCCATTTCAGGTATTCAATCTTTGCAGAGTCCAGAACCTGGCACATCTGGCCGAAGATATAGTCACGCACATCCTGTCTGGAGAAATCCAGAACTAACTGATACCGGGACCGGGTGGGAGCTTTCCCGGGAATCTGCAGCGCCCAGTCAGGATGGGCCCGGTAAAGGTCGCTGTCCTCGCTGATGCCTTCCGGCTCAAACCAGATGCCAAACTGCATGCCGAGTGCATGGATCTGGTCGGAAAGTTCTCCCAGCGTACAGCCAAGTTTTTTCTCATTTACGACCCAGTCGCCCAGGCCGGATACATCTTTATCCCGCTTGCCGAACCAGCCGTCGTCCATGACAAAGAGTTCAATGCCCATGGAAGCGGCGTCCCTTGCCATCTGAACCAGTTTTTCTCCGTTAAAATCAAAGTATACACCTTCCCAGCTGTTTAAGAGCACCGGTCTGCGGGCCTTTTTAAATTTCCCTCTGCACAGGTTGTTGCGGAAGGCTCTGTGGAAAATATGGGAGAGATGTTCCAGTCCCTCTCCGGAGTAGGCCATGGCTACTTCCGGAGAACAGAAGATTTCTCCCGGTTCCAGGCGGTAGTTGAAATTGCCGGGGTTGATGCCAAGAAGAAGCCGGGTCTGATTATAGGTATCAAATTCGGCGCTCCCCAGGAAATCTCCGCTGTACAGGAAAGAGAAGCCATAGCAGTTTCCAAAGGTTTCCGTGGTTCTCTTATCGGAAAGGATCAGGAAAGGATTGTACTGATGGCTGGACATTCCGCGGGTACTCCCGACAGATTGTACTCCGTGATGGATCGGAGCGCGCTGGTAATTGCGCTCCTTGATGTGGCGCCCGTAAAAGGTGTGCAGATCAAATTCTCCGTGCAGATAGTCGACACAGGTACTTTGCACATTTTCCAGAAAAACAGGTTCGTCACTGTGGTTTTCAATGCGGACAGACCGGGTAATGAGATCCAGGTCTTCCATGACTCCATAGTATAAATGCACATAAAAGGTTTTCCGGGTGTCCTCCAGAGTGATCACCAGAGTGTCGGCCTTGTTTTCTTCCATCTGGTAGATGGCCGGAAGTCCGGGGATGCTGTATTTCCCCTCCAGGACCTCATAACCCACATAGCGCAGCTCGCAGGAAGTGGTGCCGTCCGGATAGCGCACTTTCAGAGCGCTTCCCCGGTAATCGCCGCTTCCATAGGTGGGATACTCCTGTGGAAGAGCGTCCAGAGAATAGGTGCGCTCGTCGTCCACATCATAAGGGTTGCCGGAGAACCCGCGGTCCGCATAAGTGATCAGATAAGAGTAATCAAACACGGATCCCTTTTCGCCAAACAAGGTATGGAGTAATACTCCATACCTGTCTGCTTTCATCTGGTACATACTATGGTTTGTCTGTAATGTAAATACACGATTTTTAGTGTCAAGTAAGATTGCCATAAGTTTGCCCTCGTTTCAATGTTGATTCTGGTTATTTGACTGCACCGTTTACAACACCGTTCAGAATCTGTTTCTGGCAGATCACATAGAAGATCAGGATCGGGATCAGCGCCAGCAGATAAGAGGCAAATGCCAGGTTGTAGTTGGTACCGAACTGTGTCTGGAAATTCAGCTGTGCCAGAGGCAGTGTGTTCTGTCCGGTACCGGCCATAATGATCAGCGGCGTCATTACGTCGTTCCATACGGCCAGTGCAGTGATGATCGCAACTGTCGCATGCATGGGCTTCATGATCGGGAAGATGATCTTCCAGTAGGTGCGCCATGTGGAGGCTCCGTCTACCTCGGCGGCTTCTTCCAGCGCGATCGGAATATTGACCAGGTATCCGGAGTACAACAGTACGTTCATCGGCATATAGAATACCACATAAAGGATGATTACGCCAGCCCAATTTGCAAGTCCCATCTCAGCGGTCTGTTTTGCCAGAGGCATCATTAGGATCGCGAACGGAACAAACATGCCGCTTACGATAAATAAGTATACGAATTTGTAAAATTTACTGTGCGCCCGGTTTCTTCCGATGGCATATCCCATCAGGGAATGGATCAGTACGGAGAGAACTACGGTTACTACAGTGATCAGGATACTGTTAGTCAGGGAGCGCCAGAAATCTGTCACTTCCATGGCCTGTGAGAAATTGCTTAAACTGAAGCTTGCCGGAAGTGAGAGGATACCGGAAATGCTGTTTGTCATTTCGGACGGCTGCTTAAACGCAATTACAACAGCCATGTATAATGGAAAAACTACAGTGCTTAATCCCAGGATCAATAAGATCACAACAGTCCAGTTGGTCTGATTTCCAATTCTTGCTTTTTTCATTATAACTGCTCCTCCTTCCTGCTGGATATGGTCATCTGTGCGCCGGAAAGTACGACGATCACGATGAAGAAGATGACGGCGTTAGCGCTCTGGAATCCGAACTGTCCGCCTGACATACCATTGTTGTAGATCAGGTAGGAGATGGATTCGGTACTCTGTGCAGGACCGCCTTTTGTCATGGCCATGATCTGGTCGAATACCATCAGGAAGTTCTTGACACACAGAACCATGTTGATGGTAAAGAACGGGATGATCAGAGGGAAGGTTAGGTGGCGGAAGCGCTTCCATCCGGTGGCGCCGTCCAGGTCGCCTGCTTCGTACACATCTTCCGGTACGGTCTGAAGGCCTGAGATATAGATGATCGTGTTCATGGCAACTGCCTGCCAGCAGCAGACGATCACGATAGCGAACCATGCCAGGTTTTCATTGGAAAGCATACTCTGGCTTAAGGTCGGGCTTCCGATCATCTCGCCCAGCGCCGGGATGATGTAGGTAAACAGATACTGGAAAATGTAACCTACAACCAGCGCGCCCAGAACATTCGGCAGGAAATATGCCGCGCGGAAAAAGCTTTTTGCACGGATCTTGCCGTTCAGGCCAAGGGCCAGGATCAGGCTGATCACGTTGGTCAGAACTGTGGCGCAGATGGCCAGCTTAAAGGTAAACAGGTAAGAACCGCCAACGCGGGAATCACCAAACAGGTCAATATAGTTACGGAGGCCTACCCAGTCGTAGGAACCAAAACCTCTGAAGTTTGTGAAACTGTAGATCACACCATGGATCAGAGGGATGGTGTTAAAACATACGAACAATGCCAGGATCGGTATTGTGATCAACAGATACGTCCGTTTTTTATCATTTTTCATTCTATCCCCACTCCTTTCCTACTCGGCACTGCCGTTTTCTTCTTCATATTCCTGTACAGTACGGATGATGTCGCGGTTGTAACGCTGCCAGTCTGTATCGAATCTGGACAGGAACTGTTCGATGTCGCCATTTACCACATAAGTCTGCAGGATCGCGTCAACAGCCATCTCAGACGGATAGTAGTGATCCTGGTAGTCGGTCATGTTGCCGGATTCGATGTACTCGCTCATGCCGTCCAGCATGGAACCCAGCTGATAGTCTCCTTCCTTGCAGGAGATTGCGTTCTGGTCGTCAATGTATGCCTGGATGTTGTCATCTTCATACAGGAAGTCCAGAACCTCGTAAGCAGCCTCTTTGTTTTCGCAGGCAGCGGTAACTGAGAATCCAAGGTCAATACCGGAGTTCAGAGTATTTCCGTCAGAGCTGTCGCTTGCGGGCATGACGAAGGAATCAATGTTCATGTCCGGATTTACGGACTGGATCTGAGGAACCGCATAACTTCCGATGGGGTACATGGCAGATTCTCCGTTGGCAAAAGAGGTACATGCGTCATTGTAGCCATAGGCCAGCGGATCGTCCGGACCGTAATCCATCAGCTGGAGATATTTCTCAGCGGCTTCACGGTAAGCATCTGTAAAAGTAGCTTCGCCTCTGTTGACCTGTTTGCAGATGTCAGCAGGAGCCAGATCTACGGCAATCGCATTCCAGGGAGCCAGACAGGTCCAGGTATCACGGAAGCCGAAGTAGAAGGGAAGGATCCCTTCGGACTGGATCTCTTCACACAGAGAGATCAGCTCATCCCAGTTTGTGGGGATTTCCCAGCCGTGTTCTTCGAACATATCCTTATTATAGAGAATACCGGCGGCGTTCGCCATGTAGGGAGCAATGTATGTACCGTCGGTAGGTACAAATTCCAGGGCCTCTGCGATATCAAGATAGGATTCTTTGATATTGCTCATGCCGTCCCAGTCAGACAGATCGGCCAGGATCTCGGCATCCACATAATAAGAGTAGTTGATGTCGCCGCCGATACCGATGATATCCGGATAATCTTCGCGGATGAACCGGGTCTTCATGATGGTGGACGCATCATTGGGAGAATCAATGGTCAGATGAATATCATCGTGGGTCTCATTGAATTCTTTTTCCAGTACGTCAAAGTAGTCGGTCGCTTCCATTTTGTACTGTATGATCTCGATCTCGGTCTTCCCGTCAGCAGAGGAATCGCTGCCACATCCGGCGACAGCGGCCATACTGAGAAGGAGCGTCAATACAAGAAATACAGCGGTCACTTTCTTTTTCATTCCACACCTCTCCTTTTTGGTTTGTGCAATATACAGATTGCACGAAGATTATGCTGTAAGCTATTTAGAATTATAGCATTTTAACGAATAGGGGTAAATGTATTTATGAGTCTGAATATTACCCAAATGCGTTATTTACAGCAAATAGTTGAAGTGTAGACGCATTTTGGTATATAATTGTAAAAGAAGAAGAAAGTTTATGAAAAATATATAAAAAACATGGTTAGAAATTAGTAAAAAACACAATATAAAAACGGAGAGAAGGTGCAAGATGGGGGATACGAAATTTTCCATTTTCCGGGATGAACATTTCATCGATCTGACGATCATACAGTATGGGTATGAAAAGTGCAGTCCGCTGCACGCATTCGGTCCTTATGTCAGAAATAATTATTTATTTCATTATATTATTTCCGGCAAGGGGAAACTGCGCGCCAATGATGAAAAGGATAATATGCAGGAATTTCAGCTGCAGGGTGGATCCGGGTTTATCATCGAGCCCGGATATGTGAACACCTATATGGCGGACGAGCAGGATCCATGGACCTATATGTGGGTGGAGTTTAGCGGCCTGAGGGCAAAAGAATGCATCGAGTCTGCCGGGATTTCCTATAAACATCCGGTGTATCTGCCGGATACCAAAGAGCATGGAGAGGAACTGGAACAGGAGATCAGACAGCTGGTCTATGGGGAAAATACGTCTTCCATGGAAATGATCGGACGGCTGTATCTTCTGATGGATAAGTTGATCCGTTATTCCAGTACCCGGAAAAAGCGGCAGGAAGGGAAGCTTCGGGAATTTTATTCCAAAGAGGCGATTACTTATATTGCCAATCATTATGCGGAAAATATTACGGTAGAGGAACTGGCCAGACACTGTCAGCTGGAGAGAAGTTATTTTGGAAAGATTTTTAAAATGGTGATCGGCCAGTCCCCGCAGGACTTTCTGGCCCATTACCGGATGGCGAGGGCCGTAGATTTCCTGACCACTTCAGACCGGCAGATCAGTGATATCGCTGCAATGGTGGGGTATCCCAATGCGCTGCATTTTTCCCGGGCGTTTAAGCAGATTTATGGAATATCGCCCCGGGAATACCGGCAGATTCACCGGATTGTTTCCTAGACGTCACAGCTTCTTCTCATGATGAATATATTAGTTTTGAATCTATTTTTTGCCGGCAGAGGATATGCCGGCAGAAGTCATGAGGAGGACGATTATGGAAAAGTGGATGAAGAAGCGTCTAATGGGAGCGGGCCTGGCGCTGATGCTGCTTTGCGGGATCCTGGCCGGGTGTTCCGGCACGGGAGAAGAAGACGAAAAGGGGGAAGAGAAGAACCTGGGATCTTCGGTCGGGGAGGCCGACGAAGAAACCGGAAAGGAACTGACAGAAGTTACCTTAAATGAAGTTGCACATTCTATTTTTTATGCGCCGATGTATGTGGCGGTAGAAGAAGGGTACTTTGAAGAAGAAGGGATCGCGCTGGATCTGGTATGCGGATTTGGGGTTCGCAGGTTAGGCCAAGACATTCTATAAAAAATCCACGCAGTCTACGGTATAATCTTCCTTCAGATGGATTTCATGGATGGTAGATCTCCAGAAGGCCTGACGGTTTTCTGGAGATAGTTTTTGATAGATGCTCTTGAAATCCTCCTGCAGGAGATTTTCCAGATAGGTGAAATCTTTCTTTTGTTCCGGCGCCTGGCTGGCCTGCAGGAGTTCTTTCAATTCATTTTCAATCCGGTCATATTCGGCGCTGTAGTAATCCCAGTCGATCCGGCCCTTCTGAAACAGAAGATTCAACCGTTCCAGCTCATGCTGCAGCTTTTCCGGAGTGCGGGTATCCCGTTCCTTTACCTTCTTTTCCCGGATCTGTTCACAGCGGATCCGGAATCCCTGGTATTCCTCTTCCAGATGATCCAACAGATATTGTTCAATCAGATTTTGGCTGACCTTGTGAGTGTTTGAGCAGATCCGGTCGATCAAGGCCCGGTTGCAACGGTAATAACAGTATGTGCGCTTTTCCCTTGTCTTTCGGTTGACGATGGAGGAGCAGCCGGTTCCGGCCAGTTTCTGACCGCAGACGGGACAGCGGATCATGCCAGAGAAAAGGTAGATCCGTCCGGAAGGAGTATGTTTGATATTCTTCCGGCTAATCTTCTGGATCCTGGCCCATCGTTCTTCTGACACGTAAGCAGGGCAGTAGGGGATTCCCCGGTAGGTTCCCTTGTAGAACTCGCTGGACAGCATGGTCCGCAGTACGCTGTAGGAAAAATCCGGATCATAATGCTTTTGAATATACTTGAGAGTTCCCTGTTTGCTCTGGTGCTGTTCAAAGTAATCATAGAAGGCATTGACCATTTCTTCTTCTTCCGGATCTTTCACCATGCATTTCTGGCCATTTACAATCCCGACCTTGTAGCCTCTTGGCATGTTGGTATCGCCGAAGATCACCTTCCCCTGGCGGATGGATGCTTCATTGACGAATTTGATACGCTCTGATGTGGTGTCCACTTCATTCTGGCCGATGGACAGGACTACGTTCAGCTGCAGGCGTCCGTCCCGGGTCTCCATGTTGATGCCTGGCTCTGATGCCGAGATCCAACGGACTCCGCAGGAATCCAGGATGTCCTGGACTTTGTAGAAGTCAGACATATTCCGGAACCACCGGTCAAGCCGCCAGAAGAGGATCACATCGATTTTCCCGGCTTTTACGTCTTCCAGAAGGGCATGGATTGCTTTACGCTTTTTCAATTCTTTCCGGGCCGTTTTGCCTTCGTCTGCGTAAACGCCGACCACAGTCATACCGTGGTCATTTGCATAGCTTGCTAGGTAATCCTTCTGTGCCTGCAGGGACTTGCCGTGCATGAGCTGCTCCGCTGTAGATACGCGGATGTAAATCGCACAGCGCAGGATTTTATTTGGCATAAGATCATCTCCCTTTTGTATTATATTGAAAAACAGGTACAAAAATAACAGCCAGCCGGAACGGGTGTTCCGCTTGCGCTGTTTCCAGGAAGATGATAGAATGATTTTTGAGGGAGCCGTATTGATTACGGCTGCGAGGCTCTTCCTGGAGTCTTGTACATAGCCGCTCGGTATTGGTAGTGCCGGGCGGTTTGTCTATTTACAACATCTTTTGCAAGGAATGTAATTTTGCGCTTTTGCTTCCTCCAATTCTAAGGGGGTAGCATCTTTTATACCACTACAATATGGATTTAAATGATATTTGTTGCTTGAATTTGTTATATATACAAAAGTTTGTGGTACAATATTGATATTTAATATTTGTCCAAGATATGTTACGTCTTGTGGGAATTTGGTACAATGTCTATTCACTTCTTCGTTTAGAGTACTATTTAAGTGATAGAATGGGTTTTTATACTTAAATAGACCTAATATAAATAGAAGTTGGCTAAAACCGGATATCGTTATTTCATGTTCCGATTTAAAAATTTCATTAGTTCGGAGAGAACTTTCGCATACATAATTATATGTTCGCCCACCATGAGCTGCTAGATTTCGATATTCCATACATATAAATAAAGAGTCCATCATTAATTTTCTAGCAGAATCATAATCGAGCTGTAAATCCTTTAGATTATATATTTTATCAATTATTTCATTCTTTTGAGATGTTTTAAACTGATCAATGTAATTTACCAATGTACTAAAATATATGCTTTTAAATAATATCCAAGGAGGAACGACACCGTGTTCAGTTTGATAGTGGCATATAGGATTTTTATCAGTATCCAAAGCCTTCTTCATAGTTTCCATTATGCCAGCCAAAGTAAAGCGGTATTTCCTTTTCCGTTTATTGCTATAATTTCTAAAATTTAAGTAATCATCTGGATGAGTGCCAAAAGAATGGGCTACAACATCTGCAGCAGCTTCCTTTATGTGTTCTTCCAGATCTATCATTGCAGCCATGACAGAATTCCTTAAATTTTTATCTAACAGGTATAACGAAACTAATTGGTTAAAAGATACGCCGGAACGATATACTTTCTTCCCATCAACGATAATTATGTATGGATCACGATAGCTTTTGATTAAATTTGAGTATCCGTATAAATTGAGCGCATCTTTAGCCATAGCTTCATCTTCTATTAGTAAGTTTTGTGATTTTAATTTTTCAATTTGTTCAGATAGAGAAGTATAAGCTATTTCATCCATTTTCTTATGTACCTCCAATAGCAAAAAGAGCCTTGGAACACTATTCCAAGACTCTTTTGCGACCGCACAGCAGTCATTCACTAATTGCAATTAGTATTATATCCATATGCAAAAGTCTTGTCAAGTATTCACAAAAAATATTTGTATTTTCAACTAAAAAATGATATACTAGGAAAGCTGTGTAAATAAACAGTTGTTTGTATAATTCGGTCCGGTGTTGGCGCGCCGGGCCGGTTTTTCATGTTTAGATTTATAATTGTATTATCTTTGGTTATTGTACTTCAATTAACTTATCTGTTATTTTTTGTGTTAAGTCCGTTTGTTGTGTTGCTGTTAGCTTAGAAGAAGTACGTATAATGACAGTCCCAACGACAGTATGAGAACCAGGATCGAGAAAGCCGGCTCCATCAAATGCAGACAGATAAGTGTTTCGACTTTCTGCATCTTCAGTAGAAGCATATACTTCAACACATCCGCCGCCCTCTGTTCCTTTTTCGACAATATCACTTCCATAAACGGCATTTTGATCAATGGCAGAACTTGAGAAATAAACAGCGGCTGTATAACCACCTTGTTTGTTTAGATTGCCATTAGGATCATGATCTTCGGTAACTGCTTGATAACCAGTAACTCCATCAATGTCCTGTAACCTTTGAATAATAAAATCCTGTGAAGGATTTGTAACTTGTTTAAGCTGGGTGATACTGATTTCCAATGCTTCCTGCTTGGCAGTGATATCGGAAATCGTATCCGAATAGTCTAAGGGTTTGAGCAGTTCGTTTGTTGCATTAATGATATCCTCTGTTTTATCAGGGATATCTGGAACATCTCGCATTTCTGCTGTAGCATCTGCAATGGCAGTGGTTAAAGCATCTGTTGTAGCGGAATCATACGGTGGTTCTCCAGAGTCAAGAATAGACTGTGCATCTGCAATGGTATTTTCAAGTTCTGTATTTTGCTCGGTTACCGCCGCCGCTGCGTCATTAAAATCTTCAACAGCTATATCATGAGGCCTTTTAAATTGGAAATACCAGATGCAAACACCGATGAGCGCAATTACACAAACTAAGGCTAAGATAATCCATTTTTTTGTTTTCCTCTTTGACGTTGTTTCTTCCATACCCTTTTCCTCTCTTTCGCATCCTTACACTGAGAAACCTATATAATCGCCTGGGCGGTTATAACTTAATGATTATTTCTTGTTTTGAATAACATCATAATGGGATGATATAGCTTGATGCCCTTTTTCAGTTACGTGATTATCATTATCCAGATATCCATTTTCCTGTAAGAACAGTTTTTCCTTTTTAAAATCAATTCCAAACTCATATTCAAAGTAGACAGGTATTCTTTTCCTATGTATCTTGTCTATCCAATAAAGCATGTATACGTGACCAGGGAGTAGCCCATCTGAAAACCGCGTCATCATAGACTTTGGTATAAGTGTGGATTCCCCGAACATATCTACCTGTTTTAGCCAATCAGTGTTTAATTCTCTGTCTTGAGAAATGAAAGGCTTTTCTGGGTAATGCCTATAATATTTTTTATATATCCGTTCTTTATAAGCATCACTGGCTTCGATACGCTGCATTTTATCAATTTTGTCAGCATCAATTTTATTTCTATTTTTTTCTGCTGTACGAGGTGCATTTGAAAACAAATTGTTATAGTGTTCTACACATTGATCTGGCATGCACTCATTGTAGGAGGATAAGGTTTCGACAAATTTGTTGAATCTGTTTTCCTTTCCTTTTTCGGTTTTCAGTTTATCAGCTTTTTGACAGGTGTCAGCCCACATTCTGTCGATGAAAGAATTGATTATCTCGACCCTTTTTTCATACGCTTTCATCTGCTCGTATTTATGGATGATATTATCGCCTTTTACTTTTACTTTATGCGATGCTTGTGCCTCAGCCAATATAGCGAGCTTTTCCATATATAGATCATACCTACTGAAAAATGTTTCGGGATTGACAGTGTTTTCCATTAATTCTGCACAGTCATTTACTATGTCCAAATCCCTTTGAAGAGCTACAAGATCGATTGGTTTTGTTCGTTTGAATAAATTTAATAATCCCATAGTATTTCCTCATTTCTACCTTACATTGAGAAATAAATTCTGGAGTTATATTAAACATCGTATAACCATTTTTCTTCCATAGCCCGGAGGCGTTGTCTGTCTTCTGGGAAATCCCTAAAATAATCGGTGCAATTTATATTAGAAAAAATCCGGTCAACCGATGGAATTTCGCATATATGACAGTGGCTATCGTAGGAGTTATATAAAATTTTTCCACAAAAGTCACATCTTTTTTTACTCCACACGAAACAGTTCTGATCCGAGTTATAGAACTGAGCATACATGGCTTTATCAAGAATAGTCATTTTATGAGTTACAACTTTTCTGCGCCATTTTCTATAATCTACATAGGCATTGTCAGCAGCCTCAAAAGACATACCGAATAATTTTGATACGTCATTTGCATTTTTGCACTGCGCATAGTGTATGGCCATTCTCGGGGCCAGAATGTTACTGGCAAATGCATTGGCCTCTTTTTCATTCTGATCAGAAGGGTATGTGTGCTCTAAAACATGATGTCCAAGTTCGTGCATTAGAGAAAATCTTATACGTCCTTCTGGCCTATCCGTATTATATGCTACGATTTTGGATGCTCCAGAGCGAAAAGCATCTTCTGAATAATCCAGACACAAGGCATACAACTCCGAATTCTTCTGTTGAAGTTCCCTATAAGTGAAAAGACGATATCCATAATGAATAAGCAATTCTTCACAGTTAATAGGAAAGGAATGTACATTACACTCATGAAACACTTTGATGGTAGTTGTGACTATTCTATTGATATCCAAAAAAATCAGTCCTCTGCTAATCTATTTCGGACAAAAGTTTGATCAATCTCATTTTTTGCTCTGTCGAGAAGTCCTTCCCGTTACGAGCAATAAGCTGTTCTACCTCTTCATATGATGGTTCAAAATTGCTTTGTATGACCGTGGTTTTTGTGGAGGAACCAAGTAAATAGTTCATATCAACATTAAAAAAGTCAGCAATCTTTTCTAGAGTTTCAAAATCTGGTTCCCTATTGCCATTTTCGTACATACTAACAGCGCTACGCGAAAGTCCGAGGGCTTCAGCCAAACCATCTTGAGTGTATCCAGCTTTTATTCGTAAATTTTTAAATACATTTTTGAAGTCTCCCATTTCGCACCTCCGTATTCATATCATAACACGATACGTGAATAAAGTAAATGAAAAATGACACATAACGTGAAAAATCTATATAAAAACTATTGACACGCTATGTGTAGTATGGTATAACATCTTTAGACACGAAATGTGACGAATAAATTATAGGAGGTGTACAATTTGAACAAAAATGCAATAGCTAATAGATTGGTCGAACTCCGTGGTAACCGTTCGCAGGAAGAAGTTGCAAAAGCTGTAAACATCAGCACTTCCGCGCTTTCCATGTACGAAAACGGAAGTAGAGTACCACGAGACGAAATCAAAATCAGATTAGCTGCTTTTTATGGCAAGTCAGTTCAGTATATTTTTTTTAATAAAAATGACACGAATCGTGACGAAGCCACATAAACCAAACATTTGTTCGATGAAATTACTATAGCATTTCCAGCGTAGGAAATCAACTGGTAATTCAGACAGCGGAAAGAAAGGAGAGTGATGATATGAAGAAAAATAAAAAGGAAAAGAAACCGTCAAGAATAACGGTTTCGGATGTAGGACTTATAACGTCGATTATTTCGCTTCTTTTTGTACTTTCGGGCATCTTTTTAGAATAAGCCAAGACGTCCGCTAAGTTCAAGAAGGAAAGCAAGGAGAGCTATTATTACAGAAATCCAACCTTTGATGTCAGCCTTTTTAGATGTTTTGACAGCAATATCAGCTTGGGTTTTGGCAGAATCAGCGATTTTTTCTACTGCTTTTACCTGTCGCTTTAATGGCTTAGATACTGTCTTTTTTAAGTCATCAATTTTTTCAGAAATGACTTCATCAGGAAAGATGACATCATCCGGGATATCATCGGGATAAAAATAATCATGCGTATGATTGTAGGAATCCTCGTGGATTCGATCAAGTTCATCAGAAATGCTCATAATCTATCTCCTTCGCAATACTCGGCATGCCAATGCCTGTAAGGAGATTATACCAGATACCGGCAACCCGGACAATCCGTAAGGAATACATATTAGAGAGGTGGTGCATGTGAACCCAGATATGAACAAGATCATACAGGTGCTGCTTTCCCTGATCGCGGAACAGGAGGGCGCAGAGATAACCTACCAGCTAGAGAAAACCGCTTGAAGCGGTTGAAAGGAGGGACAAGCATGTGGAAGGAAGAACTGAAGGAGCTCCTGTTGTACGGCCTGATCGGCGCGGTGATGGGGGCAGGATGTATATTGTTGCTGATCCATTACTGTTATATGCGGACAGCGTGAGAGGAGGTGGTGAGAAGTGAAAGAGATCGCAACATTGAAGTCAGACAGCGAGTTTAAAGAGTTTCTGGAAGGATTCCGCAAGGATGCAGATCTGGAAAGCCTCAAAAGCTACACATCAAAAAGATGCCAGTTGGTTGACAAGATCTGTATGCTGGATCCGGATAGCGTATTCAGCGTCCGGCAGCTGAAAGAGATCTTCGATCTGGCAAAATGAAAAGCGCGCCCACATGAGGCGGCAACCTCGGGCGCACTAGTAACTAATCAACTTTATTGTAAGCGATAGAAAGGAAAATGTAAAGGTGGCACAGACACAATTTGAAATCATAAAGCATTTACACAGTTTCCCTGTGGTGGAAGGGATGAAGTATCAGAAAGAGATCAACCTGGTTTCCTGGTACGGAAAGGAACCCAAATACGACATCCGGGGATGGAGTGAAGAGCAGGGCTGCAGGAAGCCTGGGCGCGGGATCTCGTTATCGGAAGAGGAGTTCCGGGAGCTGATCAGCATCGGAGAAGATCTTTTGTATTGAGAGGTGACGGGACATGTACATAGGAATCGGCCCGGAAGAGGGCAGAAGAGTCTATGAAAAGGATGCCTTCGGGTACGCCTGCCAGGAGATCCTTTATGGTACACCGGAGGAGCAGAAGGTATTCATGGATCTGGTGAAAGACTGCAGTGACATCAAGGAACTTGCTAAAGAAGTAGTGGACTGGTTCTATTCCGGGAACTGGTACCACAACGGATCGGATGAAAAGGAAACGGTCTATATTATCCGGTTCTCTGATAAGCGGATGCGTGCATTCCACGGGACCTACCTGCAAGCCGTGGAAAGTGCCCGGGAAGAGGCAACCGAGCAAGGGCTTGGATTTGTGGTGAATTAAAGGATAAGGAAGGAGAAAAAGCAGAAATGAATGAAGTAATGATGCAACAGAGCGGCGAACTGATGGGCCGCAATACACAGACAGAAATGATGATCAGTCGGCAGGCACAGGAAGTGCAGGCGGCCATGGTCATTGCAAAGAAGTTTCCCCGGGATGAGGTGGACAGCTTCAACCGGATCCTGCGGTCCTGTCAGAGAAGATCTCTTGCAGAGAGCGCCATGTATGAATACCCCAGAGGTGGAACAAAGGTGACAGGACCATCTATCCGTCTGGCCGAGGCCATGGCGCAGAACTGGGGAAATCTGGATTTTGGGATCACGGAGCTTGAGCAGCGAAATGGAGAGTCTCAGGTGATGGCCTATGCCTGGGATCTGGAAACGAACACACGGCAGGTGAAAATCTTTAGTGTTCCGCATATGCGGAGTACAAAGAAAGGGAATGTCCCGCTTACGGACCCAAGGGATATCTATGAGATGGTGGCCAACCAGGGCGCAAGAAGGCTGAGATCCTGCATCCTGGGAATTATTCCGGGTGATGTGGTAGATGCTGCGGTGGCAGAGTGTCAGAAAACATTAATAACCGGAAACACAGAGCCTCTGATCGACCGTGTTCGGAAAGGGATCAAGATGTTTGAGGACAAGTTTTCCGTTACTCAGGAAATGATCGAAAAATATATCGGATGCAAAAGCGAGGCTTTCAGCGAAAATGACATGCTCCGGTTAAATAACGTGTATCGATCCCTGAAGGATGGTATGGCGAAGAGGGAAGATTTCTTTGAGGTTCCGGCGCCGGATTCCGATAAGGCAGACCCAGAGATCCAGGATCCCTTTGCGAAACAGCAGAAAACCGAGGAAAAGAAATCCGGAAAGAGAGGCGTAAAGAAGGATGCAGAAGAAACTGGAACTGGATCAGAATAATTACTATTCCCCGGAAGCGAATCAGCAGTATTTTTCTGTATCGCAGTATAAAGACTTCATGCAGTGTGAGGCTATGGCCTTGGCGAAAATCCGGGGAGAGTACAAGCCGGAAATGACCAGGGCCATGCTGACAGGATCTTTTGTGGATTCTTACTTTGAAGGAACACTGAATCAGTTCATGAAAGATCATCCGGCAGTCTTTACAAGAAAGCAGGAGCTGCGTAGCGAGTTCCGGAAGGCAAACGAGATCATAGCCCGGATTCGGTCAGATGAATTGTTTATGAAGTTTATGTCTGGTGAAAAACAGCGGATCATGACTTTTGATCTCTTCGGTGTTCCGTGGAAGATGAAGATGGACAGTTATCTTCCGGGAATCTGCATTACCGATCTGAAAGTAGTATCCCGGTTCAAATCTCTTCCTTTTTGGAGGTATGACCTGCAGGGCGCGGTATATAAGGCAGGGGTGCTTATGAATACAGACGAACTTCTTCCGTTCTATCTTGCCGTGGCTACGAAGGAGCGGACGATTGACCTGGACATCTTTCAGATACCGGATTCCACCATTGATATGGCCCTGTCAGAGATAGAACGGAACATCCAGCATTATGCCGCTGTTAAATATGGACTTGTCCCGCCGGCGTATTGTGGGAAATGCGATTACTGTAAAAGCATCAAGGCTGCCAGGATCCGGAATTACAATGAATTGTTGGAGGTATAGAGAGTGAAACTGATCAAGATTTTGAGTGATAAAGTACAGATCCGGACGGATCAGGCCGAGTTTGGCAATGTCAGGATCAATGATCTGATCTCCATATCAGACGGAACAGCAGAACTGGTAACGATGGTTACTGCCGTTACAGACAATGATGTGGAAACCGGTATTGAAGAGGACGGATTTATCCTTGACGGGACCAGTGTCAAAGTAGTGAACTGTTCCATTATCGGAAGTATCCGGGATGGAAAGTTCCAGAAGTCCATTGAGCGGTATCCGGCAACGGACTGTATGGCAAGAGAGATCACCCCGGAGGGCTTTTCTAAGATGCTGCAGGATCCGGAAGACGGATTCTGTATCGGAAAGTATGCAGACTATGGATGTGAAGCGTGGGTGGACGGAAATAAATTTTTCCAGAGGCATGCCTGTATCGTAGGAAATACGGGGTCCGGAAAGTCGGAGACTGTTGCAAGGATTCTGGAGGAAGCGTCAAAGCTTCCTGGTGCAAATCTCGTCGTATTTGACATCCACGGGGAGTACAGAAACCTTTCATATGTCAGGAATATTACGATCGGGGACAAGTACCCATTCCCTATCTGGATGTTTGGATTTTCCGATATGGTGACAAATATTCTGAAAGTCCGGGAAGAATCTTCGGCTGTAGTCATGTCCGCATTACGGAAGTGTTATTACCAGACCTGCCCGGACGGCAGGGAAAACAGGCCGGTATTCTTTGATTTTGCAGAACTCCTGCATGGGCTGAAAAAGCTGAATGAAGAGGAAATACTGACAGGAGAAATATATAAGACCGGAGATAAGGCCGGGACGGCAAAGACAGTGAAAGGGGACTTTTACGGTAAGCTGTCCAGTGTGATCCATACCATGGAAGATAGGCAGAATGATAAGCGTTACGGATTTCTGTTCGAAAAAGAGGATCAGGGTTATCTGCTGAAGGTGGCAGAAGATATCCTGGCAAACGATAAACCGGTAAAAAATATTGATCTGTCTGAAATTCCTCATGATGTGGCGATTCCGCTGATCGGCATGATTACCAGGCTGATTTATGAGATACAGAAGACATTCAAGAGTGCGGATGTCGCGCCTGTGACGGTGGTATGTGATGAAGCGCATGTATATATACCGAATGATTTTCAATTGTCTGCGTCGGAACGGCGGATGGTAACAATCTTTGAAGAGATTGCAAAGGAAGGGCGGAAATTTGGCGTGACATTATTTGTTGCCAGTCAGAGACCGTCTGAATTGAATAAAACTATTATGGCTCAATGTGCAAACTTCATTGTTGCAAAGCTGAACAATGAGAATGACAAGGTTATGATCAAGGGGATGCTGCCGGACGGGAATGAAAGTGTAGTTGATGCTACGGCTACATTCAGTCCGGGAGAGGTGCTGTTCATCGGTGATGCAGTACAGATCCCGTTGAAGATCAAAGTGGACAGAGCACAGGAAAGGCCGGAATCCCGGACTATTTCCTTCTGGGATGAATGGAAATCAGGAAAGACTATGGACCTGGAAGCAGGAATCCATATCTATATGAAAGACTAAGAAAGAAGGAGGAACATTATGAAACACATTAATCTTGAAACCTTTGCGAACGGCGCCTTTACTGCCCAGGTAAACCGGGCAATGGAGGAGGTGACTAAAAACATCCAGGACCCGAACACGGAACCCAGCGCAACCAGAAAGATCACGGTGACCATTGGCTTCAAGCCTAATCAGGATCGGAACTTTGTGGCTACCGGAGTTCAGACAAAGACCACCTTGGCACCGGCCCTGGGAGCCGTGACAGCACTTAGCATGGGCAAGGATCTGCGTACCGGAGAGGTGGAAGCTGTGGAGATCGGGAACCAGATTCCCGGTCAGATGTCCATGGAAGATGTTCAGACAGCACAGCTGTCCGGAGGATCCATTCAGGAAGTCGATGGACGGGCTGTTGATGTGGAGACTGGTGAAATTCAGGAAGACAGACCTGCAAATGTTGTTGATTTAAGAAAGAAAGCATAAGGAGGATAAGGAACAATGATGGAAGGATTAAGAGAAGCATTACAGTATATCACAGGATTGAAAGCGGAGAGCATGGAACCCAAGATCCTGGAGATCAACGGGGATACATACTGCGATAAACAGCTGACGCGGTATCATCGGTTCCCATTTGCAGAAGCGATCAATGTCAACACACTGACCGCTCTGGTGGATTACATCAAAGGCAAGCCGGATGAACTGCGGGATAGCATGATCCTGCATGTGGAAAGTCCGACAACGGTCCGCCTTTATTCCGGGCTGATCAATGAAAGGGACCGGGAGTCTCTGATCCGTACAGAAGCGATCGTAAACGAGTTCCACTTTGACAGGCCTTATGACCAGGAGAGATTTCTGATCGAACTGCAGGCCAACTTCCTGGAGACTCCGGATCTTTTGACGATCATGCAGGTGGCCGGGAACATCCAGGCCGGTACCACGGCGAACTATGATGATGACGGCGTCAGCCAGAAAACCACCATCAAAACCGGTATTGCGAACAAAACGGATGTGATCGTTCCCAATCCGGTGAAGCTGCGTCCCTATCGTACCTTTGCAGAGATCGAGCAGCCGGAAAGCAGCTATGTGTTCCGGATCATGGACACGGACCGCGGTCCTGCCTTTAAGCTGGTAGAGGCTGACGGAGGATTATGGAAGAACGGGACCATGCAGAAGATCAAAGAGTACCTTGAGTATGAATTGAGCGAAGAACTGGAGAAATACCATATCACAGTGATCGCATAAGAAAGAGCATTTCCTTTTGGTTCATGTATCACACGTAACTAGATAACACAGCAGTAAAGCCCGCATTGGATCTGGCCGGTGCGGGCAGAAAGGAGGAAATGATGCGGTCAGTGACATTCCAGGTCCCAGGGAAGCCCCAGGGAAAAGCCAGGGCGCGGACCTTTTACAATCCTGCAGCCGGAAAGCATGTATCCCATACTCCGGATAATACGGTTCTGTATGAGAACCTGATCAAGGACCAGTTCCTGAACCGGGCTGATGGATTTTATCTCGAGAGAGGGACGCCGGCGGTACTTCGGATCGTGGCGAGGTTCCTGCCTCCTAAGAGCGTATCAAAGAAGAAACAGAAGCAGATGCTGGAGGGAGAGATCCTTCCGCTGAAGAAGCCGGACATGGATAATATCGTGAAGGTAGTGGCGGATGCCCTGAACGGCGTGGCCTATCACGATGACACACAGGTTATCCTGGTGTCGGCAAAGAAAGCCTATTCCGCTATGGAAGGGCTGGATATCACAGTAGAGGAATACAGCAGCGGAAGGTAGGTGATAGCGTTGGCCAGACCCAGAAAGGACGGCCTTGATTACTTTCCTTTAGATGCGGATTTCTTCGAAGATGAAAAGATAAGGATACTCAAGGCCCGATACGGGGCCGATGGTATCATCCTATATATCTATTTATTATGTAGGATCTATAAACATGGGTACTACATGAAGGTAAATGAAGATTTTGAGTATTTGATTTCCGATGACTTGAAAATGAGTCCGGATAAGGTGAAGCAGGTTTTAACATTCTTACTGTCACGGTCACTGTTTGATAACACACTTTTTCAGTCGGACGCTGTTCTAACCTCTGCCGGAATACAGAGAAGGTTCCAGCTTGCCGTAAAAGAACGGGCAAAAAAGAACCCGATACAAGCAGGAAGGTACTGGCTTTTAAAAGAAGCAGAAACAGAACCTTTTATTAAGTGTACCCAATTCGAAGGTTTTTCCCAGAAAAACAATAATAGTTCCGGGAAAAACAAAGATAATTCCCGGGAACAATCCCTAAAGGAAAGTAAAGTAAATAATGATATATATAATACTTCCTTCCCGCCGGAACTGGAACGGGCCTTCCAGCTGTACTTGTCTGTGAGAGAACATAACTTCGGCGAGATCATTCCGGAACAGGTTCAAGCACTCCGGGAAGACCTTCTTTCATTGTCTAATGATCAAGCGGAACAGCTGGCAATCGTAAAGAAGGCAACAGCAGGCGGATGGAAGAGTTTTTACAAATCAAAGGAGAAATCCGGAAAGAAGACCCAGGAGAAAAAGGACGTCGGAAAGAAGAGAAGTAAGTTTAGTAATTTCCAGGAGCGGTCTTATGACATGAACGATCTTGAGAGGAAGCTGGTGGAGAAGGGAGAATCATGATCACAACAGAATTGATCCAGAAGTATTTCGGAACCCTGGAAGAATTTGAGCGGTTCCGTCTGAACTGGATCCGGATTTGCACAAATATTAATGAGGCTGGTGCAAATGCCAGAAAGAAGGAAATGGCAGAACACCGGGCGAAGTTATTGAAGATTGTTTAAAAAATGGAAAGGAGGCGGGAGCCCCGGCCGGGAAAAGATATCTGGCTTCCTTTCGATGTGGATTATTTAGATTTTTTGAAGACGAAAATAGAGATTGCGCCGGAAAGTGGTTTTGATGTGGACCATGAAAAGATTAACCCGGCGCTGAAACCTCATCAGAGAGACGCAGTGTCTTGGGCATTGAAGGGTGGGAGAAGAGCTCTGTTTGAGAGTTTTGGTCTTGGAAAGACGATCCAAGAACTGGAGTTTTGCCGCCTGGCTGCAGAGAGAACCGGCGGGAAGGCGCTGATCGTACTTCCGCTTGGTGTGAAGCAGGAGTTCACACGGGACGCCGTGGAGCTTCTGGGATATGAAAAGCCGGAATACTGCCGGACGATGGAAGAGATCAGGGAATGCAGCAGCCAGATCATCCTGACGAATTATGAACGAGTCCGGGACGGAGATATAGATCCGACATATTTCGCGGCGACTTCCTTGGACGAAGTAAGTGTGCTGCGGTCATTTGGGAGCAAAACCTACCAGACGTTTTTGGACAAGTTTAAAGGAGTTCCCTATAAGTTGGTGGCGACAGCGACGCCTTCCCCAAACAGGTACAAGGAGCTGATCCATTATGCAGGATACCTGGAAATCATGGATACCGGACAGGCACTGACACGGTTCTTCCAGAGGGACAGTACAAAGGCCAACAACCTTACGCTATACCCTAACATGGAGGATGAGTTCTGGCTGTGGGTAAGTTCCTGGGCGCTATTTATCACAAAACCGTCTGACTTGGACCCGGCATATTCTGATGAAGGTTATGTGCTGCCACCGCTAGATGTAAGGTGGCATGAGATATCCGTCCATTACGGGGACGCAACTGATAAAGATGGTCAGATGTCATTATTTACAGACGCTGCCGCCGGGCTGAAACAGGCAGCGGAAGTGAAGCGGAATACGATTGGAATCCGGGTCCGGAAGCTGAAGGAAATCGCGGAGGCATCTCCGGAAGATCATTTCGTTCTGTGGCACGACCAGGAGGCAGAGCGGCATGAGATCAAGAAGGCGTTGCCAGAAACGGTAGATATTTATGGATCTCAAGATTACGACATCAGAGAGAAGCGTGTGATTGATTTTTCAGAAGGACGGATCCGACTGTTTGCAACGAAGAAATCTCTGTCAGGATCAGGCTGCAATTTTCAGCGGCACTGCCATCGGGAGATTTTTGTCGGGATCGACTACGAGTTCAATGATTTTATCCAGGCGGTACACCGCTGTTACCGGTTCCTGCAGGATCAGCTGGTGATCATTGACATCATCTACATGGAGAATGAGAGGAAGATTAAGGAAGAGTTGATCCGGAAGTGGAAGGACCACGATCACATGGTTGAGAAGATGATTGAGATCGTGAAGAAATATGGTCTTTCTTCCGCCGGAAAATAGCAGGGACTGAAACGAAAGATGGGAGTGAAAACGGTGAGAGTAGAAGGTACGCACTATATGGCGGTACATGACGATTGTGTGGAAGAGACCAGGAGGATGGAGAGCAATTCTGTTGGGCTGATCCATACTTCAATTCCATTTGGAAACCATTATGAGTACAGTGCTAACTACAATGATTTCGGGCATAATCAGAACACAGAGCGGTTCTTTGAGCAGATGGACTATCTGACACCGGAATTGTTGAGAGTGTTGGAGCCTGGAAGGGTGGCGGCGATCCATGTGAAGGACCGGGTGCTGTTTGGAAATGCCACGGGGACGGGAATGCCGACCGTGGAACCATTCCATGCGATGTGCATTAAGCACTATATGAAACACGGATTCCAGTATTTCGGGATGATCACCGTGGTAACGGATGTGGTCCGGGAAAACAACCAGACCTATCGCCTTGGTTGGACGGAGCAGTGCAAAGATGGTTCCAAGATGGGAGTTGGGTGTCCGGAATACATTCTTCTCTTCCGGAAGCTGCCGTCAGATCGGTCCAATGCTTATGCGGATGACCCGGTAAGAAAGTCCAAGAAAGACTATACCAGGGCGCAGTGGCAGATAGATGCTCACGGTTACTGGAGAAGTTCCGGGGATCGTCTGGTGAGCAAAGACGAACTGAAAGAGATTTCTGTAGATAACCTGCAGGCGGTATACAGGAAATACAGCAGGGAAACCGTATACGACTACGAGGAACATGTGAAGCTGGCAAAGGAGCTGGATGAAGACGGGAAACTTCCGGCCACGTTCATGGTAGTGGCACCTGGATCCTGGAACCAGATGGAGGTCTGGGACGATATTAACAGAATGAGGACGCTGAACACGACACAGAGCCGCAGGAGACAGCAGATGCACGTCTGCCCGTTGCAGCTGGATATTGTGGAGCGGATCATTAACAGGTATTCAAATAAAGGTGATGTGGTTTTGGATCCGTTTGGAGGTCTGATGACAGTCCCGATGACAGCTGTGAAAATGGACCGCTATGGATATGGGATTGAACTGAACCCGGATTACTTCCGGGACGGCGTGGGATATCTGAAAGAGATGGAAGCCGAGAAAGCCACGCCTACGCTGTTTGATTTTATGAGGTGAGATATGAACCGCAGGCAGAAAGAGAAGCGTGACAAGTTCCGTGAGTTGAGAAGGCGATGTTGTTCGGATGCGTCGTACAGTGAGATGAGACAGATCAATAGGCAATATCATGAACTCATGATTGAATTTAAGAGATACAAGAGGAGAACAGAAAAATAAGAAAGGAGCCAGCCTCCGGCCGGGGCAAGGGTATACCGGGCTTCTAATAAACAGGTAAAGAACAATGGGAAAGAAAATGAGTGATTATATGGCCGGCCGGGATGACGGACTTCTCCTGGCGCTGAAGATTGTCAAGGAAGATGGAGTGGAGGCACTGGAGAAGGAAATACATTTCCGGAATCTTACCGGGATACATACGGCGCTGGCGAAGAAAGAACTTGACCAGGCTAGTGTAAAGATCAAGGAAATGACGATCGATACGATCACCGTCTTGAGCGCTGCAACGCTTCGGGATGAATTCGAGTTCGGAAAGAAACGGATCAGCCGGTTCATAAACCGGTTAAACCTGAAGGCAGAGTGCCTGATGGATGATTATGTAACGTGGCAGGAGATCATTGACGATCTACGGGAGGATATAGGGCTGGAGCTGAAGATCAGGAGGAATGATTGATATGAGATACACAGAATATCATGACGGGGTAGCGGTGATTAAGGATAAGTCGCTGCTTCCCGGAGCGATGGAGAAACTGGCCAAGATCGAGGACATGACCGAGATCCCGCAGATCTGTTGTGACGAATATTGTAAGTATCCTGGACGGTGCAGGTCGCAGGATGAGACGGATCAGATTTGTGACAGGTGCAAGCTGGCGGAGCTGTTTGACCTGCTGTTGAGTAGTGATGAAGAAAATTAGGATTTAGTGGAGGTGTAAAATGAAAAAGTGGTCATATAGAAAGCTTGTTGATGAAGGGTATCAAGTAGAAAATGCACAGATTACAAACGTATCGTTAAACATGGAAAATCATGGGTGTTTGTGTTTAGACCTTGTTCTTGAATGGAGCGGTTGCGGCTGTGTATATGGGGGTTATGTTTTAGGAAAAGGATATGTTGGCGCGGATGATGATTTCTTTAGCGGATCAGAAAAAGGATGTGAAGCAATCATGAGAATCATGGACACGGTCGGAGAATCAGATCTTTTAAAAATGAAAGGGAAATACGTAAGAGTTGCACACAAAGGTCTTGGAAGTTCGATTAAAATTATCGGGAATATCATAAAAAATAAATGGTTTGATTATGAAACATTCTTTGATAACTAAACTGACATTTAGTGGAGGAGGCGATAAAAGGTGATACCAAGTGTATACAAAGACTACAGAGGGTGGACATACATGGTGCGCGGAGGGATTGGTCAGCAGGATTTTAAGGCATTTTATAATAAGCCTGGCAAAGATGGCTGGCACGGGTGTCGAGCACTGCCCTGGAGAAAAACACGAGAAGAAGCAGAGCAGGATTTGAATGTCTACGCTATGAAAAAAGGATGGGTGAAAATGAGATGAAAAGGAATAGCATGTATAAAGCATTTGCTGGCCTGCTGGCTATGATCGTAATTATGTGTGCCGTCGTGATCGGATGGGCAGCTGCAGAGCCATCGACAGAACAAACAACTGCACCGTATCCGGAGCCCCTGGTGATCAACACGGTAGAGTCTGGCGATGATATGCTCTTGACTGTGATATGGGACAACGGGGAGACGGTCTTTCAGTATGAGGGAGATGTACAGCTGTGGAAGGGAGCAAACGGCAAAGCATATGGGGTTTTATATCTTGATGAGGAGGTGCTGCAGTGAAGGAACGTAGAGACAGGAAGGAAATGAAAGCTGATCAGCAGAGGCATTATGAAGGGCTGGAGGAACTGCCGGTCAGCAAGAAGGCCAAGGAGCGCTTCCGGCGCCCTGCATACCAGGCCAGGGGCATGATCCGGGAGCAGGGACGGCAGATGGAGACACGGCGATGACAGTGCGTGACCTGATCGACAGGCTGATGAACGGGATCCAGTCCGGGGAGCTTCGCGGATCGGATCCGGTGCCGGCGGATATCCTGGAAGAGGACAATAAGACCGTGCTGGAATACCTGGCCGGGAAGTATGGCATAGGGGAGGATGATAAAAGTGGACATGACCAAAGAAATACTGATGAGCTACCGGAGCAAGAAGGCAGAGATCCGGGAGCTGACAGCGATCATTGAGAACAGGTATCGGGACGATTCTCTGATCGGGAATGATGTGATCCTGGATTACAGCAAAAGTTATCCTCCCATACCGCAGGGAGTCGTTGGATTTGACCAGGCGAAGTATAATAGGTTGCAGGAGCGTGACCGGCACAGGAAAGAGAAGCTGGAGAAGGAATGTGCAGAGATTGAGGATTTCATCGAGGGCATAGAGGACAGCCTTACCCGGAGAATCTTCCGGATGATCTTCATCGAAGGACGCCGGCAAAAAGATGTTGCAAAGGCGGTACATCTTGATCGTAGTAGTGTGAGCAAAAAAATTGATACATTTTTGCAACTTTCACACAATTCACAAAAATCACATTTATAATAATACTTGAGCCAGAAGGTAGATCGGACGGCTCGGAAGTGGTCTATATCTTTTTCACTTACTCCCTCAAAAATGGAAGGACGCTCTGCATGCCAGGGCGTCTTTCCTGTTGAAATCTGTCGAGAATTGGAATATTATTGAAGTAGGGTTTTCAGTGTGAGGAGAGGGAGAAAAAGTGAAAGAAAAAATACAAGATTTAGTTGTTGCGACAAAAGGAACGATAGGAGAGGTTCTTGCCGAAGACATAATACCTGTATTAGCAGAAGAAATGGTTAAAGGTACTGCGGTAGAAGCAGCAGGGGCTGCGGTAAGCTTAGTTTCTCCAAGAATTGGGGGCATCATGGTTGCATATCAGCAAAAACGTTGGGAACATAATTGGGAAAGGTATATTAAAAATATCCATGATAATCAAGAAGTATGTAATGAAAGATTGAATCAATTGGAGGAGGAATTACGACTAAAGTTTAAGCAAAAAATTTTCCCATTGGTTTCTGACTTTGTGCCAAATGAAAAGCAAGAAGAAAAAATAGAATTAATTGTCAATGGACTTATAAATATAGCAGGGGGAATAAATTGGCAGGAGGATATTATCCTCATGTATTACGATACGCTTTCTCAATTGAATTTACTGGACTTACGCTTCCTAAAATTATATGGATCTCCATATATGGAACAAGATAATACAGACAACATATATAAGTTGATGGAGGAATGTAAAATTGATAATTCCCAGGCCAATGTTATAAGAGAAAAGCTCGAACGTTTGGGGTTGATTCAAAGCAGAAACGATGAAAAAATGAATGAAAATATAGAAAATGTTATAAAATATGTTGAAGAAATTGCAAAAGGGAAGAAAAATCCAAAATTAAAAAGGATTAAAACTGTCCCAAGAAGTGAATCATATAAGATAACATCATTTGGTTTGAAATTCATTAAGTTTTTTATGGAAATTTATATACCAAAAAACTAAATTGATTTTAAACAGGCACCCTCCGGGGTGTTTTTCTAATGCATAAAATTCGGAAACAGAGGTGAGGTGATTGCCGAAACAGAGGAGTCCGGATTCTTACAAAGCCGAAGAAATGTATAAGCAGGGTATGAAGTTAGTTGAGATTGCAAGTCAACTAAATCTCCCGGAAGGCACAGTAAGAAGATGGAAACATACATACAAATGGGATAACGAACGTTCGGATAAAAAAAACGAACGTTCGCATAAAAAACCAGGCGCCCCAAAGGGCAATAAGAATGCTGTTGGGCATGGTGCCCCAAAAGGAAATCAGAATGCTGTGAAGCATGGATTGTTCTCCCGGTATCTTCCAGAGGATACCAGGGAGATTTTTTATTCCCTGGACACGGCCGATCCGTTGGATCTTCTGTGGGACCAGATCAAGTTGGCATACACAGCCATTATGAGAGCCCAGCAGATCATGCATGTCCGAGACCAAGAGGACAAAACAGTTGAGAAGGTTGAGAAGAAGGATGGCAATGTGATCGGCGAACGCTGGGAAGTACAGCAGGCATGGGATAAGCAGGCTTCCTTCCTGCAGGCGCAGGCGAAAGCCCAGAAGGAGCTGACCACCATGATTAAGCAGTATGAGGAGCTGCTGCATAAGAACTGGGATCTGGCCACGAAGGAGCAGAAGGCTCGGATCAAGCAGCTGAAAGCGAAGACGGAGCAGATCCAGGGATCCGATCAGAATCCGATAGAGGATAAGGTCCGGAAATTGTTCGAGGCGATCGGGGGTGCGTTAGATGAATCTGAATAGCATCTACACACCAAAGCAGATCGAGATCCTGAAAGCCTGCCGGAATACTGACTGGTTTATGCTAATCAACCACGGGGCGAAGCGTTCCGGGAAGACACAGTTGGACAATGATATTTTCCTGCAGGAGCTGATGAGGGTCCGGGGAATTGCGAACAGGCTGGGTATTGACACCCCTCAATACATTCTAGCCGGATACTCAATGGGAAACATTCAGGACAATATCCTCACAGAGTTGTCAAATAAGTATGGTTTCGAGTTCAAATTTGACCGGTTCAATAACTTCAACCTGTTTGGGGTGAAGGTGGTGCAGACTTCCCACGGGAATATCAGTGGACTTGGACGGATCAGAGGTATGACATCCTTTGGTGCATATATCAACGAGGCTTCTCTGGCGAATCAGGAAGTGTTTGATGAGATTAAGGCCAGGTGCAGCGGTCCGGGAGCCCGGATCATTGCCGATACGAACCCGGATCATCCGGAACACTGGCTGCTAAAGGATTATATTAAGTCTCCGGCAGAGGGGATCCTAAGCTTCCATTTTGCATTGCAGGACAATACCTTCCTGGATCCCCGGTATGTCCGGAACATTATTGAGACTACGCCGAAGGGAATGTTTTCTGATCGGGGTATTAAAGGGCTTTGGGTATCCGGGGAAGGAGTTGTCTATCCGGATTTTGATCAGAATGTACATGTGATCACACCGGAGCAGGCGCGGGGCCTGCTATTTGAACGTGTGCTGGCCGGCGTGGACTGGGGCTGGGAGCATTGGGGCGCGATTGTTGTGATTGGCGTCAAAGCTGGCAGCTACTATGTCATTGAAGAGCACGCCGCGCAGCATAAACATATAGGCGGCTGGTTAGCTGTGGCGAAGGATATTATCAAGAGATTTGGTAATATCCCTTTTTATTGCGATCCGGCCAGGCCGGAGCATGTGGCTTCCTTCCAGGAAGCAGGAATCAACGCCTTCCTGGGAAATAACCGGGTGCTGTCCGGGATAGAGGCCGTGGCCACACTGATGACGAACCGGCAGTTCTTCATCGTGTATTCCAGGTGCCCTAGGTTCCGGGATGAGATATATAAGTACATCTGGAAGAAGAATACCGGGGAGCCCCTGAAGGAGAATGATGACGTCCTCTGTGCGATTCGGTACGGTATCTATTCGGATATGACGGTGAACAAGATAGATTTGCCTGGACAGAGTCAGATGGACCAGGCAAGACGATTGAAAGGAATGTTGTGACGATGGCAGAAGAAATGCTGAAAGTAAATGAATTTGAACACGGGATAGACGGGCCATACCATTCGCATCGGAGCTTCCAGCAGCTCTACGGGCCGGAGACAAACTATACTTACCGGGCAGACATCGCAGAAGAAATCTTGGGGGATACTGGGAAACTGATCGAAATGATTATGGATCATTACAAGGTGCAGTGCCCGAGGCTGGCGGCTCTGGACAACTACATGAAGGCCAGAAATGACGGGATTTACGATGATGAAAGCCGAAGGACAGAAAAAGAACGGGCTGACCACAGGGTAGCCCATAATTTTGCCAAGGTCATAAATGTGTTTGATGTTGGATACAACACGGGTGTCCCGATCAAGAAGGTTAGTGACATTGACCGAGTGAACGAGATCATCAAAGAATATGATGATGCAAACGATATTGAAGCTTTGGACAGTGAGCTCTGGCGGGATATGAAGAAATATGGACGGGCCTATGAGCTACAGTACCGAAATGAAAAAGACCAGGACAGATCGGTGATCAGCAACGTGTTCGAGACATTTGTCTGCTATGGAACGGATGTGGAGCGGACGCCATTGTTTGCGGTCCGGTATCCGAGGTATCGGATCGGTACACAGGAAAGAGTCAGGGTCTTTGTTTATACGGATACAGAAGTCATATCATATAAAACCTGCGAAATGGCGGCACTAAAGCTGGAAGAAGAGAACAGGGAGCCCCATGAATGGGGAGAAGTTCCTGTCACAGAGTATTCCCCGGACAGATACCGGATGGGCGGCTACGAGGATGTGATCCCGCAGATTGACGCTTATGATGCAGCGCAGTCTGATACGGCAAATTATATGACAGACTTGAATGAGGCAACACTGGTGATCACAGGTGACCTGAATCTGCAGAAATATACGGTTAAAGAATTAGTGGAAATGAAAATGGCTAATCTGCTGCTTTTGTCTTCAGGGATCAATCCGGATGGAAGCAGAGAACAGACGGATGCCAAGTATGTGTACAAGCAGTACGATGTCACCGGATCAGAGGCATATAAGGACCGGCTGCAGAAGGATATCCACAAGATATCTATGGTGCCGGATCTGACAGACGAGGCGTTTGCTGGTACGCAGTCTGGCGAGGCAATGAAGTATAAGCTGTTCGGGTTCCAGCAGATTGCGAAGTCAGGACAGCGTGGCTTCAAGAAGGGGCTCATGCGGCGATACCGGCTCCTCATGAACATCAAGAACTTTGTGAATGAGGCGGATAATACGGATCTAGGGAACCTGACAATTACATTTACGCCCAACCTTCCGAAGGCCATCCTTGAAGAGCTGAAAGCGTTGGTGGATGCTGGCATGGAGATTAGTCAGGAAACGCTGATGAGTCTTGCATCCTTTATCGAGGACGTACAGGCAGAAATGGATCGGATTAATGCGGAAAAGAAAGAGGATCAGGAAGATGCGGTGATGAGGCGGATGTTTGGAGGTGCGGCAGATGGACAGCACGACGTACTGGAAGAACCGGGAAGCGGAGCAGAGGAAGCATGACATAAAGGACGAGCAGGAGTACCGGAAGCACATCGAAGAGATCTACCAGAATATGATCGATGAGATCGAGAAGGAGATCAATGGCTTTTATGGGAAGTATGCCAAGAAGGAAGGCATCACTCTGGCAGAAGCGAAAAAGCGTGCTGCTAAAGCTGATATCGAGGCACTGGGACGCAAGGCTGCCAAGTATGTGAAGGAGAAGAATTTCTCCCAGCAGGCAAATGAAGAGATGCGGCTGTACAATCTGACCATGAAAGTGAACCGCCTGGAACTCCTGAAGGCACAGATAGGGCTTGAGATGGTAGCCGGGTTCGATGAACTCCAGAAATACTACGATGAAAAGCTGACTGACCGGACAATCGCCGAGTTTGAGAGGCAGGCCGGTATTCTGGGAAAGACGATCCAGGACAATGCCAAGGCCGCTAATGCGATTGTGAATGCCTCCTTCCACAATGCTACCTTTTCTGACCGGATCTGGATGTACCAGGATATGCTCAAGAATGAACTGAACAGCCTGTTGCAGACGGGGCTGATCCAGGGACAGCACCCGCGGAAGCTGGCCGCTCATCTACGAAAGCGGTTTGGCGTCAGCCAGAGTAATGCGGAGCGGCTACTGATCACAGAAATGGCCAGGGTGCAGACGGAAGCGCAAAAGCAGTCTTTTGAGCGGAATGGCTTTGAGGAATACACATTCCTTGCTCTGGGCAATGCCTGTCCAATCTGCAAGGCGCTGGATGAGAAGCACTTCAAGGTAGCAAAGATGATGCCGGGGACGAATGCCCCACCGATGCATCCGCGTTGCAAATGCAGTACCAGCGCCTACGAGGACAGCGAAGATTATGAGGAATGGCTGGACCATCTGAGTAAGGGTGGAACTACGGAAGAGTGGAACCGGTTGAAAAAGAAAAAGGAGGATGAGTCCGATGGTGGAAGAGCTATCTTCGAGAAAATTTCCGGAATATCGAAGCAGCGAAAAGAGTTTGAAGCTGGATTATCAAAAATGAAAAGTATGGATGTAAAGCTTCTACTTGAACAATCTCTTGAGAGGGTAACGATAAAACGTGCTAAGGGAAGTAAAACAAGATACTCATCAAAAGAAAATACGGTATATTTGTCAAAATATGCAAAATCAGATTCTGTGGCACATGAATTATTCCATGAAATAGATGATACTTATGGATTGACAGAGAATGGAGCCTTTTCCCGTTCAATATCACAAGACTTCCGCAGGTTACAAAATATGTCAAAAGGGTATGGGAAATCTATTGAAGAAATGTTAAAAGAAAGATTTCCTGATTCTTTTAAAACCGGTACAACGGATTTTGAAATGAGGATGGAGTATAGGGGAATATCGGATATAATACATGGATGTAGCAAAGGAAGTATCTTTTTGGGGTGGGGGCATAGAGAGCCAGGATACTGGGATAGAAAGCTAGCTCTCGAAAAAGAAGCGTTTGCGCAATATGGCAGAATGATATATAATCAAGATGAGAAGGTATTAGATTTGTTTAACACATTATTCCCAGAAACATCAAAAGAAATGGACGAACGTATAAGGAGAGTGATAAAGTAATGTGGTATGGTAAAGATACTGATCGCTTAAAAGAACTTCGCGCTGAATACAAAAGCCTATTTGGATATAATCCTGATGGGGAAACATCCGTAGAGTACGATCAGTCAGGATATAAAGATTATATACATGATTTAGAAAAGGCAATAAAGACTAAGAAGCATTTAGCAGAGATTGCAGAATAGGTACCACCAGTCAGAAATGGCCGGTGGTATTTTTATATCCATTTTTAAGAAAGGAAAGGTGAAGAACATGAAATTTACAGAGGCGTTAAAGAACATGAAGAAAGGAATTCCGATGAAACTTCCGTCATGGGGAGGCTATTGGTATTGGGATCCGGAAAAAGAAACGATTATGATGAAATGCCGGGCGGTTGACTCGGATACTGGAAAGGATCTGCTTGATATCAGAGAAACGCAGCGTGTTGAGTATACCTTGACAAATGTACTGTCTGACGAGTGGATCCCAGCTACAGAAGAAAATACAACCATATTGGGAGGAACTCCGACTTTCAGCTTTGGTGATGCCATCAAGTACATGAAACGCGGACTTAAAGTGAAGCGCCAGGGCTGGAACGGGAAAAAACAGCATATCGAACTGGCTAGGAACATTAGCTATGTTACATCGGACGGAAGTGTACAGAATTGTGAACATGAAGCCATCGGAAATATGGCTATTGCTTTTGTCGGGACATCAGGTGTACAGATGGGGTGGCTTGCTTCTCAAGCTGACATGTTGGCTGAAGACTGGATTTTTGCAGAGTAGAGAGGCGGTGATCCAGACATCTCCCACCGGCGGGGAATGACCGGGACAGCAAAGGAGTGGTGTGATTGATTGCAGTGAGCGTCCGGAAGGACGGGATCACGGTGGACGGCCATGCGAATTATGCAGAGGCCGGGAAGGATATTGTCTGTGCCGGCGTGACGGCGCTGGTGCAGGGGCTGATCAGATCTGTTGAGAGTCTAGCTAGCGACAAAATCGAATATGAGATATCACCCGGAAGGGCTGATATACATTACTGGGATCTGTCGGAAGCAGGAACGCTTCTGGTGGATTCCTTTTTCATTGGCGTCTGTCAGATCGCTGATGATTTTCCGGATCATGTCCGGATCGAATGACCAGGCGTGAGTGTCAGAAAACCTTACGGATACGGCAGGCGTGGAACCGTCCAAAGCTACGGTGGCCAGGCGTGGAGGCCTTAAACTACGGAATACAAAAATGGAGGTATTATAACTCATGAAATTAAAAGATCTTTTAAAATTACAGTTATTTGCTGATGACTCTGGAAGTGGCGATGGAGGAAGCTCCGAATCGGGAGGAAATCCTGGAGGCGGATCAGATCCGGACGGAGATGATCCGAACGATGGTGGAGATGATGACGACGATCCGGATCCGGAGAAAAAGTACACCGTGGAAGAGGTGAACAATCTCATCAAGCGGAAAAAAGCCGAGTGGGAAAAACAGCGGAAGAAAGATGATGATGAGGCAAAGAAGTTTGCCAAGATGAACGCCCAGGAAAAAGCCGAGTATAAACAGCAGCAGCTGGAGAAGCGGATTCAGGAGCTGGAGGACGAGAAGACGCTCTCGGGAATGAGGGATGAAGCCAGGAAGCAGCTGTCCGAGAAGGGGATCAATATCTCTGACAACCTTTTGGAATTTATGGTGTCCAAAGATGCTGAAAAAACGAAAAAGGCTGTCGATTCTTTTGCGGAGCTGTTTAACGCTGCTGTGAATGAGGCCGTCAAAGGGAAAGCACGGCAGACTACCCCGAAAGAGGGCGGTGGCTTTGTGGGAGGGAAAGAGAAACTTAACATCAAAGAGATGGCGAAAGAAGCTAGGATCATAAAATAATGGAGGTATGAAGAACATGAATGTAAACAAAAAGATGCTGAAGAAGATGAATTTGCAGCTGTTCGGGCAGACATTTAATCCGGACAATGTGACCATGTACGAACACAAGGATGGAACCATCCCGGAGAAGTACAATAAACTGATTCTAAAAGATGTCATGGACGGTAGCAAGGTGATGCAGCTGGCCAAGTACGAAGAGATGGACAGCAAGGAAAAGAAGTTTGAATACTTTGCGAAAGGGCCTGGCGCTTACTGGGTAGGTGAGGGTGAGAAGATCCAGACGTCTAAACCGCAGTGGCTCCAGGTGACAATGGTGGCAAAGAAGCTAGGTGTTATCATTCCCTGCTCTCGGGAGTTCCTGCACTATAAGATGTCTGACTTCTTCGAGCAGATGAAGCCGAAGATCGCAGAGGCGTTTTACAAGAAGTTTGATGAAGCTGCGATCCTTAATATGGAAAACCCGTTCCCACAGTCTGTAGATGAATCTGCTCTGGCTGCCGGCAACCTGGTCAGCGGTGGAATCTCTTACGACAATATCCTTGAGATGGAGGATATCCTGAACAACGAGGACTACGATGTAAACGCCTTTATTTCCACCAAGAAGAACCGCAGCACACTCCGGAATGTGAACAAGATCGAGAATGGTGTAATCGTGGAGTCCTTGTATGACAGAGGCGCAAATACCATCGACGGTCTCCCGGTTGCTGATCTGAAAGGACTGGAAAGAGGAAACCTGTATGCAGGTGATTTCGATTACATGTACTATGGTATCCCGTTTGGAATGTCCTACAAAATCGATGAGTCCGCACAGCTGTCTACCCTGAAAAATGCAGATGGTACCCCGGTGAATCTGTTTGAGCAGGAACTGGCGGCCCTTCGTGTGACGATGGATGTGGCATTCATGATCGTGAAAGATGAGGCATTCGTGAAACTGGAGGCTGGAACATCTCAGCTTGGAACTCTTACAGTAGCATCCATCGCTGGAACAGCTGAAGGTGATACCAAAATCACGATCACCGAGCCCAAGGGTGATGGAAACTCCTATAAGTATAAAGTGGGAGACGCCGCTGCTGAAGTGAGCTATAAGCAGAGTGTTCGAAACTGGACTGCTTGGGACGGAGCCAGCGATATCACTGCGGAGACTGGTAAGACCATTACCGTAGTAGAGTGTGATGCGGAATACCTGGCTCTGAAGGCAGGTTCGCAGACGGTAACATCTAAAGCATCTGAGTAGGAGGGATAAGCCATGTATAAGGTGATCAAACATTTTCACGATCTGCAGGATGCAACGAAGACAAAAAGCGGTGTGGTCTATCGTGAGTACAATGTGGGGGATGAATACCCCCGCAAAGGACTCAAGGTATCTGAGGATCGTCTGAAGGAACTGTCCGGAAAGGACAATAAGCAGGGGACGCCGTTGATCGAAGAGGTAAAAGAGGAAACGCCTGTGAAGAAATAGAAAGGCGGTGGTACTATGCTGGAAGATCTGAAACGGATGCTGGGGCTGTCCGGCCAAAAGGATGAGGAGCTGGATCAGAAGCTGAACTGGATTCTCACTACCACCAGGGCAAGGCTGAAGGTTCTTCTGGGCGGTATCGATCCGGAAGATGATTTGAATTACATCATCACGGAAGTGTCAATCGTCCGGTATAACCGGATCGGCTCTGAAGGTTTCCAGTCCCACACGGTAGAAGGAGAGAGCGTGGGCTTCTTGAACTCGGATTTTGACGCTTACATGGATGATATCCAGGCATACAAGGATGCAAAGAACATTGATGTTTCAAAAGGAGGGATCCGCTGGATATGAGATATGATACACCAATATGCTTTCAGAGGATCACTCCTGGCGAGTATGATCCGAAGACCGGGAACTATGGCGAGGATACTGTGGAGGAAACCCAGCGGTACGCCTCTATTATGGATACCGGAGCAGTCATGTTGAAGTTTGTCTATGATGGTCCGAAGCAGGGCAGCCTGACGATCCAGATCCAGAACCACTACGAGGAGCCGTTTGACCGGATCCGGGTGGGAGAGAAGGTCTACAGCGTGGATTTTTCTCGGTCGCTCCGGACAAAGCATACGTTTGTAGTATCGGAGGTGCAGTGATGGGTGGAATTAAGGTTGTAGGACTTGAGAGACTGCAGAAGAAGCTGAAGCAGAATGTCCAGATGGAAGACGTGAAGAAAGTAGTCAGGCATAATGGAGCCGAGATGCTGGCGAAAGCGCAGCAGAAGGCGCCGGTAGATACCGGGTATTTGAAGCGTAGCATCGGACTTGAATTCACAGACGGAGGTATGTCTGCAGAGGTGGAGCCAAAAGCAGATTATGGAGCCTATGTGGAACTGGGCACACGAAAGATGGAAGCACAGCCTTATCTGAAACCCGCATTTGAGGAGCAATCCAAAGAGTTTCGAAAGGACATGCAAAAACTGGTAGAGTGAGGTGATCAGACGTGGATCCACAGCAGGAATTATTCACAGAGCTGCTTCTGCAGCTGAAAAAGACGGAATATGACGTGTATGACACCTTCCTCCCGCCGGAGGACACGCCGTATCCGTTTATCTACCTTGCAGATAGCCAGCAGTCCGATCGGCAGACAAAAGGCGCTGTGATCGGCAGTGTGTACCAGACGATCCATGTCTGGCACAACAACCCCAGGCAGCGGGGGACGGTGTCAAAGATGCTGCTTGATATCAAAAAGATCTGTTATGGTCTGGAACATACGGCAGGATATGGCTGGATGATCGCAAACGTGAATCAGCGGATCCTGCCGGACAACACAACAAAGACTCCACTTCTGCACGGGCTGCTGGAAGTGGAGTTTAAATTTTCATAAAAATGGAGGTATAAAAATGATTTTAGCAAAAGAAATCAAAGAAAAGCTGGCGAAGCATTATGCAGCACCGGAATTTGTTGAATATGCATTGCAGACATTTGCAGAGGCAGTACAGGGAAAGAAACTTGTGTATCTGTACAGGATCGCATCTAAAGCCGCAACGGTAGATGGAGCCACTCTGGCATTCACAACGGAAAACGGACGGACAAAGAGTAAGGATGCAGATTCTACGGCTACAAAGGATGGTCCGATCCGGACTCCCGGCGCTGCAGAGTCCGAGGTTACCGTGACTTCTATTCTTGCAAAAGGCGATGAGATGATCGATGATCTGGAAGATGCAATGGATGACGATGAACTGATGGAAATCTGGGAGGCCAATCTGGATGAACCGGCCGAAGCAGGCGACAACAAGTTCAAGGGAAGATATTTCCAGGGGTATCTGACAGAATTTGAGAAGACATCTTCTGCAGAGGATTATGTAGAGTGCAGCCTGACGTTTGGAATCAATGGATCCGGCGCGGCCGGTGATGTCACAGTGACTACGGAGCAGCAGGAAGTTGCGGCATATGTATTTAAGGACACACAGAAAACAGGAGCATAAGAGAGCGGCGTAGATCCGCTCTCTTTCTGATTATAGAAAAACCGGAAAGGAGTTTGACATGATTATTCGAGTTAATGAAACAGACTATAAAGTGAGTTTTGGCGTTGGCTTCATCAGGGAGCTGGATAAAAAGTATTACACGGAGGCAAAGACCGGGGTGCGTTTTGGCATGGGACTTGAGGTTAAGATGCCAATGCTGCTGAACAATGACATTATTACTTTATCGGAATTCCTTTATGAAGGAACAATCGCAGAAGAGAAGAGACCGACCCAGAAAGAGATCGATGCATATATCGACAGTGTTGAAGATATTGAGCATCTGTTTGAAGAGGTGGTGGATGAGCTAAAAAAGCACAACGCCACAAAGCTAGCTGTGAAGAGGATTCAGGAGGAACTGAAAGCGCAGAAGGAAGCAGAAGCAGAGATGAAAAAGCAGATGACGAAAAAAGGATAAAGTCGTCGGAAGAGCAGTATGACGATATTGTCTTGGACAGTATGCGATATCTTCATATGATGGATTTTGCGGAAATAAACAGGATGACCCTTTATGAGTTTGAAATGCGGATGAAGGCTTCTGATCTGCGAAGGGTGGATCGGGAACACGAAATCCATCTGCAGGCTTGGGCAAATTGGAATGTTCAGGCCATGAAGAAGTCTGGAAAGAGGAAGCGTGTACCTGTATTCAAGACATTTAAGCAGTTTTTTGATTATAAGAAAGCAGAGTTGGAAATTCTGAACCCGCAGAAGCGGAAATCTGGATCATCCAGGAGTCAGAAAATTATCCAGGGAATAGAGAAACAGAAAGAGAGGAGAAACGGGCGTGGAAAGCTATAGCGTAAAAGCAATACTTAGTGCTGTTGATCGTGGATATACAAGCAAAATGAAAAGCGCCGCTTCTCTTCTGGAAGAAATTGAAAACCAGAATAAGCGGACGTCCAGCAGCATGATGGACATAGCAAAAGGGGCGGGAGTTTTCCGGGTAGTGGAAGCGGCTATTAGTAAGTTGGAAGCTTCCGCCGGAGACGCGGTGGATCGGTTTGATACTATGACACGTTTCCCTAAAGTGATGGAGCAGATGGGATTTAGTGCTGATGTATCTAATCGGTCAATCAAAAAGCTTTCAGATGGAATTAAGGGCCTGCCGACCTCCTTGGATGGGATTGTGTCATCCACACAGAGGATTGCCGTTTTGACTGGAGATCTTGAGAAAGCGACAGATACTTCTCTTGCTTTGAATAACGCATTTCTTGCATCCGGATCTGCATCGGCCGATGCAGAAAGAGGACTTGTCCAGTACACACAGATGTTGTCAAAAGGCACCGTCGATATGGAAGGATGGCGTTCTCTTCAGGAAACAATGGGATATGCACTTAGTGAGACGGCGAAGCAGCTTGGAATTGCGAGTGGAAACAGTAATGAACTTTACAGCGCGATTCAGAGCGGGCAGATTACCTTTGATCAGTTTAATGATGCATTGATTGAGTGTTCTACAAGGACGGGTGGATTTGCCGAGAATGCAAAAGCGGCCAGCGCTGGCATCCAGACATCTTTTACGAATCTTGGGATTTCCATCACAAGAGGTATGGCAAATACCATTCAGTCTGTGGATGAGGCTGTTCAGAAGATAGATGGTGATACCATCGCTGATAAGCTTGATTCTGCAAGCGGTACGATAGACCGATTCTTTGAAGGTGTGTCAAAGGGCGCCGGAATTGCCGTGCAGGCGCTGGATTTGTTAGGACCGTCCATTATTACGGTGGTCGCAGGTTTCGCAGCACTGAAAGCGGCTATGGCAGTGCAAAATGTATGGGAAGAGTATCACCGGCAGGCGAAAGCGGCAACGATCGTAATTGAAGCTTTTAATAATGCGGAAAAACTGGCGGCAGATGCGACAAAATTGCGGACAGCTGCTACGACAGCAGCGGCGCAGGCAGATAAAATGTCAGAAATGTATGCCAAGGCGTCTGCTAAGGCCCTTGAGTCCCAGGCTATTGCCCAGCAATCTGCTCTTGCTGCTACAAAAGCAAGAAAGACTGCAGAGGCGGCGGCAGCCGCAGAAACGAAGGTACGGACCGCAGAGGAAAAGCTATCGGCGGCCACTTTGAAATTGAAAGCGGCAGAGGAAAAGGCTGCGGCATCGGCAACCAAATCGAAGGCTGTGCAGGAAAAGGTCGCGGCTGCTGTGACAAGAGCCAGGGCTGACGTGGATAAAAAGGCGGCTGCAGTAGCACGAGCAAAGGCAAAGATGGACGAGTTTGGTGCATCATCAGCAGAGTTGAGCGCGAAAGCAGAGACGATGGAGGCAGCAGCCACTAAGGCAGGCATCAGAGCGGACGAGGATTCTATTAAGGCATCTATGGCGAAGACGATGGCCGATGCAAAAGAGGCACAGGTGTCAAAACTAAATGCGGCAGCGGAAACGGCAAAGACGACAGCTGAGGAAGCCGGGAATATTGTTACAGCCAAGAGCAGTCTTTTGGTGATTGCGAAAACAGCGGTGTTAGGAGCGTTGTCAGGTCAGATGGGGATTGCAGAAGCGGCACAGTGGGGATTAAATGCTGCCATGACCGCCAATCCGATCGGGTCTCTGATTGTATTGGCTACAGCGCTGGTGGCTGTAACAGCAGGGGTATCCAAGGCACTTAGCAAGCTTGATAAGGAAACAGAGAAGGTTTATGATCGCCAAGAAAAAGCCGTGCAGTCTTCAAAGGACTTGATAGAGTCACTGGATTCCACGGAAAAGGCATATGAAGATAATGTTCAAGATGTTCGTGCTACTGCGGAAGCAAATAAGGAACTGGCTGATAATATCGCAAAGTTGTCTGAAAAGGAAAATAAGAGCGCACAAGACAAGGCAGAACTGAAAGCTTACGTTGATAGTTTAAATTCTTCAATGGAAGGGTTGAACCTTCAGTACAATTCCGAGACAGATGCGCTGAATATGACTACCGATGCTTTGAAGAATAAGGTAGAAGCATATGAAGCGCAGGTAAAAGCCCAGGCAGCCCAGGAGCGATATGTAGAGGTTATGAAGGAGCAGCTCAAGGTAGAGGAAGAACAGGCGGCTCTTTCGGAAAAAAGGAACCAGTTTGAAAAAGAATGGCAGGAGCTGAACAGTAACGGACCTAAGGCTATGGCTGAATATCGGGACGCGCTTGCCGAAATGGACGCTCAGTCTGAAGAATTAAATACCAGGAAGAAGGAGCTTGCTTCCTCTGAAGAATATCTGAAAGGTGTTATGACGGAAAGTCAGGCGGCACAGACAGAAGCGATAACTTCCGGAACGCAGTCGCAGATTATATCTTTGCAGGATTTGAGCGAGACGCAACAGGCTGTTGTTCAGAGTATGAATGAAACCTGGCAGTCCTATGCGGATCAGGCAACAAATATGTTTGACACATTGTCTGATGATTCAGAACTATCAGTGGCTGAAATGACACAGAACCTTCTGGAGAATCAGCGCGTAATCAGTGAGTGGGCAACGAACATTGATACCTTGGCGAAGAGAGGAATAAACGAAGGCCTTTTGGAACAGTTGCGACAGGCTGGACCAGAGTCAGCCGGATATGTCAATGCAATGGTGCAGGCGTCCGACGCAGAACTTCAGGCATTGTCAGAGGCATTTGCAAACGGTGGTGAAACGGCAACGAATGCGCTGAAGACTGTGTTTGATACATCTACAGTACCAGAGTCTGCAATGAATCTGATCACTAAGACACAGCAGACCTTGAATGAACAGATTACGGCAGCTGATTTTAGTAGTCTTGGACAAAACGTAGGCCAGGGATTGTCAGAAGGTATTTCAAGCAGTTCAGAAACCGCAGCTACCGCCGCAGGGGCGATGGCTACCGGTGTGAACGAAGCTGCGGCTAATACGCTAGGTGTCCATTCCCCATCAACTGTTTTCATGGGATATGGTCAGGATTTGATTAATGGTCTTGTAATAGGCATGCAGGGACAGTCAGGTGCGCTGAATGCAACAATGACTATGCTAATGACTTCGGCCGGTCAGGCAGCTGCTAATGCGTTGAACAGTCAGTTGAATCAGATGTCTAATGTGACAGGTGCTTCATTTACAAAGATACCTGCGGCGGCACAATCCAGTATGCAGATGACAGCGGCTGTTGTAGGGTCTGGAATGTCTGGGGTAACGCAGAAAATCACGGCCGGAATGAAGCTGTCTGAGACAGCTACAAAATCTGGAATGAAAGCAATGAACGCTGCGGTAAAGGCGGACATGCAGACGATTAAATCTTCCGCAGAATCCGGAATGAATGCTTTTGAAAATTCTATTAACAGAGGCATGAATCAGTCCAAGAACAGTGTGGTTCGAGGTGGGAACAGTATGGTATCTGCAGTGAGAAACATTCGATCTGGTTTCTATAGCAGTGGATATTATGCATCAGCAGGTCTGGCGCAGGGAATCAATGCGGGGTCTGGTGCGGCGATAGCGGCAGCAAACCGTCTGGCCAGCCAGGTGGCAGCGACAATGAACCGCGCTTTAAAAGTTGGTTCTCCGTCAAGGGTAACAAGAGAGATTGGCGGTTTCACGACAGAAGGCTTTGTGCTTGGAATATTGGATGATGTTCGGGCGGTTAAGCGTGCAGCTGTTCAGGTGGCGGAAGCAGCGCTGCCATCCGGAAGTATTGCGGATCGGTTCGCTTATGCAGGGGCATATGTTCCAGACAGCCGATTTGAGTATACAGAAACGATGGATGCAACTTATACCATCATCGTGCCTGTAATCCTGGAAGGCCGGGAAGTAGCCCGGGTGACAGCGCCGTATACGGAAGCGGAGCTGAACAAGAAGCAGAAGGTTAAGAATATGATCAAGGGCATAAAGGGGTAGAAATGTATAACTTTGTTGATGTGGATGAGGGGGCTGCAGGAAGCAGCCTCCCGTCTGAAGCCATGAAGATTAATGGCAAGTATATTGAAAACGAAATAGAGGGATACCGGACGCTGTATGTCCTTGGCCGGGAACTGACAGAGGAAGAAATCACCGAACTTCAGATCGGGATGATAGACGGGGCTGAATACCGGGGGCGCCGGACGGTGTCCAGGACAATTACGGTAGGATATCAGCTCCTTTCCGATACCCCGGAGCAGTTCCGGGCACGGTTCAATCAGCTGAATGCAATCCTTAGACAGGAAGAGGCAGAGATCATTTTTGCAGATGAGCCGGACAAATATTTTATCGGAACGAAGAGCAATGCCGGAGATGTGCCGGAAGGCCGCCTGAACGTGACAGGTGAGTTTTCCATTTACTGTTGCGATCCCCGGAAGTATTCAACTGTGGAGAAGACCTTCCCTGCATCGGTCAATGACGAGGGGATCCTGGAGGCCACGATCGAGAATGACGGAACCGAGGCTGTACCGATCAGCTATGAGATAGTACACAACAATCATGATAATGGGTATGTTGGCATTGTATCAGAGCACGGAGCAATACAGATCGGCAAGATTGACGAAGTAGACGGGGAGACTTATAAGCAAAATGAGGTCCTGGCAACATTTGAGGATCTGCTCGATCAGCAGGATGATCACGGGACAAACTATATGAACCCTGCTCACAACATGGCTGGCACGCTTGGAACATCCGTAGAAGAAGGGGAGACCTATCTTGTACTGACGTCCGAAGGATCTGCACCGCAAGCAGGGAAATGGAACGGCGGTATGCGTACTCTGACCCTGCCGGCGGATTCAGAGGGACATGTCGGCGCCAAAAATTTTTACAGTTATTTCCGGCACTGGTTCGAGTCCGACAAGGAAGGGCAGACTGGTGTCCAGGGCATCGTTTTCCTTGATGCGGACAACAGCGTGATCTGCGGCTATAAGATCTACAAGACGGATGTGGTGGGGAATACCGCATTTGTGGAGTTTCTTGTGAACGGTAATGTCGTCCGCAAGGAACATTTTACATCAATCTATTATGATACGCTGAACCCGTACGATAAGGAGCGTGGCCATAACTGTGTTCGCAAAGAGGGCGATAAGATTACAATGTATTACGGCGGGATTTATCAGGTTGTAACTGCGCCGGAGCTGGCAGATGTGGAGTGTAAAAAAGTGCAAATGTCAATCTCGCAATATGATGCGAGGGGGTTGTCAGATAAATATGTGAAAAGGAACTGTTTTCGCGCATTTACATTTGAAAAGGTCAATGTGGAGAAATGGCGGGACGTTCCGAACCGATATGTTGCCGGTGATGTGATATTTGTTGACGGGGCGGCTACAAAGATCTACCGGAACGGTATGAATATTACCGGTGATGAGATCACAGGAAGCACCTACTTCCACGCACCGCCGGGAAATACAAAGGTGCAGTTTTTTGTGTCGGATTTCTGTGACCCTAAACCAACGATCACAGCAAGGATAAGGGAGGCGTATTTGTAAATGGAAAATGTAAGGATCGCAATTCTGGATCACGCAGATCAGGTGTTGACTTATATGGATAATACCGCGCCGGAAGCTTTGCATTATTACGATGATGAGCTGCATGAGTACCTGCAGGGCAGTGCGTATACATTTGACTTTGCAACAAGTGCAAAGCATGATGACGGGCAGTATATTGTTGAGGGAAATAAGTTGGCGTTCAAGTGGGCCGGAAAAGACTACTATTTGAATCTCGTACATGTGGAGAAGGATGAACAGGAGATCCGGGCAGAGTGTTACGGGCTCCTGTTTGAGCTGCTGAACGAGGAAAAGGAAGCGTACAAAGCATCAAAAGCAATGACATTTGCGGAATACTGGTCAGCATTTGATCCGGAAGGCAGCACGGTTCTTGTACTGAATGAAGTATCTGATAAAACTATCACGCATGAATGGACTGGCACGCAGACACTTCTTGCCAGGCTGTATTCTCTTGCGACAGTGTTTTCGGCGGAAATCGAGTTTGTGACGGAGCTTGCAGACAACTACTCCTTGAAGAGGGTTGTGGCGAATGTGTACCGGGAGCACTCGGACAATTATCAGGGAATCGGGCGGGAGCGGACAGACATTACGCTGCGGTATGGGAAAGAGATCAGCGGGATCACGAAGACATCTGACATCACAGATCTGTATACCGCCATCCGGCCAACCGGAAAAGACGGACTGCAGATCACGAGCCTGGTTAAAACGGAATATGATGAAAATGGCAATATCGAATTCAACAGCCCTTCAGGAGACAACTGCATCCGGGCGGTGCAGGCAAGAAACCGCTTCCCGTCAAATCTGACGAAAAAAGAGGACGGGTATATCCTGCGGGTATGGTCCTATGATACTGACAACGCAGAGATGCTGTACGGGCAGGCGCTTGCGGAGCTGAAAAAGATCTGCGAGCCGCAGGTCAGCTATGATGTAGACGGGTATTTTGATACGGCGATCGGAGACACGGTGAATATCGTGGATGAAGAATATACGCCTGTTCTGTATCTGAATGCCAGGGTGTCGGAGCAGATCCGCAGCTTTACGGATCCAGCAAGGAACAAGACCACATTTAGCAACTTCCGGGAGCTTCAGAGCGAGATTGACCCCAGTCTGCTTTCAAGGGTGCAGGCACTTGTTGATGCAAATAAGGCTTATACCTGCTCCATTCTTACGAACAATGGCATTGTCTTTAAGAACGGGGAGGGGCAGACAACCTTGACGGCATCTGTGATGGATGCAGGGACAGACCTGACCGATTCCATGACGATTTCATGGAAAAAGGATGGCGTCCTGCAGGAAATGAGCAAATCCATCACTGTCAACGCATCGGATATCAGCGGCAAGGCAGTGTACCGGTTTGAAGCCCATGACGCCGGAGGTATCTTGCGGGGAGTCTATGAAGTAACAGTGAGTAACGTGTCCGACGGAAAAGACGGAGAGAAGGGCGAAAAAGGAGACAAAGGTGAGAAAGGTGATCCGGGAGAGCGTGGCCTCCAGGGCCTGCAGGGAGAGAAAGGCGACCAGGGGATCCCTGGAAAAGATGGGACAGATGGGAAAACCAGCTACACCCACATTGCCTACGCCAACAGTGCGGATGGGCAGACGGACTTCTCTGTATCTGACAGTGACCGGGAATATGTTGGAATGTATGTGGACTTCACCGAAACGGACAGCAAGGATCCGGGTGATTACGCCTGGAGCAAGATCAAAGGAGCAGACGGAAGCCAGGGCACGCCTGGGAAACCGGGAGCAGATGGTAGGACTCCTTATCTTCATATTGCTTATGCAAACAGTGCAGACGGTTCGAGCGGCTTCTCTGTAACAGATAGCGCCAATAAGCTGTATATTGGACAGTATACGGATTACACAGCTGCGGACAGCACAGACCCGACGAAGTATGCCTGGTCTAAGATCAAAGGTGATCCGGGACAGGATGGAGCCGATGGACAGGATGGTAAAGATGGGACAGAAATTCAATCCATTACAGCCGAGTATTATTTATCAACTTCGAAAGATAAACCTACTGGCGGTAGTTGGTCTTCTGTTCCCCCGGAATGGGAGAATGGTAAATACATTTGGACTAGAAACAAAATAGTATATCGAAATCCAGATAGAGTTGAATATACGACTCCGGTATGCGATTCTTCTTGGGAAGCGGTGAACGATATTGAAATCGGGGGAAGGAATATTCTGCTGTATACGGATGATCCGATAAATCGGTTTGATACATATGGGGGATCGACCCTTAGCCAAGAATATGATTCCGTTTCGGGGTGGAACACGGAGAAGGTGGTTCGATTATATGGAACTGGCGGAACTAGTTCTATTTGTGTTCTTTATAACAGAAGACTATACGTCATGTCGATTGAGGGGCGGAGATATGTAACCAGCGTGTTTATTAAGAACAACCACCCAACAAATGTCATTCGAGTTACCGCAAACATTAAGACGCAGTTATCGGACACCGTTGTTGTATCGCCAGGGGAGACGAAGCGTGCTGTAATTTTCTCAAAATCTTTAGGAACTTCTGGTGTTCAAATTAATTTTACCACCGACGTGGCTGGTAAAGACTTCGATTTTTCAGTTTGGCACATGCAAATAGAAGAGGGGAATGTGGTTACAGATTGGTCCCCTTCTCCAGAAGAGACAACGTCAATGTATTACGCAACCAGCTCGTCTCCTGAAACATCGGCATCGAAAGCGGCCTCGACGTCAAGGAGATCTTTGATCTTGAAGACAGGCGTTACGGTGGCAGTAAAGTTTAATTACCCAAACACCGCTTCGAATCCCACATTGAATGTAGACAATACCGGTGCGAAAGCTATTTACACCCAGGGCGTTAGATATGCTTACTGGGCGGCAGGAGCGACGGTGATATTTACATACGATGGCTCGTACTGGCGGGTATGCTCGGAACCGGTGTATGCCAGCACGGCCACGATCGGGAATCCGGGCGGAAAGAATATCTATATGGACGGAAATGCAGTGTTAATTAGAAATGGAAACACAGTACTCGCCAAATTTACTTCGGAAAATTTAACAATTCTGGACAATGCCGCGCGGATCGGGGATGATGGAATATATATCAAATCAGATCCGGTTACGAGTTTGGTCGAACAGACAGCCCATTTCGATGGTTGTTCGATGGTTACGATTCCCGAAGGTTCCGGTGGAAACTATCATAATGTTTTCAACATTATAGACGACAGGATTAATTTTGTTAATCCGCTAAAAAACGGGAAGCCTTTGCTGGCTTTTTCTGATTATGAGACAGCACTTTCTAACGAAAGTGTTCTTATTGCGTCAAATGGGAGGGCGGATCTCAAAATCAATTTTGATCAGAGCCACGATTCTGCTCCGGATGTCGTCTTAGCAACTCCGTATACCAGCACTGGTGGTGGCGTTCATATAGCTGTGAAAAACTTCACTAAAACAGGGTTCACGGCAAATATGAAAAACGACGGTTCTACTAATGCATATTTCAAAGTGTGTTACATGGCCATATGGCTTTAAGTAGGAGGGACATATGGGGATTAGGGACAGACCGTGAACCGGTCTTATTTTTGTTGCATAAAATATAGGAGGTACAGTCTGATGTATATAAGCATTGAGACGATTATTACAGCAGGCAGTCTGATCGCGGCACTGGGAGTGATTGGTGGTATGCTGATTGCTGCCTATCGTTTTTTCAGAAAGCCGGATGAGCTGGAGCGCAGGATCGAAAAGATCCGAAAGACTCATGAAGAAGATATCCGGAAGATCAACGAAGAACAGTGTCTGATCACATATGGCCTTCTGGCCTGCCTGAAAGGTCTAAAAGAGCAGGGCTGCAATGGCCCGGTAACTGATGGTATCAATAAGATAGAAAAGCACCTGAACAAACAGGCGCATGATATGGAGGAATAGACTATGAATGTAGAAGTGTTAATGGAATATGTTACTTATGCGCTGATCGCGATCGGCGTGCTGGCCTTCCTGGTCAGCATTATCACCCAGGTGATCAAGGAGATGCCGGGGCTGAAGAACATTCAGACCAACGCCGTGGCACTGGTGATCGCGTTGATCCTGTGTCCGCTGGCGGTTGTCATCCTGTGTATATATCTACAGATGACGATTATGTGGTATTACATTGTCGGATCCGTGATCGCGGCATTTATCGTTTACCTTGTCGCTACCGGCGGCTGGGAGAAGGTCGCGGAGATGTGGGGCCGGACAAAGTATAATAAGTCGAAATAAATCTGGGCGCGGATCAGCGCCCTATTTTACTGTTGTGACATCGCAACAGGAAGGAGGTATATATATGGGAAAGATAGATATGTACTGTAGCTGGATGGTTGAACTGGTAAATAATCCGCTGCACGGATACGATCAACAGTATCGATGGGGCGAAAAAGGTGACTACGACTGCTCAAGTGCTGTCATCAGCGCGTTAGAGTATGCCGGGATCCCGGCAAAGACCAAGGGCGCCACATACACTGGGAATATGTACTTTGTGCTGATGGGACTAGGGTTTGCGGATGTTACAAAAGCAATAAATATTCGAACAGGATCCGGTCTGAAGAAGGGTGATATCCTTCTGAACCACATCCATCATGTTGCTGTGTATATCGGCGATGGAAAGATTGCCCAGGCGTCTATCAATGAGAAGGGTAAGGCAACCGGGGGACAGCCGGGAGATCAGACGGGTTATGAGACAAATATAAGATCCTATTATAATTATCCCTGGAACTGTGTGCTACGGTACAATGAGGTTGTAAATAGACTGGGAACTCCTGTGTTCATCAAACAATCGGAACAGCTTGATATCGGGTTCAATTTTACTATGCCCGGCAATAAGGGGAGATTTAAGTGGCTGCTGTATGATGTGGAAAAGGGTACCTGGGAGACGCTAGTTGACTGGACGTCCAGCAACTGGGTCTCGCTCAAGAAAGACAAGAGCGGCGCCGGATACCTGGTGCAGTGCCAGCTGTATGATCTTGATCAGAAAAATGCACATTTGATCGACACCAAGACCATCGGCACGGATGCCGGGACGGGAACCGTGATCAATGGCACTTATGCAAATACCCAAGCGGACGGCAGCATCCTGATTGGCTGCTCATCCAATAATGCAGATGTGAGCTTGAAAATGAAGGTCTACAATTGCACGACCAAGAAATGGTTCATCCAGTTCGATGGCCAGTGGGCGAGCTTTGTTCCCGATCCGGGCACGAACTACATAATCCAGTTCGAGGCGCACGCCTCCGACGGCACTCTGCTGGACTATAAAGCGGTCGGAGTATAGTGAGATCCCCGGGGCCGTCAAAAGCTCCGGGGATATTAAAAATACTGTATCATCTTTTGCGAAACAAAACGAAACGAACGAATGTACGTTGTGCAAAATGCCAGAAACAAAAAAGATTCTCGACGGCGTAAATACGCGGTTTTTTCACCGTGTCTCGGCCTAAAGTATTAACCCCGTTTGGTGCTGACAAAACAATGACGGCTGTGATCTCCGGCGAAGCCGATATTGGTTTTATGGGTTCGGAAGCCTCCATCTATACTTACAATGAGGGCGCTACAGATTATGTAGTAAACTTTGCCCAGCTGACCCAGCGCGCCGGGAACTTCCTGGTGGCAAGAGAAGAAATGCCGGACTTTACCTGGGAAGACCTGAAAGGAACTCGGGTGCTGGGAGGCAGAAAAGGCGGCATGCCTCAGATGGTATTTGAATATATTCTCCGAAAAAACGGGTTGGATCCGGCGGCGGATCTTACGATCGATCAGAATATTGATTTCGGTTCTACGGCAGCTGCTTTCGCAGAAGGAAAAGGGGACTTTACCGTAGAGTTTGAGCCTGGAGCAACCAGTCTGGAAGCAGAAGGCAAAGGGTATGTAGTGGCTTCCCTTGGTACGGACAGCGGATACGTTCCTTACACTGCTTTTTCTGCAAAGCAAAGCTATATGGAGAAAAATCCGGAGATCATCCAGGGATTTACGGATGCCTTGCAGAAGGGTATGGATTATGTGCAGGGTCATACGCCGGAGGAGATCGCGCAGGTGATTGAACCGCAGTTTGAGGAAACGGATCTGGAAACCATTACCACGATCGTAGCCCGGTACTATGATCAGGATACCTGGAAGGCGGATCTGATCTTTGAAGAAGACAGCTTTGAACTTCTACAGGATATTCTGGAAGAAGCAGGTGAACTAAAGGAGCGGGCTCCTTATCAGGATCTTGTGACTACGGAATTTGCCAAAAAAGCAGTAAAATAAGGTTGACATCCCCTTTCAAAAAAGGTATAGTTACTTTAGCGATTAAAAGCGCTAAAGTGATATGCCAGAAAGGGGATTTTTATGCCTATTACAGATATTTTGGAAAAAAACTGCCGGCTGTACGGAGATGATGTGGCGCTGGTAGAGATTAATCCGGAGATGCCGGAAACCCGCAGAGTGACCTGGAAGGAATACGAACTGATCGAACCTGTGCGGGCATCCTATTATAGAAGAGAGATCACCTGGAATGTATTTAATGAAAAGGCAAACCGTTTTGCGAACCTTCTGCTGGAGCGGGGAGTTCACAAAGGTGACAAGGTGGCAGTTCTGTTGATGAATTGTCTGGAATGGCTGCCGATTTATTTTGGGATCCTGAAGACAGGGGCGCTGGCTGTTCCTCTGAATTTCCGGTATTCCGCAGAGGAGATCAAGTACTGTGTGGAACTGGCAGAGGTAGACGTGCTGGTGTTTGGTCCGGAGTTTATCGGCCGTATCGAAGAGATCGCAGATGATATCAGCCGGCACAGGCTGTTGTTTTTTGTGGGAGACGGATGCCCCGGATTTGCAGAAGATTACACCATGCATTCCGCGAACTGTTCCAGCCAGTCCCCAAAGATTGATGTGACAGATGAGGATGATGCGGCGATTTATTTTTCATCAGGAACCACAGGATTTCCCAAGGCCATTCTGCATACGCATCAGGCGCTGATGCACGCGGCGAAAGCGGAGCAGAATCACCACGGTCAGACAAAGGACGATGTGTTCTTATGTATTCCGCCGCTGTATCATACCGGGGCAAAGATGCACTGGCTGGGAAGCTTATTAACAGGCGGCAAGGCAGTGCTTTTAAAAGGAACGAATCCGGAGTTTATCCTGCGGGCGGTTTCCGAAGAAAAGTGTACCATCGTCTGGCTTCTGGTACCCTGGGCTCAGGATCTTTTACTGGCGTTGGACAGCGGAAAGATTGACTTGTCCATGTACCAGCTGGATCAGTGGCGGTTGATGCATATCGGCGCCCAGCCGGTGCCGCCAAGCCTGATCAGGCACTGGCTGGAATATTTTCCGGATCATCAGTATGACACCAACTATGGACTCAGCGAATCTCTGGGTCCTGGATGCGTCCATCTGGGAATTGGGAATATAGAGAAAGTAGGAGCCATCGGCAAGGCCGGATACGGCTGGAAGACCCGGATCATTGACGAGAATGGCAATGACGTAAAACCGGGAGAAACTGGAGAACTGGCGGTCAGCGGCCCGGGTGTCATGGTCTGCTATTACAACGATCCGAAGGCTACAGCGGATGTGCTTCACGGAGAATGGCTGTATACCGGAGACATGGCAGAAGAAGACGAAGATGGATTCATTTTCCTGGTAGACCGTAAAAAAGATGTGATCATCAGTGGTGGAGAAAACATCTATCCCGTACAGGTGGAAGATTTCCTGCGGACCAACGAAGCGGTTCACGATGTGGCAGTGATCGGGCTGCCGGATCACCGACTGGGAGAAATCGCAGCGGCGATCATAGAATTAAAACCAGGAGTTTCCTGCAGCGAAGAAGACATTAATGAATTCTGCAGGAAATTGCCAAGATATAAGAGGCCCAGAAAAATATTTTTTGCCGATGTGCCGAGAAATCCCACCGGGAAGATTGAGAAACCCAGGCTACGTGAGCGGTATGGAGCGTTGCATCTGGTGGAAGTGCAGAATAGAAGTTAGTGAAAAAAATAACAGGGGACGTAGTCCTTTTGCAAAGGACTACGTCCCCTGTTATTATCTTAACAAATCACAACAATCTTTCGTGGCGTAGTCTGCGGCGGAATGCTGCGTGTAGTTTCACTATAGTAGACGATCAGGGTATGCCCGCCGGGGGAGCACTGGAAGGCCTGCCCGTTAGCGGTTACCACGCTGGTGGAGGTGTCAATGTTCAGCTGCAGTGATCCGTCGGACGAAGTGAGGGCTTCGTCAAAATAACCGGCGTATACTTTTTCACCGGGGTTGCGTCGGCCGATAAAGACGGCGCGATATTGGGGCGGATATATGAGAGGAACAGCCTGTTCGCTGTCGTAGAGAGCAGTTACGTTCATTCCCGGGCGCAGGCGCACATTATTTTGCACATAGGTTTCCGGTCCGACGATGAAATTGTTGATTCCTTCCGTGGTGCGGATGCTGACCTGTTGTTCGCAGCAGTCGTCTCCAAAAGGCGTAATACTTACAACGATCCCGTTTACCGGGATAAGATTCATAGCTGGCATGATCAAAACTCCGTTTTTGATTAGTATATGCCGGCCAAACTTATTTGTGATTCTTTTGCGTGGGTTTTGTGACTGCCGCGGGTTTAAGCTGCGAGGCGTCTCCTCCTGGCGGCAGAAAATCATACAGATCTTCATAAGCCTCCAGCTCTTCGGAAGAAGCCGGAGCTGCCGGAATAAGTCCGGTCAGATCCTGGACGGATGCAGCGCTGGATAAATAGTCAAATTCGTCTGTTTTCTTCTGATCTTCATTTTTTTTACGCATGAGAAATATCCTCCTTGCTTCGGGTTGCAATTTGATATACCTGTAGAATATGCAGAAAACGGAAATATATACAGGCCGCGGCGTTGCTCTTTTTTCATGGTGTGTGGTATGATAGCATTTGCAGTGATAGAATTCAGGAGAGAAGAGATCCAGGAGAGAAAGAAGACAGGAAAGAAGGAAGAGTCTATGAAGATTGAGATTGATACCCATTGTCACACACTGGCCAGCGGCCATGCTTATAATACAATGCGGGAGATGGCGCAGGCAGCGGCTGAAAAAGGATTGAAAGGGCTTGCGCTCACCGAGCATGCGCCGGAGATGCCGGGAAGCTGTAAACTATACTATTTTCAGAATCTGCGCGTGGTTCCAAGAACGATGTGCGGAATCCGGCTTTTGCTGGGAACAGAGTTAAATATTATGGACAGAACAGGCAGAGTCGACCTGCCGGAATCTGCGCTGAAAGGATTGGATATTGCCATTGCCAGTATGCATACGCCCTGTTTTAAAGATGAAAAAACCAGAGAAAATGTGACGGAAGGCTACCTGTCTGCCATGCAAAATCCTTATGTGGATATTATCGGACATCCGGACGACGGACGGTTTCCGGCAGATTACGATCTCCTTGCAAAAGAAGCCAGACGCACAGGAACGCTTCTGGAAGTCAACAATACCTCCCTTCGTCCGGGCGGGTTTCGGGAAAACACCTGGGAAAATGGGATGCGGATGCTGGAAGCCTGTAAAAAGGAGGGGACAATGATCGTGTTTGGAAGTGACGCACATGTTGACGTGGACATTGCGGAATACACATTTGCTGAAAAGCTTTGCAGGGAAACCGGATTTCCAGAAGAGCTGATCGCGAATACATCATTTGAAAAATTGACGGCTTTCTTAAAACACAGGAAAAAGGTATAGACTTCAAGAATTTACTGTGTTAAAATGTAACAGTAATGAATACTGTTACAAAGGAGAGTATGCTATGAGTAAGAAGATCAGGACGGAAGCAGTCGACTATTTGTTTTCTGCGATACTGAGCCTGGAGAATAAAGAAGAATGTTATACTTTTTTTGAAGATATCTGTACGATTAACGAACTTCTATCTCTTTCGCAGAGGTTTGAAGTGGCTAAGATGTTAAGAGAGCATAAGACGTATCTGGAAATTGCAGAAAAAACAGGAGCTTCCACTGCTACCATCAGCCGGGTAAACCGCTCCTTAAATTATGGGAACGACGGGTATGACATGGTGTTTGAGAGAATTGACCCGCCCAGTGGCTCATAAAATGAAAAGAAAGAAGAAATAAGCCGCAGCTTATTTCTTCTTTTTCGTATTCTTATCTGCCGATGGCAGCTCATCAATCATTTTTTCAATGATCAGCTTTTTCACATAGACGTCAAAACTCAAATTGCAGATAAAGGAAAAAATCTGCAGATAATTTTTTTCTTCTTCCGGAAGATCAGGAAAGCGCTCTGCGGCCAGATGGTATTCTTTTGCCACATCTTTTTGCAGGCTTTCGATCCGGGCTTTTTCCATCTGACAGATTTCTTCATAGATGGCGGTCATGTCCAGAGAGGGTTCCTCATCAAAAGCTTTTTCTGTGATGGGAGCAAGCAGTGTCTCAATATCCTTGATGGAAAGAATATTTTTAAAGTAGTAGATGAAGATCATCACCAGCACATGCTCTTTGGAATATTTCTTCTTCACCGGAGGGGGGAGGAGATTATTTTTGGCATAATTATTGATCATGGTCTTGGTCAGGATCTTATCGTCTTCATGTCGCTTGGTCCGTTTCAGCTGTTCTTCCATAAAAGTTGTCACCTGATCCATGTACAGATCGATGTTGGGAATCTCTCCCGGCCTGATATAGTCAATTCTTGAAATGCTGGACAGGATGCTGTTCAGCAGATCTTTTGTATCAATTGTCATAAAATCACCTCAATACAATCATTATATAGTTTCCGAAACTATATGACAAGAAATATTTCTTTAATTTTTTCGCGCTTGCACTTCCACCTGAAAACTCATATAATGAGAACATACGGTTGGGAAGGGGGCTTTTGTCATGAAGTCAGCAGTACTCTGTTATCATCTGAAGGGAACGGAAAAAGGGAAGAAGATTGGGATGATCTTTGGATTTCTTGGCTTTAAAGTCCGGCATGTGGAAGAGGAGGAGTATGGACTTCCCATTGGTGTGCTTGCCGGGATCCGGGCAAAAGAAGATCTGCAAGATACAGATACCGGATGTGAATACAAAGGAGAAGGATTCAAAGAGGAGATGATGGTGATCAGCGCCGCTACAGAAGAAATGCTGGACAAGGCCCTGTTTTTGATGAAAAAGGAGAAGGTTCGGGTGGATCTGAAAGCGGTGGTAACTCCGATCAATCAGGAGTGGGATTCCATCTCTCTTTATGAGGAGATCAGGAAGGAACATTTATATATGAAACAGAAGGAAGCGGAAAGGAAGCAGGAAGATTGAGCATTTACGATACATTGAATGAACAACAGAAAGAAGCGGTATATCATACAGAAGGACCGCTTCTGATCCTGGCGGGGGCAGGATCTGGAAAGACCAGAGTGCTGACCCACAGGATCGCTTATCTGATCGAAGAAAAAGGAGTAAATCCCTGGAATATCCTGGCAATCACCTTTACCAATAAAGCGGCCGGTGAGATGCGCGAAAGAGTGGACCGCCTGGTGGGCTTTGGCTCGGAAAGCATCTGGGTCAGCACGTTTCACTCTATGTGTGTACGGATCCTTAGAAGACATATTGAACTTCTGGGATATGACAATAGTTTTACGATCTATGACACAGACGATCAGAAAACTCTGATGAAAGACATCTGTAAATTGCTGCAGATTGATACAAAGATTTACAGGGAGAGGTCTCTTCTGGCAGCAATCTCTCAGGCAAAAAATGAGCTGATCACACCGGAAGAATACCGGATCCAGGCGCAGGGAGACTACAGCCGCCAGAGGATCGCTTCAGTATACGAAGAGTATGAAAAACAGCTTCGGGCCAATAATGCCCTGGATTTTGATGATCTGTTGCTGAAGGCGGTGCAGCTTTTCCAGACGCAGAAAGACGTGCTGGAGTACTATCAGGAACGGTTCCGCTATATTATGGTGGACGAATATCAGGATACCAACACCGTGCAGTTTGAACTGGTCCGTCTGCTGGCCGGCAAATACCGCAATCTCTGTGTGGTAGGGGACGACGATCAGTCAATCTATAAGTTCAGAGGGGCAAATATCCGTAATATTCTGGATTTTGAGCAGGTATTTCCAGATGCAAAGGTCATCAAACTGGAGCAGAATTACCGGTCCACGGAAAATATCCTGAATGCGGCGAATGCGGTGATCCGCCATAATCACGGGCGGAAGGAGAAAACGCTCTGGACAGATAACGGGGAAGGAAAGAAGATCAATGTCCGTCAGTTTGACACGGCTTTTGACGAGGCGGAATATATCGTGGACGACATCCGTAAGCGGGTGGAAAAAGGAGAATCGGCGTATCACGACCACGCCATTTTGTACCGGACCAACGCCCAGTCCCGTTTGTTTGAGGAGAAGTTTGTAACCGCCAATATCCCGTATAAGATCGTGGGCGGCGTGAACTTCTATGCAAGGCGGGAGATCAAGGATCTGTTGGCTTACTTAAAGACCATTGATAACGGCCGCGACGACCTGGCGGTGCGCCGGATCATCAATGTGCCCAAAAGAGGGATCGGTCTTACCAGCATCAACCGGGTACAGGAATATGCGGCAGGCAGGGAGATCGGATTTTATGAAGCCCTGCGGGCGGTGGATCTGATCCCGGGGATTGGAAGAGGAGCTTCCAGACTGGAATCATTTGTGGCATTGATCGAACATTTTAAGACCGATGCAGAGGAGATGACCATCTCCGAACTGATGCAGGAGATCATCGAGGAAACTGGATACATAGAAAGCCTGCAGCAGGAAGGGGAGGAAGAAGCCCAGAGCCGGATAGAAAATATTGACGAGTTATTAAGTAAGATCTCTGCTTATGAAGAGGTTTGTGACGAGCAGGATGAACCGGCTACATTAAGCGGTTTTCTGGAAGAAGTGGCGCTGGTGGCAGACATTGACAGTCTGGATGAATCCAGCGATTATGTGGTGCTGATGACCCTTCACAGCGCCAAAGGACTGGAATTTCCTCATGTATATCTGGCCGGGATGGAGGATGGGATTTTCCCCAGTTATCTGACGATCACTTCGGACGACCCGGAAGAAGTAGAAGAAGAGCGGAGACTCTGCTATGTAGGGATCACAAGGGCAGAAGAGGAACTGACCCTGACCTGCGCGAGACGCCGGATGATCCGGGGGGAGACCCAGTATAACAAAATGTCCCGGTTTTTAAAGGAGATCCCTATGAATCTGGTGTCTACAGGCGCGGTTTTTGAAAAAGAAAAGGAAGAACCGGTGAAAACGTCAGCATACCAGCAGGCCAGACAGGCCTTTCGGACAAAAGCATTTGCAACCGCGGCACCGGCCAGGGAGTTTGGATCGCCAAAAGGAGAAGGACCGGGATACCAGGTGGGCGACCGGGTCCGGCACGTCAAATTCGGTTCCGGAACGGTGACAGCCATGGTAAAAGGCGGCCGGGATTACGAGGTGACCGTAGATTTTGACGGCCCGGGTACAAAGAAAATGTTCGCTGCTTTTGCAAAATTGCAGAAAATTGAGTAAATTGGCATAAAGTTATAGTAATCTGAAAATGTTAGTGATATAATGTCTTTAATTAATGAACTTGCTGTGACAGCATAAGAAAGGATGTGGGAGCATGAGTAAGGTAGAGGATATCATTGCTGCAACAAAGTTGAACGAACTGATCAATAAGAAGGAGGACAACAGCCAGTGCAAGACCGTACTCTGGGTACTTGCCATTGTGGGAGCTGTAGCGGCAGTTGCAGCCATCGCTTACGCGGTATACTGCTTCTTTACACCGGATTATCTGGAAGATTTTGAGGAAGATTTTGACGATGATTTTGACGATGACTTCTTCAATGATGATGATCAGGTATAGAAGAGGTTACAGTTTCAGAATGTAATAGAAAAAGCAGGTTGGAAGCCCCATCTGTGAAAGAAAGGGCGTCCTGCCTGCTTTTATCTTGAAAACATTTCTTATTATTTTCGGAGGACAATTATGGAAGAACAATGTTACGCACTGCTGATCGATGCGGAAAACGTATCGGCAAAGTATATTAAGCCTGTTCTGACAGAGCTTTCTAAATACGGTGTGATCACATATAAGAGGATATACGGGGACTGGACAAGCACCCAGCTTTCCGGATGGAAGGAGCAGCTTTTAAGCAATTCCATCACTCCGATCCAGCAGTTTAGTTATACCCAGGGGAAAAATGCCACGGATTCAGCTATGATCATTGATGCGATGGATATTTTATATACGAACGATGTGGATGGTTTCTGTATCGTATCCAGCGACAGCGATTTTACCCGTCTGGTCAGTCGTCTTCGGGAGAGCGGAAAGACTGTGATCGGCATGGGAGAAAATAAAACGCCGGAGCCCTTCCGCAAAGCCTGCGATAAATTTACGATCCTGGAAAATCTGATGGACGAGCAGGAGCCGGGCGCAGGCAAAGCCAGAGTGCAGCATGAGCGCCTCAGTATTGGAAAGATCGAAGATGCGGTGATCGATATGATCATTGAAAATCAGGACAGCAATAAAGGCACGGGTCTTGGAGAGGTGGGAAGCCGTCTGGTCAGCCTGTATCCGGATTTTGACGTGCGAAGCTACGGCTACAACATGCTGTCCAAATTCCTGGAGCAGTTCCCCAGGATCCAGCTGGTGAAGCATGGACACATTGTGACCGTGACGCTGAAAGAGGATCAGAGACGCAAAGCCGATATAGACAATTATGTGGTAAGCCTGGTGAAAAAAGCCGGGAAGAACGGTATCGAGCTGAGCACGCTTGGAAATAAGGTCTATGAAAAATACAAAGATTTTAAGATCAGCGATTATGGCTACGCTCAGTTTAATCAATATGTGAAGAGTCTGGATCATGTGAAAGTAGAGCAAGACGGAACGATCCTGAATGCAAAATACCACAGGCTTTCCGGAGACAGGCGGCAGTAAAAGGCAGTAAGAAAAAAGAAACGGAGAGTATGAATGAAAAAAGGACAGATCTATGAAGGCCGGATCCAGGAAGTGGAATTTCCGAACAAAGGAAAGATCCTTCTTCCGGAGGAGGAAAAAACGGTTGTTGTAAAGAACGGGGCGCCGGGGCAGCTGGTACGGTTTTCGGTAAATAAGATCCGTAAAGGAAAGGCAGAAGGACGGATCCTGGAGGTTCTGGAGCCTGCGGCGAACGAGATCACACCGCCCTGTCCGCATTTCGGGCAATGCGGCGGATGCACTTATCAGAATCTTCCGTATGAGGAACAGCTGAAATTAAAAGAGACTCAGATCAGAAACATGATGGATGGAGCCGTAGACGGGGAATACATCTGGGAAGGGATCCATCCAAGCCCCCGGCAGGAGGCCTACCGCAATAAGATGGAGTTTTCCTTTGGAGATGAGTACAAAGACGGGCCGCTGGCTCTCGGGATGCATAAAAGAGGCAGCTTCCACGATATTGTTAATGTGCCGGAATGCCGGATCGTGGATGAGGATTTCCGAAAAATCCTCATCAGGACACTGGACTATGCAAAAAGCACCGGTCTTCCTTATTATCACCGGATGCGTCATACCGGATTTTTCCGGCATCTTTTGGTAAGAAAAGCGGTAAAGACCGGAGAGATCCTGATCGATCTGGTGACTACGACGGAAGAAGGAGACCGTGAGTTTGACGGTCACGGATTTGCGGAAGCGCTTCTGGAACTGGAACTGGAGGGAACCATTGCAGGCATTCTCCATACAAGAAACGACAGTGTGGCGGATGTGGTGAAAGATGAAGGAACAGACATTCTTTACGGACAGAATTATTTTTATGAGGAGCTTCTGGGACTGCGGTTTAAGATTACGCCGTTTTCCTTTTTCCAGACCAATTCTCTGGGGGCGGAAGTCCTGTATGAGACAGCCAGAAGCTACATCGGTGACACAAAGGATAAGGTGATCTTCGACCTGTACAGCGGTACCGGCACCATCGCCCAGATCCTGGCTCCGGTGGCCGCAAAAGTCGTGGGCGTGGAAATTGTGGAAGAAGCTGTGGAAGCGGCAAAAGAGAATGCGGCATTAAACGGTCTTAATAACTGCGCTTTCTGGGCAGGGGATGTACTGAAGGTGATCGATGAACTGGGAGAAGTGCCGGATCTGATCGTGCTGGATCCCCCAAGAGATGGCGTGAATCCCAAAGCGCTTGAGAAGATCATCCGGTTCGGGGTACAGAAGATGGTATATATTGCATGCAAGCCCACCAGTCTTGCAAGAGATCTGGAACTTCTGCAGGGAAGAGGATACCAGGTGGAACGGATGGCGTGCGTCGATTTATTCCCCGGCACATATCATGTTGAGTGCGTATGTTTGATGTCTAAGAAAGAGAAATAAATAGCGAAAAGTACTGTATTTACGGGCTTTTTTGAGATTAGGCAATAGCTCATGAAAGTCCGTATTTCTTATATTGAAACATATCTACTGTGAAAACGGTCAGAAGGTTTAGGCTGTGGATTAGATGTCGTGGGTTGTGGCACTAGGATAGATGTTATCTAGGGTGCTAACTCAATTTGAGTGAGTGATTTAGATGTCGTCTAATCCGGCAACTCGACTGTTGGCTATATAGCAGGCAGTGGATTAGATGTTATGGAAGGAGGAAAGTATATGATTGATACAAAGGAAAGAATAGCACGTTCAAATATTTACAGCATTTTCGGGAAACTTATGAATAGACTCATTGACAATAACGATGATGGTGAAATATTACTTAAAAAAGCAGGATTATCATCATTTACAGAAGAATATGAAAATAGATTATGTCCTTATTGGTATAACAGAGGTTATCAAAACAGAAATGACCAGTATAATCCAGAATACGCATGTATGGCTATCTGTGAGAAAATAGAATCCGATGAAACAGCGTTGTTAAGATTTTTAAACACAATTTTGGAAAGTATTCATCAGATAGATGAACAGCAGTATGAGAAGTTAGCGAACTACCTCAATGTAATTGGATATGAGTTGCTTGAAACTGTCGAGGAGGATGATTATTACGAAACAATAAATTATTCTCTTATTCCTGCTTCTGGTGGTGCGCAGCAAAGAAATGCAGATGTTACATATTTACGTTCTATGTTAGTAACGCATCATTCAGATTTGGTAATTCTTTACGATGAAGCTATTTCAAATTTTGGTTCAGGACAGTATGTAAGTTGTATCGAAAACTGTAGGTCGCTTTTTGAGAGCTTTTTCAAAAAATTAGATACAGTTAATAATGATTATATTAAAGGCCTTCTGAATGCAACTGGTGAGACAATTATTGAGAACGGAGCACAGCTTACATCTATAAAGAAAATATATACATATTGGATTACAAACAAAAAAGGTGCAAACAGATTCCGTTTATTTCAGACCATGTATAGTGTGATGTCTGGATTGGGGACACATCACGAAGATGTCGCTAGCAAAGAAGATGCATTATTGTTATTACGATATGTAGAAGACTGCTTGTTGTGGTGTTTTAGAAAAGGTATTAATTGCTAAGTGAAAAACTTGGAGAAAGGTAAAAACTATGATTTCCGAAGAATTAAAATTGATTGTGGATAAATTCAATGAACAGGGAAAAATGAATTTCCTTGAAGAAACCACAGAAGAAAAGATATCAGAATTTGAGAAGGGGCATAGTGTAAAGCTTCCTACAAAATTCAAGGAATGGTTGTTGTTTTCTGATGGTGGGGAGTTTTTCTTACCAGCAGGCATTCAGTTATATGGTATTGAGCATAAACCATTAATTGATATAGATAACAATGACAGACCTAGTGAAGATTATATCGTCATCGGTGCACTCGCATCAGGAGACCCAATTCTCTGTGAAAAAGCTGGTGAAAAAATCGCTATTTATAATCAGGAAGCTGGAAGAATTGAAGATGATGAAATCTATGATGACTTCATAGCATTTTTGAATGACCTGTATGATTTGCTTGGCATAGGAGGTTGATTCCATGTCGAGACGAACAGCAGAATCCAATAAAGCGATACTTGCTGCATGGAATAAGGAACAAGAACTTGTTCAGGAAGGTAAAGGAACAAGAGAGTGGACTCCAAAACAGCAGCAAGATATTCTTGAAAAAGGCAAAGCTTATGATGACGATGGCGTTGCATTTCAAGGCCAACATATGAAGAGCGCTGAAATGTATCCGGAATATCAAGGAGACCCCGGAAACATTCAGTTCCTTACAAGAGCTGAGCATTTAGAGGCTCATAACGGAAACTGGAGAAATCCAACAAACTGGTATTTCAATCCCGTAACTAAAGAAAAATTTGACTTTGGTGATGGCCCATTTATTCCATGTGAAGTAATCAAGTTACCTGAACCGGTAGTTATTGTTCCTAAGGAGGATGGCAGCTTTAAAGAGCAAAAATCAGAAGAGAAAATTAAATCTGATAAATCTGAAGATGTATTAAATCAAAATATAGAAGTAGATAAAATTACGGATAAAAAGCAAAATACGGTCGTACCTCCTAAAATTCAAACTCCGAAGAAAAACAATATGTTTGTTAGAGGTTTGAAGTCAGTTGGTAGATTTATTGTTGAGCATCCGGTTGAATCTCTTGAAATAGCAGGTGTTGTAATTGGCGGAGCGGCGAAAGCAATATCCTCTTTTAGAGGAAGTAGCTCTAGCGGTAGTGCTCACAATACAATGCCTAAAAACGATTCAAATTCAACAGGTACCGGCATTGCTGAAAAAGTTGCGGATATAGTAGAAAAGGCTAATAGGTCTATGCCTAGTGAGAATGATGTTTCGGGGCATAGACAACGATATCATACGAAGGATGGTGTTATTTGGAAGGATAAAGCACCGTACCATCGTGGTGGAAATAAAGACTGATGACAAAACAACCCTCTCAACCATCATGGCTGGGAGGGTTTCGTGCGTCTAGGGTTATCTTTCAACATCGACCTTAAGGCCGGATTTCAATTCAACAGTACAATGGTCATCCCAGATGATGATTTGCTTAAGCCAGCGTTTTACAAGTGCTTCATCAAACACTGTAAGGTCAGAAGGCTGGTCTTTAATGAAATCCTGCAATTCAGTGATGCGCTGTAGCTGTTCATCACGCTGTACCGTGTCCATTGAGGCTTGCTGGCGTTTTTCTCTGAGCGCGAAAATCTGGTCGGCAATCTCGTCGTAGGCTTCCTTGTTGTTTGCCTTTTTAACAAGTTCCTGTTGAAGTTCCATAAGCTTCTCATCAATTCCATCAGTGGTGATTGCAGCAGAAGCTCTGATGACTGATGCGATATTTTGTTGTAGCTGATTCTGATATTTTGATTTATCACCAAGGAGCTCATTTAAGGCGGTAAGTACGATTTTCTGCAGGTCAAGCTCGTTGATAGTTCTGGCATGGCATTCAAGGCCGGTAGGTTCTAGCTTGCTGAGAGACCGTTTCAAGTTTTGTGTAAACCCAAAAAACTGATATAAGATATGTTGTTAGTTACTCTGGGCAGAGCCGATTTTTTGAGGTTCTGCCCTTGTTTGTATTATAATACCGTTTCCGGACATGTCAAGCAGGGCTGGCCCAGCCAGCCCTGTCAGGCCAGAAACAGCTTATGATCCAGATAATCGTTCTTCGAAAAATATCTCCAGCTGCGAATGAATCCGCCCCCAATCCTGTCGGTGTCCAGTCCATTTTTTCGTGATATCCATCATAGCCAGATACAGCATTTTCAGGAGACTCTCATCGGAAGGGAATACCGTCTTAGATTTCGTAACCTTCCGCAGCTGCCGGTTAAATCCCTCAATGGCATTCGTGGTATAGATTAAGCGGCGGACCGCTTCAGGATACTTGAAATACGTTGAAAGATTCGCCCAGTTGTCCTTCCATGATTTTGCGATTTTGGGATATTTCCCGCTCCATTTCTCATCAAAGCCATCCAGTTCAGCCAGTGCGATTTCTTCTGTTGGGGCTGCATATACACGCTTCAGATCAGCCATCAGCGGTTTGAGCTCCTTGTAGGAAACAAACTTTGTCGTATTCCGGATCTGATGGATAATGCATTGCTGGATCTCCGTATCCGGAAAAACAGCTTCAATTGCCTGGGGAAAGCCTGTCAGACCGTCTACACATGCGATCAGGATATCTTCCACGCCGCGATTCTTCAGACCGTTTAGGATCGAAAGCCAGAACTTTGCGCTTTCGTTTTGCCCGACATACATGCCAAGCACATCTTTGTGACCTTCCATATCGATCCCTATAGCGATATAAACAGCACGTTTTACAATCCGGCCTTCATTGCGCACATGGTAATGGATGGCATCCATAAAAACAACCGCATAGATTTCTTCCAAAGGTCTTTCCTGCCATTCTTTTACGATGGGAAGGATCTTATCTGTGATCCGGCTAATAGTGCTATCAGAAATCTCAATGTCGTACAATTCACGCATATGGCTTTCGATATCGTTCGTAGTCATTCCTTTCGCATACATGGAGATGATCTTCTCCTCCATGTCCTGAGTGATAGTATTCTGATATTTCTTGACAATCTGCGGTTCAAACTCGCCTTTCCTGTCCCTGGGAATGTCAATTTCCATGTCACCATAGCTGGTATGCATGGTCTTCTGAGAGTGCCCGTTTCTGGAATTATCGGTTTCCTTGTTACGGTAATCATACTTTGAATAACCTAATTCTTCATCCATCTCCTGGTCCAGGGCACCTTCCAGGATGATGGACATCATATCCCGCATGATAGAGTTGACATCCGTTCCATCCTTGACCTTTACATTGTTTTCTTTCAGGTAGTTGCCCATCATTTCCCGAAGAGCTGCTTTTTGTGGGGTATCTTTTTTCCTTGCCATAAAATAAACCTCCAAACTGGTAAGTCTATCTTACATCAGTTTGAAGGTTTACACAAACTTTGGGATACTCCCGATGAAAGTAAACGAATTGTCAGTTGAAATGAAAAAGACTATCCCTAGAGAAAAATGATCATAGACTTGTTTTCTCAATCATACAACCCGCAGTTCGTTTTTTCAAGTTCAGATATTCCCGATCTGTTCTCTGATCGCAAGGATCTTTCGTACAGTAGAACTCCCGGAAAGAGTTCCATGCAGTGCCTCCGCATATCGCTGAGCCTCTTTCTGCTTTGCTGTATACCGTTTCCGCTGGGATTCATCAATCATCCCATCCGTTCCGGTTGCTGCGGCTACTGACAGTTCCCGTTCCCTTCGATAATTCACCAGATCAATTACTTTTTCCCGTCCATAGTTCCGGATAAAACATCTCAGCTTACACATCCTGTCTGTACCCGTCTCGCTCCATCCCATCGGCCTGGAACTCATCCGTTCCGAATACACGCTGCTTACATGGCCTTCCGCACTGCACCCAAGGACGTGTTTGTCACGAAATGCACGTTGAATATATTTCCAGTTCCCCGTCAGATATTTTCGGCATTCCTCTACCGCATGATCACTTCCCTCATAATGATTTTTAATCCGGGTCAGAAGCTTTTTGGACGCAAGAAGCTTATTTTTATAAATATATTTATAAAACCGCCGTTTTGTAATCGTTTCCTTATCCAGGGTATACCGGGCTACCCGGTTGATATATTTCATCAGATGGAACCGGTCTGCCACCAGCTTGCTTTTCCCGACATAATTCTCCGCCGCACGGATCCAGCCTGCCCCGTCGCTGTTGATATAAACGCACTTTAAAATATCATAGTCATAATGCTGTCGAATATAGGCATCCACCTCTTCCCATAGGGCTGCATTCTGATCTGTCCCTGTATAAAGCCCTCCAAAATAGAATGGTGAGATCAGTTTCCGCCTGCTTTTACAGATCTCTTCTTTCCCTTCGAAAAGATAGACCAGTTTTCCCATGAAACATCCCTGTTCTTTTCCGTCTTTTTGCCGATGGATATGATCTTCATCTGCTTCGATATAGAGATACTCACAGGCTTTCTTTTCTACAGGGAGTTCTTCCATATGGGGGATCTCTTTTTCGATCGCATGCACCTTGTTCATCACAGTTGTTTTGGTAATTGTTTGTCCTTTTGTCTGGACGGAGTCTGCTGCATGCTGATAAGAATGTACTTCAGCCTCGCTCAGTACTTTTGCTTCGGCTACTGGAGTAAACCGTTCCCGGTTTGGAAGATGGAGCAGTTCATCCAGCAGACACCGTATCTTTCCCTCCGGATCCTTATATAGCGTATGGGTAAATGTAATATCGCCTACTCCCGAGATCAGAGTTCGGTTTCTTCTTCTCTGCACAGTATAACCGGCTTTACGCTTCCCGCTTTCCCGGATCAATGTATCAGCAGCTGTCAAGGTCAGTCCTATAAAATCGGCTGCAACCCGGTCTGTCAGTCCATTCACCGTCTCCTCAAAGGTTGAGAACCGGTCTAAATGTTCTAAAAACTCCTCCTGTGCATTGAGCAATCCGCTGACAAGAACCTGAATTAATGTTATAATGTCCATGAGTATTGGCACTCCTTTCGGTTTTTGTTTTTTTCGTCGAAATCATTATACCTCAAGGAACCAATACTCTTTTCATTTATTTTTTATCAACTGACTATTTCTTTACTCCAACGATACTCCCCTTGCTTGCAGCGCCAGACAATGGATTTGCAGCCGCGATTGTTCCAGTGTATTCTTCTGAACATTTCGCCGCAGTCACCGCAAATAATAATCTGCGAAAAGCAGTGATTGCAGCTGTAACTTCGTTTCTTTCCATTAGCGCTGGTTTTAACCACTCGCCTGCGTACCAGTTCTTCCTGCACGCGCATGTAAATCTCTCTTGGGATGATTGCTTCGTGGTTGCCTTCAACATAATACTGAGGAACGATGCCGGTGTTCTTTACTCTGGTTTTGTTAAGAAAATCGGTGGTGTAAGTCTTTTGGAGAAGGGCATCACCGATGTATTTCTCGTTGCGGAGAATCTTGTTGATGTGCAAATATCAAGCACTTTTTTACTTTGTTAGGTAAGATGTTTTTTACATCGTATGGTAAGGAGTTTTTTATATACCATGGTAAGCAGATCTTTACATCGCAAGGTAAGCACCTTTTTACACGGTATGGTAAGCAGACTTTGTCATCTGCTCAACCCTGTGGATAAAGATCCGGGTGTTTCAGCCGATAAGATTCTCCCCTGAAAGAATAACACTTTGCATGGTGGAGGATCCGGTCCAGCATGGCAGTTGTAAGCACTGGATCCCCCATCATCTCTGCCCAGTCAACGATCTCCTTATTGGTGGTAAAGATGATGGAGCTGGTTTCATAGGTGTCGCTGATAAAGGTAAAAAAGCGGTTCGCCTGTCCACGGCTGATTGGTGTGTAACCGATCTCATCAATAATGACAAGCTGTGCCTTTCGGATATTTTTCAGGCGGAATCCTGCAGCCCGCTCAGTTTCTGCAGTATCGAGGATACGGATCAGGTTCGTCATCTTTTCAAAACATACCGTATAACCGCTGTTGACAGCCTGCAGGCTCAGACCGCAGGCTACCATGGTCTTGCCGAGGCCCGGAGGCCCGGCAAAGACAAGGTTTCCACAGTTGTCCAGCCAGGATAATTCCTTCAGGACAGTAAGCTGTGCCTGAGTGATCCCGGATTCCAGTTCCTCAGGATCGAATTCTTCCAGAGGGCGGATGTTTGGCGGGAAATGCGCTGCGGAGTAGTTTCGCTTCCTGCGCCGCTCATTCCGGCCCTTTACTTCCGTTTCCAGGACTGCCAGGAGAAACTCCCTACAGGATGAATCCTGTAGATCTGCCGTCTCCAGAAGATCCGGGAGCATACGGGCCGCATGTTTCAGAGTGAAGGTCTCCAGCAGCGCAGTGAGCCGCTGTACCGGGATATGGCTGGTATCCATGCTTTTTAAGATCTCGCGGTTCACTGTACAGCCGCCCCCTTCCGTTCTGTGCGTTCCCGGAATGCTTTCGCATAAACGGAAAGGTCAGTATAGACGACACTTCCGGAGGGTATCTGTGCACGGCAGTCATCGTTTGCCAGTTCCCGTCCTGCTTTTGCAAGACTGTAGACAACCTTGAACTGAGAAAACTGATAGCGGTATTTCTGACAGCATTCCTTCATTACCTGGGCGACAAGAGATTTATCCGGATTCTCTGCATCCAGGAATTGCTCGATTGCACGCAGCTGTTTGGAAATATGCCGTGGATTCTCCTTTTTTATACCGTTGATAAAGTGCTGGAAATCATAACAGTTCCACTTGCTGCGAAGGCGCTCCATGATCTCGATCCAGTCACCGGATTCCTGTTTCCGGTGTTCCGGAAGCTGATTGATGCTTCCCTTGCGCTCGCTGAGGTTATGGGAACAGATATAGTTTAACTGTTCATCATAGATATGGATCTTTCCGCTGACAACCTTATACCGCACGGTCTTGAAAGCATAGCTGCGGGGCACGGAATATTTGCAGGATTTATATAAAACATACGGCAGGGCTGCGATCTCATAAGTACGGAATGTATTCGGCGATGTTTCATATACTGAGGGAAGCAGCGGCTGCATTGCCGCTTTCTCAATCCCGTTATAAATGTCTGCAGGGATACGCAGAGTAGTGCGGTGGATCCGCCGGTTTTTCCGTTCCAGCCATCCGGGAAGGGAACGCCATACATCATCAATGCAGGTGATCTTCCGCGCGCTGAAGAAATTTTTCTTCACGAATCCAACGGAGTTCTCAATCGGTCCCTTGCTTTCCGGGTCAGCCTTATTGCACACCCAAAGGCGGATATTAGCTTTTCACCAACGGGAAAACAGGGCAAGAAAAAGCAGATTATGAGTGGGATTGAAGTGACTGTAGTTCTGCACCTCGTGTAAGTGAACACATTTGAAATCCGTTCATAACTTCTAAATTAAATACTTGAAAAAGCCGAAAGGACGCTTGTTTTCAGAGATTCTGAGATGAGTGTCCTTTTTCTTATGCCGGAAAAGAACAAGGAGGAATGGGAATTCCATGGTCTTTTTCGTGCTGTGCAATCGCCTGACGTATCAGATAAAGCACTTCGCCGTTTATGGAACGACCATCAAACTCAGCAAGACTTTTCAATTTTGCGTGTGTCTCCGAATCAATTCTCAGACCTAAATGTTTATCCTTTTCCATGTATATCCCCTTTATCTTAATTTAAGTACAGATTAAGTTCGTTATATGAGTACATTTTAAGTTCAAATGATGGTATAATGTTCTAAATAGACTCGTTTTAAGTACAAAATATTTTTCTGCAAAGGATGTGAGGAAGTGCAGGAAACAGAGAAAAGGAAATCCAAGTATTACAGAATCCCGGTATGGATGTTCTGGAGCATGATTGTTGTATTTGTTCTTTTGATCGGTGCCGTATATTTTGGGGAGGAAATATACGAGAAATGGTTGCATAGCGGAGGAAGGGCTGAGATTTCCTATGTGGGTGCAGAATCCACTCTAAAAGAAAAAGCTGCCTGCTGTTTGTGTGGAAGTAAGGACTGGAGCATGATGAACTATTATCGGCAGTTTGATACCATAGGCTTAATTTCTTTAAATGACTGGTATGTGTTGGATTTTAAAACCGAAGAATATGAAGAAGATCGGCAATATGGACTGGATAACGGTTATACTTGCATTACTACTGGGAATACAGGAGAAATCATTTATCATGCAGAAGAAACGCCGTCCAGAGGGATGGCTTCTATTGAGGTTACACTGCCGGAGAAGTATTCTGTGGATATGGAGTTTCTGCGGGAGAATCCCTGTCAGGAATGTCTGGATAAAGTGCTGGAATCTATGGAGATCAGCAAGTGGAAACGGGAAAAGAAAGGACCGATACCGCTGTGTCTGGTGGATTTTAAAACATTAGAAATCTATTCACTGCAGGATTGGCATGTGGGGCAGACAATAAGGGATTACTGGGTGAAAATGGATTATGAAAATAGGAAGATTATGATTAGTGTTTTTACCTGCCCAAACGCCAGTTAAAAATTAATAAAATATATTACTGTAAAGAGTAGAAAAGTTGAGAAGAAGCGATTTGTGTTGTAAAATGTAGATTAAAGTGATACATGTTTTATGCGATGCATACAGTAGGATGCTTAATTAAAATGATAAAGCTTTTTTGACTGAATTAAAATATGAATTATTAAAAAGGGCAGATAGTCAAAAAGGAAAATAGAAAGATACATTGTGATAAAATCAAAAGAGGTGGCCAAATGAAACTGACAGTTTATAAGGGGTTTAATCAGGAGTTTCTTGAAACTTTGCAGGAACAACCTTTGGTAGATGGTGAGATTAGTCAAAAGAAAAATGTTCTTGAATTTGATAAATCTACTAGAAGAAAACTTGCTCAAGCACTTATTTTACTTGATGAAGATGATTCTGTATGGATCACCTATGAAGAGTATGCTCTGATAAACAAGAGGATAGATGATGCTGTTGAGGAAGATGGTTTAATTTTAAAAATTTTTAGAAATAATCTGTATCCAGATTATTTCCCTATTGATTTTTCAATGTCACCAGAGTTAGCAACAGAAATTATTGATACAATTAATGGAGATACTCGTGCTGATAATAATGAAAGCGAAGAATGTAATCGGTATCTTGCTGTATATAGCACAATTTCTGAAATTAATGGTATATATTATGGCAGTTTTTATGAATATGAGTATGAGCATTTAGAAGAGGCACCTGTAGAAGATTTTTATCCTTTTAATATAACAATTGAAGAAGGCCAGATACGCAGTGATTATGATGTTTTTATTAATGAAGATATTGACACATACTTGAGGGATTTGGAGCGGATTATAGCGATAAAGCCGAATGTTATTGGAGTAAGCTCTACTGATGGCGAAAGTGCTAAGAGAATTCAAAAGTCTCTTCAAGCGTTCTGTAAAGTGAATGGGATTTCGCTTGTTAAACATTATGAAAAATTGTCGGAAGAGATTGTCTTAGAACAGGAACTTGTTTCCATTGCACAGAATGATATTCATATTGATGGATTCACTGGGTTTAGAAAGATTCCATTTTACAAAAATCCGGATATTAATAAAGAAGTCATCGAACTTTCCCAAGCTCATATAATTGAGGAAATTATTAAGCAGGCAGAACGTTCATATGATGGAGAAAATGGCAATGCCTCTCGAGATATTTTTATTACTGCATCAACAGGAGCGGGTAAGTCCGTCATGTTCCAAATCCCAGCGGTTTATCTTGCAAAGAAATACAATAAACTAACTATAATAATAGAACCAGTTAAGGCTCTAATGCAGGACCAAAAAGAAAAATTGAATCAGAGTGGTTATACGAGAGTTGAGGTATTTAACTCAGATCTGATTTCTCAAGTTGAAAAAGAAGCTGTACTTCAAAGAATAAAAGACGGTGAAGTGGATCTTTTGTATTTAAGTCCCGAAACGTTGTTGTCGTATTCTATTGAAACCATTATTGGAGACAGAGATATTGGACTTCTTATTGTTGACGAAGCACATATTGTAACTACTTGGGGAGTTGGGTTTAGACCAGATTATTGGTATCTAGGTAGTTATATTAATCGTCTAAGAAATCAGGTTCAGACATTAAAAGGTATGAAACGAAAGATCTATCATTTTCCAATTTGTGCTTTTACAGCGACGGCAGTAAACGGTGGAATAGATGATTCTGTTAGTGATACTATTATTAGTCTGTATATGGAAAATCCAGTAAAATACATAGGTTATGTACGACGTGAAGATATAAAATTTGATATTGTTCATCATGGAGAAGGGCGTAAGCTTTCCAAATCTGAATATGAAGAGGCTAAAACCAAAGCACTTGACGAAAGAATAAAAAAGTGGCTTGCTCACAACGAAAAAACTATTGTATATTTTCCATATGCTTCATTGGCTGGAGATGCTGCCAAAGGAGTTAGAGGTTTTGCAGGAATTACTCTTGACAAACGAATCGGCACATATACGGGTCGTAATATCAATGAGATGAGTACCGAGGCATTCAATGAGTATAAACACATGATATTCGAAGGATTTCGTAAAGGTACTACACCGATTATGCTGGCAACAAAAGCATTTGGTATGGGTGTTGATGTTAATGACGTTCAAAATGTATATCACTATGCTGTAAGTGGAAATCTTTCTGATTATGTTCAAGAGATCGGACGCGCTGCACGAAAGTCTTCAATGGAAGGAACGGCAATAACTGACTTTTTCTATAATGATATGACTTTTATGCGAGTGTTATTTGGAATGTCTCAAATCCGCCAATATCAAATAAAGAAAGTTCTCGAAGGTATTTATGATACCTATAAAAGCAAAAAGGGAGCAAGAAGTTTTCTGATTTCCCCACAATCGTTTACTTATATATTTAACGGTAAAAATGAAGGGGATTGCATTAACAAATTAAAAACTTGTCTCCTTATGATTGAAAAAGATTTCCAGAATAAGTTTCCTTTCAAGGTGCTTATTTCTCGCCCTCAGAGCGTATTTACAAAAGCATTTGTTTGTATTTCAAAAGATCACGAAACTGAAGTGCTTGCTTCAAAATATGGTAAGTGCATGAAATATATAGAAAAAGGACGTTACAAAGAAATTCAAGCAGACGGATCAACTCTTAGCGATGGTGGAGATATATATACTATTGATTTGAAACAGATATGGGAAGAGTTTCATCCAAACATATCCTTTCCACAGTTCAAGTATTGGTATTTCAATTCCAATTTGACTTCCAAGGATAAGGTTGAAATTATGCCGTCCATTCGGTCTTATATTCATCCACGACAAAGAGTAAGTGTTGAAGCACGAGGGGAGTATTTGATGTCTGATCTTCGGGAACTAATTTTGACCGATTTTGAGTACATATCTGATTTGCTGTATGGAAACTTTAGAAATACTTATTTTACGACAGAAGATTTTTCAAAACTTATTCGAGAAAAGTATGGTATGGCAAAAGCAAGAATTATTGCAAACTCTCTTTTCGAATTAGTTGACCCGAATGGAAAATGTATAAAACGCAGAACGAATGATTCTTCTGGAAAAACTTATTATTCGCTCACTCATGGTAATTTCAAAGAAATGATGCGTAAGCCGATTATTAAGTCTAAAATTATGAATAACTTATCTAGGACAAATGAAAGTGCATCATATTCTGGCTTTATGAACCTTGAGTCGGATGATACTTCGAGTACGACGTTAAAACTTCTATCAATTTTTGATTACATCACCTATGAAATTGCCGGCGGAGAGGAACCAGAAATTTTTATTCGTTTGAATGATCCAAATAAAGTGAGAAACATTGTTCTGGGTAATACATTTTATTCGAATAATTACGTATCTAAAGCTAAACAGAAACATGAGAGAGATGTCGCTATTCTACTAAAGTTTTTCAATGAACTAAAAACTGACGAAGAACGGTGGACATATATTGAAGAGTATTTTCTTGGATATGACGTCCTTTGCGGTGCAGAAACAAAGACTGTAAAAACGGTAAAGCTAAGCCGTTCTGTTGACAAAGAACATTCTTATCCTACAAATATGTTCCATAACTGGAGTGAACTTGCATCATTCTTTGATGATAGTGAGCAAGTCATCATTGAGCGGATGGCTGAGAATGATATACCTATACCCGAATATTTAGAAACTACCATAAAAAAATCTGATGAGGGGAATGATATCCTTATGTCATGGCCGTCCAAAGACACTTTGGTTTGTCAACAGGATACTGCTGACAGAACCATAGAGTATTTTGAAAGTAAGGGCTGGCATGCATACAAAATTTATGAAATAGACTATAATAATATAAAGGGAGATTTGCGTTGATATGGCACAGATATATCCTATTAAAGAGGATCTCTCGAATGTACCGTATTCTGAAATAAGAGTATATGAACTCCTTGAACAACTCAATAACAATTTTACTATTTTCCATTCTGTTCAATGGGTAAAACGTGGTAATAAATGGAAATCAACATGGAAAGAAAATGATTTTCTAATTTTAAATAAAACTTTAGGGGCATTAGTTCTTGAAGTAAAAGGTGGAGATATTAGAGTTCATGGTGGAGTTTTTCATCAGATAAACACTTCGACAAATGAAGTTAGTATTTTGAACCCTGATAAAAAGAACGATCCTCTTTCCCAAGCTATTGATGGAATATATCATTATCGAAAAATGCTTGACACAATAGCACCGAATTTGAGTGATCGCTTTCCTATTGAGGCTGCAGTATGGTTTTCAACATGTGAGATCAAGAGCAAACTGCCTAACTTCCCATTAAAATATAGGGAAATTTCTGGTGCGGTTCTTGGGGATGAAGACTTTGAAAAGAAGGGACAGGCAATATATGATATTTTTGAATTTTATGCTTCTCGTGGAAAAGTTAATATAAGCGATGAGGAATATAATATGATTCTGGAATCAATTGCTAGTGACTTTGAATTAATATCTGCTCCTGGAGCTCGTAAGGGTGAACTGGATCATGCATTTTTGAAATTGACCAATGAACAAACTGGTCTTTTGGATTATATTTCAGAACAAAAAAGTGCAACAATCCAGGGGGTAGCTGGGACAGGAAAAACTTTGATTGCTAAGGAGGCTGCACGACGCTTTGGAGCCGACGGGAGAAAAGTATTGTTTCTCTGTTTTAATAGATTATTATTTACCTATTTGCAACACATGTATCCTTATGATAATGTGTCATACTGCAACATTCATACATTTATTGCAAAATATCGTCCGGGCGCAGATACCTCGTCAAAAGAAAAAAGAACAGCAGAACTTCTAAAGATTGATTGGGATTTTTTGGAGTTTGATGATGTGATAATTGATGAGGGGCAGGATTTTATGGAAGAAGAAGTTGTCTATTTTAAGGAATACATCGATCTAGTTGATGGTCATTTCTTTGTTTTTTATGACAAAAATCAGCTTCTGACAACACAAAAAGTTCCTGCGTGGATTGAAAACGCTGAATGTAAGTTGCTTTTAACTAAGAATTGTCGTAATACATATGAAATTGCGCTTACTTCCTACAATGTTATTGATATTTCATTGAATAAAAAAATAATGATGATTAATGGTGATCAGACATCCATTAGTTTTGTAAAAGGGGAGCCCATAACACGACTTGCAAAACTTATTAGAATGTTGACTGGCGAACATTACGGCTATGAATATTCAGATATTGTTATTCTGTCATTGAAATCAGAGGAAGATTCTATTCTTGGGAAGATTAATAAAATAGCTGGCATCCCGATCACCCGTGAAAAAACAAATTCTTCAATCTTGTTTACTACTGCAAGTAAATTTAAGGGACTTGAAAGTCGTGTTGTAATTATTGTGGACATTGATGAAAAAAGTTTTACAGATGAAGAAAGAAAGCGGATGTTTTATGTTGCTTGTTCAAGAGCCACTCAATACTTGAATCTTTTTATTAATGGGGATGAACAGAAAATTAAAGATATAGCAGATGCTATCAGTAGGAAAAGTCATTTCGCTGCAAAAGGACGTATTGCTATGAAAACACAAGCAAAAATTCTTGATTTAGATGAAATTATATAGAATTCGAAAGATTATAAAAGTATGGGATTAGTATTATGGAAATTGATTATAAAAGGTTGAGAAGCGATTTGAAAGATTATTATGGAACGGCAATGTTTCAGGGATTTCCAGTAGCAATGTTTGAAATATCAGTAATTGAGAAAGCTGATGGGGAAGAACTTATTTGTATTGCTACAAAATTAGGATTTGACTTACAAAGGTATTATAGGTGACATAATATGTTTGTGGAAGAAATGAAAGATTATTTGGAGAAGTATTATGAAGCAGCAGGTTTTGCAGATTTTTATGAATGAGTTTTGAAGGGAATGCCAGATGAAGATGTGATTAAAATGTATATGGACACATTTGGAAAGCAAGAAGATATAGTAATCGAAAAATAAAAACATAGGTATTTCCATATAAACTTTATTTTTGTTATAAGATGCGTGTAAGTAGTTAATAGTAAAAAGGGGTGATGCAATGACACATGAAAAAATGCGAGAAATGCTTTCAAAAGATGAAAAGATAACCATAGAATACAAAGAATGTGTAAATCAGATACATGATTCCGTATATGAAACAGTGTCGGCATTTTCCAATCGGTATGGTGGCTATATTATTATGGGCGTAAAAGATGGAGGAATCCCGATAGGTGTGAATCGAAATGCTGTTAAGGATTTAAAAAAGAATTTTGTAAATCAATTGAATAATCCTAATAAAATGTCACCTACTCTGTATTTATCTATAGAAGAATTTGAATATGAGGGAATGTTGTTGTTATATACCTATGTTCCGCCAACATCAACGGTAGAAAAATGTTCCGGACGTGTGTATGACAGAAATGAAGAAGGAGATATGGACATTACAGATTCTCCAATACAAATGGAAAATCTTTATGCCAGAAAGAGCAATACCTATACGGAAAGTAAGCTGTTTCCTTATGTTCGGGAAGAACATTTGAGAACGGATTTAATGCAGAAAGTTCGGAGATTAATTTCAAATAACAATCCTCGTCATGAATGGCTGAAAATGTCAGATAAGGAACTTATGGTTAGTGCAGGACTGTATGAAACAGATTTTGTTACAGGAGAGCAGGGATACAATCTTGCAGCCATATTACTGTTTGGAAAAGATGAGGTAATCCAATCTTGTGTACCGGGCTATGTTACAGATGCGCTATGCAGAAAAGAGAACATGGATCGGTATGACGATCGTTTAATTGTAAAAACGAATCTGATTGAGAGTTATGAAATTTTAATGGAGTTTATAGCAAAGCACACATCAGATAAATTCTATCTGGTTGATAATGTGAGAACTAGTGTCAGAGATTTGATTTCAAGAGAGGTTGTAAGTAATATTTTGGTTCATAGAGATTTTTCCAGTGCGTTTCCGGCAAAGGTCATTATTGAAAAAGACTGGATTCGGACGGAAAACTGGTGTAGACCACGGCGTCAGGGGAATATCTTGGAAACGGAATTTACACCATATCCTAAAAATCCGATTTTGGCAAGATTCTTTGTTACTGTAGGGTTGGCTGATACAATAGGTTCCGGGGTTAGGAATTTATACAAATACACACCTATTTATACTCCGGGAGGAAAACCGGAATTAATTGAGAATGACGTATTTAGAATTAACATTCCGATTACAGAAACAGCAGTCCATGAATATGCTGAAGAAAATGAATTAACAGAACGTGAGACCACGATTTTTAAAATGATAAAAGCAAATAATAAATTGACCGTTGAAGAAGTTATGGCTGTTTTAGACATTTCGAGGGCAACTGTATTTAGAGATTATGCAAAAATCCGAAAAAAATGTGGAGTTTCTTATGATAAAAAAGCGGGTGAATGGAAATTATAAGTCTCATATTAAAATGAGACTGATGAGATTTACATGAGACTACACACCAAACTTTTGAATTTTGCATGCAAAAAAACGGTATATATACGATTTTTAAAGGTGTATGATAAAAATAAGTCTCATGATCTCATTAATTTGATGAGACTGTGAGACTTATTTTGTGAAAACATATATGTGCTAAAGGAGAGGAAATGGCAGCAGATACAGGAGATTGTACGATATTCTTTTATGGTTCGAAAGAAAAACTGAATGAATTGACATTCTTTATGAAAGAAGCATGGCGAGTTCATTGTAATTCAGAAAGCTATGAGGTTAATAGAATCGATGAGTATAGTTGGCTAGGGGATTATGACGAAGAGTGGAATGTTATCCATTCACTGGGTCAGGTAAATAGCTTAGGGTATCAGTTGATTCCTGGCTTTTTGAAAAAAGTAAAAGAAAAATTTCCAGAACTTTCAATAAAAGGAATTGTGAACCATAATTGGCTGATCTGTGAAGGCGAAGAACATATGAAGATCACTTCTGAAAGTAATTCCACAGAAGTCAATTGTGAAGAATGGTGTCTGAAAGAGTTGGATTTGCAGGACTGGGAATCGGAAGAAGAACAGGAAAGGGCACAAGCGGAATTAGAAGAAAGCTGGTGTTCAACAGAGCAGGAATGGCAGGAAAATTTGTTTAACAGCGAAGACTTATTACGAATTGATTGGTATAGGTTGCAAAGCATGTTAGAGCAACAAATGGTTGTCGGAACAAAATATGAAGATAGACCCGTTAATATAGCCAAATTGACAGATGGGGAAAAAGTTTTTCTGGTGAGAGAACCAGAGAATATTTATGATGCAAATGCGATAGAGGTTAGAAGTGAAATTGGATCATTAGGACATATTCCCGCAGAGATTAGTGCAAAATTATCGCCACTTATAGATGAAAAGATTATTGAATGCGAAGCAACGGTGATAACAACAGTATCAAAACTGGAATATGCGGAAAAAGTTTCTGGAACAAAGGTTTTAGAAAAGAATCGAGAAAAACTGGCAAAAGAACCGCTTTTATGGATAAAAATTCAGATACATAAGTGCTGATTGTAATTAGTCTCACAATCTCATGGATAAAATGAGACTGTGAGACTGGTATGTAATATGTTTAGGCGGAAACGGGCGGTTTCCGCCATTTTTTCTTCGGTTCATGTTTTCCGCAGTCATCACAGGTCATAGGCCAGTTGATTTTCCACTCAAAATATTCGTCTCTGGTAATCTCACCGTTTTTTAGTTCATTTTTTCTTATGAGCCATTCTTTTAGAAAATCGTTTAAAATTCCATAGTTAAACCACAGGCAGACCGGAGGATGAGCCGGCCATTCATCATTATCATGATAACGGACGGTGGTATCACCGTTATCGTTGCATTTTTCGTCAGGGTAGGTCTCAGGAAGAAACATATTGATAGAGGACGGATTAAATTCATCCAGCCAGAAAAGCAATTCCAGCATCTCAGAAGCATCCCGTCCGGCAGTGTCATATAATGTCCACGGGTTTACATCCAGAATTTTTGCAATCTGATCTACCAAATCTTTTTTCGGGACACGACTTCCATTTTCATATTGAACAATGCGATGCCCGTCTTTTTCTCCTATTCCTAATCTAAGCGCCAGTTCTTTCTGGGTCATTCCCCGGAACTGGCGTATTTTTTTTAATTTAAGATTAAAGTTCATGATTTCCCAATCCTTTTTATAGTGTTTTCAAGTTTAATTTTATTTTACTACTAAAAATTTCATTTGTAAACAGAAAAGTGCACAAAAAAGTGCACTGGTGTATTGACTTTGGTTTTACACAGGAATATAATGACAGTAAAATAAAGTGCACAAAAAAGTACACTACAAAAACTAATCGCACATTGAAAAATAAATGAGCTGTATGATCTGTCAACAGACTGTCGCCATGAACCGGATGCTCGGAGAGCGCAGACAGACACTCCGGAAACGGTGGGAATGCTTCGAGAAGGAGGTGCCCATATCCCGAAAGGGTAGAGGTTATCTGAAACGATAACGACAGATGATATGAATGGAAGCCAAACCCAGATTCACAAATAACTGCAGATCGCAGCAGAAATGAGGTGATTCCGAAAAATATAATAGGAAAGGGGGAGGTATAATGTGTAAAGAACTGGAATATGCAAAGAAGATAGCACTGGTAAGAAAATTATTCCGGGCAGGGGGATTGTCTGAAGCGGAATATAACAGAGTGAGAGCAAAGCTGATGGATATGTATCATGTTATTGAAAATGATTTGGAAAAACAGTCGGTTTTGGCTTGAAGAATAGAAAAATGAAAGAGGAAATAATCATGGAAGAGAAAATATTTCAACAATCGTTCATATTTTATTTTAGACGTATGATAACAACACAGAAACGAAGAAAAGCCATAAGAAAAATGTGGCAGGTGAGAGAAATGGAGGAAATGTATGAGAAACACACAGGTTGAAATTTTACAGGCAACAAAACCACTTCCCAACGGAAGAGGGAGAAGAAGAGCAGGAGTGCAGATTGACAGAATCCGGGTAGCTGCATATTGCAGGGTATCTACAGACGGGGATGAGCAGTTGGGGAGTTTTGCATCCCAGAAAGCCTATTACGAGGATAAAATCAGAGAGAATCCCCAGTGGGCACTTGCCGGAATTTTTGCGGATGAAGCGATCACCGGAACAAAAGCAGATAAAAGACCGGGATTTCAAGAAATGATCCAGAGATGTATGAATGGCGAAATAGATATGATTCTTACGAAATCAATTTCCCGTTTTGCACGAAATACGCTGGATACATTGAACTATGTCAGGATGCTTACGAATCAGAGAATTCCCATTATATTTGAAAAAGAAAATATCAATACAATGGATATGAACGGAGAACTTCTTCTGACAATTATGAGTTCACTGGCACAGCAGGAAGTGGAATCTCTGTCCGGTAATGTAAAGATGGGAGTTAAAATGAAGATGAAAAGAGGAGAACTGGTAGGGTTCAATGGGTGCTTCGGCTATGATTATCACCCAGAGGATAAGAGTCTTACCGTTAATGAAAAAGAAGCGGAAATAGTGCGTTTTATGTATGATATGTATATACAGGGATATGGCAGTACCACCATTGCGAAAAGATTGACAGAAATGGAAATTAAAAATAAAAGAGGTGTAGTTAGGTGGGACGGCGGCAGTGTGATGGGAATTCTCACAAATGAGAAGTATAAAGGAGATATTCTTCAAGGGAAAACTTTTACGCTTGATCCCATATCGAAAAGACGGCTTGATAACAGAGGAGAAGAAGAACAATATTATATCAGGGATCATCATGAGCCGATTGTATCGAGAGAAATCTGGGACAGGGTAGCAGCTATCCACAGCGAGCGGGTAAAAACTAAAGTAATACCTACTACCGGAAACCGGGAACGTTACACCCGACAGTTTGCTTTCAGCAGTATGCTGGAGTGCGGATACTGTGGACATAAACTTTCCAGAAGAACAAGGCATCAGACCACTGTAACGAAAAAACCGGTATGGCAGTGTATGAATGCCACAAAGAACGGAATTGAAAGTTGCCCACATTGTAAAGCCATTGATGAAGTAATTATCGAGGGAGCATTTCTGGAAGCTTTCCGGCTACTAACCGATAATTTTGATGATGTGCTGGATTCGGTACTGCATACCATAGAGGAAGTATTAAATGACGATACGGAATTAAAACGAGTGAAACAGCTGGAAAAGGAAATCAATAATGTAGAATCAAGAAAAAGCAGGTTAACAGATCTGTTGATTGATGGTAAAATAGAACAGCAAGCATACGAAGAAAAGAATAACAGTTTTCTCCGTAAACTTCATAAGCTGACAGAGGAAAAAGCATATCTGGAAGAGAATATCGGACAGCAGAAGAATGTCAGCAAGCGTATGGCGCAGCTCCGTAAGACACTGGAAAATGAAGAAACAATGGATGAATTTGACCGTGTAGTGTTTGAGAGTATTGTGGAAAAGGTAATTGTCGGCGGGTATGATGAAGACGGAAACCCGACACCGTACAAGTTAACCTTTATCCTGAAATGTGATCAGAACTTAAATATAATGGATGCGAAAGCAGACTACAAGGCAAATCACAAGAAAGAGAGGGTGTCATAATGGAGCAGAATAAAGTGGAAATTTTAGAAGCATTGAACAATGAAAAAATGTACTCATTAAGAGGTGACGAGGTTGGGGAAATGTGTTCACCAGAAGGTAACGACACATACAGAATGTGTCTGCCTTCTGAATAAAAAATAAGGCTGTTTACCAGTAATGTACGCGCTGGTTGCGGAATTGTAAAGTCTGGTTGCTGGCGCAGGATGGCCCAAAACAGTATACTTTCCTTAACAAAGACCAGTGCGGCGCGTCAGACAGGCCGTCTGGCAGAAGGAGAAAGCATATGATCTTAGCAGACAAAATTATTTATTTACGAAAGAAGGCCGGCTGGTCCCAGGAGGAACTGGCGGAGAAAATGGAAGTAAGCCGGCAATCCATTTCTAAATGGGAAGGGGCTTTGTCGGTTCCGGATATGAATCGGATCCTGAAACTGTCAGAACTATTTGATGTCAGTACAGACTATCTTCTCCGTGATGAGATGGAAGAAGAGGAGAAAAACCCGGCAGCAGATGAGAAGATTGCAGACGAGACAGGAGAGAAGCTGGTGCCAGTGTCCATGGAACTTGCCAACGATTATCTGGCTCATTGTCAGAAGGTCTCTGTTCCCTGCGCTTTTGGCGTGTTTTTATGTATTATGTCCCCGGTATTTCTGCTGCTTCTTTCCGGAGCCGGAGAAGCAGGATTGCTTCCGTTGACAGAAGATCAGGGAGCCCTTCTGGGGACTACTATCCTGATTCTTCTGATCGTTGCGGCAGTATCTATCTTTGTGATCACCGGCCATTATGACGAGAAGTATGATTTTCTGGAGAAAGAGGCGCTGGATACAGCCTACGGAGTAGATGGCATGGTTCGGGACCGGAAGCAGAAATATGAGAGAAGTCATGTCATAGAACTGGCAGCGGGAGTGGCGCTGTGTGTGGCCTCCTGTATCCCTATTTTTCTGATGATCCTGTTATTCGGAGAAGAAAATGTCATGGCGCTTACCGGGGCGATCAGCCTGTTGCTGTTTCTCGTGGCAACCGGAGTCTTTCTCATTGTGCGTACCTGCATTATCTGGGATGGTTATCAGGTTCTTCTGGAAGAGGGAGATTATACCCGGATCGCCAAGAAGCAGAATAAACGGATCAGCGGGATCTACTGGGGTTGTGTGACGGCTGTGTATCTGCTGGTCAGTTTCCTGACGATGGAGTGGCATATTACCTGGGTGATCTGGCCGGTGGCAGGAATCGTGTGGGGCGTAGTCAGCAGCATTTACCGGAATCAGGTGGAGCGGTAAGCAGAAATCTGAAAATACTTCTTTTCACTCCCAGAGGGCAGGATTATAATAAAGGCAGGAAGAAAAAAGGAGGAAGTGCAGAATGGAATTTTCAGAAGTTGTAAGAGAACGGTATTCCTGTAAGAGTTATGACAGCCGTCAGATTGAACAGGAAAAGCTGGATCGGATCCTGGAGGCAGGACGCCTGGCGCCTACTGCCAAGAACCTGCAGGAACAGCACATTTATGTGGTACAGTCAAAGGAAGGACTTGCAAAGATCGATAAGCTGACCCGGTGTCGTTATGGAGCGCCCACGGTGCTTCTGGTGGCCTTTGATAAAAACAGTGTGTTTACTTATCCGGGAGGCAAACGGGATTCCGGGATTGAGGATGCGGCCATCGTGGCCACTCATCTGATGCTGGCGGCTAAAGATACAGGGGTGGAGAGCTGCTGGCTCAACCTGTTTGATCCGGAAGAGGCGGCAAAAGAATTCGGACTTCCTAAGCAGGAGGAGGTGCTGATGCTTCTGGACCTGGGGTATCCGACGGAAGATGCGGGTCCTCTGCCAAATCATAGCAACCGCAAAGAACTTTCAGAGACGGTCAGCTACCTGTAAGACATTATGAAAAAACAAGAGATCCCGGCCGGGGTGTTCCCGGTCAGGATCTCTTGCTTAATATTCGCAGCTTCCTGGTGTTCTGTGGAAGGGGATAACATCCCGGATGTTTTCCATTCCTGTCACATACATCAGTAACCGTTCAAAGCCCATGCCAAATCCCGAATGGTCGCAGGAGCCGTATTTGCGAAGGTTCAAATACCAGTCCAGGCTGTCTGTGGAGATGCCAAGTTCCTGCATTCTTGCCAGAAGCCGGTCATATCGCACTTCACGCTGGCTGCCGCCCATCAGTTCGCCGGCACCCGGGACGAGCAGATCGACTGCGCCGACGGTTTTGCCATCGTCGTTCTGATACATATAAAATGCTTTGATGTCCTTTGGCCAGTCATAGATAAATACGGGTGCATGAAAGTACTTTTCGGTGAGATATTTTTCGTGTTCCTTTGCCGTGTCTTCTCCATACTCTGGTTCAAATTCAAAGGATTCACCGGATTCTTTTAGGATGCGGATGGCATCCTCGTGGCGGATCCGGACAATGTTAGAGTCAATCACTGCCTGCATTCTTTCCCGGAGAGGCAATTTGGTAAAGCCTTCCAGGAATATCAATTCTTCCTTGCATTGTTTCATGATCTGTCCGAGAATGGTTTTCAAAAAATCTTCTTCCACATCCATGAGACGGTCCAGGTCGCAGAACGCCATTTCCGGTTCCACCATCCAGAACTCAGCCATGTGTGTTTTGGTATTTGAGTTTTCTGCGCGGAACGTGGGTCCGAAGGTATATACGTCGCCAAAAGCCATCGCAAATGTTTCGGCTTCAAGCTGTCCGGTCACTGCAAGCGAAGCGGGGATTCCGAAGAAATCTTGTTTAAAGATCTCTTCAGAAGCTTTCTTTGCCTGTTCTTTGATACCAGTGATATCGAGTGTCGTCACGGTAAAGGTGTTGCCGGCGCCTTCTGCGTCATTTGCGGTGATTAAAGGAGTGTTTACATATAAGAAACCTCTGTCCGCAAAATAGGCGTGGATCGATTGTGCAGCCACGCTTCTGATACGGAATACGGCCTGGAACAGACGTGTTCTCGGACGAAGATAGGCTTGTTCACGCAAAAATTCAAGAGAATGTCTTTTGGGCTGCAGGGGATAGTCCTCGGGACAGTCTCCCAGCAGTGTAACATGGGAGAGATCCAGTTCGATCAATTCCTTTTGAAACCCCTGCCGCACGGTTCCCGCTGCTTCGATGCAGGCGCCGTTGTGCAGAGTTTTCAGTCTGCCATCTTTGTCACTTTCTGTTGTGTATACCAGCTGCAGAGACTGGAAACAGCTTCCGTCGTACAATTCTATAAACCCCATATTTTTCTGCTTGCGATGGTTGCGGATCCATCCCCGGACCGTGACTTCGTGTCCGATGTGCGCGTCCTGCGCAGAAAAGAGTTCTTTGATTTTCGTACATTCTTTGCTCATTGTGTATCCTTCCTTTCAAAAATAGTTTTGCAGGGCGGAATTTTGAGCATAAAAAAATCCGTCCCTGTTTCCAAGGACGGATGGTAGATCCGTGGTGCCACCTTAGTTCGTCTGTGTCTCGCGGCACAGACCTTTCCAGGTACGGACGTCTGTATGAACACAGAAAATGTTATACATGGCATCGATACCCTTACGCTGTAATGGGCGTTCCCATCATAGTCTCAACATTGTCAGACAATGTAGTCGGTATGCGGCTCCGAGGCGTTATTCGATTCCTTTGCAGGAACTTTGATCTCTCAAAATATCTTTCCTTGCATCCACTCTCAGCAAACGGGACTCTCTGTAACAATTTCAGATACCTACTGGTTCTCTTCCTTGCCTTATCTTATTTTTCTTTGAGACGCATCTTAGCATATTTTTATGGAAAAGTCAACGAGAGTTTTGATGCTTACTTGGAATCTGATAGTTCACTTGTAAATAAATTACAGCAGGCATGACATGCCTGCTGTAATTCATACATGGCTGGCGCTGGGATTAAGCCTGTTCCAGCGCCAGCAGTTTTTCTTTTCTCCAGATGCCGCCGGCATACCCGGTGAGGCTTCCGTCTGCCCCAATCACACGGTGGCAGGGAACGATAATAGAAATCTTGTTGTGGCCGACCGCACTGCCCACTGCCTGGGCGGACAGATGCGGAAGGCCTCTTTTTGCAGCCAGCTGCTTTGCAATGGCTCCGTAAGTGGTGGTTTCGCCGTAGGGAATGGATAAGAGAATCTTCCAGACCTCTTTCTGAAAGGTGGTTCCCTGAAAATGAAGAGGAACCTGGAAGTCAGGGGCCTGCCCTGAGAAATAAACATCCAGCCAGCGGCGGGTCGCCTGAAATACGGAGAGTTCCTTTTCTTCTGTTTCTTTATCAAGTCCCTGGGCAAAATACTTCTGGTCTTCAAACCACAGGCCGGTAAGGCCGGTATCATCAGCGGCAAGAAGAATCGTGCCAAGGGGAGAGCGGTAATGGTTTATATAATGCATGTATGCTTCCTCCTCGTTGTTTCTGCCTTTATCGTACCACAGGAGGGATTATTTTTCCATTCTATCTCCTTACCGCATTCCCACATTGCTGCACGCCAGGATGATGCTGTCGGTCCCGAGGAGGATCAGGTAAAATCCGGCGATAAACCCAATCGCTGCCAGAGAAAATGCCGGACGAAAGAGCATCAGGGTCCCAAGGGCCAGGCCGACGCCGTTGAGGATCAAAGTGGTATAGTACATCCCGTTTCCTGAAAAGAGCCGTATCGTTCCTGCGTGGGACAGTCTGGAAATACAGTGGGCGATGAACCAGATAGGAAACAGGACAGATAAGACCATCACTCCTGCACCCGGATATACCACAAGCATGATGCCGGCCATTACGCTGACGATACCGGAAATCAGCGATATGACAGGGCCAAAGCCGATGAACCGTTCCATGCGGATATACAGAAGGATATCTCCGATACCCATGATCACGGCAGCGAAACCAAACAGGACGATCAGTCCCCCGAATACTTTTCCTGGCAGAAGAATCGTGGCGACGCCGAGAAGGATCAGCAGGACGCCAAGGATCAGTTCAAGCCACCCAAGTCTGGAACGTCTTTTCATTGTGCATCGCCTCCTTTTTGATTCAGGATCGCCATGAATTCTTCCCCGGTGATCGTTTCTTTTTCATAGAGATATTTTGCCAGTTCATGAAGTTTTCTTTCATGTTCGAGAAGCAGTGCTTTTGCCTTCTCATGCTGGGCCTTTACCAGTTCCACCACCTTGCGGTCAATTTCTTTCTGCGTGGCCTCGGAGCAGGCAAGGGAAGTGTCTCCGCCCAGATACTGGTTGTTCACCGTCTCCATGGCCACCATGTCGAAGTCGTCGCTCATGCCGTAACGGGTGATCATGGCACGCGCCAGTTTTGTGGCCTGCTCGATATCGTTGGACGCGCCGGTGGTGACTTCTCCAAAGATCACTTCTTCTGCGGCACGTCCGCCTGTGAAGGTGGCGATCTTATTTTCCAGTTCCTGCCTGGTCAGCAGGTACTTGTCGCCGGTGTCCACCTGCATGGTGTATCCCAGTGCGCCGGAGGTGCGGGGAATGATCGTGATCTTCTGGACCGGAGCAGAGTCAGACTGCAGCGCGGCAACCAGTGCGTGGCCGATTTCGTGATAGGAGACGACCAGCTTTTCTTTGTCGGATAAAACGGCATTTTTCTTCTGGTAACCGGCAATAACCGTTTCAATGCTTTCTTCCAGGTCCGCCTCGGTTACCACCACCCGGCCATTCCGGACCGCACGAAGAGCAGCTTCATTGATGATATTGGCAAGTTCCGCCCCGGAGGCGCCTGCGGCCATGCGGGCAATGGTGTGGAAATCCACGTCCTGGGCCAGCTTGATTTTTTTGGCATGGACTTTCAGAATGGCTTCCCGGCCTGCAAGGTCCGGCAGTTCCACAGGCACACGCCGGTCGAACCGGCCTGGTCTTGTCAGGGCAGGATCCAGGGATTCCGGCCGGTTGGTGGCAGCCAGAATGATGACGCCTGTATTTTCCTCAAACCCGTCCATCTCTGTCAGAAGCTGGTTCAGTGTCTGTTCACGCTCGTCATTTCCGCCGTAGCCTCCGCCGTTTCGCTTCTGGCCGATGGCATCGATCTCATCGATGAAGACGATACAGGGGGCTTTTTCCTTTGCCTGGCTGAAGAGATCCCGAACTTTGGAAGCGCCCATACCTACAAACATTTCGACAAACTCCGACCCGGAGATAGAGAAGAAGGGAACATTGGATTCCCCGGCGACCGCTTTTGCCAGCATGGTTTTGCCGGTTCCGGGCGGCCCCACCAGCAGGATGCCTTTGGGCATGGAAGCGCCGGCTTCCGTATATTTCTGCGGGTTGTGGAGATAATCCACGATCTCAGCCAGATTTTCTTTGGCCTCGTCCTCCCCGGCCACATCGCTGAAGCGGATACCCTGGGTGGACTGGACGTAGATCTTGGCGTTACTTTTCCCCATGCCAAAGGCCATGGAATTCTTGCCGCCCGCCTGCTCCATCAGCTTTTTGCTCATATAGCGTCCCAGTGCAATGAAGATCAGGATAGGAAGGACGGTAGTGAGCAGGATACTGAAGAGCGGCGAAACAGGCTCCTCTATGATCCGTTCAAACTCCGCGCCGCAGTTGTGGAGACGCTCTGCCAGGCCAGGATCTTCCATAGCGGTGGTCTCATAGGTTTTGCTCTGTTCTTTATTCGTAAAAATAATTTCTGTGTCCTCGATCTGTACCAGTCCGATGTCTCTGTCATCGATCATATCCATAAAGGTGTTGTAGCCAACCTCTGTCACCTGGGAATGCCCAAGCAGAGGAGCGATCAGCATATTAAAGAGGAAAATGATCAGAAGGACCATACAGTAGTAGAAGATCATAGGTCGTTTTGGTGATCTGACTTCTTTCATAGTTATAAATTCTCCTTTTCTGACGTCTGAGTATTTTTTGTCATTTTCTATTGTATGGAGCCGGAACGAAATCTACAATGATCAGATCAGAAAAAGTGTATAGACAAAAAGACTGAAGTGTAAAAAAATACACTCCAGTCTGTGAACAGATCTTTTATAGAGATATTAGGAAGAAGGGGAAATTCCTTCGCTGATCAAAAGGTAGACCAGATGAACAATCTGCTCCAGATTTTTTGTATCTGTATCTGTCCAGTTTTGCAGTAGTCCGATGATCGCATAACTGTGATAGCGAAGGATCAGACCTGCTTCTAAGCGCGTACAGTTTTTGTACATGTCTTTCTTCTCGGCCAGCTGCTCAAACAGTTGACAGAAATAGTGTGAGAAAAGCGCTTCCAGTTCATTGCCGTAATTGCTTTCCAGTCCTTTTTTCACATAAGGCATAGTGTGGATCGCCATCAGGAAAAAACGGCGGAGTTCCTCCTCCGGATCACTGCTTTCTCTTTCCTGCGCCAGGATATGCTCCTCGCTTTTCTCGAATATCCATCGGAAGAGATGGGGGATATCTTCAAAATGATAGTAGAATGCCTGCCGGGTGATTCCGCATTCTTCGACAATATTTTTTACAGTCAGTTTTTTGACATTTTTATCCATCAGAAGAGTCATGGCGGCTTCTGCAATTTGTTCTTTTGTATTGATCGGCATGTGTTCTTCTCCTTTCGCGAGAATTATACTTCCGCAGGAGAAGAATTTCAACCGTTTCCTTTCATTGGAAAACCGGAAGAAGACAACTTGACGCTGGACCTGGAAAGCAGTAAGATAAGCAGGGTAAATGGAGGGTACAGAAGGTGAAGAAGAATAAATACGAAATCGATATGTGCAACGGCACAATTATGGATAAGCTGATCTCATTCTCACTGCCGCTGATGCTGACCAGCATCCTGCAGCTGATGTTTAATGCGGTAGATATTATTGTGGTGGGGAGATTTACCGGAAGCCAGGCCCTGGCGGCCGTAGGATCCACCACTGCACTGATCAATATTTTTACCAATCTATTTATCGGCGTTTCCCTTGGCGCCAATGTGCTGGCGGCCAGGTATTACGCGGCCGGACAGGAAAAGGAAATGTCAGAGTCTGTACATACGGCCATCACCCTGGCTCTGATCAGCGGCGTGATCATGGCTTTTGTAGGGTTTGCGTCTTCCGGGGCAGCCCTGTCTTTGATGGACACGCCGGAAGATGTGATCGGACAGGCTACTTTGTATATGCAGATCTATTTTCTCGGCATGCCCTTTTTCATGCTGTATAACTACGGGGCTGCCATTTTGCGTGCGGTAGGGGACACCAAGAGGCCTCTGATGTTTCTGGCAGTGTCCGGCATGGCAAATGTGGTGCTGGACCTTCTGCTTGTGATCGTGATCCCGCTTGGAGTGGCCGGAGTGGCGATCGGCACCGTATCGTCCCAGATGATCTCTTCGATCCTGGTGATCCGCTGTCTCCAGAAAACAGAAGGAAGTTACCAGCTTTCTTTCCGGAAACTGGGAATCAAAAAAATATACATGATCCGTATATTTCAGGTGGGGATCCCGGCGGGGATCCAGAGTACGGTTATCAATTTTTCCAATGCGCTTTTACAGTCTTCGGTCAACTCCTTTGGCGCTACCGCCATGGCAGGGTATACTGCGGCCAATAATATCCTGGGATTCTTATATGTATCGGTCAATGCGGTTACCCAGGCCTGCATGAGTTTTACCAGCCAGAATTACAGCGTGGGCAAACAAAAACGGATGGACCGTGTGCTGTTAGACTGTATGATCCTGTCCGCAGGCGCGGCGGGGCTTCTGGGCGTAGGAGCCTATGTATTCGGGGATCAGGTGCTTCGGATCTATACGGCTGAGCCGGACGTGATCCGGTGCGGTCTGGAGATCCTTTCTATCACTACGGTGCCTTATTTCCTCTGCGGGGTTATGGATCTTTTCCCCGGAGCCCTGCGGGGGATGGGTCGTTCGGCAGTGCCGATGGTGTTGTCGGTGATCGGTACGGTGGGAACCCGGATCCTTTGGGTCTATGTGTTCTTCCCGCATCACAGATCCCTGTATTTCCTGTTCATCTCCTATCCGGGGTCCTGGCTCATTACCATCGCCATGCAGGCGGTATGCTTCTTCTATGTGAGGAAACAGTGTATCCGTCAGCTTCAGAATGCCGGGATGCTGGTCCGGTAAAGAAGATCCGGGCAGAAAGGGGTCTGTATCAAAGTGGAAGATCCGCATCATATAAGGAAGGAGGAAAAGATGCACGAGAAAGAGTTTTTTTACACTGACAATATCAGGGAGGCCGGTATCCGGGCGGCTCTAGGTCAAGAGCTTCGAGATCTGCCGCTTCAGGTTCTTCCGGTGGTGGATTCTACCAATATCCGGCTGCGTAAGATGGCAGAAGATGGGGCGCCGGATGGGATGGCGCTCATTGCCGGGGCGCAGACGGCCGGGAAGGGACGCCTGGGGCGAACCTTTTATTCACCTGCCGGAACCGGTGTGTACATCAGTCTGCTCCTTCGGCAGACGGGATGGGATCCGGAGCTAACAGGACGGATCACCACGATGGCTGCTGTTGCGGCCAGCGAAGCAGTAGAATCTGTGTCAGGAAAAAAGGCTGGGATCAAATGGGTCAATGATATTTATGTAGAAGGAAAAAAGGTCTGCGGAATCCTGGCAGAGGGAAGCGGCCACAGGGAGGACGGTGGTCTTTCTTATGTGATTCTGGGAGCGGGGTTTAATGTGTTTTCTCCGGAAGCGGGATTCCCGGAAGAACTGTTGCAGAAGGCAGGAGCCATTTTTGACACATATGAGGAACAGGCAAGAGAGAACCTGGCGGCCGGATTTCTGAACCGTTTTCTGCACTATTACCGTGCAAAAGACCATAAAAAATATGTGGGGAAATACCAGACGCGGTGTTTTGTGACGGGAAAGGATATTGTTGTCATTACGCCGACAGAAAAGAGAAGAGCACATGTGCTGGCTGTAGATGAAAACTGCCATCTGAAGGTGCGTTATGAGGATGGCAGGGAAGAAATGCTTTCTTCCGGAGAAATCAGCATCCGGCCCGTCGCAGAGGCGTAATAGAGGACATAAGAAAAACTCCCTTCCCGGGAAGACAGGCTGTATAGATGGCCTGTCCGCCGGCAGGGGAGCTTTTTTATGAACCTTACTGAAGCAGTTCCGGCATGGGATTTACGCCGGTAAAGAGCAGAACGCCTACAATAGTGGCAACAACTGCACAATAGATCAGGGCAGGAATGATATTGGTCCGGATCAGTTTTCCTTCGTTGCCGTTGGTGCCTGTGGTAGCGCATGCTGCAACAATATTGTTGACGCAGATCTGATTACCGATGGCTCCGCCCATATTCTGAAGAGCAACGATCAGTACCTGGGACATGCCAAGGACAGTTGCTGTTTCAAATTGCAGGGATGCAAACAGCGTGTTGGACACGGTACAGGAACCGGACATAAATGCTCCGAGTACTCCGATCAGCGGAGCTACCAGGAAGTAAGCTTTATCAAAGATATTGGCCAGCGCATGCGCCATGATATAGAGCATACTGCTGTTTGCATAGGTAAATTCTTCTACCGTCTGTCCGGCAGACAGGACGGTTTCGCCGATAGAGGCATCGCTGGTAAAGCGGTAGAGATTTACCATTGCAACGCCAAACAGAAGAGCGATGGCAGCACCGGACACCTGGTTGAACGAGTCGAAGATCGCTGTCCTTGCCTCTGTTTTTGTCATCTTATGTAAGAAAATGGTCAGTAAAGCCACGATAATAAATGGCAGGATCCCGGCATTCCAGAAGAATTTGAAATCCCAGTTAATGTTTTCAAATCCAAGGATGTGATCCACATGAAGGATAAACGGTTCATTGTTCAAAATATCCTTCAGGCCAAAGACGGCGATTCTGGAGATGACAAGAAAGATACCGATGATAATATAAGGCATCCAGGCTTTCACCGGGCTCATGCCTTTTTCCTTGGTAGTGCTGACCTTGCGGGTTGCCATCCAGGACTTGTCGCCCCATTCTTCCACCCGGTCAAAGGTCCATTCTTCTTTTGGCATCAGGATTCCTTTTTTGGCAGCAATCATCAGGACAAAGAGTGCAATGATGAAGGCAACCATAGAGGTTAATTCCGGTCCGGCAAAAATGGCCATCGGAATATAGATCACGGCAACGACTGCTCCGGAAAGGAGACAGAACGGGAGGGCCGGAAGGGCGTCTTTAAAGGACTTGTTGGGGCCAAATACCTTACAAAGTACGCAGACGCCGATAAAGATAATAAAGAATCCGCCGATCATATGAGGAATACAGGTCCATTTTGTCAGCTCCATGGTGAAAGTATCTGGGTTTCCGCCAAGGCCTGTGACAGCAGAGGCAACCGTACTGGAGGCAGTCAGAGTCGGGACGCCTACCGGTCCGGGGCAGACAGGTGTGGAGTTGTAGATCAGGCAGACCGCCGCCGCTGCAAGAGGCGGGAACCCAAGACTGATCAGGATCGGGGCTGCCAGTGCTGCCGGAGTGCCAAAGCCTGCGACTCCTTCAATAAAGCCTGCGAAGATATAGCCGATGATGACTGCCTGGATCCTTGCGTCTCTGGTAATATTTGAAAACATCTGATTGATGGACGCCATAGCTCCAGATTGTTTCAGGATATTCATCAGCAAAATCGCGCCGAAGATAATACACAGTGTTTCAAAGGCACTTAGGAAACCTGCGATCGTCTGCGCGGTCATCTCTAAAACACCCATGTGCCATACCAGTCCGGCAACCAGGCAGGCCACCAGCCAGGAAAGCGGAAGCGCCTGCTTTGCCGGCCTGTTGAATCCGACCATTAAAACTACGGTCAGCAAGATGGGAAATGATGCAATGAGAGCATACATGAAAAACTCCTCCTTTTTGAAAGTTCATAAAGTAATCCGGCATTTTTTTATGTCTGCATCATAGCAAAGTGTAAAAAGATAGTCATTTGTCAATCCGGAAGTGTGTCAGAATTATGGTCATCAAATCTGGAATGTATTAATGGATTTCAAAATTGGGAGAAAGAAGACTTGAAATATTCTGAAAATTGTGCAGTTCAAATAAATTGCACAAAAAAATCAACGGCGATTTGGTTGAATATAGATAAAACCTATATTAAAATATGATTAATAGAAAAAAGCGTAAGACAATGTAAGGGTTTTGTGAAAACAAATAATAAGAAAGGATATTGTTTTTTACGGCAGATAAGGAGAGTTGTATATGTCGAATAACATGATTACGAAGGACGCACTGGGAAAGGCATTAAAAGTGTTATTGGAAAAAAAGCCATTATCCAAAATATCTGTGAAGGATATTACGGAATACTGTAATATCAGCAGAAATACGTTTTATTATCATTTTAAGGATAAGTATGAGCTGATCAACTGGATCTTTTACACAGATATGCTGGAAAATGTGAACTCTTTTAATGACCCGTCGAAGCTGACCAACAGTTTTGTGAATGTGTGCAAGTGTCTGTATGCGAACAGGAAATTTTATCTGGCGTGTTTCCAGTATATCGGGCAGAATTCCCTGTATGAGTATCTGAATGAATTTTATTATGAACTCTGGAGGATCAATATTGACGTCCGGTATACGGAGTCTGGCTTTAAGCTGACAGAGACAGAGCTTCATCTGATGGCGAAGATGAAAGCCCATTCTCTGGTCGGGATCATATCTGACTGGGTGAAGGACGGCATGCACGATAATTATATGAGTTATTTTGAACAGGTGCATGCAGTTCTGGAGTTTGAAGCTTCCGGTTATGCAAGACTTTCTGATCAGATGATGCTGGAAAAACAGGAGGGCCAGGCAGGAAAAAAGAATGAAGAAGGGAAGAGTTATTTAAGAGTATGTTAGAAGAAGCAAAATGGATCTATTCCAATCTGGAGGATCGAAACAGGCAGGGAGAGAATCAGCTCATTCCGTTTATCAATTATCAGAAGCCTGCGCCCGAGAGATGTCTGGACATGTTGCTTTCAAAATATCGCGGGGAGCATTATCAGACGGAAGTTGTTATGGCAAAGCCGCAGAAATCACGGCTTCCTGTACTCCGCAAAAAACTAAGCCAGGCATCCGTCATGCTGATCACGGACGGCGGACTGGTACCGTACGGGAATCCGGACCGGGTTCCCTCTGTCAATGTAGGCGGGTTTTATGAATATCCGATCCGGGGTTGTGCAACCCTGGAGAGAGATAAGTATGAAGTGACCCATCAGGGATATGACAATTCTTTTGTAAAAGAAGATCCCAATCGTCTGGTTCCCGTGGATGTGATGCGGGATCTGGAGCGGGAAGGCATCGTCGGAAAGCTGTATGACAGTTTTCTTACAACAGTAGGCGTGATGGTTTCCACCGGGAAAAGCGTGTCTCTGGGAAGGGAAATAGCGGCTTATGTCAGAACCCTGGATGTAGACGCAGTGATCATCACCTCGGTGTGCGGGACCAGCACAAGGTGCGGAGCCAATATCGGCATGGAGCTTGAGAAAGTGGGAATCCCTGTGGTACAGATTACAAACCTGACAAAAATCGCAATGGATATTGGCGTACGCAGGATCGTAAAAGGAAATAACGTCTGTCATCCTCTGGGAGCGCCGAAACTATCGGATAAAGGGGAGAGAGAATACAGGAGAAAAATCGTCCTGACGGCGTTGGAAGAGCTGAGAATAGAAAGTGTGGATCAAAAGCTGTAGAAGATTTGTTTTCTACAGCTTTTTGTACAGATACGGTATTCGTCATAGAATTAAGCAGACCGAATATTTTGTTTATTGTCTGTTAATTACCTTGTGCATAGAATTAAAGTTAAATATAAAGTGAATTCGGCGGCCTGTAACCAGAGAATTTTAAAGGAAGGAGTACGGAAGAAAACTATGAGCAAAAAATTACAAATCGATTATATCCATGTGAAAAAAGTTGAATTCGGAGCAAAAACCGAATTGAAAGACGGTATCCTGACAGTCAACAAAGAAGAACTGATGGATCTGGCGAAAAGCGAATTGTTTGGAAGCCTGGACATTAAGCTGGCTGTGCCGGGAGAAAGCTGCAGGATCCTCGGAATCCACGATGTGATGCAGCCCCGTTGTAAGGCAGATGCCCCGGAAACTTCGTATCCAGGAATCTGGGGGAAGCTTGCACCCATGGGAGAAGGACGCACAATAGCATTAAAAGGAGTGGTGATCTCCGATATATATTATGCGAAGTGTAATATTAAATATTACCTGGATATGGGAGGAGAATGTGCGAAGTATACACATTTTTCCAAACATTACCATATCATCCTGGATGCGACGCCGGCAGAAGGCGTCAGTGATGCCAGCTATGCGGAAGCGCTGAAATACGCTTCTTTGAGCATTAACGTACATCTGGCAAAACTGGGAATCGACATGACGCCCGATGAGTCTGAAGTCTTTGAACTGGGACCGGTTGGACCGGGACCGGATGGCAAGCCGCTGCCGAAGGTGGCGTATCTGGTGACTCACATGGCGTCCCATGATACCTGGAACTTCCTGGTATATGGACAAAGCGCCATCGGATTCCTGCCCACGATCCTTCAGCCCACGGAGATCCTGGACGGGGCTATGGTATGGAGATACTGGGAGCCTAACTACTATCTGCAGAATGAAGTATATCTGAAAGAATTAATGAGACGTCATGGAAAAGACATTGAGTTTGTAGGATTTGTGATGGCAAACAATGTGATGAAAATTGACGGAAAAGACGCTATGGGAATGATGGCTGCCACCCTGTGCAAAGAGACACTGAAAGCGGATTGCGTAATTGTCAACAAGTCCGGTATGGGGCACTGTCAGCTGGATTCTGCGCTTGCCTATAACTGGGCGGAAAAGATGGGAATGCCCTGTGTTATGAATCTTTCGGCGGTTTCCAATGATAAGCCGGGCGACATGCTGGTTATTTCCGATCCCAAGATCGATGCAGTGGTAAACAGCGGAAGGAATTATGACCTTCATCATCCAAGGGTAGACAGGGTGATCGGCGAAGGAACCAATGTGCCCAGTCTGATGGGAGTCGATGTACAGGGACCGTTTGTTCACACCACAAACTTTGCTTATCAGGGAATCTGGTCACAGCTTGGCGACTGCTATGTGACGACGGATGCAGATTTGCCGGATGTCCCGGAGAAGGAGGCGTAGGATCATGGGAGAAAAAATAAAGGTTGTTCATTATATTAATCAGTTTTATGGAGGATACGGTGGAGAAGATACCGCCAGTATGGGGATTGAAGTGAAAGAAGGTCCGGTTGGACCGGGACTTGCCCTTGCGAAAAATCTTGGAGATGAATATGAGATCGTGGCAACATTTATCTGCGGCGATAACTATATTGCAGAAAACACAGACGCAGTATGCGAAGAGCTTTCAAAAGTGATCGAAAAGTATCAGGCGCAGCTGTTTGTGGCAGGGCCGGGCTTTAATGCCGGACGTTACGGGATCGGCTGCGGCGCAACAACCGCGATGGTGACAGAGAAATTAAAGATCCCGGCGGTAACAGCTCTCTATGCGGAAAACCCGGGGACAGATCTGTACAAAGACCGGTGTTATATTCTTCAGACCGAAAATAATGCGGCAAAGATGCGGCAGGCAGTAAAACAGGTGTCTGAATTTGCTAAGCGTCTGGTAAAAGGAGAACCCATCGGCGACGGTAAAAAGGAAGGATATCACGGCTCCGGGCCGGCGATTGAGATTGATTACAGTGTACCGGCTCCAAAGAGAGCGCTGCGGATGCTGTTAAGCAAATATCATCATGAACCATTTGCGACAGAAGTGATCATGCCCAATCATGAGGAAATTCCGTTGCCTGTTCTTGAGAAACCGGTGGATCAGATCAAGATCGCAGTGGTAACGGATGGCGGACTGGTGCCAAAGGGCAATCCGGATCATCAGGTACCTACAAATTCTAAATATTTCCGGATCTATGACACCAAGGGAGCAGACTCTCTGGATCCGGCGGATTACGAGGTCAGCCATCAGGGATATAATAACGCGTTTGTTCTTCAGGACCCCAACCGTCTGGTGCCGATGGATGCTCTGGAGGAGTTGAAAAAAGAAGGCAAGATCGGAGATGTTTATCCGAAATTCTATTCTACAGCAGGTGTTATGACGCCAATGGAGATGGGAAAGAAATTTGGAGAAGATATCGCAAAAGATATGAAGGAACACGGCATTGACGCCGCAATCCTGACGTCCACCTGAGGTACCAGCTCTCGCTGCGGTGCAGTGATGACAAAAGAGATTGAAAGGGCAGGTATCCCGATCGTCCATGTAACCAATTTGACAAAGATATCAGAAGGCATCGGTACACACAGAATTCTGCGCGGAAACAGCGTGCTTCATGTATTTGGCAACCCGTCGCTTCCGCATGAACAGGAAGTGGAGTACCGGAAAGGTATGGTGGAAGAGGCGCTGGAAATGCTGACGGAGAAACCGGAAGAAGGGCAGCAGGCGCTGATCCATGAATAGGAAAGGATAACATGATACAGCAGTACAGTGGAATACAGGCATATATTTTGAGAATCAGGCGAAGATTGCATCAGATTCCGGAAATCGGGCTGAACCTTCCTAAAACCGCTTCTTTTATTCAGAGAGAACTGGAGGCGCTTCAGATTCCTTATGTTCTGTCCGAGAGGGACAGCGGGATCATGGCGGTGATCAAGGGAGATTATCCGGGAAAGACGGTCGCATTTCGGGCGGATATGGATGCACTTCAGCTGGAAGAAGAAAATACTGTGGACTACTGTTCCCTGCATAAAGGTTGTATGCATGCGTGCGGACACGACGCGCATATGGCAATGCTGCTTGGGACGGCAAGGCTTCTGATGACCTGGCGGCACAGTATGCACGGCACAGTCCGCCTGATCTTTCAGCCGGGCGAGGAGACGGCCAGAGGAGCCGCTCTTGCGATCCAGGATGGATTTGTGGATCGTGTGGACGCGATTTTCGGCCTCCACATCGGGACTTTGTTTGGAAAAGAGATCCCCTGCGGGCAGTTTGTGGCTGCCCGCGGGTGTTGCATGGCTTCCTATGACCATTTCATTTTAAAAGTGAAGGGAAAATCCTGTCACGGATCCAATCCGGAAAAGGGGACAGATCCGATCCAGATCGCTGCTCATATGATCCTGGCTCTTCAGACCATTCAGACAAGAGAATTAAGTGGAACAACCGCCAGTGTGATCACGGTGGGCAAAGTGACCGGTGGATTTGAATATAACGTCATCCCGGACGAGGTGCTGATTGAAGGGACCACCCGGGCGCTGAATGAAGAAGTGCGTGTTTATCTGGCGGAAAGGATCCGGCAGATCGCGGAAGCAACCGCGCAGACATTTGGCGGAACCTGTGAGACAAAGATTCTCTGGGGCGCTCCGCCGGTAGTGAATGATCCCAGGATGGCCCGCCTGGCGGCAGATGCAATAGCAGAGCTGTTAGGCGAGGATAAAGTGAGCATGGAGATGGAGGCTCCCTGTATGGCAGGGGAAGATTTTGCCAATTATCTGGGCAGGGTGCCGGGGGCATTTCTGTATCTGAGCTCTTCCAATCCCAGGAAGGGTACGGATCGTCCCCATCATAGCTCAGGGTTTAATATTGATGAAGAGGTGTTATGGGAGGGGGCGGCAGCATTTGACAGGATTGCCAGAAAGATGCTGCAAAGATAAATACATGGATACCACACAGTTATATTCAGAAAAAGAAATATACCGGCCTTTCTGGGAACGAAACAGCGCGTTCCTGGAAGTGGAGACAGGGTGCAGCTGGCACAGATGTGCTTTCTGCGATTTTGCCAGGGATTCCTTTTCTTTGTTTCCGATCGATGAGATCCAGAAGAAAATCGAATTGCTGGCTCCTTATGTTCGGGAGAAAAAAAGTATCTTTTTGCTGGGAGAGAATCCCCTGGTGATGCCGACACAGAAACTTCTTTTGATTTTTCAGTCCATCCGAAAGCATATGCCCTGGATGGAGCAGATCAACATGTATGCCAGATTTGATGATGTACTGAAAAAGGCGCCGAAAGAAATCATGTTATTGCGAAAAAACGGGTTGCATAGTCTGTATCTGGGGCTGGAGTCCGGAAACGATGAAGTTCTTAAGTTGATGTCCAAGGGAGAAACTGCTTCACAGGCAGTGGAGGCCTGCAGCATCCTGCGGGCAGCCGGTGTGGAGATTGGATTAAGCGCGATCACAGGCCTTGGAGGAAAAGAACGGTCCTTTTCTCACGCCAAAGATACGGCAGAGATTTTGAATAGCATACGACCTGGGAAGATATGGATGATGGGGCTTCTGGTGTGGCCGGATACGCCCCTTGCGACATTGGTAGACCAGGGGAAATTTCACCCCCTGACACAGAAGGAAAAGGCGGAGGAAGAGATTCTGCTGTTGTCCGGCCTGGAACATTTTGACTGTATCTTTGCGGATACAACAGTGATGGGAAAGTATACGCTGATCGGTCAGCTGGCAACTGAAAAAGAACGGATGATCCAGTGGCTTCATGAGCTGGAGTGTGGTTAAGTCTGGCGATTTCCGGAATATAAATCGTACTATTTGTTAAAAAAAGCGACAAATCGAAAAAGTGTTGAAAATGAGTACACATCCGGGAGTTTGTCAGATTTCTTTTGTGTAAAAATATAGTATATTCAAACTAAGATATTTGGTGGATTTTGTTAATCTAAATGTATTTTGTTCAGGCGGAACAATACAAAATATCCAAAATTATTTTTTTAAAGGAGGAAATACTATGGGACTCGACAAATTTAGGATTCGTGACGATGCAAAATGGGGACATCCGGAACTGGAAGTTTCTTATTCCCTGATGGGGCAGTCGGTGGGATATTCAGAAGTCCTGCTCAATGACGACCTGTCTTTTGAGGAACGGCAGGAGTTTGCAGCACATGCAGAAGACGGATTTAAGGATTATCTTCCGGATTATGACTGGTCCCGCGTAACAGAGTATGAGGCTCCTGGCTGTATTGATGAGCCGGACGCTCCGCCAGTGAAGATGTTAGTGGCCAACCCCAAAGAGAAATGGAGTTATAAGAGAAACAGCCCCTGTATCCTGATTATTCCGGGAGGCGGACTTACCACATGTTTCCGGTTTACTGCCGATATTGAGAACTGGGCGGATAAGTTCGGCGTGCCGGTTGCAACACTGACGTATCGTACCCTTTGCCAGGGAGCGCAGTATCCGGCGCCGGTTAATGACTGTGAAGCTGCATACAATTTCCTGGTTGAACATGCCAAAGAGCTGAATATCAGCCCCAATAAGATCGTTCTTCACGGAAACAGCTCCGGCGGACATCTTGTCACTGGCTCTTTGCCACAGGTTAAAGAAACGTGGCATTACCCCACGCGGATGTATGGTATGGGTGCCGATCATTGATGACCGTCCGATGCCGCAGTATCGTTCTCTGAGGATTAATTCTGCTTTCTGGGGCGGCTCTGATGCAGCACAGTCCGCAAGGCAGTATCTTGGAAAATTGAATAACTGTGTGGATGTTCCGGCAGAAGCATTCCCGGGACGTGCAACAGTAGAAGAGTGTGTAGGACTTCCGCCTACATTCATCCATGCAATGATCAATGACAACGGACTGGATCAGACTTCCGAGTATATCAGCAAGCTGGCGGCAGCAGGCGTTTACTGTGAGATGCATGCATGGGGCGGCAGCCAGCACTGTTCACTGACTACGTCTGCAAATGTGTTGGATAAGGACGATCCGGATGCAGAATATGCACAGCTCTTTAACAAGGTCTGCGAAAAAGAGATCCGGGATATGTTTGAATATGATCTTAGAAGACCGTGGACAGTAGAAGAATTTAACGAACCCGATTAAACCGACAGGAGGAAATTAGAAATGGTTGAATTTTATGAATATGAGGGCCTGGGATATATTGTAGATCCGGAGAGTGATACCAAACAGGTATTTATTCCCTCTCCGCCGACGATGACAACAGTAAAGACCAATCCGCGTCCGGGTATTATCTATATCACCGGCGGAAAGGTAAAGGAAGGCTACGAGAAGTTAGAGGATCTGAAAAACTATGCGGAAGAAAATAAGGTAATGATCATTTGCCCAGCTTCCCTGGATCCGGAAGAGATTGCAGAGACTTACAAATATGTGACAACAAAATATAAAGTTTTGAATGTCAAGAGAGATGAACTTTCCGTACAGGGCGACCCTGATACTATGGAGGCGGCACAGGAGGCTGTCGACTATCTGGTTGACGAGTGTGACGCAGATGTGGATGATGCAGAGGAATTCTCCCTATAATTTCTGGTTCTAGATAGGAAATGGAGGATTGCAGGAAGGTGTAATCCTCCATTTCTGGATGATTTTAAGTAAGGAGGAAATAGAGTATGTGGGCAAAATTTGAAGGCGATCGCAATAAAGACGGGATCATCGTAGAAGAAGGACGTATGATCGATATTACAGATCCCAAATGGGGACATCCGGACGGACGTGATTTCTGGGATCTGGATCCAAAGCTGAATGAAGGAACTGCTATGCTTTACAGCCCGTCTGTTCCGCAGGAAGAGAAGCTTGCGGCAGGAACGGCAAGACAGAAAGCGTATATGGAACAGTGGTGGTCCAGTGAACATACCTGTGATATTGAGAAATATGAAGCTCCGGGCTGTGAAGAAGAGCCGGATACACCGGTAGAAGTATGGGTGGTAAAACCGCATAATCTGAAGAAGAGAAAGAACCGTGTTCTGTTCTATGTAGTAGGCGGCGGTCTGACCGGACTGAACCCCAATGCCTATCCGATCGAGAGAATGTGTGAAGAACATAAATGTGTAGGAATCGTGCCGATCTATCGGCTGTCCTGGCAGGCACAGTATCCGGCGGCCATCAATGATCTTCACGCTGCCTATAAATGGATGTATGAAAATGCAGATGAACTGGGGATCCATAACGATAAAGTGGTTATGAGCGGATCCTCCACAGGCGGACATCTGTGCCTGGCTTCTGCATTCCGGTTAAAGAGATATGGTTACAGCCCCAGAGGCATCGTGGTTGTCAGCGCGCAGACAGATGACCGTGAAAAGGACGGCGATTCCCTGTATACCGGTATGTGGGACGCAGTAGAACAGCACGACGGACTTGCAAACTGGCTGGGAAGAAACTTTGCTTCCAACAGAGTCGGCCCTGAGGCCCTTCCGAACCACGCGACAGTAGAGGACTGCATCGGATTTCCACCTACCTTCATGTATCAGGCGGAGATGGATCCGGATATCCTTCCCAATGTGGAATTTTATACCAAGCTTCTGAAGGCCCACAGTTTTGTGGAATATCATGTATATGGCGGCGCGCATCACTCCAATGGAATCTGGGCTGTGATCAAGAACTGCGGAGAGCCCAATGAATATTCTACGAGAGCATCGATCAGCTTTGAGAGCAATATTGAAGACTGCTTCAAATATGATCTTCGCCGTCCGTGGGTGGTAGAAGATTATAAAGCCGCATTTAAGAGACGCTTTGGAGAGTAAAAGGGAAGAAAGAGGTGCAGAAGAATGAATGTTGATTTCTATGAATATGACGGACTTGGTTATGTGGTAGATCCGGAAAGCGATACCAAAGTGGTGACCGTAATTCTGATCGGAAAACAGACGGTAAAGGCGAATCCCAGACCTGCAGTCATTTATGTGACGGGTGGAAAGATTGATGAGTCTTATGAAAAACTGGAAGAGTTGAAGAAATATTGTGCAGACAACAAGGTAGTATTTATCTGTCCGAAGGCAACCGATGCCGAAGAACTGGGTAAGACCTATCAGTATGCACTGGATAAGTTTAAAGATCTGAACATCGTCAAAGAAGAAATATCCATCAAAGCAGATTCAGAACATCTGGATGCAGCGCAGGAACTGGTGGAATATGTTCTGGATGAGTTTGACGACGAGCTGGACGAGGCAGAAGAGTTCAGCCTGTAAAGAAGAATGGCGCCCCTTTCCCTCCCGGACGGCGGTTTGTCTGCGAAGTACAGACGCCGCTTCCGGGAGGGATTTCCTTTTTGTTTTCTATTGTATTTTGCGGAATTTTGGGCCCCATCAATTTCAGCCGTCCGGCTGTATAAAAGTCCCTGAGCTGATCTACATAGCGCAGGGCCTTGCCTTCCGGCATATCGTGGATCACGATCTCAAAGATCCCGTTAAACATGCCGCTGGCAATGATATGGCACATCTGTTCATCTAACTCTGGGATCTCCCGCCCAAGGCGGCGGAGGACGTCCATATATTTCAGTGTATATTCCACTTCCACCTCCACCATGTTATGGACAAAATGTTCATAGCTGGTGCCTTCTGACCGGCAAAGCAGCAGCTTTACCGGTTCCCGGTGCCGGCAGATATAATCCACCATCCAGTGGACGCAGTCCGAGGATTCTACGCCCATGTGATCCGGCTGCTGTTCTTCGGGCAGTTCCGCGAAGGAAGTCTGGGCCTCCATAAACCTTCCCATAAGGGCGGCGGCATGGGGACATATGAAGGCTATGCTTGTGCCCGCCTGCGTAATCACAGTGGTGTCCACGATCGTAGTGATGGTTACAGCGGGAAAAGTGACGGATGCCTGTATCAGGAAATCAGAAAAAGGAGAAAAAACACATGCTGGAAGAAGTGATTCTTAATTCTGCGGCATCGGGAGTATTTATCAGCCTGGCCGCTTACGGGATCGGAGTGCTGGTAAAACGCAGATGGAATACGGCGCTTGCCAATCCGCTGATGATCGCCATCATCCTGGTGATCCTGTTCCTTTTGGCAACGGGAACCGATTATGAAACCTATAACGCCAGTGCAAAATATTTGTCTTATCTGCTTGCGCCGGCTACAGTGAGTCTGGCAATTCCCATGTATGACAGACTTCATCTTTTGAAGGAAAACTACCGGGCAATCCTGACCGGCATCCTGTCCGGAGTTGCGGCGAGCCTTTTGACCGTATTGGCGCTGGCGCTTTTATTTGGTCTGACCCAGGCAGAGTATGTGACGCTTCTGCCGAAATCTGTCACCACGGCGATCGGTATGGGCGTGGCGGAAGAACTGGGCGGACACAGTGAGATCGCGGCGGCTGTGATCATTATCACCGGAGTGCTGGGAAATATGATGGCAGAGCCAATCTGCCGGATCTTTTCCATCCGTCATCCGATAGCAAAAGGGATTGCCATTGGCACTTCCGCTCACGCCATCGGCACGGCAAAAGCCATGGAGATGGGTGAGACGGAAGGCGCCATGAGCAGTCTGGCGATTGTGACTGCAGGTGTCTGTACCGTGGCAGGTGCGGCAATATTTGCCGGGCTGATTACTTAAGTCTCCACCCGGCGCTCTGTCTCTGCAGATCCACCATATGGCGGAAGAGGCCGTTTTGTTTCATCAATTCCGAAGGAGTCCCCTGTTCTGTCACCATGCCTTCAGAGAGAACAACGATTTTGTCTGCTGCTTCCACGGTGCGCATCCGGTGGGCGATGACCAGAACCGTCTTGCCTGCGAGCAGGCGGGAGAGGGCTTCCTGAACAGCGCTCTCATTTTCCACGTCCAGGCTGGCGGTTGCCTCATCCAGAAGGATGACCGGCGCATCTTTCAAAAGGGCGCGGGCGATGGAAATCCGCTGGCGTTCTCCGCCGGAGAGGGTGGAGCCGTTCTCGCCGATCATGGTCTGATAGCCCCGGGGCAGTTCCCGGATAAATTCATCACACCGGGCGGCTCTGGCGGCTGCGATCACTTCCTCGTCCGAAGCGCCTCGGCGGCCCAGACGGATATTTTCCATCACCGTATCCCGGAACAGCACCACATCCTGGAATACCATGGAGTAGGAGCGAAGAAGCGTTTCCGGGTCCACTGTGGATACATCCGTTCCGCCTAAGAGAACTTTCCCGCCGGTGACGTCCCAGAACCGGGCCGCCAATTTGCAGGCAGTGGATTTCCCACCGCCGGAGGGGCCGATCAGGGCGGTCACTTCGCCCTGCTTTGCAGTGAAGCTTACATCCTCAAGTACGCCGTCTCCCTCCCGGTAGGCGAAGGAGACATGGTCAAAGGTGATGTCATAGTTCTTCGGTGTAAATTCTTCCGTCCCCTTCTGCACCGGCTGTTCCAGAATGGAGCGCATCCGCTCGATCTGCAGTTTGGCGTTGAAGGTGGCGGCGATATTCTGGAGCACAAGCCCCAGCGGGTCGTACAGCCTGGCGGCGGCAAAGAGGAACCCGAGGAAATAGAGGAAAGAAAGTTTTCCGTCCGCCAGGAGAGCTCCGCCAGTCAGGATGGTGGTCGCCAGACCCAGCCGGAGAAACGCCTGGGCGGAGCAGACGAACACGCCGGTTGCCAGCTCCGAGTGGATGGAGCCTTTCTCCATGGCTGCAAGTTTCTTCTCCAGTTTTTCCATGTACGCGTCCTGCCGGCTGCATGCCTTGATATCCCGGATGGTTTCCAGTCCTTCCTGGATACAGTCGGCGACTGCCCGTTTATTTAAAATATTCTTTGTGCCGAAGGAATCCTGGATCTTCCTGCTCCCTGCCGTCAGAAGGACCGCAGCAGGCACGACCCATAAGATTGCCAGTGCCATCCGCCAGTCGCAAACGAACATGGCGACGCCGATCACCAGCGTGGAGAAGACGGACGCAAAGAGCTGCGGCACGTAGTGGGAGAACATCTGGTCCAGACTGGAGCAGTCTGCGATCATGGTGGAGGTCAGGTCGCTCAAGTCCCGGTTTCCGAAAAAGCTTAAGGGAAGCTGCCTCAGGGTTTCTGCCAGGCTCACCCGCCGGCTGGCGCTCTCTTTATAAGTGGCCAGATACAGGGAAGCATACTGGAACCAGTGGAGGACAAACAAAAGGATCAGGACCGCCAGGGCAGAGCCTGTGTAGATCCAGAAACCCTCCAAGGGGCTGCCGCCGGTTTCCATGGCATCCAAAAGGTGCTTCGCCGTAAACAGGACGGCCCCCACCGGAAGCATCAGGCTTAAGTTGCACACAAAACACCAGATAACGGCTTTTACAAGATCTTTTGCTCCTTTCTCACTGAGCGCGAATACGTGCTGTAATTTCTTTGTCATACGGTCTTTTCCCCCTTTCCGCTTTTCGGATCTGTCCGCCCGACTTTCCACCGGGCGCTGCGCTGATAGTCTTCCCACATGGCGGCATACACGCCATGCTGTGCAAGCAGGCTTTCATGGCTGCCCTGTTCTGCGATCTTTCCGCCGCTTAAGACAATGATGTGGTCCGCATCCTGCACGGTGGACAGCCGGTGGGCGATCATCAATACGGTTTTATTCCGGATCAGCGCTTCAAACGCCTTCTGGATCTGGTGCTCATTTTCCGGGTCGGCAAAAGCTGTTGCCTCGTCCAGCACCACGATGGGCGCGTCTTTTAAAATGGCGCGGGCAAGAGCGATCCGCTGCTGCTCGCCGCCGGAGAGGTACACGCCCCTGGCGCCCACCACAGTATCCAGACCCTGGGGAAGTTTTTCCAGAATATCATCGCACTGGGCAGCGTGTGCGGCGGACAGGACTTCCTCTCTGGAAGCGTCCGGCCGGGCTGCCCGGATATTTTCCAGAAGGCTCTCTTTAAACAGCCGGGTATCCTGAAACACAAAGGCTGTCTGTTTCATCAGGTCTTCCGTATCCATTTCTTTGACATTGACGCCCCCGATGGAGACGGCGCCGCTGTCTGCATCCCAGAAGCGGGGAATGAGGCTTGCTGCTGTCGTCTTGCCTCCCCCGGAGGGCCCTACCAGCGCTGTCACCTGACCGGGCCGGACAGCAAACGATACATCGGAAAGAGCCGGGCGGTCCGCGCCGGGGTAGGTAAAGGTCACGTGGTCAAAGGATACAGCGGCGTCTGCCGGCTGTTTCTCTATGCCTGTGTTTTCCATCGGTTCCTGGCTCAGGATCTCATCCAGGCGTCCCACGGCTTCATCCGCCTCCATGACAGCTTCGCTCATGTACATGATGCGGTTGATCATCTGGCCGCAGGCAGGAGCGAACAGGGCATAGAAGATAAAGTTGACAAGCACCGTGCGCACGTCCCCGCCGGAGGCAAGCAGCAGAGCCGCCGGGATCAGCAGGGCGAAAGCTCCGTTGATAAATGTCAGGAAACAGGTCTGCCCCACACGGCAGCTCATGGCGTACTGGCTGGCAAGGTCGCTGTAGTCCCTGATGGCTGCATAGAAAGCTTTGAAAGAGTACACGGTCTGCTGGAACATTTTTACCACGGGGATGCCCCGGACATATTCCACCGCCTCGCCGCTCATGCGCTCGATCTCCTTCTGATAGCGGTGGAAAAAGCCGGCGTTCTTTCCGCCCATCATCAGGCACATGGACAGCAGCGCCAGCACCATGGTGAGCAGGCACAGAAGCCCCATTTTCCAGTCAAAGAGGAAGAGCATCAGAACGGCGGCAATGGGAGTGACGATCGTTCCCGCCAGGTCAGGCAGCTTGTGGGCAAGCAGATCTTCTGTAAGACCGGCATTGTCGTCGATCAGTTTCCTGAGCCGTCCGGACTGACTGCCCGTGAAGAATCCAAGCGGCAGCTTCAGGACGTGCCCCATGGCAGCGCGCCGGATATTCCGGGCCGTGCGGAAGGCCGCGATATGAGTGGACATGAGCGCTGCAAAATACAGAACGATACTTATGACAGCGGTCCATACCGCCGTCCAGCCCCAGCGGGCAGACCCGGACACTCCGGTGAGCGCGGGCCAGGTTTCCAGGACGTCCCTTGCCGCAAGCCATACGCACACATAGGGGATCAGCCCCAGTACCGCGGACAGGGCGGAGAGGATACAGCCCAGCAGGGTGAGATTTCTGTGCCCGCCCGCATAACCCAGGATGCGGGCAAGGCTGCTTTGCTTTTTCTGCTTCAAATGATTACCTCCCTTTTGTTTAAAATATGTATCATGAAGTTAGAAATGACTAACCATCATGCAAAAAAGATGGGGGCTACGGCCCCATCAATTTCAGCCATCCGGCTGTATAAAAGTCCCTGAGCTGATCTACATAGCGCAGGGCCCTGCCTTCCGGCATATCGTGGATCACGATCTCAAAGATCCCGTTAAACATGCCGCTGGCAATGATATGGCACATCTGTTCATCTAACTCTGGGATATCCCGCCCAAGGCGGCGGAGGACGTCCATATATTTCAGTGTATATTCCACTTCCACCTCAACCATGTTATGGACAAAATGTTCATAGCTGGTGCCTTCTGACCGGCAAAGCAGCAGCTTTACCGGTTCCCTGTGCCGGCAGATATAATCCACCATCCAGTGGACGCAGTCCGAGGATTCTACGCCCATGTGATCCGGCTGCTGTTCTTCGGGCAGTTCCGCAAAGGAAGTCTGGGCTTCCATAAACCTGCCCATAAGGGCGGCGGCATGGGGTTCTACGATGGAAGCGAACAGGGCTTCCTTGCTGGAAAAGTAGCCGTAGAAGGCCCCGGTGGTCACTCCTGCGTTTTTCACGATCTGGCGCAGGGAAGCGCCCAGGAATCCTTTTTCTGAAAATTCGTCCAATGCGGCCTGCTGGATCCGTTCTAATGTAGATAATGTGTTTTCATCCATGGCAATCTCCATATAACAGTGATATATAACAATGTTATATTATGGAAATATCCAGCCGCTGTCAAGTGGATTTCAGGGATTATATGGGATAGTGAGAAGTTTTATCGACAAGGCAGATTAGCTTTGACTACCCTGGGAGAGTGTTGCTATGCTGATATAGTATTCTTATTGTAATCTAGTAAAACAGAAGGAAGTGATGGCACATGAAACAGCACAGATTCTGGGCATGGGCTGCCGTGTTCTGCTTCATAATGGTATTTTATACCGGATACAAGCACAAGTGATCAGCCGGCAGCAGAGCAGTAAAAAGTATTATCAGGAGGTAGAAGTATATGTTCAGTGAGTCATTGATGAAAAAGATCGGATTATTCGCAGGAGGAGTCCTCTTCGGGACAGCCGGGGTAAAGCTTTTATCCAGCAAAGACGCGAAGAAGGTTTACACAGAGTGTACGGCAGCGGCGCTGCGCGCAAAGGACTGCGTGATGAAAACGGTTACGAACGTACAGGAAAATGCGGAGGATATCCTTGCGGAAGCCCAGCAGATCAATGAAGAGAGGGCGGCGCAGGAAGCGGCGGCTGTGCAGGAGACAGAGGAAGACGGTGCGGATCCTTCCGAAGAAGGAACGATGTAACCGCCCATGAAATTTATCATAAAGCATGAGATCAGGGGCCGTCTCCGCATCCATGTCGTTCAGGAGAAAATGACATGTGCGGAGGCGGATACTCTTTTCTGGTATCTGGACAGGCAGGGCAATATAACAGATGTGAAAGTGTATGAGCGCACCGCAGACGCTGTCATCTGTTATACCGGGGAGCGCGCCGCGCTGCTCCGTCTGCTGAAGAACTTCCGGTATGAAGAGGTAGCCGTGCCGGAGACCGTTGTCCGCAATTCCGGTAGAGAACTGAACGCATCTTATAAGGAAAAACTGATCGCGAAAGTGCTGCTGCACTACGGCGGAAGGCTTCTGGTGCCTGCGACCCTGCGCGCAGGGATCGTGACGCTTAAGTCACTTCGATATCTTGCGGCGGGGCTGCGCTGCATCCGGGAGAGGAAGATCGAAGTCCCGCTTCTGGATGCGACTGCCATCGGGGTCTCCGTCCTGCGGCGGGACTTTAATACCGCCGGTTCGGTCATGTTCCTCTTGGGAGTGGGAGAACTCCTGGAAGAGTGGACCCATAAAAAATCCGTGGGAGACCTGGCGCGGAGCATGTCCCTGAACATTAAAAAAGTCTGGCTGAAACGGGACGGGCAGGAGATCCTGGTAAAGGCGGATCAGATCCGAAAGGGCGACGTTGTGACCGTACATATGGGAAATGTGATCCCCTTTGACGGAGAGGTGTCCGGCGGGGAAGGCATGGTAAACCAGGTCTCCCTTACAGGGGAGGCCATGCCCGTGCGCAGGGTGCCAGGGCAGTCCGTCTATGCGGGAACCGTGGTGGAGGAAGGCGAACTGGACATCCTGGTAAAGGCGGTTTCCGGCTCCACCAGATTTGAAAAGATCGTGGCCATGATCGAAGATTTGGAGAAACTGAAGTCTTCTATGGAGAGCAGGGCGGAGCATCTGGCCGACCGGCTGGTGCCGTACACTCTGCTTGGCACGGCGGCAGCCGGGCTCCTGACCAGAAATGTGACAAAGGCGTTGTCCGTGCTTATGGTGGACTTTTCCTGCGCCCTGAAGCTTGCCATGCCCCTGACTGTGCTCTCAGCGATCCGGGAGGCCGGCGGGTACGGGATCACCGTGAAAGGCGGGAAATTCCTGGAAGCGGTCGCGGAAGCGGACACCGTGGTTTTTGACAAGACCGGGACGCTTACAAAGGCGAAGCCCACGGTGAAAGCAGTGATCCCATTCGGGGATGAACCGGAGGAAGAATGCCTGCGGATCGCGGCGTGCCTGGAGGAACATTTCCCTCATTCCATGGCAAAGGCCGTGGTGGATGCGGCAAAGAAGCGCTGTCTCGCCCATGAGGAAATGCATTCGAAAGTAGAGTATGTGGTGGCGCATGGGATCTCTTCATATATTGACGGGAAAAAAGTGGTGATCGGAAGCAGTCATTTTGTATTTGAAGACGAAGGCTGCACAGTCCGCCCGGAATGCCGGGAGAGATTTGAGGCGCTGCCGGAAGAGTACTCCCACCTGTATCTTGCCATTGAAAAGGAACTTGTCGCGGTGATCTGTATCGAAGATCCGTTGCGGGAAGAGGCGGCGGATATGATCCGGGCGCTGAGAGCACAAGGGGTACAGAAAACGGTCATGATGACCGGGGACAGTGAGAAGACCGCTGCCGCTGTCGCCCGCCGGGTCGGCGTGGACGAGTATTACGCGGAAGTGCTGCCGGAAGAAAAGGCAGGATTTGTGGAGCGGGAAAAAGCGCTGGGACACAAGGTCATCATGATCGGGGACGGGATCAATGATTCCCCGGCCCTGTCCGCCGCTGACGCGGGCATTGCCATCAGCGACGGCGCGGAGCTTGCAAGAGAGATCGCCGATATTACCATTGCGGCGGAAGACCTGGCGGAACTGGTGGTACTGAAGCGTCTCGCAAACGGGATGATGAAACGGATCGGGAAAAATTATCACCAGATCATCGGGATCAACGCGGCGCTGATCGCGCTTGGGATCACCGGACGGATCAGGCCTACATCCTCAGCGCTGCTTCACAACACATCCACACTGCTGATCAGCCTGCAAAGTATGAGAAATCTTTTGACGGAAGAATAGCGGGCCGGTTTAAAAAGTTGACTGATGTTTTCAGTGACGATTTGTCGCAGAAAACATCAGTTTTTTGTTTTTGAGAAAAAATATCAATAAAATCCACCTGGAGTTATTGAATACTAACCGTAGTTAGCATATACTAATCAATAGAATGACAGGAACAGGATGGAGGGATAGTGATGGGTGACGCGATTATTATGGTGGTGATCCTGATCGTTCTCATCTTTGCGGTGAAGGGATCGTTGAAGCATTTCAAAGGAGAGGGGGCATGCTGCGGTGGCGGATCCGGCAGCGTGAAGCCGAAAAAGCCGAAAAGGAAGACGCTTGACGGTCCTGTGATCGGACGCCGCACGATCCGCATTTCAGGCATGCACTGCCAGAACTGTGTGAACAGTGTGACCAGTGCGCTTAACGCGATAGACGGGGTTTCGGCAAAAGTAAACCTGAAAGATAACCGGGCGGAAGTGTCTTACGACCGTGCGGTAGATGAGAGTGTTCTGAAACAGGCTGTAGAAGGAGCGGGATTTGAAGTTGTCAGCATTTCCTGATATGAGGCGGCGGTATGGTGAGCAGAAAAGATGAAATCATAGAACAATTAAAAGAAAATGGATGTCGTATCACAAAGCAGAGAAAACTTCTGATTGATATCATCCTGAAGGATGACTGTGCAAGCTGCAAAGAAATCTATTACAAGGCTTCGAAACAGGACAAACGGATCGGGGTGGCCACGGTTTATCGCATGATCAACGCACTGGAAGAGATTGGAGCGATCAGCAGGCAGAACCTGTACAAGATTGAGTGCGGGAAAGGGTGCTGTAATGACGGCGGATGCGAGATCATCCTGGAGGATGATACGATCTGCCGGCTGTCAAAAGAAAAGCTGGACCAGATCATCCGGGAGGGGGTCAGACAGTACGGTTATTTAAGCACTGGAAAGAAAGTGTCAAAGATTATATATCACTGCCGGTAGCAGCAGGGAAGTTTCTTTTCATTTCCTATTGTATTATGCGGACTTTTGTGCTAAACAATAAATGGGTTGTTATGAGATAACAAAAGCAGGAGGCAAAATAGGATGAAACTGATTATGTATGGAACCAACGCCTGTCCCGATTGCGTGCATGCAGAAGAAGTGCTGAAGGACAAGAATATTTCTTATATCTATCTGGACTGGACAGACAGTACCGCAAATCTGAAGCGTTTTTTGAAACTCAGAGATCATGAGCCACTCTTTGATGAAGTGAAAAAAGAAGGGAAGATCGGAATCCCATGCTTTCAGCTGGAGGACGGAACTCTGACGCTGGACCTGGACCTGGTACTGGAGAAGGTGCAGCCATGAAGAAACAAAGACTGCGGGAAGAGCTGTTAGAGAAAAGAAAATTTCTTTCCGGCGCCTATTATCAGATGGCAGATGAGAGGATCTGTATGCTGGCGGCGGAACTTCCGGAATTCCAACAGGCAGAAGTGGTGTTCTGTTATGTGGGGATGGAAGGGGAGATCAACACCCGCCCTCTTCTGGAAAAAGTGCTGGCGGAGGGAAAACGGCTGGGCGTGCCGCGCTGTGAGAAAAAAGGCGTGATGCAGGTTTATGAGATCCATTCTTTACAGGACCTTGCACCCGGGACTTTTGGAATTTTGGAACCGGCGCCGGGAGCCGGACTGATCCGCCCGGAAGAGATAGACCTGGCTCTGGTCCCATGTCTGACCTGTAATGAACAGGGAGCCCGCCTGGGATACGGAGGCGGATATTATGACCGGTATCTGGAACAGACTGCCTGCACCAGAGCGGCCCTTTGCAGGGAATTGTTCCTGACAGACGATATACCGGTGGAAGAACATGATCAGCAGATGGATCTGATCGTTACAGAAACAGGCGCGATACATGTAGGAAAATAGTCAAAGATAATGATCAATATTAATATGGGGACGGGGGATTTTTGAAAATCCCCCGTCCCCATATTAATATTGATCAAGTTAAATAATTAACAAAAAAGATAAATACACTTCTTGTCAAATAATTAACGATATGTTATTATGATAAAAAATTATCAATCTTATTTCATCAAAAGAAAGGAAAGGAAACGTATGAGCAGTAAGATCACTATTATTGGAGCAGGAAGTGTGGGGGCAACAATCGCCTATAAACTGTCGGGAGAGGACATTGCGTCGGAACTGGTCCTCATTGACATCAATAAGGAAAAAGTGGAAGGGGAAGTGATGGATATTAAGCAGGGTACCTGCTTCCGCAATCCGATTTCGATCATAGCAGGAGATTATGAGGATGCGGCAGGATCCGATATTGTGATCATCACTTCCGGGATTGCCCGTAAGCCCGGCCAGACCAGGATCGAACTGACACAGACGAACGTGAATATCATCAAAGAGATCACGCCGGAGATCGTGAAAGCGGCGCCGGATGCCATCTATATCATTGTCAGCAATCCAGTGGATATCCTGACCTATGTGTTTACAAAGATCTCCGGTCTGCCGGAGAATCAGATCATCGGGTCGGGAACCATTCTGGATACGGCGCGTCTGCGTTACGGTCTGTCAGAGCATTTCCATGTGGCACAGAAAAATATTCACGCTTATGTTTACGGAGAACACGGGGATTCCTCTTTTGTTCCGTGGAACAGCGCTGATATCGCCAGCATGAACCTGGATGATTACTATCAGGTGATGAAGGATAAGGTAGATTTAAAAGAGCTGGATAAAGCGGGAATGGAAGAATATGTGCACAAGTCCGGCGGCCAGGTGATCGCCAAGAAGGGAGCCACTTTCTACGCCGTGTCTGTTGCAGTCTGTGAACTTTGTAATCTGATCCTTGCGGCATCCGATTCTGTAGCAACTGTTTCCAGCATGATGCATGGCGAGTACGGGATTGAGGATGTGGCATTAAGTACGCTGACCCTGGTAGGACCAAAAGGCGTGCAGGGACGGATCCCGATCCACCTGACAGAGGAAGAGGTAGAGAGACTGCAGGCCAGCGCCAAGGTATTAAAAGATGTGATCGCTCAGATTGAGATATAAGAAATGAGGAGGAAACGCTATGAAATACAGCTATTACCCCGGCTGTACGCTGAAAAATAAAGCCGAAGACCTGGACGCTTACGCCCGGGCTTCGGCCAAAGTTTTGGGCTTTGAACTGGAAGAACTGGAAGAATGGCAGTGCTGCGGCGGCGTGTACCCTCTGGGGAACGATGAGATCGCCACAAAACTTGCCTCTGTCCGGGCTCTGCATGCGGCCAGGGAAAAAGGGCAGGAACTGGTCACTCTGTGTTCCGCCTGTCACCATGTGTTAAAAAGAGTCAATGACGACATGAAAAATGTAGAGGATATCCGTACCAGGGCTAACAACTATCTGGATCTTTCCACGCCCTATGAGGGAGAGACCACAGTCCTGCATTTTCTGGAGGTTTTAAGGGACCGGATCGGTTTCGATAAAGTAAAAGAAAAGGTGGTTAATCCTCTGACAGGAAAGAAGATCGGCGCCTACTATGGATGTCTGCTCCTTCGCCCGGGAAAGATCCTGTCTTTTGACAATCCGGAGAATCCGAAGATCATGGAGGACTTTATCCGGGCCATCGGCGCAGAGCCGGTGATCTATCCTTACCGCAACGAGTGCTGCGGAGGGTATATTTCCTTAAAAGAAAAGGAAATGTCTAAGAACATGTGTCAGAAGATCGAAGAGAGCGCGGAAGGATTTGGCGCGGATATGCTGATCACCGCCTGTCCTTTATGTATGTATAATCTGAATAAAAATACCAGTACCGATCTGCCGGTTTATTATTTTACCGAACTTCTGGCAGAGGCTCTGGGTGTGAAAGATGAGGTGAAGAAGGCATGACAGACAAGAAAAAACAGGCGGAACTGATCCGGGAGATCAGCGGCGTCAATCCTTTGAAATGTATGAAGTGCGGCAAATGTTCTGCTACATGCCCATCCTATAATGAGATGGACATCAAGCCTCATCAGTTCGTGTCCTATGTGATTAATGAAGATATTGAATCGCTGGTAAAATCCAGATCCTTATGGAAATGTCTGTCCTGCTTTGCCTGTGTACAGCGGTGTCCCCGGGACGTAAAGCCGGGAAAACTCATCGACGCGGCAAGACAGATCGTAGAGCGGCAAAGGGGCGGGGACTACTTAAGTCCGGACGAGATCCCGGAACTGCTGGATCCGGAGATCCCGCAGCAGTTATTAGTCAGTGCATTCAGAAGGTACAGGAGGTGATGGAAGGTGCTTAGGATCGGCGTATTCGTCTGCCACTGCGGTTCTAATATTGCCGCAACGGTAGATGTAAAAAAAGTAGTAGAGATGGCTCTGCATGAGCCGGGCGTGGTCCACGCGGAAGATTATCAGTATATGTGTTCCGAAGCCGGGCAGGAGAAAATCCGGGCGGCTATTCAGGAGAAGCACTTAAGCGGCATCGTGGTATGCTCCTGTTCTCCGCGGATGCATGAGAATACCTTCCGGAATGCGGCAGAGCGGGCAGGATTAAACCCTTATATGGTAGAGATTGCCAACATCCGGGAGCACTGTTCCTGGATCCATAAGGATATGGAAGAGGCTACCGAGAAGGCTGTGATCCTGATGCGTGCGGCTGTGGCCAAAGTGAATTTGAATACACCGCTTCAGCCGGGAGAGAGCCGGGTGACCAAGCGGGCCCTGGTGATCGGCGGCGGGATCGCCGGCATCCAGACGGCGCTGGATATCGCGGACGCGGGGTATCCGGTGGATATCGTGGAGAAGACCCCCAGTATCGGCGGAAGAATGTCTCAGCTTGACAAGACCTTTCCAACCCTGGACTGTTCGGCCTGTATCCTGACCCCGAAGATGGTGGAGGCCAACGCGCATCCCAATATCAACATCTATACCTACAGTGAAGTAGAGAAAGTTTCCGGGTTTGTGGGAGATTTCACGGTGGACATCCGCAAGAAGGCAAGAAGCGTGGATATGAGCAAATGTACCGGCTGCGGCGTCTGTCAGGAAAAATGTCCCAGCAAGAAGACGCCCAGCGAATTTAACCGGGGGTTAAATAACCGGAGCGCCATCTATACTCCGTTTGCCCAGGCCATCCCCAATGTGCCGGTGATCGACCGGGAGGCCTGTATCAAGTTTAAGACCGGAAAATGCGGGATCTGCTCCAAGGTGTGCCAGGCAGGCGCCATCGACTATGAGCAGAAGGATGAGATCATTACCGAGAAATATGGCGCCATCGTGGTGGCTACCGGATTCGACATGATCAAGCTGGACGACTATGACGAGTATGCCTACAGCCAGAGCAAGGATGTGATCACTTCCCTGGAACTGGAGCGGATCATGAACGCGGCAGGTCCAACCGGAGGTCATCTGGAACGGCTCTCTGACGGGAAGGCGCCCAAAGAGATCGTGTTCATCCAGTGCGTGGGAAGCCGGTGCGCCGATAACCGCGGCAAGAGTTATTGTTCCAAGATCTGCTGCATGTATACCGCCAAGCACGCCATGCTGATCCGGGATAAGTATCCGGATGTAAATGTAACCGTATTCTATATCGATGTGCGGACTCCGGGCAAGAACTTTGATGAGTTCTACCGCCGGGCCGTGGAAGAATACGGTGTGAACTATATCAAAGGACAGGTGGGCAAAGTCATTCCCCAGCCAGACGGAAAGCTTCTGGTGCAGGGAGCGGATCTGCTGGACAACAAGCAGATCTTAAAGGAAGCGGATATGGTAGTCCTGGCGGCGGCCATTGAGCCAAACCCGGATGTGCGCAAAATCGCCACCATGCTCACTGCCAGCATTGACACCAATAATTTCCTGACCGAAGCCCATGCCAAGCTTCGTCCGGTAGAGTCCCCCACAGCGGGAGTCTTCCTCTCCGGCGTGTGCCAGGGGCCCAAAGATATTCCGGAGACGGTATCCCAGGCTGGAGCGGCGGCTGTAAAGGCCATCGGACTTCTGGCCAAGGATAAGCTTCTGACCAACCCCTGTACAGCCCATTCCGATGAGCTGCTGTGCAACGGTTGTTCCCAGTGTGCCAATGTGTGTCCTTACGGAGCCATTACCTATGAAGAGAAGGAAGTCAATGACCACGGGATCCGGGAAGTACGGCGCATTGCTGTGGTCAACGAAGCTCTCTGCCAGGGCTGCGGCGCCTGCACGGTTACCTGTCCTTCCGGCGCTATGGACCTGAAGGGATTTTCCAACAGACAGATTTTAGCGGAGGTGGATGCTATATGTCGATAGAAGCAAGAGAAGAATTTAAGCCTAAGATCGTGGCGTTTTGCTGTAACTGGTGCAGCTACGCCGGCGCGGATCTGGCAGGAAGCAGCCGTCTTTCTTACTCCGCAGATGTAAAGATCATCCGTGTTCCCTGTTCCTGCCGGGTAAATCCCATGTTTATCTTAAGAGCATTTGAAAGAGGGGCGGACGGAGTGATCATCTGCGGATGCCATCCCGGCGACTGCCACTATACCTCAGGAAACTATTATGCAAGGCGGAGAATGACTCTTCTTTTCTCCATGCTGGACTTTATCGGCGTGGAGAACGGACGGACCCGGGTGGAATGGGTATCCGCGGCAGAAGGTGTGAAATTCTCCCAGACCATGCATGAGTTTGTAGACAAGATCACATCCCTTGGGAAAAACGTAAGATTGGAGGATTTAAGATGCAGGAAATCGTAAATCGGGCAAAAGAACTCCTGGCCGACGGAACCGTAAAACGGGTGCTGGGATGGAAAGCCGGCGACCTGCCTTATAATCCGGAGCCGGCATATTTTGAGAAAGAAGAAGACCTGGAAGAATTCGTATATAACGGATTCTGCGGGGCAAATTTAAGCAAATACATGATCGAGGCCTCTAAGATGGAGGGAAAGACTCTGGTATTCTTAAAGCCCTGTGACACCTACAGCTTCCAGCAGCTGATGAAAGAACACCGGGTAGACCGGGAGAAAGCCTATATCATCGGCGTGGGCTGCAAGGGCAAGCTGGACATTGAGAAGATCCGCAAGATGGGGATCAAAGGGATCAAAAGCATCGCAGGAGCCAAACTTGAGGATGCGGCCGAGACCCTGACCTTTGAGACCCTTTACGGAGAGAAGGAAGTTCCCTACAAGGACGCCATGCTGGAGCGGTGTCACGTCTGTAAGGGCAAGGATCACATGATCTTCGACGAGATCATCGGGGAGTCCAAAGAGACCAAAGACGGGGACCGGTTCGCGGAAGTAGAGCGGATCGAGGCCATGAGCCCGGAAGAAAAATTCGCCTTTTTCCAGAAGGAACTGAGCAAATGTATCCGTTGCAATGCCTGCCGGAATGTTTGCCCGGCCTGCAGCTGCCGCAAATGTGTCTTTGACAGCAACAAGTTTGACAGCGCCCAGAAGGCCAACGTGGATTCCTTTGAGGAAAAGATGTTCCACATCATCCGGGCCTTCCATGTGGCGGGACGGTGTACCGACTGCGGTGAGTGCAGCCGGGTATGCCCGCAGGGGATTCCCCTTCATCTTTTCAACCGGAAGTTCATCAAAGACATTGACGAACTGTACGGAGAGTATCAGGCGGGCGCAGACCTTGAGGAGAGAGGCCCCCTGACCAGTTACCAGTTGGACGACGCAGAGCCTGGGATCGTGGCGGAAAGGAGTTAAGGCATGTATAAGATAAAACGAGAAGATCTGCCTGCATTATTCCAGAAGATCGCCGCAGATCAGGAATTATATCTGCCGGTCCGCACCGCAGATCAGACCAATTTCGGCGTGTGGAGAGAAGAGGCAGAGGTGGATCTTGACACTTTGAAGACTGTGAAGTCTCCCAAGGATGTGTTCTTTCCCCAGAGCGAGACTCTGTATACCTGTTACCGGGAGGGAAAGAAGTTAAGCGTAGAACCGGAGACCCTGAAAGAGCAGGATTTCGTGGTGTTTGGCATGAAAGCCTGCGACATAAAAGGAGTAGAGGTGCTGGACCGGGTATTCCTTTCGGATCCTATTGACACCTTCTACGCTGCAAGAAGAGACCACGGCACCATTGTTGCCCTGGCCTGTCATGAGCCGGAAGAGACCTGCTTCTGCAAGGTGTTCGGCGTGGACGCGGCCCATCCGGCGGCAGACGTGGCAGCCTGGATGGTGGAGGACACCCTGTACTGGAAGCCGGAGACGGAAAAAGGACAGAAGCTGACGGAAAATCTGGCAGACCTCCTGGAAAAAGCAGAGGATGCCGGAAGCGAAACGGCAGTGGCAGAAGAAGAGGAGAAGATCCGCTCTATCATCGAAGAACTTCCCTACTCCCATCTTTCCCTGGAAGGATGGAACGGGGATGTGCTGATGGAGAGGTTTGAGTCGCCTCTGTGGGAGGAACTCTACAAACCCTGCCTGGCCTGCGGCACCTGTACTTTCGTGTGCCCTACCTGCCAGTGCTACGACATCAAGGACTATGATACCGGACACGGGGTACAGCGCTACCGATGCTGGGATTCCTGCATGTATTCGGATTTCACTATGATGGCCCACGGCAATAACCGGACCAGCCAGAAGGAACGGTTCCGCCAGCGGTTCATGCACAAGCTGGTGTATTTCCCGGCCAACAATGACGGGATGTACTCCTGCGTAGGCTGCGGCCGGTGCGTGGAGAAATGTCCGGCGTCCCTGAATATTGTGAAGGTGATAAAAGCATTTCAGGAAAAGGAGGGGGCAAAGGCATGAGCGAATGTACCTGTCATAAGAATTATCAATTAGATACTTTGATCCCGCAGGTGGGAGTGATCACTGACATCCGGGAAGAAACGCCGGATGTGAAGACCTTCCGGGTAAATGCGCCGGAAGGCGGAAAGCTTTTCGAGCATATGCCGGGCCAGTGCGCCATGCTGTGCGCCCCGGGGGTCAGCGAGGGAATGTTTTCCATTACTTCCTCGCCTACCAATCGGGAATATCAGGAGTTCAGCATTAAGAAATGCGGCGTTCTCACCGATTATCTCCACAGCCTGGAAGTGGGAGACGAGATCACCGTGCGTGGTCCTTATGGAAACCACTTTCCGGTGGAAGATAAACTTCTGGGAAAGAATCTTCTCTTTATCGCCGGCGGCATCGGCCTTGCGCCCCTTCGGTCCGTGATCAACTACGTGCTGGATAACCGGGAGAAATACGGAACCGTGGACATCGTCTACGGATCCCGCTCCGCAGAAGACCTGGTGCAGTTAAAGGAGATCCAGGAAGTGTGGATGAAGGCAGAGGGCGTGAATGTCCACCTGACCATCGACCGGGAGGAAGAAGGCTGGGACGGTCACGTGGGATTTGTTCCCAACTACGTAAAAGAACTTGGCTTTGACGTAGACAAGACCGTGCTGGTGTGCGGACCGCCCATCATGATCAAATTCACTCTGGCAGGCCTGGAAGAACTGGGCTTCTCACGGGAGCAGGTCTACACCACCCTGGAACTTCGGATGAAGTGCGGCGTAGGCAAATGCGGAAGATGTAACATTGGATCAAAATATGTATGCAAAGACGGCCCCGTATTCCGCTGCGACGAGATCGACGAAATGCCAGACGAATACTAGCCCCTTGGATCCGGCTGCGCAGGCAGGCGGATCCGGCACTGGAGGATAAACAGGCCAACTTTATAGACATGTGAAACTCAACCGAGATGCAGCGTAAGCGAAATCGAGGTTGTAGCATAAAAGCGCCCAAAGGTTAAACCTAGGGGCGCGTCACCAGGAAAGGAACGAACACTCATGGAAAACATGGTAAACGTATATTTTTTCGGAAAACGATACAGCGTCCCTGCTGACCTGACCATTATGACGGCCATGGAATATGCAGGATATGAACTGAAACGGGGCTGCGGCTGCCGGCATGGTTTTTGCGGCGCCTGCGCCACCATTTACCGGATCAAGGGAAAGAATGAGTTAAAGACCGGGCTTGCCTGTCAGACCCAGGTGGAAGAGGGCATGTATGTGGCAAGCATTCCCTATTTCCCTACAGACAAGCGGACTTATGACATAGAAGAGATCAGGCCTGAGCAGCGGATCATGATGGAGCTTTATCCGGAGATCTACAGCTGCATTGGCTGCAACGCCTGTACCAAGGCATGCACACAGGACCTGAACGTAATGCAGTACATCGCCTACGCACAGCGGGGCGAGTTTGAGAAATGCGCGGAGGAATCCTTCGACTGTATCGGCTGCGGCTGTTGTTCCGTGCGCTGCCCGGCGGGGATCTCTCATCCCATGGTGGGGCTTCTGGCAAGACGTCTTACCGGGAAATACATTGCGCCTGAATCAGAGCATCTTACCAACCGGGTGGAGGAGATCCACCACGGGGAGTATGATCAGCTGATCGAGCAGATCATGGAAAAGCCCATCGAAGAGATGCAGGAACTTTACAATAACAGAGAGATTGAGAAATAGGAGGAGGGAAGACCATGTTTACACCGGAAATGATGGAATCTGTAAAGAAGGTAGAAGCCAGCCGGGCGGAACGTATGAAGACAGAACCCAGACGGATGACTGCAGAAGAAAAGGATGAGCTTCTGAAAGAATTCCACCCGGATTACCGCACAGAAGCATTTACAGAAATTAAGATCGGCCCCAACAAAGGGCAGAAGGCGCCGGAAGAACTGGTGCATCTTCTCCACTCCAACAGCCGTCTGTTAGGGGAAGAAATCGACCTTGACAAAGTGGATTATGACGTGGACGTACTGGTGATCGGCGGCGGCGGCGCAGGCGCTTCCGCAGCCATTGAGGCAAATGAAGCCGGAGCGGATGTGATGATCGTCACCAAGCTTCGGATCGGCGACGCCAACACCATGATGGCAGAGGGCGGCATCCAGGCGGCGGACAAGGAAAATGATTCTCCGGTCCAGCATTATCTGGACGCTTTTGGAGGCGGTCATTTTGCCGCAAGGCCGGAACTTCTGAAGCGGCTGGTCATGGAAGCGCCGGACGCCATCCAGTGGCTCAATGAACTGGGAGTAATGTTTGATAAAGATGAAAACGGACGGATGATCACCACCCACGGCGGCGGAACTTCCAGAAAGCGGATGCATGCCTGCAAGGACTACTCCGGGGCGGAGATCATGCGGACCCTGCGGGACGAGGTGCTGAACCGGCAGATCCCGGTGGTGGAATTTACCGCTGCAGTGGAACTGATCAAGGATGAGAAAGGCCAGGTTGCGGGAGCGGTATTGCAGAACCTGGAGACCGGCGATTATCTGGTGGCACGGGCCAAGACCGTGATCATTGCCACCGGAGGCGCAGGACGGATGCATTATCAGGGATTCCCCACCTCCAACCATTACGGAGCCACCGCAGACGGCCTGATCCTGGGATACCGGGCGGGAGCGCCCCTCCTTTACCAGGACACCATCCAGTACCATCCCACCGGCGTGGCATTTCCATCCCAGATCTACGGCGCGCTGGTAACGGAAAAAGTACGTTCCCTGGGAGCTCAGCTGATCAACGTGGAGGGCGAAGCCTTCATGCATCCGCTGGAGACCCGCGACGTGGCAGCTGCAGGGATCATCCGGGAATGTACGGCAAGAGGAAAAGGTGTGGACACCCCTCTTGGCAGCGGTGTGTGGCTGGATACGCCCATGATCGAGGAGCTGGGCGGAGAAGGCACCATTGAGAAGCGGATCCCGGCTATGTTGCGGATGTATCTGCGCTATGACATTGATATGCGGAAAGTCCCGATCCTGGTTTACCCCACCCTTCATTATCAGAACGGCGGTCTGGAGATCGGCGGCGACGGATTTACCAAGGTAATGGATAACCTTCTGGTGGCCGGAGAGGCGGTAGGCGGGATTCATGGAAGAAACCGTCTCATGGGAAATTCTCTTCTGGACATCATCGTATTTGGCCGAAACGCAGGGAAAGCCGCGGCGGCAAAAGCGAAGCAGGTGGAGATCGGAACCATGAACCTGGATCATATCCAGGCTTACGCAGAAGAACTGAAAGAGGCAGGACTGGAGACCGGCGATGTATCGCCGCTTCTGCTGCCGAAATATGCAAGACACCAGAGATAGATAGAATAGAAAAGTGTTTTACATTTACCGGGAGAAAGTTGTCTGAATTTTAGATAAAGAAGGGAAGGGATGAGACCGTGGGAATCGCAGCCTGGTTTCAGGAGAGTGTGTTGGGAAACACATTGATGATCGTATTTTTGGTGGCCGTCATCGGCTACCTGGTTGGAAGTATTAAAATCCGGGGCGTGGAACTGGGTACGGCAGGAGTCCTTCTGGTGGCTCTGGTATTCGGACATTTTGGATTCGAAGTGCCGGATCTGGTCAGAGAACTGGGACTGATCTGTTTTGTGACCTCCGTGGGATTTATTGCAGGCCCCAAATTTTTCCGGAACTTTAAGATCAACGCCAGATCCTACATTTTGCTGGGAGCGATCATTATCATCATCGGCGCCCTGACGACAATCGGGATCATCGAGATCGCCGGTGTACCTTCTGATGTCAGCGTAGGAATGATGGCAGGAGCGCTTACCAGTACGCCGGGACTTGCGGCGGCCATTGATGCCACCGGATCGGCCAATGCGTCGGTAGGATACGGCATCGCCTATCCCTTTGGCGTGGTGGGCGTGGTGCTGTTTGTGCAGCTGGTGCCCAAGTTTCTGAAGACCGACATGGCGGCGGAGCGGGCCCGGTTCGAGGCGGCCCAGAATGTGGGGGACGAGGAGTTCCATAAGACGAAAAAGGAAGAATTGTTCTACGCGGACAGCATGGGATTCTTTCCCTTTGCCCTGGCCATTGTGCTGGGGATCATCCTGGCCAAGATCGTGATTCCCCTTCCCGGGGGAGCGGAATTTTCCCTGGGAACCTCCGGTGGTCCGCTGATCGCCGGATTGATCCTGGGACATTTCGGGAAGATCGGAAGGCTGAGCATGAAGGTGGAGAAGCACGTGCTGGAGTGCCTGCGGGAGTTCGGCCTGGCTCTCTTCCTCATCGGAGCCGGCGTGGAGGCCGGCGCGGGATTCGTGGAGATCCTCAGGGAAGAAGGACTGGTACTCTTCATTTATGGGGCGCTGATCACCCTGATCCCAATGTTTGTCGGATATTTCTTTGCCGCGAAGGTGCTGAAGCTGAGCCTCTTCAACAGCCTGGGCTCCATCTGCGGCGGTATGACCAGTACCCCGGCTCTGGGAACCCTGATCCGGGTGACCGAGACCGACGACGTGGCAAGCGCCTATGCGGCCACCTATCCGGTGGCTCTGGTATTCGTGGTGCTGGGCTGCCAGTTTATCGGGATCTTTCTATAGATAATGTAGACTTTCAGGGGATGACTGGGTTATGATAAGAAAAGAGTGTTGAAAGGAGTGGTATTCATGCGTGAAATTAATGTAAGCGTCCTGACGGATGTGATCGAGCGGCTTTGTATCGAAGCCAACAATCATCTTCCCCAGGATGTGAAATGCGCTATCCAGGGCTGCCGGTCTAAAGAGGACGGAGAGATCGCTCAGGGCGTGCTGGATAATATTATTGAAAATTTTGAGATCGCGGACAAGGAAAATGTGCCCATCTGCCAGGATACCGGGATGGCCTGTGTCTTTCTGGAGATCGGACAGGACGTCCACCTGACAGGGGGAGATCTTGCCGAGGCGGTGGATGAAGGCGTGCGCCGCGGTTACACCAACGGATATCTCCGGAAATCCGTGGTAAAGGATCCGGTGCGCCGGGGCAATACCGGGGACAATACACCGGCTATGCTTTACACGGAGATCGTGCCCGGCGAGCAGATCAAAGTCACCGTAGGCCCCAAGGGATTTGGAAGCGAAAATATGAGCCAGATCCGGATGTTCAAGCCTTCCGCGGGACTGCAGGGGATCAAGGATTTCATCCTGGAGGCAGTGGAGACCGCAGGCCCCAACCCCTGTCCGCCCATGGTAGTAGGCGTGGGCATTGGCGGCACCTTTGATAAATGCGCTCTGCTGGCGAAAAAAGCGCTGATGCGCCCCCTGGATTCCTCCAATCCGGATCCCTTCTATGCAGATCTGGAGAAGGAAATGCTGGAAAAGATCAATGAACTTGGCATCGGACCACAGGGATTTGGCGGCAGGACCACGGCCATCGGCCTGAATATCGAGACCCTGCCCACCCACATCGCGGGCATGCCCTGCGCAGTGAACATCAACTGCCATGTGACACGCCACAAATCGGAGGTGATATAAATGGCAAGAAAGATTACCTTACCACTGACAGAAGAACTGGCAAAAACCCTTCACGCAGGAGACCAGGTGCTGCTCACCGGCACCATCTATACCTCCCGGGACGCCGGACATAAAAGGATGTGTGAAGCCCTGGCAAGAGGCGAAGAACTGCCCTTTGATCCCACTGACGCCACCATCTACTATGTAGGACCCACACCGGCCAAGCCGGGCCAGGTGATCGGAAGCGCCGGCCCCACCACCAGCGGACGGATGGACGCTTACGCGCCCACCATGATGTCCGTAGGCGCCCGGGGCATGATCGGTAAAGGCGCCCGCCTGCCGGAAGTAGTAGAAGCCATGAAAAAATACAGCGGCGTTTACTTTGGCGCCATTGGCGGCGCAGGAGCCCTGCTTGCCAAGTGCATCAAGAAAGCAGAACTGATCGCCTACGAAGACCTGGGCGCAGAAGCCCTGCGGAAGCTGTACGTAGAAGACATGCCCCTGGTAGTCATTATCGACAGCGAAGGCAGAAATCTGTACGAAGAAGGCCGGAAAGCATACCTGGCCGGCAGGTAAACGTCCGGTCGGGTACACCCTTAATTACAAAAAGGTACAGGGTAAATTGCAATTTGGGACGTAGACCTTTTGCAAAGGTCTACGTCCCAAATGAACAAAATCTTGCGAAAGCGGCCGGAACATGATATACTCCTTCTAAATGAGTCTAAATTTAGGAGGAGTTTTTTATTATGGACGCAGACCCTGCGGGGAACACTATTCTTTTTAATTTATTGTTACTGTTGTTTTTCACATTGATGAACGCTTATTTCGCCGGAGCAGAGATGGCGGTGGTATCGGTCAACAAAAATAAGATCCGGTCCCTGGCATCTGAGGGGAATAAGAAGGCCAGACTGATTGAAGGCCTGTTTGAGGACTCGACCAAGTTCCTGTCTACCATTCAGGTGGCGATCACATTTGCAGGCTTCTATTCCAGTGCATCTGCGGCGGCGGGCCTGGCGCCTTATGTTGCCGAGTGGCTGGGAAGTATGAATGTCCCGTACAGCAGCGGCATCGCAAGAAACGGCCTGACCCTGGTGCTGATGTTCTTTAACCTGGTGTTTGGCGAGCTGGTTCCAAAGCGGATCGCTCTTCAGAAGGCGGAAGCCTTTTCTATGCTGACGGTTATGCCGATCCACTATATTTCCATCGTGCTTTCACCGTTTATTAAACTGCTTTCCGTGTCTACCAAGTTAGTGCTCAAAGCGCTGCATATGAAGACGGAGGATCAGGAAGAGGCGGTGACCGAAGAGGAGATCAAGGCGCTTCTGAAAATGGGAAATGAGACAGGAACTTTCGATGATGAAGAAAGGGAAATGATCGACTCCGTCTTTGCATTCGACGACCGGACAGCAAGAGAGCTGATGGTTCCAAGAAGAGACGTGTTTACGCTGGATATCGACGAGCCATTTGAAGAAATGATCGATGAGATCCTGGAGTCCAGACACTCAAGGATCCCGGTATATGAAGAAAATATTGATAACATCATCGGCGTACTGTATGTCAAGGATGTAATGATCGAGCTTCGCAAGTCGCAGACGGCGAAGATGGATATCCGCGGCATGCTCCACAAGGCATTTTTCGTGCCGGAGACCAAAGAAGCGGACGCTCTGTTCCGCGAGATGCAGAAAGCCAGAAAGCGTATGGCGATCCTGGTGGATGAGTATGGCGGCTTTTCCGGTATTGTCACCATTGAGGACCTGGTAGAAGAGATCATGGGCGACATCAACGAAGAGTATGATGAGGTAGAGCCGGAGATCGTACAGGTGGACGAGCATACCTACCTTCTGGACGGAGGCATTCAGATCTGGGATCTGAATGAGGAACTGGAGCTTTCCCTTGAGACGGAAAATTATGATACATTGTCAGGATTCCTGATGGAACAGCTGGGGTATATCCCCAATGAAGGGGAAAAGGACGTGGTAGAGCTTAAAGAAGAAGGTCTGACCTTTGTGGTGGAAGAAGTAAAAGAAAAGCGCATCACGAAGGTGCGGCTGACCATTGAACTTCCGGAGAAAACAGAAGAAGCTTCCTAGATGAAATTCAGATAAAAGATTTCTAAAGAAAGTATAAAGAACAACATTTTGCAGTTGAAATATGCGGCAAAATGTTGTTTTCTTTATTGCGGAAACGTATAATAAAAAATATTCGGGACGGGAATCTTTTCTCCGTTCATCAGACTGGATAAGGAGAGACTTGCATGCTTCAGATTAAAGATATCCGGAAAGAATACCGGACGGGCAGCCTGGTGCAAAAAGCGCTGGACGGCGTCAGCCTGAATCTAAGAGACAATGAATTTGTGGCCATTCTGGGACCCAGCGGTTCCGGAAAGACCACGCTGTTAAATATTATCGGCGGCCTGGATCGTTATGACAGCGGCGACCTGGTGATCAACGGAATTTCCACCAGGAAATATAAAGACCGGGACTGGGATTCCTACCGCAATCATACCATCGGGTTTGTGTTTCAAAGTTACAATCTGATCCCCCACCAGAGCATCCTTGCCAATGTGGAGCTGGCGCTTACGATCTCCGGTATTGACAAAGGCGAGCGGATCCGAAGAGCCAGGGAGGCTCTGGAGGAAGTTGGGCTTGGAGAGCAGATCCACAAAAAGCCAAATCAACTGTCTGGCGGACAGATGCAGAGGGTGGCCATCGCAAGAGCCCTGGTCAATGACCCGGACATTCTGCTGGCGGACGAGCCTACCGGTGCACTGGACAGTGACACCAGCGTACAGGTCATGGATCTCTTAAAGGAGGTGGCAAAAGACCGGCTGGTGGTTATGGTTACCCACAACCCGGAGCTGGCAGAGGCCTATGCCACCCGGATCGTCCGGCTTAAAGACGGTACCATCCGCTCGGATTCTGATCCTTTTACAATAGATGAGTCGGCGCTGGAACCGGCGGAACACAAAAATATGGGAAAGGCATCCATGTCTTTTCTGACTGCGCTTTCGCTCAGCTTTAACAACCTGAAGACCAAGAAAGCAAGAACCCTTCTGACTTCCTTTGCAGGATCCATCGGCATCATCGGGATCGCCCTGATTCTGGCGCTGTCTACCGGGGTAAACGCGTACATCCATTCCATAGAAGAAGAGACACTGTCCGAATATCCGCTGCAGATCCAGAGCGCCGGATTTGATATGACTTCCATGCTTTCCGCCAGCGCGTCAGGCATGCAGAAGGAAAGTGGAAAAGGCGAAAAGTCCGGAGACGTCAATGTGATCCAGATGGTGACAGATATGTTTTCCAGTATGGATTCCAATGACCTGAAATCTCTGAAAACCTACCTGGACAGTAAAGAAAGCGGGATTGAGAAATATACCAATTCCATCGAATATTCCTATAGCGTAACACCACAGATCTACAGGCAGGAAGAGGACGGGGTGCGCCAGGTCCACCCGGATACTTCCTTTGAAGCTATGGGCATCAGCTCTGCCAACAGTACAAACAGCATGATGTCTACTATGATGAGTACGGATATGTTCTATGAGATGCCGGAAAATGCACAGTTGTATGAGCCCCAGTATGAGGTGAAAGCCGGACGGTGGCCGGAGGCATATAATGAATGTGTGGTCGTACTTACACCGGGAGGAAGCATCAGTGATTTCCTTCTCTATACGCTGGGACTTAGGGACGCAGAAGAACTGGATCAGATGGTGCAGCAGTTTGTCAATGAGGAAACCATTGAAGTGCCGGAGGAGATCGGGGACTATTCTTATGATGAGATCCTGGATGTGAAGTTCAAGCTGGTAAACAGCTGCGATTACTATACTTATGACGACCAGTATCAGGTGTGGAGAGATAAGACAGACGACGAAGCCTATATGCGGCAGCTGGTAGATGCTGGCGAGGATATAAAGATCGTAGGGATTGTCCAGGCGGCGGAAGATGCAAACGGCGCCTTCCTTACCAGCGGCATCGGGTATCTCCCTTCCCTTACAAAACATGTGGTGGAACAGGCAAAGGACAGCAGGATCGTTAAGGAGCAGCTTGCTAATCCCCAGGTGAATGTATTTACCGGAGAGGCTTTTGGAGAAGAAAGCGGGGAGAAGGAGTTTGATACCGGCAGCCTGTTTACCGTGGACGAGGAGAAACTGCAGGAAGCGTTTGGGTTTGATGAAACGGCATTTCAGGGGATAAGCGGATCCTTTGATTTCTCCAGCGCTTTCGGACAGGCGGCTGGGTCTATGGATCTGTCCGGCATGGTGGATTTAAGTGGGATCTCCATTCAGCTTCCGGAAACGCCGCAGCTTAATCTGGCAGAACTGATGCAGGGAGTAGAACTTCAGGTGTCCGCAGACGAACTGGATGCGCTGGCCGCCTCTCTGATGAGCGGATATCAGGAGTACACAAAAGAACACGGCCTTTCCGGATATGAGGATCTCCAGGCAGATTTTAATACGTATCTGAATTCGGAATCCGCAAAACAGATTATACAGGACAATCTGAATGAGATCGTAAATGAAGGCGGCGAAGCGCTGACCGCCGAACAGCTTCAGAAGCTGGCGGAAGAACTGATGGCGGGTTACGAAGCGTATGCCGCGGAACATGATCTGACCACAGCCGGTGAGATTACAGAAAACTTCCAGGGATACCTGGCTGAGGAGGAAACCAGACAGCTTTTAAGCGACAGCCTTGCCGGCATGGTGGATACCTCAGGAGTGGAGAAACAGCTTTCCGGCGCGCTGGAAGGCTATCTGACCGGGGCGCTTTCTGCATACACCGGAACCATGGCGCAGGCTCTGGAGATTCAGATCACCCAGGCCATGACCCAGATGATGCAGCAGGTTACATCCGGGATCGAGGCTGCCATGACACAGGCAATGACGCAGATCGGAAACAGCCTGCAGGACGCCATGAATATTGATGCCGATGCCTTTGCAGAAGCATTTCAGATGAATATGGACGCAGACGAACTGACAGAATTTATGATGTCCATGTCCATGACGGGCAGCTCTTCGTATGAAAGCAATCTGAAAAATCTGGGATATGTGGATTTTTCCACGCCGGACGGCATTGATATTTATCCCAAAGATTTTGAGGCAAAGGAACAGGTGGTGGACATCCTGGATGACTACAATGCCCGGATGGAAGAGGAGGGAAAGGATGAGCAGGTGATCACCTACACGGATATGGTAGGAGCCCTGATGTCCTCTGTGACCACGATCATTGACACCATCAGTTATGTGTTGATCGCGTTTGTTTCGATTTCCCTGATCGTATCTTCGATCATGATCGGAGTCATTACGTACATCAGCGTACTGGAGCGGAGAAAGGAGATCGGGATCCTGCGTGCCATCGGCGCGTCCAGGGGAAATATCTCCCAGGTGTTCAATGCAGAGACTGTGATCATCGGCTTTTGCGCCGGACTGATCGGTATCCTGCTGTCGCTTCTGATGCTGATCCCGGGAAATGCGCTGATCCATTATATTTCCGGGAATCAGGATGTAAATGCAGTGCTGCCGGCCGTACCGGCGGTAATCCTGATCCTGCTTAGCGTGGTGCTGACCCTGATCGGAGGGCTGATCCCCTCCAGAAAGGCGGCAAAGAGCGATCCGGTGACTGCGCTTCGGACAGAGTAGCCGGACGGATGCAGGAAGAGTTGAGATAGTAAATATACAGGGAGGGATGGAGCATGAATTATGAAGGACAGATCTGCCGGGCTCCAATGGAGCGGGCATCATTTATGCTGCCGGTGATGGTGGGATGCACCTACAACCGGTGTAAATTCTGTGATCTGTTTAAACATCTGACATACCGGGAGCTTCCCCTTAAGCAGATCGAAGAAGAACTGAAACGGGTGCAGTCTGCAGGCGGAGATCCAGGAAAGGTATTTCTGGGAGACGGCAATGCCTTCAGCCTCTCCCCGGACCGCCTGCAGGAGATCCTGGAGATGATCCATTCTTATTTCCCTTCCTGCGAGGCGGTAAATATGGATGCCACGGTGACCAGTATCTTAAGCAAATCCCAGGAAGATCTGGACCGTCTTTATAAGGCGGGAGTCCGGCATCTCTACATCGGGATCGAGAGCGGCCTTGACGATGTGCTGACCTTTATGGAGAAAGATCATGGGCTTGAGGAAGCGTATGAGGCCATCCGCCGCCTGAAAAAGGCCGGGCTGATCTATGACGCACATATTATGACCGGCGTGGCGGGGCATGGAAGAGGAAGAGAAAATGCAGAGGCGCTGGCGGAATTTTTCAACCGCACGCAGCCCAGGCATATCGTTAATTTTTCCCTGTTTCTCCATAAGGATGTCAGCCTTTATGAAGAGATAAAGAACGGCCGTTTTGTTCCGGCGGATGAGCTGGAGAACCTGCAGGAGGAAAGAAGGCTTCTTGAACTTTTGGAGGAGGCACAAGAGATCCGTTACGACGGACTCCATGATTTCCTGGAGATCCGGGTGAGGGGGATCCTGCCCCGCGAGAAAGAAAAGATGCTGGAAAAACTGGACCGGGCCATTGCAGAGGAGAAGGGAAAAGGAATCGAGGCCTGGGTGGAGGGCATGCCGGTTCCGTAAAGGGGATATAAAAAAGTCATATGGAACAATGGATTTTTGCATTCTGCAGTTGACAGGAGAATGAGTAAGTGTTATACTACATATAGAACAGAGGGAGAGGCAAAAAAAATGCCCTGTACTTTTGGAAACATGGACCCGGCATTTTGCCGGGTTCTTCTACGATTATAAAGGATATCAGGAGGTGGCGAAGATGGGCGCAAAAAGAGATTATTATGAAGTGCTCGGAGTGAATAAGAATGCAGATGCGGCGGCGATCAAGAAGGCATACAGAAAGCTTGCGAAAAAATACCATCCGGATACCAATAAAGAGAATCCGCAGGCGGAACAGAAGTTTAAGGAAGTGACAGAGGCCTATTCGGTATTAAGTGATCCGGAGAAAAAGAAACAATACGATCAGTTTGGCCATGCGGCGTTTGACGGAGAACCGTTCTGGCAGAAAAGCGGTCCGGGGGGAACCTATCAGGAATATCACTTTACCGGTGGAAATATGGATGATATGGAAGACATTTTCGGTGATATATTCGGGGACTTCTTCCATGGAGGGAGCCGGGCGAAAGGATCCGGAACAGGCGGTTTTGCAGGCGGCTTTACGGGCAGAAACTATGCAAGAAAAGGCGCGGACCTTCATGCGGACGTGACAGTTGCTTTTGATGAGGCGGCTTTTGGCTGTGATAAGCGGATTACATTTTCGGACGGATCCGGAAGGAATCAGACCCTTGAGGTACACATTCCTGCAGGGATCGACAGTGGCAAGAGCATACGGCTGAAGGGCAAAGGATTGCCGGGAAGTCATGGCGGGGAGTCAGGAGACCTGCTCTTGAAAGTACAGGTGGCCCCGCGTCCCGGATTTGAGCGTAAGGGCATGGATGTTTATACCACGGCGCGGATTCCGTTTACCGTTGCGGCGCTTGGAGGAGAGGCTTATGTGTCTACCTTATATGGAAAAGTAGCTTTAAAGATCCGGGAGGGAACACAGTCCGGTTCCAGGATCCGGCTGAGGGGCAAAGGCATCGTATCCATGAAAGATCCTTCTGTCCACGGCGACCAGTATGTAACAGTGCAGGTGGAAGTGCCGAAGAATTTAAGCGAGGAAGCAAAGCGGAAGTTAAAAGAGTTTGAAGCCGCATGTAACAAAGGCGGCTCCAGACATAGAATATACGCGGCGTAACAATCAGAAATTTTTTGTATAAAATTTGTATTTTAAATTCTGGTGTGGTAGGATACAATGGATTTATGGAGGAAGAACCATGACGTTGACAATCGGAGCACATATGTCCATTGCAGGAGGGCCGGTAAAGGCCGCCAGGAATGTGATCAAAATGCAGGCAAATACCATGCAGTTCTTTAGCAGGAATCCCAGGGGCTCCAGCTATAAGGAATATGAAGAAAAAGAGACCGAAGAATTTCAGAGATTACGGAAGGAGCACGGCTTTGGTCCTCTCCTTGCCCATGCGCCTTATACGATGAATCTGGCAAGCGCAGATCCCAGGACTTATGAGTTCGCCTGCCAGGTGATCCGGGAAGATACGGCAAGGATGGACGCTCTGGAGATCGAGAACCTGGTGTTCCATCCGGGAAGCCACACCGGTATCGGAAAAGAAGCTGGTATCCGGAATATTATCGCCGGTCTTAACCAGGCGATGACCGGACAGGAAAAGATCTGTATTCTCCTGGAGACGATGTCAGGTAAAGGAACGGAGATCGGCGACCGGTTCGAGGAGTTAAGGGAGATCCGGGAAGGTGCGGCTCATCCGGAACGGATCGGCATCTGCCTGGATACCTGCCACGTATTTGCGGCAGGGTATGATATTGTTCATGATCTGGACGGAGTATTGGAAGAGTTTGACCGGGTGCTGGGGCTTGCCCATCTTAAGGCCATTCATCTCAATGACAGCCTGATGCCGTTTGGCTCCCGCAAAGACCGGCATGCGGCCCTGGGAGAGGGAGAGATCGGGATGGAGGCGCTTCTTCGGGTGCTCTGTCATCCGGCGCTTGCGAAACTTCCTTTTTATCTGGAGACTCCTTTTGATGATGCAGGGCATGCGGCTGAGATCAGGAAGATCCGGGAACTTATGGCAGAGCAGGAGAGATAAGATATGGCAGAGCATCAGATCATTGCAAGAATACATACCGGTTTTCCGGAGAAGTTTGGGATTCCCAGACAAAGCGGACTTGCAGATACGAAAGGGAAGATCCTGTTTGAACCGGATTACCGGAATCCGGAAATGTTAAGAGGCATAGAAGGATATTCCCACCTGTGGCTGATCTGGGAGTTTTCCGAAGCTGTGGGAAAAGGGTGGCATCCGACGGTCCGTCCGCCAAGGCTTGGAGGGAACCAGCGGATGGGGGTATTTGCCACCCGGTCGCCGTTTCGGCCGAATCCCATCGGGCTTTCCTGCGTGCGGCTTGAAAAAGTGGAACTGGATGGCCCGGACGGTCCGGTTCTTTACGTAACCGGAGCAGATATGATGAGCGGAACGCCGATCTATGATATAAAGCCTTATCTGCCTTATGTGGACAGCATTCCACAGGCCAGAGGGGGATTTGCGTCCAGGGTAAAGGAATACGCTCTGGAGGTGGAAATCCCCGGGGCATGTCTGGAAAAGATCCCTGTATCAGAGAGGGAGACGCTGCGGCAGATTTTAAGCCAGGATCCAAGGCCCTCTTACCAGGACGATCCGGAGAGAATGTACGGTATGGGATATGCAGGCATGGAAGTGAAGTTTCAGGTAAAGGACGGACGCCTTCTGGTAAGAGACATCGAGACGGCGTCTAAAGATCCGGCGCAGGAAGAAAAGGGAAGGAAATGAGAGATACAGGAGGATGACAGAGATGGAGTTCGTAAAAGCATCCATGAAATATTTGGAGCAGATGTGTGAGATTACCGATCAGGCCAAGAGGCAGCTTGCAGGACTTGGTCTTGACCAGTGGCAGAAGGGGTATCCGTCCAGAGAGGTATGGCTTTCCGATATTGAAGAAGGATGCACTTATCTTGCGGTGGATGAAGAGAAAGTTCTGGGGATCTTTGCGTTTCAGACAACGCCGGATCCTTCTTATGGCGAGATAGAAGGCAAATGGCTGACTGACGGACCTTATGCTTCCATGCACAGGGTCTGTGTGGCGGACGGCTGTAAGGGAAAAGGCGTGGCAGGCCAGATGTTCCGGAAAGGGTTCGCGCTGGCAGAAGAACTTGGATTTCCTGCGGTGAGGATCGATACCCACCCGGGGAACCTGCCTATGCAAAGAGCGCTTGCCAAAGCAGGATTTCTGCCCTGCGGCAACATCCGTCTGGTCGGCGGAACTGAAGACGGAGATCCAAGGATCGCATTTGAAAAAGTATTGTAAAGGAGAACACAGGTTATGGCAATGTCAGATTATGAGAAGGCGTACAGACTTGGAAAAAAAGATTATCAGTACCGTGCGATGCACGGGATGCATCCGACGCTTGAGGTGCTGGACGATGTCCTGCCGCCCAAAGGCTCTTATTCTGAGGTCCCCCTGGGACTGGTGCAGATCCCTCTGGATCAGGTGGTCGGAACCAAAACCAACAGCAGAAGCAATGCGTTTGCCGGCAATTTCATGCCGATCCTGAGAGCGGACACAGAGTTCGCCCACAAATGGGTCAGATTAAGTGTCAGCCATGTCAATGAAGGGATCCATACGCCGATCAAGGCTTATGAATATATGAATAAGTTTTATGTAGAGGAAGGAAACAAACGCGTCAGCGTAATGAAATATTTCGGAGTGGTTTCCTCGCCCGGCATGGTGACCCGCATCGTTCCGAAACGTACGGAAGAGAAAGAAAATAAGCTGTATTATGAGTTTATGGACTTTTATGACCTTTCCAAAGTCAATTTTATCTGGTTCACAAAGCTTGGAAGTTTTGTGAAGTTGCAGGAAGCAGTGGGAAAAGGCCCCGATGAGGAGTGGAGTTATGACGACCGTCTGGATTTCAGTTCCATTTATACCCGGTTTAAGGCAGAATACCAGGATGCGGGAGATCCAATTCCCTCGATCACGGTAGGGGACGCATTTCTGTCTTTTATCACCCTGTATGGCTATCAGGAAGTCTGCGAGAAGACCACAAATGAATTAAAAGAACTGATTTCCAAAAGCTGGGAGGAGTTCAAGCTGTTGTCGGAAGACGAAGAGATTGATCTGAAAATGGATCCCAATACAGAGAAGAAGCCGCTCCTGAGCAGACTTTTGCAGCCCAGCATTACCAGGCTTCAGATCGCCTTCCTCTATGAGAAGACGATCACATCCTCGGCATGGACTTATGCGCACGAACTGGGAAGACTTCACCTGGAACAGACATTTCCGGAGGAGGTCAGCACCTGTTATTATGAAAATGTCACAAAAGATAATATTGACGAGATTCTGGAAGACGCCGTACAAAAAGGCTGTGATATCATCTTTACTACAACGCCGGTGATGGTGCAGGCCAGTGTAAAAGCTGCCATTGCCCATCCGAAGGTGCGGATCCTGAACTGTTCGGTGAATACCATGCACCGGTATATCCGGACCTATTATGCCAGAATGCATGAGGCAAAATTCCTGATGGGCGCTATCGCGGGAGCTATGGCGGAAAACAACCGCCTGTCCTATATTGCCGATTATCCGATCTACGGAACCATCGCCAATATCAATGCATTTGCGCTGGGGGCCCAGATGACAAACCCGCACGCCGAGGTTTATCTGGAGTGGACATCCGTGAAAGATATTGACGTGATGGAAAATGTAAAGCGGACGAACTCCAGTTGTATTTCCGGAAAAGATATGGTGATCCCGGAAGAGGCGTCCCGGTTCTTTGGCATCTATCATCTGGAGAACGGTACGCCCCACAATCTGGCCATGCCGGTATGGCACTGGGGAAAATTCTATGAACAGCTGATTCGGACGATCATGAACGGAACCTGGAGTTATGATGATGATCCGTCTTCCAGCAAGGCCATCAACTACTGGTGGGGCATGACCTCAGGGGTAGTCGATGTGATCTGCTCCCAGAATCTGCCGCTTGGCATGAAGCGTCTGGTACGGGTATTAAAAGGCGCCATCTCCTCTGGAGAATTTAACGTATTCAGCGGAGTGCTGCACTCCCAGAGCGGGATCGTTCAGCCGGATCCTCATAAGGCTCTGTCTCCGGAAGAGATCGTGACCATGGACTGGCTGGCGGATAATGTGATCGGAGAGATCCCGCCCGAGGATAAGCTGGAAGAAGAGTCCAAGGCTGTGGTACAGCAGCAGGGCGTAGAAAAAACGAAAGGTTAATGATGGAAAAGCATGAGAATACTTGCGATCGCAGATGAGGAATCCGCTTATCTGTGGGATTACTTTGAAAAAAGCAAACTGGAGGGGATCGACCTGATCATATCCTGCGGGGATCTGGCTCCGGAGTATCTGTCTTTTCTTGCCACATTTACATCGGCGCCTGTACTGTATGTCCACGGCAATCATGACAGCAAATATGAAAAGCATCCGCCGGAAGGCTGTATCTGCATCGAAGATCAGATCTATGTTTTTCAGGGGATCCGCATTCTCGGGCTTGGCGGATCCATGCGTTACCGCCCGGGAAGCCATCAGTATACCGAAGGGCAGATGCGCGCCCGGATCCGGAAACTCTGGTTCCAGTTATTCCGGCACAGAGGATTTGACATTCTGGTGACCCATGCGCCGGCCTATCAGTTAAACGACGGGCGGGATCTGCCGCATCAGGGATTCCAGGCATTCATCAGCCTGATGGAAAAGTACCGTCCCAGGTTTTTCCTGCACGGGCATGTGCATAAATCATACGGAAGACAGCATAAACGGTATGATAAATACCTGGATACACATGTGATCAATGCTTTTGACCGGTGTGTGTTCGATTATGAAGATGAAAATTTAAAAGAGCATTTATACTAGTTCAAATGGGGACGGGGGATTTTTAAAAATCCCCCGTCCCCATTTGACAAAAAACTGCTTGCAATATACCCCATAAGGGTATATACTTATTTCCGTAAGGAGGAGCGGACATGGAAGAGATGAAATGTATACACGCGAAAAAGGAGCGGTCCGAGGAGGAGTTTAAGGATCTGATCCATCGCCTGAACCGGATTGAAGGACAGGTAAGAGGGATTAAAAGGATGGTGGAGGACGAGGCGTATTGTCCGGATATTCTGATCCAGGTATCTGCAGTGAATTCGGCGCTGAATAGTTTTAGCAAGGTGCTGCTGGGGAATCATATCCGTACCTGTGTGGCCGATGATATCCGAAATGGACAGGAGGAGACGATCGACGAGCTGGTCACGCTTTTGCAGAAGCTGATGAAGTAGGCGGGACCGGATCGGGAAATGATAGAGAGTGAGAAAACGTAAGGAGGTGTAGGGAGATGGAACAATATACTGTAACTGGAATGAGCTGCGCCGCCTGCAGTGCAAGAGTGGAGAAAGCGGTGTCCGGGGTTCCGGGAGTGACATCCTGTTCGGTCAGCCTTCTGACTAATTCAATGGGAGTGGAAGGCACCGCTTCTTCCGGAGATATCATCGCTGCTGTGGAAGCGGCCGGTTATGGAGCGGCGCCAAAAGGAGCCGGAGAAAAGAAAATCGCTGCAAAAGCGGCAGAGGAAGAAGCGCTGAAGGATAAAGAGACGCCGGTATTGAAAAGACGGCTGATCGCATCCCTGTGTTTTTTACTTCCGCTCATGTATGTCTCCATGGGGCATACCATGTGGGGATGGCCGCTGCCTTCCGCCCTGGCGGGAAATCATGTGGCCACGGGCCTTTTCCAGATGTTGTTTGCGGCCATTGTTATGGTGATCAATCAGAAATTTTTCATAAGCGGTTTCCGGAGCATGATCCACAGGGCGCCGAATATGGACGCGCTGGTAGCGCTGGGGTCCGGGGCATCTTTTTTGTATAGCACGTATGTACTGTTTGCAATGACAGGAGCCCAGATGCAGATGGATCATGAAAAAGTCATGTCCTATATGCATGATCTGTATTTTGAATCAGCGGCCATGATCCTGACTCTGATCACGGTGGGAAAGATGCTGGAAGCGCGGTCAAAAGGGAAAACCACAGATGCGCTGAAAGGACTGATGCGTCTTTCCCCAAAGACTGCAGTGGTGGAACGGGACGGAAAAGAACAGGAGACAGCTGTCGAAGAAGTACGGATCGGAGATGTCTTTTTGGTACGGCCCGGAGAACAGATACCTGTAGACGGACGGGTCGTGGAAGGACACAGCGCGGTGAATGAGTCGGCACTGACAGGAGAAAGTGTGCCGGTTGATAAAGAAGCTGGAGATCTGGTGTCAGCGGCTACGCTTAACCAGTCCGGGTTTCTGCGGTGTACGGCTGTCCGTGTGGGAGAAGACACCACATTGTCTCAGATCATTCAGATGGTCAGTGATGCGGCGGCCACCAAAGCGCCCATTGCAAAGATCGCGGATCGGGTGTCCGGCGTCTTTGTACCGGTGGTGATCGGTCTTGCACTGGCAACGCTTGCCGTGTGGCTGGCAGCCGGACAAAGCGTTGGATTTGCAGTGGCAAGAGCTGTCTCTGTGCTGGTGATCAGCTGCCCCTGCGCGCTGGGGCTTGCCACGCCGGTGGCGATCATGGTAGGGAACGGAATGGGGGCAAAGAACGGCATCCTTTTTAAAACAGCGGTTTCTCTGGAGGAAGCAGGGAAAATAACGACAGCTGTTCTGGATAAGACGGGGACCATTACAAGCGGCGAACCCAAAGTGACCGACATCCTGCCTGCAGAAGGGGTGACAGAGGAAGCACTTTTGGCAGACGCTTTTGCGCTGGAGAAAAAAAGTGAGCATCCGCTTGCCGGCGCGATTCTTTCCTTGAGCGGATCCCGCAGTTTTCCCATCCGGGAGGTCGCAGATTTCCGGGCGGTTCCGGGAAATGGATTGTCCGGCGTCCTGGACGGGGCAGAGCTTTGTGGAGGGAATCTTGCTTTTATCCGCCGTCAGGCAGAAGTGCCCGGCAATCTGGAACGGATGGCAGAAAGACTTGCCGAAGAAGGAAAGACGCCCCTGTTTTTCGCCAGAGAGGGCCGGATCACGGGAATTATTGCAGTGGCCGATGTGATCAAAGAAGACAGTCCCCGCGCGGTAAAGGAGCTTCAGAACATGGGGATCCATGTGGTAATGCTGACAGGAGACAACGAGCGCACGGCCCGGGCCATTGGTCGCCAGGCCGGTGTAGATGAAGTGATTGCCGGCGTGCTTCCGGACGGAAAAGAAGCGGTGATCCGAAGGCTTAAGAAAAAAGGCAGGGTGGCCATGGTGGGAGACGGCATCAATGACGCGCCTGCTCTTACCAGAGCAGATACCGGTATTGCCATCGGAGCAGGAGCGGACATAGCGATTGACGCGGCGGATATCGTGCTGATGAAGAGCCGGTTAAGCGATGTGCCGGCAGCCATTCGCTTAAGCAGGGCCACACTTCGGAATATCCATGAAAATCTGTTCTGGGCGTTTTTCTATAATGTAGTCGGCATTCCGCTGGCTGCCGGACTTTGGTTCCCGCTGTTTGGCTGGAAACTGAATCCTATGTTTGGGGCTGCGGCTATGAGTCTGTCCAGTTTCTGCGTAGTCAGCAATGCGCTGCGGCTGAACTGGTTCCGGGTGCATGACGCATCCAGGGATAAAAAGAGAAAAGAAAAGTATCATAAGGAGGAGAAGACAATGGAAAAAACTATGAAAATCGAAGGAATGATGTGCGGGCACTGTGAGGCAAGAGTAAAAAAATGCCTGGAGGCTCTGCCGGGCGTGGAGGAAGCTTCTGTCAGTCATGAAGCCGGAACGGCAGTGGTAACATTAAGCGGGGACGTTTCGGATGAAGTTCTGAAAAAGACAGTAGAGGATCAGGATTATCAGGTGCTTGATATCCGGTAAAAAGTGATGAAGTATTATCTGGCCCCACTGGAGGGAATCACCACCTATGTTTACCGGAGAGCGTATCATACGTTTTTTCATCCCCTTGATAAATATTTCACCCCTTTCTTTGTACCGCACACGAAACGGGGATTGAATGAAAGAGAAAAAAACGAGATCCTTCCGGAGCACAATCCGGGAATGCGTCTGATTCCCCAGATCATGTCCAATGATGCAGACGGTTTTCTTAGAACCGAAGAAAAACTGCGGGAGTACGGCTATGAAGAGATCAATCTGAATCTGGGGTGTCCGTCAAAGACCGTGGTAAACAAGCATCGGGGAAGCGGATTCCTGGCAGTTCCCGGGGAGCTGGACCGCTTTCTTTTTAAGGTCTACAGCCGGACAAAGGCAAAAATCTCCATCAAGACCAGACTTGGAAAATACGATCCGGAGGAGTTTGTACGCATTCTTGAGATCTATAATCAATACCCGGTTGAAGAACTGATCATCCATCCCAGGGTGCAGCAGGATTTTTACCGGAACTCCCCGGATCTGGAGGCGTTCCGGCAGGCGCTCGGATCTGCCAGGATCCCGGTCTGCTACAACGGCGATATTTTTACGGTGGCAGATGAAAGAGCGCTGGAAGCAAAATTCCCCGAGCTCTCTTGTGTGATGCTGGGAAGAGGAGTCATAAGGAATCCGGGGCTTCCCGGGGAACTGAAAGGAGAGGAAGAAGTCTCTTTACACACGCTAGAGAGATTTCTGGACAAAATTCTGGAGGATTATCGGGAAATCTGCAGGGAAGACAACCATGCACTTTTTAAAGTCAAGGAGTTGTGGGCGTATATGGGAAGCATGTTTCCAGAGAAAAAAACAGTTCTGGAAAAGATCCGCAAGTCGGAGTCGATTTTAAATTATCAGGAGGCTGTAAAAGAGATCCTTACATAAAGGGTCTCTTTTTTACGGCTTTACATTTTTGGTACGCTGCACTATAATATAAGGAAATTTAGTTTCCGGACAGAAAGGAGAAAGGCGCCATGGAAGATCAGAAGCAAAGAGTTTATGACGCATTAGATAAGTTAAATATCAAATATGAGGTGGTGGAACATGAACCGGTCCACACCATGGAAGATATGGACAGGCTGGGACTTCCGCAGAAAGGAACCTTATGTAAAAATCTTTTTCTGAGGGATTCCAAGGGGAAACGCCATTTTCTGGTGACCTGCGAGGAGAGTAAGAAAGTGGATCTGAAGGCTCTCGGACGCCAGCTTGGGGGAGGAAACTTAAGTTTCGCCTCAGAGGAAAGGCTGGAAAAGTATCTGGGCCTTAAGCAGGGAAGTGTATCTCCCTTTGGGCTGATGAATGATACGGATCACCAGGTAGAGTTTTTTATTGATAAAGATTTAAGCAGATGTAAAAGTCTTGGCATCCACCCGCTGGAGAATACAGCAACTGTTTTCCTGTCCTACAAAGACCTGGACAAATTTTTGTGGGATCTGGATGTGGATGTGATCAAGATTAAGATTTAGACAGGATACAGACAGAAAGAAAAAGAAAGAGAGGACCGATATGGAACAACAGCAGGGAGATCCAAGGCCGCCATTCCCGCCGGAAAATTACGGGAAGAGAATGTGGCAGCTTTGGGGGCCGATTCTGATTAAATGGGGGATAGAGTTTCTGGTGTCTATCGTGGCGATGACATTTCTGGCAATGGCTTATCAGTTTGCCGACCCGGAGGCTTTTCTGGAAGCCCTTGACAGCGAAGAGGCCATGATCCGGCTCTATGACCAGCTGATTACCCGGTTTCTGGAAGCCGGGACACTGATCCAGGGAGCAACGTCTCTGGTGATCATTCCCGTCATGTGGATCTTTTTCCACAGGGATCGGGTGAAAGAAAAAATGTATGGAGTGATTCCGAACAAAAAAGCTCCGGCCTGGAAATACGCAGCGGTGGTTCTGATGTCTCTGGCCTTATGCCTGGGGTTGAATAACCTGATCAATATCGGGAATCTTGTCGTGGTGGATGAAGTCTATGCAGAAACAATGGAAGCCATGTACTCGGCGGCGTTTCCGCTGCAGGTTCTCTGTCTTGGCGTTCTGGTGCCAATCAGTGAGGAGCTTTTGTTCCGTGGCCTTTTATTCCGCAGATTAAGAGAAAGAGGCACATTTTTGCAGGCAGCCTTCTATTCCGCAGTGGTGTTTGGACTGATGCACATGAACATGGTGCAGATGATCTACGGGTTCATCCTCGGAATGATGCTTGCTTATGTATATGAGAAATACGGTTCTGTAAAAGCGCCGGTCCTGGCACATGCGACGATGAATCTTCTGTCTGTGACTGCGACACAGATCGGGCTGATGGACTGGTTGATGGCGGATATTATGCGGATCGGTACGGTGACCGTTCTTTGCGCGTCAGTGGCTGCCAGTATGTTTGTGTTTATGCAGCGGATTGATGAAAAACCGGATCTGCCGGGCAAAAATGATAATAATGATGAAAAACTGACAGCTTTTTAGGCTGTCAGTTTTAAAATGTTACAAATTTATTAAAAAATGTTGCAAAACGATTTTTCGTGGTTTATAATGGCCTCTAGAACAAGAAGTATCATGTCAAAATGAGGGGAACTGAAGTATAATATAATGCGAGAAGGAAGGTTATTTATGAAAAAATTTGGAATCAGACTGCTGACAGCGGTAGCTGCAGGTTCAATGATCGTGACGCCGGTTATGGCGGCGCCTTCTGTGGACGGTTTAAAAGAAGACAAAGCGGCCGCGCAAAGCCAGGTATCTTCTCTGGAGAGTCAGCTTACCGAACTTCTTTCCAAAGCCGGAGAGCTGGAAGAGGATCTGATCGCTACCGGCGAAGAGATCATTAAGGCGAAGGATGATCTGAAGGCTGCAGAGAAAAAAGAAAAGAAGCAGTATGAGGATATGAAGCTTCGGATTAAATACATGTATGAGCAGGGAGACGCCAGCCTTCTGGAATCACTGATTTCATCCGAAAGCTTTTCCGATCTGATCAATAAAGCAGAATATATCCAGAATGTACATAACTACGACCGCAAGATGCTGGACGAGTATGTTGCGACAACAGAAAAGATAGAAACCCTGAAGACCACTCTGGAAGAAGAACAAAAAGAGATGGAATCTCTGCAGACAGAGTATGAAGCGCAGGAGCAGGAGCTGAATGAGACCATTGAGTCCAAGAAGGATGAGGTGGCAAATCTGGATGCTCAGATCCAGGCGGCTGCAGAAGCGGCGGCAAGAGAGGCGGCAGAGCGTCAGGCTGCAGAAGAGGCGGCCCGGGCAGCGGCGTCAGGCGGTCAGAATGACGACAGCAATGGCGGCAATCAAACCGGTAATAATGGCGGGACAACTGCCGGAAACGGCGGAGCGGCTTCCAATACAGGCGGAACTTCCAATACAGGCGGAACTTCCAATACAGGCGGATCCTCAAACAGTGGAGGAGGCAGCACCAGTGGTTCTACCGGAAATACCTCCGCGGCGCAGGCAATTGTAAATGCGGCATACAGTCAGCTGGGTGTTCCTTATGTTTACGGAGGAAGCACACCGTACAAGCAGTTTGACTGTTCCGGACTTACCCAGTACTGCCACAGCGTTGCAGGTATCAGCATTGCCCGTACTTCACAGGCGCAGGGCGGCGGCGGAAAAGCCGTCAGCAACCCACAGCCCGGCGACCTGGTATGCTACGGTACGCATGTAGGGATTTACATTGGCGGCGGACAGATGATCCACGCGCCTCATACCGGCGATGTGGTCCGGGTTGCAAGCGTGTACGGATCTCCGTGGTATCGGCGCTATTGGTAAAAAAGTCGGTTGCTGCAGAAATATTTTAGAAATTTATAGAAAAACAGAATAATTTATTGAAATACGGAGATAAGTGTAGTATTCTGACCTTAAGATATGCTGGGGAGCATAGATAATACTTGTGACGGAAAGAAGCAAGAATAATAAGAGTGGGTGAGAATATGAAGAAAAAGTATGTAAGTGCGCTCATTACAGTTCTTGTAATGAGCGTTTCTTTTGGAATGCAGGGAATGGCCGCTCCAAAGGATCAGAATGTGGAAGCGCTGGAGACGCAGAAAGCCCAGGTGGAAAGTGAAGCCGCCAATGTTCAGCAGCAGCTGGTGGGGCTTTTACTTCAGTACAACGCGCTGCAGCTGGATATTGAAAATCAGAAAGCGCGGGTGGGACAGGCAGCCAAGGATCTGAAAGCTGCGGAAGAAAAAGAGCAGCAGCAGTATCAGGATATGAAAAAAAGGATCCGGTATATCTATGAGGCAGGAGATGCTTCTTTTATAGAAACACTGGTAAGTGCGAAGTCTTTTACGGATCTGATCAATAAGGCGGAGTATATCCAGAATATACATAGTTACGACAGGACACAGCTTAAAGAGTATGTAAAAGCAAAGGAAGAAGTGGCGGAAAAGAAGCTGGAACTGGAAGCCGGACAGGCAGATATGGAACAGATGTCTCAGGATATGGGACGGCAGCAGACGCAGCTTCAGGGGACGCTGGATACGATGAGAAGCCAGATCGCGGACTTTGACAGTCAGCTGGAAAGCGCCAGGGCTACAGTTGCAGAACAGCTGACCCAGCTTACGGAAGCTACAGAAAATATGATTGGTTCTGCGGAAGAAAAGAATCCGGAGGATGGACAGGAAGAGGATCAGACACCGGCGCCTCCGGCAAATAGTGAAAACAATAATGGCGGCGGTACCAGTAAGCCATCTGGCGGAAGTACCGGTAATAAGCCATCCGGCGGCGGAGCCAGCAAGCCCTCCGGCGGCAACAGCACACCATCCGGCGGCAACAGTACACCATCCGGAGGCGGAACTGCTTCTACGCCGGACAACGCCTCACTGGGACAGCAGATTGCGGATAAGGCATGCCAGTATGTAGGCAATCCTTATAAATACGGCGGTACCAGCCTGACCAATGGCGCGGACTGTTCCGGTTTTGTAATGTCTGTGCATGCGCTGTTCGGTATCTCTACACCAAGAGATTCCTGGGGACAGCTTGGAGGAGGAAAAGCGGTGAATTATTCTGATATGCTGCCAGGGGATGTGATCGTATACAGCAATCATGTAGCAATCTATATTGGCGGGAATCAGATCGTACACGCCTCCAACAGCGCGCCCTATCCGACAGGCGGCATTAAGATCAGTACACCTCCGAATTACCGGACGGTTCTGGGAGTGAGGAGATACTGGTAAGATTCAGAAAAGACAGTTAAAGACATAGCGTAAACTTTCAGGTAAAATGTTGGGGTACAATAGATAGGTAACAAAATAAAAACAAGGACCCACCTTGATGTGATATATTGGAATTGTCGAGAAACCAATAGTCCGATCAAAAGGAGAATCCTTGTATGTCGAGTTTATCACACCCCAAATATCAGCGTCAACGTATTGTTAAATATGCTCAGAATCATTCTGTAACAGAAACGGCGATCCGTTATAAAGTAAGCCGAAAAACGGTCTACAAATGGCTTTCTCGATACGATGGGACAACAGCCAGTCTGGAAGATCGCAGCCACAGGCCTAAAACATCGCCAAAAAGTCATACAGAGCTGGAACTACGGCAAATCCGGCGCCGCCTAAAAAAATATAAATGGACAGACCTGATCCTGGCATATCAGGAACTGGTAGAAAAAGATGGGTATAGGCGCAGCTACGGGGGATTTAAACGAGTCGCTGCCCGGCTGAAAGCCTTGAAACCAGTGAAAAAGAAGAAAAAGAAACGAAAGATCAAGCCTTATCAGCGTGCAGATTACCCAGGGCAGAAAATACAGATAGATGTGAAGTATGTTCCTTCCTATTGCGTGACAGATGGCAGGAAATACTATCAATATACAGCGGTAGACGAATGTAGCAGATGGACTTATCGGGAAATGTATGATGAACACAGTACCTATAGTTCCAGAGATTTCCTGGTGAAGCTAATCAAACATGCCCCTTTTCCAATCCGGGAAGTGCAGACGGATAACGGATCGGAGTTCACCAATCGGCTGTTGGTAATTAAAAGTACGCATTTAACAATGTTTGAAGAGGCACTTAAGGAGTTGGAAATCCTGTATCACCGGATTCAGATCGCAACGCCGCGACACAACGGGAAAGTGGAACGGCAGCATCGAACAGATGAAGCAAGGTTCTATAAAAAAATGCGTATGTATAATCTGGAAGATGGGAGAAAACAGCTAGCCGTATATCAGAAGAAATCAAACACTTATATCAAAACCTGTTTAGGAATGAGAAGTCCGAATACGATAGTAAGAATGTATCAGGGAGTTATGTTTTAAAGCAGACAAGGGCGACAGCAAAGGATGCTGCCGCCGCACACCATTATATCACAAAGGAATGTCAAGGTCAGGTAGTATTCCCTGCGGGAATCTCCACCTTACCCTTGACATTCCTTTCGGGGTGAAGTGTTACCAATCATTGACACCTATACACATAGCGTAAACTTTCAGGTAAAAAGCCTTGCATATGCAGGGCTTTTATGCTATCATAAAAAAGTCGCAAAAAAACACGCACATGTTTGCCCAAGACGGTGCCAAAGCCTGGAAACAGGACGGTTTCAAGGGTTTACACAGGTGCGGAAGTAAAAAAACCAAATGGAGGAAAGACACATGAGCGTAATTTCAATGAAGCAGCTTTTAGAAGCAGGTGTTCATTTTGGACATCAGACAAGAAGATGGAACCCTAAGATGGCTCCGTACATCTACACAGAGAGAAACGGTATCTATATCATCGACCTGCAGAAGTCTGTGGGAAAGGTTGACGAGGCTTACCAGGCAGTATCTGATATTGCTGCTGACGGCGGCACCATCCTGTTTGTAGGAACCAAGAAGCAGGCACAGGACGCCATCAAGACAGAGGCAGAGCGCTGCGGAATGTTTTATGTAAACGAAAGATGGCTGGGCGGAATGCTGACCAACTTCAAGACCATCAAGAGCAGAGTTGCCCGCTTAAAAGAGATTGAAAGAATGTCTGAAGACGGAACCTTTGACGTACTGCCGAAGAAAGAAGTGATCCAGTTAAAGAAAGAGTGGGAAAAGCTGGAGAAGAACCTGGGCGGTATCAAGGAAATGAAGAGACTTCCGGATGCTATTTTCGTAGTAGATCCGAAGAAAGAGAGAATCTGCGTACAGGAGGCACATACTCTGGGAATCCCGTTGATCGGTATTGCAGACACCAACTGTGATCCGGAAGAACTGGATTATGTGATCCCGGGAAATGACGATGCGATCCGTGCGGTTAAACTGATCGTTTCCAAGATGGCAGACGCTGTAGTAGAAGCAAACCAGGGAATGACCGGTGAAGAAGAGGTTGTTTACGAGGATGCCGCAGAGGAAGTATCTGAGACAGAAGCTGCAGAAGAGTAAGATTCGATATTGTGGAGGAAAATAAGATGGCAGTTACAGCTAGTATGGTAAAAGAGTTAAGAGAATTAACCGGCGCAGGAATGATGGACTGCAAAAAGGCTTTAAATGAGACAGACGGCGATATGGACGCAGCAATTGAATACCTGAGAAAGAACGGCGAGGCAAAGGCTGTTAAGAAAGCCGGAAGAATCGCAGCAGAAGGACTGGTTATGGCTGAGGTAAAAGAAGACAAGACCGCAGCAATCGTAGAAGTGAACTCCGAGACAGACTTCGTTGCAAAGAATGCTGATTTCCAGGCATTCGTAAAGGCTGTGACCGAGCAGGCAATGGCTACAGAAGCAAAAGATATGGATGCTTTTATGGCAGAGCCCTGGATCGAGGACAGCACTAAGACTGTACACGATGCTCTGACAGAGAAGATTGCCGTAATCGGTGAGAAGTTAAGCATCCGCAGATTTGAAAAGATCGTTTCTGACGGCTGCGTGGTAGCGTATATTCACGGCGGCGGACGGATCGGCGTTCTGGTAGAGGCCGAGACAGACGTAGTAAACGATGAGATCAGAAAGTGCCTGAAGAACGTGGCAATGCAGGTGGCAGCTATGTCTCCGAAGTATGTATCCCGTGAGGAAGTATCACAGGAATTCATGGATCATGAAAAAGAGATCCTGCTTGCACAGGCTAAGACTGAAAATCCGGACAAGCCGGAGAATATCATCGAGAAGATGATCATCGGACGTCTGAACAAAGAGCTCAAAGAGATCTGTCTGTTAGATCAGGTATATGTACAGGACAGCGAGCTGACCGTATCCAAGTATGTGGCCAAGGTTGCAAAAGAAAACGGCGCGAACATGACTGTTAAGAAGTTCTTCCGCTTTGAGACCGGAGAAGGTATTGAGAAGAAGGTTGACGACTTTGCGGCAGAGGTTGCAGCACAGGCAGGTATGTAAGCGTTTTGCAAAGATGTAACAGATAAAAAAAGACAGGGACCGGCGCAGAGTTTACTCGTGGCCGGTTCCATTTTTGTGCCTGCAAAAAGATGCAGGACGACAAGTACAGGAGGTATTATGTTAAGAGAAGGAATAAACGGGTTTTGTATGGCCCTTGCCGACAGCGTGCCGGGGGTGTCCGGGGGAACCGTAGCATTTATCATGGGATTCTATGACCGGTTCATCGGATCCATCCATAATCTGGCATTTGGGAAAATGAAGGAAAAAAAGACGGCGCTGAGATACCTGATCAAACTGGGGATCGGATGGGCGGTCGGAATGATCCTTGCCGTTTTGATCCTTTCAGCATTGTTTGAGAGCCATATTTATATCGTCAGCTCTGTATTTATCGGGTTTATTGCGGGCGCCATCCCGCTGATCATGCTGGAAGAGAAGGAGTGTTTGAAAAGTGTGGTAAAAGGAATCCTGTTCTGCCTGCTTGGGATCGTCCTGGTAGCCGGGATCACCTGGCTGAATGGCCGGATCACGGGAGGATCCATGAATCTGGCGCATTTTTCTCTTGGGACAGGGATCCGTCTGTTCTTTATCGGAATGATCGCCATTTCCGCCATGTTCCTTCCGGGAATTTCCGGATCCACGCTTTTGCTGGTGTTTGGAGCCTACATTCCAGTGATCACGGCTGTCCGGGGCGTGCTGTCCTTTGATCTGGCTTATGTGCCGTGTCTGATCTTTTTCGGCTGCGGCATCCTGACCGGTGCAGTGACAGTTGTCAAGATTATCAAAGTGTGTCTGGAAAAATTTCGGACGCAGACCGTTTATGCTATTATCGGTATGATGATCGGCTCATTTTACGCAATTGTAATGGGACCGACTACACTGGAAACGCCGCAGAAGGCGATGACCCTCGGAACATTCAGTGTGATAGCCGCGGTCATTGGCGTGGCGCTTGTACTGGGCATGCAGCTCATCAAAGAAAAAGGAACGTCCAGATAGTTTTTTATAAAACAGAAAAAGAGAAAAGGGAGAAGAGAAAGAAGGGGCAGGCGATCGTTTGTGAGATCACCTGCCCCGGCATGTCTGCTGTTTTATTCTTCTTCGTCCAGCCAGTATTCTTCATCTGTCTGATGGTAGGTATTGCCATTGTTGCATCCGCATGCTATTCCTTTTTTGACCGGGGAAAGGAGAAATCCTTTTATGACGCCAAGAAGCAGGCAGCAGACAATGATCAGGATCTTTTCTGCGGGCGTCCAGTCTCGTTCAAAGAAATCTTTGATGTTTTCCCAGAGTGTTTTCATCATGTGTGACCTCCTTATTAATTTTATACTTTCTGTAACAGATATTTTATTTATTATAAAATATTCAGGAAAAAAAGAAAAGGAGAAAATGCAAAAGGTTGACGCTGTGTCAGATTAGTCCTATACTGGGGGTATCAGAAAAAAGGGAGAGAAGTGACGTATGCCAAGAGGATCAGAGGAACTGACGATCGCAAGAAAAGAAGAGATCATCCAAGCATGTGCAAAACTCTATGAGACCATGAGTTTCCGTGAAATTACGATCAAGGAGATCGGTAAGGAGACGTCCTTTACGCGGACCTCCATTTATAATTATTTTCAGACCAAAGAAGAAATATTCCTTGCACTCTTCCAGAGGGAATATGAGTGGTGGACCCGGGATCTGGAGGAACTGCTTCGGGCCAATGAAAAGTTGGACGCCAGAGGGTTTGCCGACGCCCTGGCCCGTACTCTGGAAAAAAGGGAAAGGCTTCTAAAGCTGATGTCCATGAATCACTATGATATGGAGGCGAACAGCCGCATGGAAAATCTGATTGAATTTAAGATCGCATACAAAAATTCCATTGGCGCAGTGAACCGGTGCCTGGAGAAATTTTTTCCGGAGATGAGCGAAGAAGACAGGAACGACTTTGTGTATGGGTTCTATCCATTTATGTTCGGGATCTATCCTTATACAAGGGTGACAGAAAAGCAGAAAGCCGCAATGGAACAGGCAGATCTTGATTATCCCCGGTTTACGGTTTACAAACTGGCCGGGGCTCTGGTAAGAAAACTGTTGTCGGATACCGGGAGCAAAGAAGAATAAGAGGTTTCTTTTTTCTTGACAACTGTGTGAAAACGTGGAAAATAAAAGATGGTAAATAAGTCAGACAGGAGGAATGCTGGGGATGAAAACAGCAGCAAAAGATTATCTGATGATCACTGTGGGAATGGTCGTTGTGGTAATCGCGGTATATTTTTTCATGATTCCGCTCCATATCGTGCTGGGAAGTATGAGCGGTCTTGCGTTGGTGCTGACACAGTTTGTGCCGGTATCGGTTTCTTTGATGACATTGATCTTAAACGGCGTCTGCCTGATCGCAGGCTTTCTTCTGATCGGGAAAGAATTTGGCGTAAAGACGGTGTATGCTTCTTTGCTCCAGCCGTTTCTTTTGTGGGTGTGTGAAGTGATCTTTCCGGATCAGAAGTCACTGACAGGAGACGTGCTTCTGGACGCCATTGCCATGATCATTGTGGTGAGCGCCGGGCAGGCGATCATCTTTCAGGCGCAGGCTTCTTCCGGAGGACTGGATATTGTGGCCAAGATCATGAATAAATATCTCCATGTGGAGCTTGGCAAGAGCATCGCTGTCGCAGGCGCGCTGATCGTACTTAGCGCGGCGCTGGTGTACGACAGTAAAACGGTGGTACTGGGTCTGATCGTCACCTATGTAAACGGCCTGGTGGTGGACGAATACATTGGAGGTTTTCAGAGAAAGAAAAAAGTTTGTGTGATCTCGGAGCAATACGATGAGATCCGTAAATACATCAACAGCCATCTGGGCCGGGGGGCAACTCTTTATATGACGCGCGGAAGCTACGCGGGAACCGAGAGGACAGAGGTTGCAACTATCGTTACGCAGACGGAGTACGCGAAATTGATGCATTTTATCAACGAAACGGATCCCAGAGCGTTCGTGACTGTGGCGACGGTCAGCGAGGTGTCCGGCTTCTGGAACAAGAAAAAAAGAGCGTAAATAATTCTTGCAACCGGACCGGTAATTTTATATAATATCCATGTTTGAGTAGAAAGGCATCTGTCAGGAGATGCCTTTTTATATGGGAAAAAGGAGGAGAAGCATGGTCCGGGATATGACAGTCGGAAGCCCGACAAAAAGGATTTTAAATTTTACGGCGCCTATTTTTATCGGAAATATATTTCAGCAGTTTTACAGTATGGCAGATACGATCATAGTAGGGAAGTTTGTGGGAAACGCGGCGCTTGCGGCTGTAGGGGCATGCGGATCTTTGATGTTTCTGATCCTGGGATTTCTGCAGGGACTGACGGCAGGATTTACGGTTGTGACGGCGCAGCATTACGGCGCGGGCAATCAGAAAGCAATGCGGCGTTCTGTGGCCTCTGCGGGCCTGCTTTCAGCGGCAGTTTCCGTGGCGCTGACAGTGTTAAGTATGGGGACGATGGAAGAGATTTTAGAGTGGATGAACACGCCGGCAGACATGTACGGACAGGCATACGGATATATCATGGTCATCTGCGGCGGGATCGTGGCGCAGGTGCTCTATAATCTTCTGGCCAGCATCTTAAGAGCCATAGGGGACAGCAGAAGGCCTCTGTATTTTCTGATATTGGCCGCTTTTCTGAATGTGGTGCTGGACCTCTGGTTTATTGCCGGATTCCACATGGGCGCGGAGGGCGCCGCCTGGGCGACGGTGATCTCGCAGGGAGTGTCCGGTGTTCTGTGTCTGTATTATATTTACAAAAAAGTGCCGGAACTGCATTTGCACAGGGAGGATTTCCAGCTGGATGTCAGTATGATGAAATGGCAGATGGCCATCGGGTTCCCCATGGCGTTTCAGTATTCCATCACAGCCATCGGAACGATTGTGCTGCAGGCATGTTTAAATACCCTGGGATCTGTGGCCGCCGCCGGATTTGCAGCCGCCTGCAAGATCGAACAGGTGGTATCCCAGGCATATGTGGCGCTTGGGACAACGATGGCGACCTATTGTGCACAGAATATGGGAGCAGGGAAAAAGGAGCGCCTGCGGCAGGGATTCCGTAGCGCTACATGGATCGGGATTCTTTACGCGGTGCTGTCCGGACTTCTGATCATTACAGTTGGAAAGTATCTTACGGTGCTGTTTGTTTCGGAAAATCTGAATGCGATCACGGGATATGTGGACACCTATCTGAAATGTGTAGGGATTTCCTTTATTCCTCTGGTATTTGTCAATGTGTACCGCAACGGGATCCAGGGAATGGGATTTGGCCTTCTTCCGATGACGGCAGGCGTGGCGGAGCTGATCGGACGCAGTGTGATGGCGGTGGCGGCCGCCTGGCTGGGAAGTTATGTGGGAATGTGTTTTGCAGCGCCTATGGCATGGGTGCTGGCAGGAGGCCTTCTGGTCGCGATGTATCTGTATCTTATGAAAAAGCGGATATGATATTTTAAGATTCCTTTTTTCGCCATCCTATGGTATACTCTAGATAAATATGCGAAAGGCATGAGAAACTGAACATAAGGAGCAGTACAGACTATGAAGAGAGTGTTGTTAAAACTCAGTGGAGAAGCCCTTGCAGGTGACAAAAAGACCGGATTCGACGAGGAGACCTGTCTGCAGGTCGCCCGCCAGGTGAAGCAGCTTACAGACGACGGGATTCAGGTTGCGATCGTTACCGGAGGCGGAAATTTCTGGAGAGGGCGGACCAGCGAGACCATTGACCGGGTAAAGGCGGACCAGATCGGCATGCTGGCTACCGTGATGAACTGTATCTATGTGTCAGATATTTTCCGTCATGTGGGGATGAAGACGGAAGTATTTACCCCGTTTGTATGTGGAGCATTTACCACATTGTTTTCCAAGGATGCGGCAGTGGAAGCTCTGGAAGCAGGAAAGGTGATCTTTTTTGCGGGAGGAACCGGGCATCCTTACTTTTCCACAGATACAGGAGCAGTTCTGCGTGCGATAGAGATTGAGGCGGACGCCATGCTGCTGGCAAAGGCGATCGACGGTATTTATGACAGCGATCCCAAGATCAATCCGCAGGCAAAGAAATATAATGAGATTTCCATCCAGGAGATGATCGACCGCAAGCTGATGGCAGTGGATCTTACGGCATCGATCCTGTGTCTGGAAAATAAGATGCCGATGCTGGTTTTCGGGCTGAATGAAGAGAACAGCATTGCGAATACCATGTCAGGAAGATTTACCGGAACTAAAGTGACGGTATAGGAAGAAAGGGAGGACAACCATATGAATGAAAAACTGGAAAAATATGAGAGCAAGATGGAAAAGACCATGGCCAGTCTGGACGCGGAGCTGGCAGGGATCCGCGCCGGCCGGGCAAACCCGAATGTCCTGAATAAGATCATGGTAGAGTATTACGGGGTGCCGACTCCGCTGCAGCAGGTGGCGAACGTATCGGTTCCGGAGCCCCGGATGATCCAGATCCAGCCGTGGGAAAAAAGTATGATCAAGGAGATCACCAAGGCGATCCAGACCTCGGATCTTGGCATCAATCCCACAAATGACGGTTCTTCGATCCGCCTGGTATTTCCGGAGCTGACCGAGGAGCGAAGAAAAGAGCTGGCAAAGGATGTTAAGAAAAAGGGAGAAGCTGCAAAAGTAGCGCTCCGCAACATCCGCAGAGATGGAAATGATTCCTTTAAGAAGCTGAAAGGAAGCGAAGTTTCCGAGGATGAGATTAAGGATCTGGAAGACGATCTTCAGAAGATGACAGATAAGTATGTGAAAAAAGTGGATGCGGCTGTTGAGGTAAAGACCAAAGAAGTTATGACAGTATAACCGGATCCGTTGAAAAAAGGGGGCAGATCTGGAGGATACCTGGTCTGTCCCTGTGTTTGCAAAGGAGGAGAAAGGGCAATGAATATACCACGACATGTGGCGGTCATACTGGATGGAAACGGACGCTGGGCGAAGTCCAAAGGGATGCCGAGAAATTACGGACATGCACAGGGAAGCAAAAACGTGGAGAAGATCTGTGAGGAAGCCTGGCGCATGGGGATCAAATATCTGACGGTATATGCGTTTTCCACAGAGAACTGGAACCGCCCGAAAGATGAAGTGGACGCCCTGATGAAGCTGCTTCGCAATTATATGAAAACCTGCCTTAAGACGGCAGCGAAGAACGATATGAAAGTCCGTGTGATCGGGGATCTTACGGGACTGGATGCTGATATCCGCAACCGGATCCTGGAGCTGGAAGAAGCCACAAAGGGAAACGGAGGCCTGAATTTCCAGATCGCGATCAATTATGGAAGCCGGGATGAGATCCTGCGGGCTGTCAGACGGCTGGCTGCCGACTGCCGGGACGGGAAGGTGGAGCCGGAGAACATTGACGAAGAATTCTTTGAAGAATATCTGGATACCCATGACATCCCGGATCCGGATCTTCTGATCCGCACCAGCGGGGAACAAAGGCTTTCCAATTATCTTTTGTGGCAGCTTGCGTATACCGAATTCTACTTTACGGATGTTCTGTGGCCGGACTTTACAAAGGAAGAACTGGAAAAGGCGATCCGGCAGTATAATGAAAGGGACCGCCGTTACGGCGGAGTAAGGGGGGAGTAAAGGCATGTTCAAAACAAGACTTTTAAGCGGCATCGTACTGGTGATTGTGCTGATCGCCACCGTAGGACTTGGAGGGGATCTGCTGTTTTTCCTTCTTCTGGCGGTCAGCCTGATCGGTATGACAGAGCTTTATCATGTGGTAGAGGTTAGAGAGACTTTGCTTGGGGTGGCCGGATATCTGGCCGCGGCAGTGTATTACAGGCTTTTGTATGTGGGAAGACTGGAAAGTGTGATGATGCTTTCGCTTCTTTTCCTGGTCGTCCTGATGGCAATCTATGTATTTTCTTATCCCAGGTACCGGGCTGAGCAGGTGACGACCGTGTTTTTTGGACTCTTTTATGTGGCCATGATGCTGTCCTTTGTCTATCAGACCCGTATGCTCCCGGAAGAGGGCGGCGTGATCGTATGGCTGATCTTTCTTAGCTCCTGGGGCTGCGATACCTGTGCCTATTGTGTAGGCATGCTGATTGGAAAGCATAAGATGGCGCCAAAGCTTAGCCCAAAGAAATCCGTAGAGGGCGGCGTAGGCGGCATTCTGGGAGCGGCTCTTCTCGGGGCTTTGTTTGCGCTGGCCATGAACCAGTGGGGAGGCGCGGACGTGATCGTCTGGGAGTGTGCGCTGATCTGCGGAGCAGGAGGAGCGATCTCACAGGTGGGGGATCTTGCGGCATCGGCTATAAAGCGTAATCATGACATTAAGGATTATGGAAAGCTGATCCCCGGACACGGCGGGATCCTTGACCGGTTTGACAGCGTGATATTTACGGCGCCTGTGATCTTTTATCTGGCGTCTGTCATATAATGATGGAGGAGACGACTGATGAAAAAAATAGCTATTCTGGGTTCCACCGGATCAATTGGAACCCAGACGCTGGAAATTGTAAGAGAAAAACAGGATCTGGAAGTGCTTGGCCTGGCAGCAGGCAGCAATATCCAGCTTCTGGAACAGCAGATCCGGGAGTTCTCTCCGAAGATGGCGGCCGTGTGGTCAGAGGAAAAAGCGATGGAACTTCGTACAAAGGTGGCAGATACGGATACGGAAGTGGTATCCGGCATGGATGGATTGATCCGGATCGCCACGCTTTCGGATGCAGAGATACTGGTGACTGCAATCGTAGGAATGATCGGGATCCGTCCTACGATTGAGGCCATCAAAGCAGGGAAGGACATTGCACTTGCCAACAAAGAGACGCTGGTAACTGCCGGACATCTGATCATGCCTCTTGCGGCGGAACATCAGGTGAAGATTCTGCCTGTGGACAGTGAGCACAGCGCGATTTTCCAGGCATTGCAGGGAAATACAGGGAATCCGGTGCACAAGATCCTTCTGACCGCTTCCGGAGGCCCATTCAGGGGAAAGAAGCAGGAAGATCTGCTGGACGTTCAGGTGGAGGATGCGCTGCGTCATCCCAACTGGTCCATGGGGCGGAAGATTACCATTGATTCTTCTACTATGGTAAACAAGGGGCTGGAAGTGATCGAGGCAAAGTGGCTGTTTGACGTGGAGGTGGATCAGGTAGAAGTGGTGATCCAGCCCCAGAGCATCATCCACTCTATGGTAGAATATGAAGACGGGGCAGTTCTTGCACAGCTTGGCACCCCGGATATGAAGCTTCCTATTCAGTATGCGCTTTATTATCCGCAGAGAAGATATCTGCCGGGAGATCGGCTGGATTTCTGGAAGCTTCGCAGCATTACGTTTGAAAAGCCGGATATGGATACATTTTACGGTCTGAAGCTGGCGTATATTGCCGGAAGAAGAGGGGGAAGTCTTCCTACTGTATTTAACGCGGCCAATGAGTTGGCTGTACAGCAGTTTTTGAACCGGCAGATCACATTTCTGGAGATTACAGAGATTATCGAAGACTGCATCCGGGCGCATAAGGTGATCGAGCATCCGACGCTGGAGCAGATTCTGGAAACAGAAAAAGAAACTTACGATCGTATCAACAGCAGGAGGTAATTTTTGGGCATTGTATTAGCGATTTTACTATTTGGTTTTATTGTATTTTTTCATGAGCTTGGTCATTTTCTGCTGGCAAAGAAAAACGGCATTGATGTAGAAGAGTTTGCAGTCGGCATGGGGCCTGTGATCTTCCAAAAAGAATACCGGCGCACCAGATACAGTATCCGGCTTCTTCCCATTGGAGGCTTTTGCGCCATGGGAGAAGACGAAGAGGCGTCGGATTCGCCGGGCAGTTTCAACAGAAAATCTGTGTGGGCGCGGATCAGCGTGATTGCCGCCGGACCTGTGTTTAACTTTATCCTGGCATGGATCTTTGCCGTGATCCTGATCTTTATGATCGGTTATGATGAACCAGTGGTATCGGATGTGGAAGCAGGATATCCGGCTGCGGAAGCAGGGCTTCAGGCAGGAGACCGGATCGTGGAGATGGGAGGACGTAAGATTCACATTTACCGGGAAGTTTCCGCGTACCTTCAGTTTCATCCGGGAGAAAATGTTGCGGTAACTTATGAGAGGAACGGGAAAGAAACTTCCGTTACACTGACGCCTAAGATGGATGAGGAGCTGGGCTATGAGCGGATCGGGATCGCGGGAGGAACTTCCACCAGGGCAGATCTTTTTTCTGCAGTTACCTATGGTACTTATGAGGTGAAGTACTGGATCCAGGTTACGATCGACAGTCTGCGTATGTTGGCAACAGGAAGGATCGGTGTGGATCAGCTGTCCGGTCCGGTGGGAATTGTGGATGTGGTGGACGATGCCTATCAGCAGAGCCGTTCCTATGGAATCTTTGTGGTGGCGGCGCAGATGCTGAATCTGGCAATCCTGTTGTCTGCCAATCTGGGCGTTATGAATCTTCTGCCTTTGCCGGCGCTGGACGGCGGTCGTCTGGTATTTTTGTTTGTGGAAGCGATCCGCAGAAAACGGGTGCCGCCTGAGAAAGAAGGGTATGTCCATTTTGCTGGCATTGTGCTTCTGATGATCCTGATGGTGGTCGTAATGTACAACGATATACAAAGAGTATTCTTCTAAAGAAAAGGGGGTATGACACAGATGGTTTGAAACCGGTGCATACCCTCTTTTTTTGCAGAAGATCCGGCATAGCTTCGTATGGATGTCAGTTCAGTTCTGCAATCCTTGATACGCCAACGTAGATTTCAGAGATTTTATACCAGGTGGGGTAGTCTGTGATCCCTGTGGCCGGAAGGCCGAATACAGACTGGAATTTCCGGACTGCCTCTGTGGTGTCTGGTCCATAGATACCATCCGCGGCAATGGCCGGCAGGGCCGGATATGCTCTGGCAATGGCGCTTAACTGTTCCTGCAGCTGCCGGACCTTGCTTCCTCTGGAACCGCTCTTCAGGTCAGATCCCGGCCAGGAGGAAGGGATGCCGGAAATGGCTTCGGCGGTGTTGATATACAGATCATCCCCGTAATAGTGCCGGAGGATTTCTATGGCAGAATATCCCTGATCCCCCAGTTCTTTGGAACCCCACTGGGTCATCCATCCGCTGCAGGTTACCTGGTGGCCGTCACAGTACTGAGTCAGGATAGGCTGGCGCACGCCTGGTTTTGAGAGATAAGAGGCGAACAGCTCATCCACAATGGTATCAATAGGAGCATAAGTATTTCGCTCCGGGATCCATTTGTGGTCAAAAGCCGTAGAGGATGTGATGGTAAAGTCATATCCAAGATTGCGGTACCACTCTGTAAATACACGGTTCAGCGTAAAAGACATGATAGCCAGTACGTTAGCCCGGATGGTATCCGAAGGCCAGGTCGCGTAGATTTCGCTGGAAGCTACATTTTTGATGTAATCTTTGTACTTTACATAATAATTTTTTGCAGTGGAATCCCGGGGGCTGCCGTCGTGAACCACAATATATTCCGGAACGACCACCCGGCTTAGGACGATCTCGCCGGTCTCATTTACGGGTTTGATCTCGTCTTCCGGTATCTTGGCAGGATAGGATCCGTACAGGGTGTGGGCGGGGATGACATAAACTTCTTCTTCAGAGCCGGCGCCGTCGGAAGGGTTCAGAGATACATGCTGGATCGCCTGAACGGCGGGCAGGATCTCTACCCCGGCAACGCTGACAGATTCATACCCTGGGGCGGAGATCTGAAGGGTATATTCGGAATAAGGCTGGACGTCGCTGCCTGGGTCCAGGCTGTAGGACAGAGCAGGCGCTTCCAGGTCAATCGACGCAGTCTGTCCGGAATCGTCGGTGACAAGTTCCATAAGTGTGCTGTCCGGAACACCTGTATAGGAGATGCGGACCGTAGCTCCGCGGATGGGTCTTGCGCCGTTGCCGGAGGTCAGATGTACCTTCAGGCTTCCGGAAGCGTCAGATTCGGAAGCGTGCAGTGGCAGGGTTGTATTCATAAAAAGATACCTCGCAGGAAATCTCTTACTGTTAGTTTATGAAGGAAAAAAGAAATGGTTCTTCCCGGACAGAAAATCTTAAGAAAATCCGGGAAAAGAAAGTTTTAAAAAGGTTGCAAATAGAGAAAACATATAGTATAATTTCTACAATTTGTCAAGTACTAGGAAGGAAAAGGTGAATCTATGAAAGCATTTCTGATTTTAGAAGACGGAACCGTCTTCTCAGGAACGAGTATCGGGTCCACAAAAGATATGATCAGCGAGATCGTATTTAATACTTCGATGACGGGGTATCTGGAAGTTCTGACTGACCCTTCTTACGCAGGACAGGCCGTTGTCATGACCTATCCGCTGATCGGGAATTACGGGATCACGCCGGACATGGAGTCAAAGAAGGCATGGCCCGACGGGTACATTGTAAGAGAATTATCCAGAATGCCCAGTAATTTCCGGTGCGAGGGAACCATTCAGGATTTTTTAACAGAACAGGATATTCCGGGGATCGCAGGAGTAGATACCCGGGCGCTGACGAAGATCCTGCGGGAAAAGGGTACGATGAACGGCATGATCACTACAAGAGAAGATTATGATCTTCAGGAGATCATTCCAAAACTCAAAGCTTATTCCGTAGGGGACGTAGTCTCTGAAGTGACCTGCAGCCAGTCTTATGTGCTGGAAGGCCAGGGCCCCAAAGTGGCACTGATGGATTTCGGGGCCAAGAATAATATTATCCGATCTTTACAGAATCGCGGGTGCGAAGTGGTGGTTTATCCGGCTGACACACCGGCGGAAGTCATTATCAATTCTAATCCGGACGGAATCATGTTGTCCAATGGACCGGGAGATCCGGCGTCCTGTGAAACTATCATTCAAGAAACCAAGAAATTATACGATTCAGATATTCCGATTTTTGCGATCTGCCTGGGGCATCAGTTGATGGCTCTTGCAAATGGCGCAAAGACATATAAACTGAAATACGGGCACAGGGGAGGCAACCACCCGGTAAAAGACTTGAGCAACGGACGGGTGTACATATCCTCGCAGAATCACGGATACGCGGTAGACGCTTCCACTATGGATCCGGCGATTGCAAAAGAGGCGTTCGTCAATGTCAATGACGGCACCAACGAGGGGCTGATCTACGAAGGAAAGAAGATCTTTACCGTACAGTTCCACCCGGAGGCCTGCCCGGGACCGCAGGATTCCGGATACCTGTTTGACCGGTTTATGGATATGATGAAAGGAGCATAAGAATGCCAAGAAATAAAGAGATTAAAAAAGTTCTGGTAATCGGATCCGGGCCGATCGTGATCGGACAGGCCGCGGAGTTTGATTATGCGGGAACCCAGGCCTGCCGTTCCCTGAAAGAAGAGGGCATTGAGGTGGTGCTCTTAAATTCCAATCCAGCTACGATCATGACGGATAAAGACATTGCAGACCGGGTTTATATCGAGCCTCTGACCGCCGAGGTGGTGGAACAGCTGATCTTAAAGGAGCGCCCGGACAGCGTGCTTCCCACGCTGGGAGGACAGGCGGCCCTGAATCTGGCTATGGAACTGGAAGAAAGCGGTTTCTTAAAGAGAAATAATGTACGTCTGATCGGAACTACATCTGAGACGATCAAAAAAGCAGAGGACCGTCTGGAATTTAAGACGACCATGGAGAAGATCAGAGAGCCCTGCGCGGCGTCTCTGGTGGTGGAAAATGTAGAAGACGGGTTAAGATTTGCAGAGAAGATCGGCTATCCGGTGGTTCTCCGTCCGGCCTATACTCTGGGAGGAAGCGGCGGCGGGATCGCCCACGACAGAGCGCAGATGGTGGAGATCCTGGAAAACGGACTGCGCCTTTCCCGCGTCGGCCAGGTGCTGGTGGAACGGTGCATCGCCGGATGGAAGGAAATCGAATACGAAGTGATGCGGGACAGCAAGGGAAATTGCATCACCGTATGTAATATGGAAAATATCGACCCGGTAGGCGTGCATACCGGAGACAGTATCGTTGTGGCGCCGTCCCAGACTCTGGGGGATAAAGAGTATCAGATGCTGCGGACCTCGGCTCTTAACATCATCAGCGAGCTGAATATTACCGGCGGCTGTAATGTGCAGTACGCCCTGCATCCGGACACCTTTGAATACTGCGTGATCGAGGTAAATCCCCGTGTCAGCCGTTCTTCTGCGCTGGCGTCCAAGGCGACCGGGTATCCGATCGCGAAAGTAGCGGCAAAGATCGCTCTGGGGTATACGCTGGATGAGATCAAAAATGCGGTAACGAAGAAGACCTATGCCAGCTTTGAGCCCATGCTGGATTATTGTGTGGTAAAAATCCCGAGACTTCCCTTTGACAAATTTATCAGCGCGAAGCGTACGCTGACCACACAGATGAAGGCGACCGGTGAAGTGATGAGCATCTGCGATAACTTTGAAGGGGCGCTTATGAAGGCGATCCGCTCGCTGGAACAGCATGTAGACAGCCTGATGTCCTATGATTTCTCCGGATATAAGGGAGAGGATCTTCTGGAGGAACTCCGGGTGGTGGATGACCGCAGGATCTGGAAGATCGCAGAGGCTATCCGTCAGGGCATCAGTTATGAGAAGATCCATGAGGCTGCTAAGATCGATCTCTGGTTTATTGATAAGATCGCACGTCTGGTTGAGATGGAACAGACCCTTCAGACACAGACCCTGAATGCGGACACCTTAAGAGAAGCGAAGCGGATGGAATTCCCGGACAGCGTGATCGCGGGGCTGACCGGCAATACCGAGCGACAGATCCATGATATGCGCCATGAATACGGAATCCGCGCGGCATATAAGATGGTGGACACCTGCGCTGCGGAATTTGCGGCGGAGACGCCTTACTATTATTCGGTATACGGCAGTGAAAATGAGGTGGAAGAGACCACAGGAAAGAAGAAGGTGCTGGTTCTTGGCTCCGGTCCGATCCGGATCGGCCAGGGAATCGAGTTTGACTTCTGTTCCGTACACTGTACCTGGGCTTTTGCCAAAGAAGGCTATGAGACGATTATCGTCAATAATAATCCGGAGACTGTCAGCACAGACTTTGATATTGCGGATAAGCTGTATTTTGAACCTCTGACTCCGGAGGATGTGGAGAGCATCGTTGATCTGGAGCATCCGGACGGAGCTGTGGTACAGTTTGGCGGCCAGACAGCCATCAAGCTGACGGAAAGCCTGATGAAGATGGGCGTGCCGATCCTTGGAACCTCCGCTGAGAATGTGGATGCTGCAGAGGACAGGGAATTGTTCGACGAGATCCTGGAACAGTGCGAGATCCCAAGACCGACCGGCGGCACCGTGTATACGGCAGAAGAGGCAAAGGAAGTGGCAAACCGGCTGGGATATCCGGTACTGGTGCGGCCCTCTTACGTGCTGGGCGGACAGGGCATGCAGATTGCCATTAACGATCATGATATTGAAGAATTTATCGGGATCATCAACCGGATCGCTCAGGATCATCCGATCCTGGTGGATAAATATCTCCAGGGCAAGGAGATTGAGGTAGACGCGGTCTGCGACGGCACAGATATCCTGATCCCGGGGATCATGGAGCATATTGAGCGTGCAGGTATCCATTCCGGAGACAGTATCTCTGTGTATCCGGCCAAAAGTCTGAGTGAAAAGACGAAAGAAACCATTGGCGAATATACCAGAAGACTTGCAAGAGCGCTGCATGTGATCGGTCTGATCAACATTCAGTTCATTGTATGCGGGGAAGAGGTCTATGTGATCGAGGTGAATCCAAGATCCAGTCGTACCGTGCCTTATATCAGTAAGGTGACCGGCATCCCCATCGTACCGCTGGCAGCAAAAGTGATCATGGGACACACCATCCGGGAACTGGGCTATACGCCTGGATTGCAGCCGGAGGCGGATTATTTCGCTGTGAAAATGCCGGTATTCTCCTTTGAGAAGATCCGGGACGCGGACATCAGCCTGGGGCCGGAGATGAAGTCTACCGGCGAGTGCCTGGGAATCGCAAAGACCTTTGACGAGGCGCTTTATAAAGCGTTCCTGGGCGCAGGCATCAAGCTTCCGAAGCATCAGAATATGATCCTGACTGTGAGGGATGAGGATAAAGAGGAGGCCGTGAAGATCGGACGGCGTTTTGCGGATATCGGATACCGCATTTTTGCCACCAGAGGAACTGCTCACGCGCTGCAGGAAGCAGGGGTGAAAGTCATTGCGGTCAATAAGATCGAGCAGGAAAGCCCCAATCTGATGGACCTGATCCTGGGACACAAGATCGATCTGGTCATCGATACGCCGCCTCAGGGAGCAGACCGGTCCAAAGACGGATTTGTGATCCGCAGAAGCGCCATTGAGACAGGCGTCAATGTTCTGACTGCCATTGATACGGCGGAGGCGCTGATCACCAGTCTGGAAAATACAGATATTAAGAAGCTGACGCTGATCGATATCGCAAAGATTTAAAGAAAAAGAAAGGAAGGGTGAAAAGCATGTACAAGATCCTGATCGTGGAAGATGACAGGACCATTGCCAGGGTGCTGGCGTCCCATCTGGAAAAGTGGGAGTATGAAGTCAGATGTACGGAAGATTTCCACAATGTGATGGCGGACTTTCTGGCATTTGATCCGCAGCTGGTCATGCTGGATATTGCCCTTCCTTTTTTCAATGGATTTCACTGGTGCCAGGAGATCCGCAAAGTTTCCCAGGTGCCGGTTATATTTCTGTCGTCCCTGGACGATAATATGAATATCGTCATGGCCATGAACATGGGCGGGGATGAATTTATTGAAAAGCCGTTTGACCTGAATGTGGTGACGGCCAAGGTGCAGGCCATGCTCCGGCGGCCCTATTCCTTCCAGGGGTCTGCGGGGCTTATGGAGCATGGCGGGATGGTGCTGAATCTGGGGGATGCGACGATCCTGTACGAAGGACAGAAAGTGGAACTTACGAAAAATGAGTTCCGGATCCTGCAGGTCCTGTTTGAACGGGCAGGCAAGATTGTTTCCCGGGACGAGATCATCGCCAGACTCTGGGACAGCGATGAATTTATTGATGATAATACTTTGACGGTCAATGTGGCAAGACTCCGGAAAAAGCTGGAGTCCGCCGGCATGAAGGATGTGATCCGGACGAAGAAAGGGATTGGGTATATCGTAGAATGATGCGGCACAGATGTTGGAGACTATTACGAAAATATCTCAGAGAACATGCAGGGCAGATCTGTCTGTATATCGGGATCCTGGTCATTTTCCAGGTAGTTTTCTTTCTGCACAATATCCGTACAGATGCGGTGCGGTATGGATGTTTCCTGACAGTTGGATGGATGGCGCTGTACGGGGGCATCGGATTTGCCCGGTTTTATAAAAGGTGCCGGGAACTGGAGGAGAATCAGACTGCCATCCTGACAGATATTTCCCGGATGCCGGAAGCGGCAGGGCAGCTGGAAGCACAGTATCAGGAGATCATAGAACAATTATACAGCCGGATGCGGGAACTGGAATCTGCAGGCCGTATCTCCAGACAGGAGATGCTGGATTATTACGGCATGTGGGTCCACCAGATCAAAACCCCCATTGCGGCTCTGAAAGTGATGATCCAGTCTCTGGAAGAAGAAAGAGCGGATCTTCCCTATGTCAGGGAAATGAAGCTGGAGCTTTTCAAGGTGGAGCAGTATGTGGAGATGGTGCTTTCCTATCTGCGTATGGAAGATATGTCCGGAGATCTGGTGTTTGAAGAGTATTCTCTGGATGCGATCGTGCGCCAGGCTGTGCGGAAATATTCGCGGATGTTTATTCTGAAAAAGATCCGGCTGGATCTGGGGCCTCTGGATCACCAGGTGCTTACGGATGAAAAGTGGCTGGTCTTTGTGGTGGAACAGATCCTTTCCAATGCCCTGAAATACACGAAAGAAGGAGGCATCTCCATCTATATGACCAGTTACCGGGACCGTCCGGTGCTGGCGATCGAGGATACGGGGATCGGAATCTCGGCAGAGGACCTGCCCCGGGTGTTTGAAAAGGGATTTACCGGGTATAACGGAAGAGCTGACAAAAAGTCTACGGGGATCGGGCTGTATTTATGCAAAAAGATCATGGACCGGCTCCATCATAACATTTACATTGAGTCGCAGGAAGGACAGGGAACAAAAGTGTACCTGTATCTGGAACGTGAACAGGGATTCTTACAGAAATGTAAGGATGAACAGGGAAATGTCATCTAAATCAATGGAAGGGCATTTCTCCTTTTTTTATAATAGGAGATAGGCGTTTGCGAAACGCCAAAAGCCGCATAAATACGGCATTTTTTGTTGCCAAAATAAAATATCTCCTCAAGGTTTATGGTAAAATAGAGTTGACTAGAAACTATTAACCAATCCACCTTAAAGGAGATATACCTATATGATAACACATAAGCAGCTCACTTTGGCAGAAGTTTTTGAAGATTGTCAACATAAATTCGATAATGACAAATATCATTTTCTAGCACTTCTTGATGAAGCCATTAACCTTGATGAAATTGTTCCTGTTTCTTTTGTTTCTCATTTTCACGCCCAAACCGGAAGACCTCGCAAGCACCAGCTTTATCCTATGCTCAAGGCACTTCTGCTCCAGCGTATTTTTTCAATCCCGACGGACACGCTCCTGATTGTGTTCTTGAAATACTCTCAGGAACTTCGTGATTTTTGCGGCTTTGATGTTGTACCAGACGGTTCAAAATTCACTCGCTTTAAACAGGATTTCTTATCGGACTTACAATCTATGTTCGATCATCTTGTAGATCTGACCGAACCGATATGCCAAAAGCTGAATCCGGCTCTTGCCGACATGACTATCTTTGATACCTCCGGTATTGAAGCATGGGTTACAGAAAATAATCCGAAGTATGCCAACCGTATTATTAAACAGCTGAAGGCTTTTAAAAAATCCCATAACCTTGATGATTCCTATGATCCTTACAAAGCCGCTTATGGTTCCATGCCAACTCATGCTGCATCCAACCAGGCAATCCAGCAGATGTACATCAATGGTCACTTCTGTTATGCCTATAAATTCGGTATCGTCACAAATGGACTTGGCATTGTCCGCGACATATCTTTCTACAACAAGGATTTCCTAAATGCACATCCTGATATTGTTGTAGAAAAGAAATCGGATTCTCCGGATGAGGATAAATCGCTTGCCGACTCAAAAGCGCTGCTTCCTGTTTTGATTGATTTTTTCAAAAAACATCCTTTGATTGAGCCAAAGACTTTTCTTGGCGATGCCGCCTTTGATACGATTGAAATCTATAAATCTCTTTTCGAGGAGATTGGATTCCATAAAGCTTTTATTCCCCTCAGGGTAAAACTTTCCATGGAAGGAACGGACTACACAGTGAATGAAAATGGTATTCCCTGCTGCCCACATGATCCAACACTTCCTATGAAACGGGAAGGAAGCAAATCCCATTTGCGCAGCAAACTTCCTACCATGAAGTTTGTATGTCCAAAAATGAAATGGGAATACAATCCTGCCGACAAGTCAAAATGTCGGGTATGTCACTGCGATAATCCATGCACCACTTCTTCCTGCGGACGAATGATTTATATTTATCCAGAGAAAAATCTCCGCGCCTATCCTGGTGTAGAACGAGGTTCCCAGGAATGGGAAGACACTTACAAAATCCGTGTAAATGTCGAAAAATCAATCAACCATTTCAAGGATAGTTTCTGTATTGCGAATCGTAAAACACAGAATGAAAAAACGCTTCATGCCGATTTACTTCTTGCAGGAATTACACAACTTATTACCGTACTTGTTGCTGATAAAATCCACCAACTTCAATACATACGAAGTTTAAAACCTTTGATTGCCTGACCTTTGGTATTTATAACATTTTTTCTTCGCAGTCCATCTGGGAAGTTATTTTGTCATGTCTAATTTTGATGTCACCTGCTTCTCATCTTAGGAATCCTGCATTGCAGGATTCCTACCGCATTTTTAATCAGGATTGCGACCTTGTTTCGCAATTACCTATAATAGGAGACGTAAACAGAACATTGAGGAAAGGACGGGAAAACAGATGACATTACTGGAAGTACAAAATGTAAAGAAGATTTATACTACCCGGTTTGGCGGGAATCAGGTGGAGGCGCTCCGGAACGTGAATTTTTCTGTGGAGCAAAGAGAATATGTGGCGATCATGGGAGAGAGTGGTTCCGGAAAGACCACGCTTCTGAATATCCTGGCGGCGCTTGACCGGCCGACCGGCGGAAAGGTCTACCTGAAAGGCCGGGATCTTTCCGGGGTAAAAGAGCGTGAGATGGCGGCGTTTCGCCGGCAGAATCTGGGATTTGTGTTTCAGGACTTTAATCTTCTGGATACGTTTTCTATTGAGGATAATATCCTGCTTCCGCTGGTACTTTCCGGCAGGAAATATAAGGAGATGGAAAAGCGGCTCACACCGGTGGTGGAGAAGCTTCGGATCGCGGATATCCTGCAGAAATACCCCTATGAAGTGTCAGGAGGACAAAAGCAGCGGGCAGCTGTGGCAAGAGCCTTGATCACCAGGCCGCAGCTTATTCTGGCGGATGAACCCACAGGGGCCCTGGATTCCCGGGCTGCAGATGCGCTGCTTCAGTTGTTTGAAGAGATCAACCGGGACGGACAGACGATCCTGATGGTTACCCACAGCGTTAAGGCGGCCAGCACGGCAAAAAGGGTGCTGTTTATCAAAGACGGCGAGGTGTTCCATCAGTTATACCGCGGAAATCTTACCAATGAGCAGATGTACCAGAAGATTTCCGATACCCTGACAGTGCTGACTACGGGAGGTGACGCAAGATGAGAGGACAGATTTATCGAAAACTTGCGGTGACCAATCTGAAAAACAACCGGAAGACCTATGTTCCCTATATCCTGACAGCCGTTCTGACGGTGATGATGTTCTATATGATGGATGCGCTTTCAAGGACCGAAGGACTGGGCACGGAAACCATGGAAGTGGTGCTGGCATACGGAAGAGGCGTGATCGTGGTATTTGCAGTGATTTTTCTGTTTTATACCAATAGCTTCCTCATCAAGCGCAGGAAACGGGAGATCGGAGTGTACCACATCCTGGGAATGGGGAAGCGGCACATCGCGAAAATGCTTCTGACAGAAACCCTGATCACAGCGGTTGCAGGGATCGGCGGAGGACTTCTCCTGGGGATCGCATTTGGAAAGCTTTTGTATCTGGCGTTTCTGAAACTTCTGCAGGCGCATACCAGCCTGAAGTTTGAAGTATCAGTTCCTGCGGTGACAGATGCGGTCCTGCTGTTCCTGGCGATTTTCCTTCTGACCCTTTGCTATAATCTTTTGCAGATCCGTCTTGCCAATCCGGTAGAACTTTTGCGCGGAAGCAGCCAGGGGGAAAAAGAACCGAAGACCAAAGTGCTTCTGGCCATCGCCGGATTTGCACTGCTGGGGACCGGATACGGGATCGCGGTTGTGACCGAGTCGCCGTTGGAAGCCATTTCTTCCTTCTTTCTTGCGGTGATCTGCGTGATCCTTGGAACGTATGCACTGTTTGTGGCCGGAAGTATCGCGGTCCTGAAGATTTTGAAGAAAAAGAAGTCTTACTATTATCAGGCAAAGCATTTTACAACGGTGTCGGGGATGATATACCGGATGAAGCAAAATGCAGTGGGACTGGCAAATATTTGTATCCTAAGCACCATGGTGCTGGTGATGGTATCCACCACTTTGTCTCTGTATGCGGGGATGGATGATATCTTGCGGTACCGGTTCCCCAGAGACTATGGTGTCAGGCTGTTCATGACTTCCCCGGAACTGGAGACAATGACAGAGGATGTGATCCGGGAAGAAACTGTATGGCACTCTGTTACCATAGACCCGGATACCGAGATTTCCTATCATCAGGGATCAGCTGCGGGAATCCTTGACACAGACGGATTTGCTCTGAAAACGGAGACGGATTATACGATATCAGCGCTGCGGGAAATTTACCTGATCCCTGTGGCAGATTATAATTCCATGGAGGGAAAGAATGTTTCACTGGAGCCGGATGAAGTGTTGGCTTATTCCACAGGTGAAGACTGGAAGAAAGATACGATGCGGATCGGATCAAAAGAGTATCAGGTAGCCGGCACCATAGACGAACTGAAGGTAGAGCCAAAGAACCCGCTCCCGGGTGACGGATGCATTTTACCTGATCTTATCCGACGAGCAGGAGATCGAGAGCATCCTGAAAGAAGCCTGGGAGGGCAGCGATATGGCCGAAGAGTGGATCGAGCAGCAAAGTTCCGTCGAATATGTGCACTTCTTTGACCTGGAAGGAAAAGAGGCGGATTGTACGGCAGCGGAGCAGGCTATAACAGACCGCCTCACAAGCCAGATGCCGGGGATCCAGTGCGAAAGCCGGCAGCAGAGCCGGGACAGCTTTTACGACTTGTATGGCGCCATGTTCTTCATCGGCATTTATCTGGGCGTCCTGTTCCTGATCGCGGCTGTGCTGATCATTTATTACAAACAGATCTCCGAAGGCTACGACGACAAAGAACGGTTCCAGATCATGCAGAAAGTCGGCATGGATCAGCGGGAAGTCAGACGCACCATCAGAAGCCAGGTGCTGACCGTATTCTTCCTGCCCCTGGCCATGGCGGTACTCCATGTGGCAAGTTGCCTTTCAGGTGATCAAAAAACTGATGGTCACCCTGAACTTTACCAACACACCACTGTATCTTCTTTGCACCGTCATATGCATAGCCGTATTCGCGGTGTTCTATGCCATCGTGTACGCCATAACAGCGCGGGAGTATTACAAGATCGTGCGGTAAATGGGGGACGTAGTCCTTTTGCAAAGGACTACGTCCCCATTTGCAATTTGCCCTGTACCTTTTTGGAAAACAGGGTGTACCCGAAAGGATTTTTCGGTAATGATTGACAGTTTTCGGCTGTCGGTGTATTGTTTTTTTAGGACTATTTGTATACGAAGGAGGACGAAACGAAACACGCGATCTAGTG